>NZ_JBDQQP010000001.1:0-882414 GCF_039888735.1 Streptomyces sp. CAU 1734
GGGGTCTGGTGCCGTGGATCGCAAGGCGGAGGATTGAGCCACTGCGGAGCATTGGTGATTGACGACAACGCGGCGAGGCGCGGTGCCAGGGCACGCGAGCCCAGCAAGATCCGTAAGAGACGGACTGACGGGCACAGGCCCCGCACGCCTCCTTCTCCCCGCCCCCCGCTTCCGGGATCCTGCTGTCCCATGACGGGACCCCACACCCCCAGCCGCAGACACCCCACCCGCCGGCCGCTGCTCATCGGGCTGACCGGAATCCTCGCGACCACCCTGACCGCCACCCTCCTCTGGAGCGCGCCCGCCGGAGCCGGGCCCTCCGACACCGGGCTCAAGAAGGCCGTCGACACGCTCCTCGCCGACACCCGGATGGACGGCGGGGCGGCGAGCGTCGTCATCGCCGACGCGGACACCGGCGAACGGCTCTACCAGCACGCGGGGACCGACCGGCTGACCCCCGCCTCCAACACCAAGCTCGTCACCTCAGCCGCCGCGATGGCGCTCCTCGGCCCCGGCTACCGGTTCACCACCGATGTGCTCTCCCCCGGCACCCGGGACGGCGCCACCCTCCGCGGGGATCTCTATCTGCGCGGCACCGGCGACCCCACCACTCTCGCCGCCGACTACGACCGGCTCGCGGCCGGGGTCGCCGCCGCCGGGATCAAGAAGGTGACCGGGCGGCTGATCGCCGACGACACCCGGTTCGACACCCAGCGCCTGGGCCGCTCCTGGGCCGCCGACGACCAGTCGTCGTACTACTCCGCGCAGATCTCCCCGCTCACCGTCGCCCCCGACACCGACTACGATTCCGGGACCGTGATCGTGGAGGTGGTTCCCGGGGCGAGGGCGGGCGACCGGCCGAAGGTGACGGTGACGCCGAAGACCGCCTACGTACGCCTGGACATCACCGGCCGGACCGTGGCGGCCGGGCAGGGCGACACCCTCGGCGTCGAGCGGCGGCACGGCACCAACACCATCGCCGTCAGCGGGAACATCCCGCTCGGCGGGAGCGCGACCAAGGAGTGGGTGACCGTCTGGGAGCCGACCGGCTACGCCGCGGCCGTCTTCTCCGACGCGCTCGTCCGGCACGGGGTCACCGTCGCCGGGAAGACCCGGCTCGGCACCGCCACCCCGGCCGGGGCGAGGAAACTGGCCGGGCACAGCTCCATGCCGCTGCGGGAGCTGATGCTCCCCTTCATGAAGCTGTCGAACAACATGCACGCGGAGGCGCTGACCAAGACCATCGGGCACGAGGAGTCGGGCCGGGGCACCTGGAGCGCGGGGCTCGCCGCCATCGACGGCTTTCTGCGCGGGCAGGGGGTCGCCACCAGCACCCTGCGCCAGGCGGACGGCTCCGGGCTCTCCCGGATGAACCTCTTCCCCGCCGAGCAGTTCACCCGGCTGCTGCTGTCCGTCCGGGACGCGTCCTGGTACGCCGACTGGTACGCCTCCCTCCCGGTCGCCTGCGCCGCCGACCGGCCCACCGGCGGCACCCTGCGCACCCGGATGTGCAACACCCCGGCCGCCCTCAACGCCCGCGCCAAGACCGGCTCCCTGACGGGGGCCTCGGCGCTCTCCGGATATGTCACCGACGCGGGCGGACGGGAGCTGGCGTACAGCATCGTCCTCAATCAGTACCTCGCCTCCTCGGTGAAGAGCATCGAGGACGCGATCGTGGTGACCCTCGCCCGCTCGGACACCGCCGCGGGCACCATCGCGGCCGTCGCCCCCGCGGCGGCGGCCGAGCGCGGCGCCGGGACCTCCACCGGGATCGAGTGCTCCTGGCGGAAACCGGCCTTCTGCTGATTCGTCCGCCGGCCCGGACCGTATCCGGTACGGTCCGGGCCATGACCGACAGCGCCAACTCCCCGCACCCCGTGGGCGACATCGAGCTCGCCGACGCCATCGAGGCCGTACGCGACCAGCTCATCGAGGCGGCGGGCCGCGCCACCGGCCGGCCCGTCCTCTTCGAAGTGGGCGACATCGAGATGGAGTTCACGGTGGAGCTGCGCCGGGAGACCAGTGGCGGGGCGAAGTTCAAGGCATGGGTGCTGGAGGGCGGCGCGGACCACACCCGGGCCGCCGGGCGCACCCACCGGGTCGCCTTCACCCTCTCCCCCCGGAACGCCCTGACCGGCGATCCCCTGCTGGTGGGCAACCCGGATCAGGGCGACACCGGCGACTTCGGGAGCTTCGAGGGCTTCGGTGACGGCGACGGCAGCGGCCGGCCGCTGCCGTGAGCACCGGCCGGCACGCGCTCGCCCCGGCCTGCGCGGTGGTGACCGGCGGGGACGGCCGGCAGGGCAGCGGTGTCCTGGTCGACCCCACCGCCCTGCTCACCTGCGCGCATGTGGTCGGCGGCGATGACACGGCCCGGGTCGCCTTCCCCGGCGGCACCGAGCGGCTCGACTGGCCGGTGCTCTGGTCCGACGCCCGGCTCGATGTGGCCCTGCTCCAGGCGCCGCCGCGGAGCGGATCGGCGCTCCCCGCCCATATGACCCGGCTGGACGGAGCGGTCCGGCTGGGCATGGTCTCCACCGAGCACCCGGTCGCGGACTGTCTGATCCTGGGCTTCCCCCGGATCCAGCGGTACGACGGCAACCGGCTCGACCTCGACCAGTACACCGGCACCGTACTGCCGCTGGCGGGCCTGGTCCGCCGGACCATGGTCCTCGAATTCGACCGGCCGCCCGCCGCCGAGCGCACCGACGGCACCTCGCCGCTCGCCGGTCTCTCCGGGGCGCCGGTCTTCGCGGGCGGCACCCTGATCGGCATCGTCAGATCCGTACCGCGCGGACGCGATCACCGCCGGGTCGAGTGCGCGCCCCTCAGCGAGGTGCTGGGCCGCGCCCGCTTCCGTACCGCCTTCCACCAGGCGACGCTCCTCTCCGGGCCGCTGCCCCGGCTGGAGCGGATCACCCATCCCCGCCCGGACGACTCCCGGTACGAGGAGGAGTACGCCGACGCCCTCGGCGCCGCTCACCGCAAGACACGCATCTTCGGGCTCGACGATCTCGCGCACGCCGAGGCGGAGTGGGATCTGGACACGGCCTATCTGAGCCTGGCGGCCGAGCCCAAGGACGGACCGGCCCCCGCCGGCGGCCCCGCGCCCGAGCCGGGCGCCGACACCGTGCCGCAGCGGGTGGAGACCCTGCTCGCCTCCCGGCGGCGGGTGCTGCTGCGCGGCGCCGCGGGGGCGGGCAAGACCACCCTGCTGTCCTGGCTGGCCGCCCATGCCTCCGCCGGCACCCTCGACTCACGGCTCGGGGTGCTCAACGGGAAGGTGCCGTTCGTCGTCCCGCTGCGGACCCTGCGCGCCCGGGCGGGCGGAGCGGAGAGCTCGGCGGCACTCCACTCCGCCCCGCCGCCGATCCGCTTCCCGGCACCCGACGAGCTCTCCGGTGTCTCCGCGCTCCAGGTCGGCGCGGCACCCGGCGGCTGGGCGAGCCGGGTGCTGACCGACGGCCGCGCGCTGCTGCTGGTCGACGGCCTGGACGAGATCCCCGAGGCCGACCGGGAGGACGCCCACGGCTGGCTGGCCCAATTACTGCGGCGGTTCCCCGGGACCCGGTGTGTGGTGACGGTGCGCCCGCTCGCGGTCGCACCGGACTGGCTGCGGTCGGAGGGGTTCGAGGAGCTGTCCCTGCTGCGCATGGACGGGGAGGACATCGCGGCCTTCACCGCGGCCTGGCACGACGCGGCCCGGCTGGAGGACCGGGACCACCGGACCCTGGACGAGCTGGAGCGGAATCTCACCGGGGAGTTCGCCCGCACTCCGGCCCTGCGGAGCCTCGCCGGCACCCCGCTGCTCTGCGCGGTCATCTGCGCCCTGCACCGGAAGAACGCCGGGCTGCTGCCGAAGACCCGCTGGGAGCTCTACCGCTCGGCGCTGAACATGCTCCTCGGACAGCGCGATCAGCGCCGGAGGGCCAGTGCGCCGGAGGGCATCCGGCTGGACGCCGGGGAGCAGGAGGAGCTGCTCCAGCGGATCGCGGCCTGGCTGGTGCGGAACGGTCTGGCCGAGTTCGGGCGGCAGGACGCCCTGAGGAGGATCGAGGACGCCCTGGCGGGCATGCCCCGGGTACGGGAGCAGGGCTCGGCCGACCGGGTGCTGACCCATCTCCTCAACCGCAGCGGGCTGCTCCAGGAGCGGTCGGAGGGGGTCTATCAATTCGCCCACCGCACCTTCCAGGACTTCCTCGCGGCCAAGGAGTTCATCGACGGGGGCGGCGTCCGCGAGCTGGTCAGGAACGCCGCCGAGCCCCAGTGGCAGGACGTGGTGCAGCTGGCGGCCGGCCACTGCACCCGGCGTGATCTCCCGGAGCTGGTGACCGGACTGCTGGAGGCCGGGGGCCGGGCGAAGCCGGAGCGCGGCGCGGGCCGGTCCGGACTCCTCGTCCTGGCCGCCCTCTGCGCCCAGCACGGAGTCTGGCTGGACAGCGACGTGCACGACAGGGTCCGGCGGGCGGTGCGCGGTCTGCTGCCGCCGGGCACCCTGCCGGAGATGGAGGCTCTGGTGCCGCTCGGCTCGGCGGTGGTGGAGCTGCTGCCGGAAGCCGGAACACTGACGGAGCGGCAGCGTGTGAACACCATCGAACTGGTCAGCAGACTCGGCGGGCCGAAAGCGGTCTCCTACATCGGCCGGCTCGCCCGGAGCCGGGCGATCGACAGCAGCCTGCGCCATGCGCTGAGCCGGGACTGGCACCGTTTTCCGGCCGAGGCCTACGCCACGGAGGTGCTCGCCCATCTGGACCTGGGCCTCACGGCACTGACCGTCGTGAACCCGGAGCGGGCAGCCCTGCTGCCCCGGCTGCCCCACGCGCGCCATCTCCACTTCGCCACCGACCTCGGTGCCGGGGAGCTGGCAGCCGCCCTCGCCAAGGGGCGCTGCGAGACGGTCGAGCTGCACGACAACCGTCTGCTCACCGATCTCACCGGCCTCCGGCCCTGCGGGGAGCGGCTGCGCGCACTCACGATCTCCGGCTGTCCACGGCTGGAGAGCTATACGGGCATCACCGAGCTCACGGCGCTGGAGAGGCTCTCGCTCTCCGCGACGCCGGCCCGCCCGGCGGATCTGGAACTGATCGCGTCACGATTCCGGCTGCGCACCCTCGCCATCGACGGCCCCTGGCCGCGAGAGCCACTGGACCTGACCCCGTTCCACTCCGTCCCGGGCCTGCGCATCAGCGTCGAAAAGGTCCCGCCGGACCAGATCATCGGAGCCGGGGAACTGGGCTCCCGGCTCACTCTCCATCCCTGAGCCCCGGGACCGGGCCCGGAAGGGAGCCCTTCCCGGCCCGCCGCCCCCGGAAGGGAGCCGCTCCGGTCACGGAAAAGGGGGCTGCCCCGGGCCCGCACCTGTCGGTACGGATCCGGGGCAGCCCCCTTCTCGCGTGGTGCCGGAGCACCCTTCCCCGGCGTCAGCCGCCCGGGAAGGGCCTCCGGCGAGGGCTCACGCCCTCTTGGCTCAGGCTTCCTTCGAGAGGTTCGGGCCGCCGCCCGCCGCCTGCTCGATCGGGGGGACGTCCGGCAGTGCGGACTTCTCCTCGCCGCGGAAGGTGAACTTCTTCGCCTCACCCTCGCCCTCGGTGTCCACGACCACGATGTGACCGGGGCGCAGCTCACCGAAGAGGATCTTCTCGGAGAGGATGTCCTCGATCTCGCGCTGGATCGTCCGGCGCAGCGGCCGGGCGCCCAGCACGGGGTCATAGCCCTTCTTGCCGAGAAGCGACTTGGCCGACGGGCTGAGCTCAAGGCCCATGTCCCGGTCCTTCAGCCGCTCATCCACCTTGTCGACCATCAGGTCGACGATCTGGATGATGTCCTCCTCGGTGAGCTGGTGGAAGACGACCGTGTCGTCGACACGGTTGAGGAACTCGGGCCGGAAGTGCTGCTTGAGCTCTTCGTTGACCTTTGCCTTCATCCGGTCGTAGCCGGTCTTCACATCGCCCTGGGCCGCGAAGCCGAGATTGAATCCCTTGGAGATGTCCCGGGTCCCGAGGTTGGTCGTCATGATGATGACCGTGTTCTTGAAGTCCACGACCCGGCCCTGAGAGTCGGTCAGGCGACCGTCCTCCAGGATCTGGAGAAGGGAATTGAAGATATCGGGGTGGGCCTTCTCGACCTCGTCGAAGAGGACGACGGAGAACGGCTTCCGGCGCACCTTCTCGGTGAGCTGTCCGCCCTCTTCGTAACCCACGTATCCGGGCGGGGAACCGAAGAGACGGGAAACCGTGTGCTTCTCGCTGAACTCCGACATGTCGAGGGAGATCAGCGCGTCCTCGTCGCCGAAGAGGAATTCGGCGAGCGTCTTGGAGAGCTCGGTCTTACCGACACCGGACGGACCGGCGAAGATGAACGAGCCGCCGGGACGCTTCGGGTCCTTGAGACCCGCACGGGTACGGCGAATGGCCTGCGAGAGCGCCTTGATGGCGTCCTTCTGGCCGATGACGCGCTTGTGGAGCTCGTCCTCCATGCGCAGCAGCCGGGAGGACTCCTCCTCGGTCAGCTTGAAGACGGGAATGCCGGTCGCCGTGGCGAGGACTTCGGCGATCAGATCGCCGTCCACCTCGGCGACGACATCCATGTCGCCGGCCTTCCATTCCTTCTCGCGCTTGGCCTTGGCGGCCAGCAGCTGCTTCTCCTTGTCACGCAGGGAAGCGGCCTTCTCGAAGTCCTGGGAGTCGATCGCCGACTCCTTGTCCCGGCGGACACCCGCGATCTTCTCGTCGAACTCGCGGAGGTCCGGCGGCGCGGTCATCCGGCGGATGCGCATCCGGGATCCGGCCTCGTCGATCAGGTCGATCGCCTTGTCCGGCAGGAAGCGGTCCGAGATGTACCGGTCCGCCAGAGTGGCGGCCTGGACCAGGGCCTCGTCCGTGATGGAGACCCGGTGATGGGCCTCGTACCGGTCGCGCAGACCCTTGAGGATCTCGATGGTGTGCGGGAGCGAGGGCTCCGCGACCTGGATGGGCTGGAAGCGGCGCTCAAGGGCCGCGTCCTTCTCCAGGTACTTGCGGTACTCGTCCAGCGTGGTGGCACCGATGGTCTGGAGCTCACCGCGGGCGAGCATCGGCTTCAGGATGCTGGCCGCGTCGATCGCGCCCTCGGCGGCACCCGCGCCGACGAGCGTGTGCAGCTCGTCGATGAACAGGATGATGTCGCCGCGGGTGCGGATCTCCTTGAGGACCTTCTTCAGCCGCTCCTCGAAGTCACCGCGGTAGCGGGATCCGGCGACCAGGGCGCCCAGGTCCAGGGTGTAGAGGTGCTTGTCCTTGAGGGTCTCGGGCACCTCGCCCTTGACGATGGCCTGCGCCAGGCCCTCGACGACGGCGGTCTTGCCGACGCCGGGCTCGCCGATGAGCACCGGGTTGTTCTTGGTGCGGCGCGAGAGCACCTGCATGACCCGCTCGATCTCCTTCTCGCGCCCGATGACCGGGTCGAGCTTGGATTCACGGGCGGCCTGGGTGAGATTCCGGCCGAACTGGTCCAGGACCAGGGAGGTCGAGGGGGTGCCCTCGGCGGGACCGCCGGCGGTGGCGGCCTCCTTGCTCCCCGAGTACCCGGAGAGCAGCTGGATGACCTGCTGCCGCACCCGGTTCAGGTCGGCGCCCAGCTTCACGAGGACCTGGGCGGCGACGCCCTCGCCCTCGCGGATCAGGCCGAGCAGGATGTGCTCGGTGCCGATGTAGTTGTGGCCCAGCTGAAGGGCCTCGCGGAGCGAGAGCTCCAGGACCTTCTTGGCACGGGGGGTGAAGGGGATGTGCCCGGACGGGGCCTGCTGGCCCTGACCGATGATCTCCTCCACCTGCTGGCGGACCGCCTCGAGCGAAATCCCGAGGCTCTCCAGGGCCTTAGCGGCGACACCCTCACCCTCGTGGATAAGGCCCAGGAGGATGTGCTCGGTGCCGATGTAGTTGTGGTTGAGCATCCGGGCTTCTTCCTGAGCCAGGACGACAACCCGCCGCGCGCGGTCGGTGAACCTCTCGAACATCGTTAATCGCTCCTCAGAGCGGTCAGGCAGTAAGGGGTCGGTCCCCTCCCTGTCCTTCCGCAGCTTAGTCCCGCAAGCGGGGACCGCTCGTTCCAACTGCCGACACCCGTCTGTGGCCTCCTGACCCCTGAACGCCGACAACTGCTCCAACCCGATGGTGCGAGACGATGTTCCCGCAGGCCAGGCAGTTACGCTCCCCATCACTACGCCGATGGCGAACGTGAGACCGCCGAGCAGGCGTGTCGCCCCTCCCCACTAGGGATGTCTTACCCGCAACCACCGACAGTCCATGCGGCGCACACCCACTCCCTCCGCTACGGGCGAACAACATCGCACCCCCGGATGCATCCGGACGCCCCACTTCCGGACACATGGCGCCACCGGACGCCCACTCTTCGTAACCATCGGGCGGGCGGGAGAGTTCCCGGGGCATGGCATCGACCGTCCCGCGCCCGCGCCGCCCCCGTGGATCCGCCCCCCGGACGTCCCCCGGGACGGCCGCGGAGACGTCGGAGCGGGCCCGCTGGTACGAGACCGAGCTCGGCTGGGCGGTGGCGGAGGGGCCGCCCGTGCAGCTGCTCACCGGGGTGCGCTTCGATGTGCTGGAACTGCCCGCCGGGGCCGGAGCCGCCCTGCTGCGGCGGACGCCCCGCACGGGGCCCGTCGCGCTCACGGGGACGCGGATGCGGCTGCTGGTGGCCGCGGGGAGCGCCGAGGAGCTCCCGGAGCTCCTGGAGTGGCTGGAATGGGGCGGGATCGCACTGGATCTGACCGCCATCGGAGCGGGTGGCCGGATGACCGCCCCGCCGCCTCCCGGCCGGGCCGGCTCCCGGGAGGCCGCCGTCTGGCTGCGGCCCCCCGTGCCGGGTCGCGAGGTGGAGCCGTCGCTTCCGGCCGCCGCGCCGTTCGGGCACGGGCCGGAAACGGGCCGGGGCACCTGCCCCGATCTCGTACGGCTCCTGGCCACGGCGGCAACCGAGTGCCACCGGGCCCGTTTGCTGGACATGAATGCGCGCGCGTATGCGTGTACGAACGCGTACGAATACACAGCCTGCGAATACTCGGCCGATTAAGAGTCCGCTGAGTGGGCTGCTCAGCCGTTGGCCTTCTCGTACGCCTCACGGACCGTCGCGGGCACACGACCGCGGTCGTTGACCTCGTAGCCGTTCGCCTTGGCCCATGCGCGGATTTCCGCGGTGTCCTTGTTCCCGCTCGCCGCGGCACGGCCCTTGCCGCGCGCCGAAGCGGCGCGGCCACCGGTGCGCCGGCCACTCTTCGCGTACGGCTCAAGGAGACCGCGAAGCTTGTCCGCATTGGCCGTGGTGAGGTCGATCTCGTAGGTCTTGCCGTCGAGCGCGAACGTCACCGTCTCGTCCGCCTCGCCGCCGTCGAGGTCATCGACAAGAAGGACCTGAACCTTCTGTGCCACCGGATTTCCTTTCATCGAAAATGCAGTACGCGGAAAGGAAACCGCTTTTCCCGGGAAAACACAAACCCTTGGGAGAGGTTCAGAACCCGGAGAACGCGGGAAACGTGCGCGATTCGGACATAGGGATCCGGCTCCGCTTCCCCTGATCTACCCCGCATCTACCGGATCCAGTGGTGATCACAGGTGCAGAAGCATCCGGCTGTTGCCCAAGGTGTTCGGCTTCACGCGTTCGAGCCCGAGGAACTCGGCGACACCCTCGTCATAGGAACGCAGCAGCTCCGCGTAGACATCTGTGTCGACCGGAGTCTCACCGATCTCGACGAAGCCGTGCTTGGCGAAGAAGTCGACTTCGAAGGTGAGGCAGAAAACCCTGCGGGCACCCAGCCATCGCGCTGTCTGCAAGAGCTTGTCCAGGACCTGATGGCCGATGCCGTGTCCCTTGTGGCGCGGATCGACCGCGAGAGTGCGCACTTCCGCGAGGTCTTCCCACATCACATGGAGAGCACCGCAACCGACGACCGTACCGTCTTCGTCCCGTTCGGCGACCCAGAACTCCTGGATGGACTCGTAAAGAGTGACCGTCGCTTTGTCGAGCAGGATGCCTTCCGTCACGTACGGATCGACGAGGTTGCGGACCGAGGGCACATCGCCCGTCCTGGCGCGCCGTACGGTGACGGCATTTGCTGCGGCATAAGGCATGCGGTGACGCTATCGCCCCTCGGATGTCCCGCCACCGGCGGCCCGCTGGGGGCGAACTCCCCGGTCATCTTGTCGTTCCGGGTCGCCTTGCCCTGCCACTTCGGGACCTTCTTCGCGAGTCTCTTCCGGGTCGCCTTCCGGGCCGCCTTCCGGGCCGCCTTCCGAGGTCGGTTCCGGAGCGTCTTCCGCGATGTCTTCAGCGGGCACTTCACCGGCCCGTTCACCCCCGCCGGCCGCTCCGCGCGCGGCACCGTCCTCTTCGGGGGCGCCCTCCGCGGATCCCGGAACAGGTTCTTCCGGAGAAGGGCCTTCTTCCCGGGTCTCTTCCGTACCGGCATCGCCTTCCGGACCGCCTTGTACCGGTTCACCGGGAACGACATCGTCCTGAACGATACGGACGGCGACTTGCAGTGCTTCTCGCTGTTCGGCCGACATCATCCCGAAGAAGGCGACGAGTGCGGCGGCGGGGTTGTCACTCCGGGACCATGCCTCGTTCATCAGTGCGGCGGAGTAAGCGGCACGGGTGGAGACCGCCGTATATCGATAGGCGCGGCCCTCGACTTCCCTGCGGACCCAGCCCTTCTGATGGAGATTGTCCATTACGGTCATGACTGTCGTGTACGCGATGGACCGTTCCTGTTGCAGGTCTTCCAGTACTTCCCGGACGGTGACCGGTCGGTTCCATTGCCACACGCGGGTCATCACCGCGTCTTCGAGCTCTCCCAATTGGCGGGGCACATTGCCACCATAGTCGGAGAATCCGGAATTCTCGGTAATGACGTAACAAAAAGGACGTAAGTGTATCGGGTAAGGCGCTTCGTCCATGGCGCCGGCGCCGGCAATCCGGGCGGGGCGGGCGGAGGCCCGGCAGAGCGGGCGCGGGTCGCGGCCGGGGGTGCGGGCGAGGTGCGGCGGGGCGCGGCCGGGGCACGGAAACGCACCGCCCGTCCGGGGGGCGGGCCCGGCCGGGCGGTGCTCCGAACCCGCGGCGCCCGTGAGCGCGAGTGGCCCGAAAGCGCCGGTCCCGGACCGCGCCCCGGGCGGGGCGGAGGGGCCGGGCCGGCGCCTTCGGGGCAGGCGGGTCAGTTGTCGCGGGAGGTGCCGCGGGCGGCGGCCTCGCGGGCGATCACGGCGTCCGCGATCGCGTCCTCCTTGGCCTTGTTGGGGCCGCCCTGGCTCTTGACGATCGTCACGATCAAGGCGGTGAAGAGCGTGGCCATCACCACGGGAGGCACCAGGGCGGATACGTAGTCCATGGCCCCAGGGTAACTATCCGGCGGCGCGGCTCTCCGGCGGGGGCGCCGGTCTGCGCCGGGGCGGGAAGACCTCGGACGGTTTGGGCACCGGCCGCTCCCCCGGCTCGGCCGGCCGGGGCTCAGGCCCGGACGGGCCCGCGGGCCGGGGCGCCGGTTTCGGCTGCGGCCGGGACTTCTCGCCGGAGTCGTCGGCCGCCCGGCCCCCGGGCAGCGCGAGCAGCCGGGTCCGCGGGGCGGGCGTGGTGGGCGGGGCGGCGGGGGCGGTGGCGGGGGCGGACAGGGAGCCGGCGGAGACCGACCGCAGGGCGAGCCTGGCCCGTACCGACCGTTCGGCCAGAATCCGGCAGCGCTCCAGCAGCGCGGCGCCGACGGGCGTGGCGCGGAGGGTCCGGAGCGCCGCCAGGTCCTCGGGGCGGGGGTCGTACCCCGCGGCGAGAGCGTCCTGGAGGAGCTCCAGATAGCTCGTCGCGGCGCCGGGGAGGGCCGCGCGATACCGCGTGAGGTCGGCGAGGAGAAAGGCCCGCATCCGCCCGGCCTCAAGTGCGGCCTCGTCGACCGAGCCGGCCAGGCGGAGACAGTCCTGGATGTCCTCGTCATGGAGAGGGGTGGGATGGAGGGCGACGGCGAGGGCGCGTCGGAGCACACGCAGCTCGTCTGCGCTGAAGGCCATGCCGCCGCGGGAACCGTATGGCGTGGGCATGGCCCGACGATACGTGCGGGTTGGACAAAATCGACTTATTAAGCAAGTCGGGCGCGGCGTTTGCCCTGCGGGGGGCGGGGGTGGGGGGCCCGGGGGCCGGGGCGGGCCGTCCTCAATCGCCGGACGGGCTCGGGTTGCCCGGGGTGTGGGTCTGCCCCGGACGGCGGACGGGCTGGAGGCGGCCGGGCGGCGCGGGTCGCCCGGGGTTCGGGTCCGTCCTCAAACGCCGGACGGGCTGAAGACGACCGGGCCGCGTTACCCCAGGGTGCGGGTCTGCCCCGGACGGCGGACGGACCGGAGGCGGACGGGCGGCGCGGGTCGCCCGGGGTTCGGGTCCGTCCTCAAACGCCGGACAGGCTGAAGATGACCGCGCCGGGTGTGTGGCCGGTGTCGGTTGGAGCACGGCGGTGAGTGGGAGGGGTCGGGGGTGAGGCGGCCCCTCCCTGGTGGTCACATGCGGGCGATGTTGCGTTCGTACACCAGGCGCAGGCCGATCAGTGTCAGCCAGGGCTCGTGCTCGTCGATCTCCGACGACTCGCCCAGCACCATCGGTGCCAGGCCGCCGGTGGCGATCACCGTCACCTCGTCCGGGTCGTCGGCCAGCTCGGCCTTCATGCGGCGGACCACGCCGTCCACCTGGCCGGCGAAGCCGTAGAGGATGCCCGACTGCATCGCCTCGACCGTGTTCTTCCCGATCACGCTCCGCGGGCGGGCCAGCTCGATCTTCCGGAGCTGGGCGCCCTTCACCCCGAGCGCCTCCACCGAGATCTCGATGCCCGGGGCGATCACTCCGCCGGTGTACGCGCCCGCCGTGCTCACCGCGTCGAAGGTCGTCGCGGTGCCGAAGTCGACGACGATCGCGGGGCCGCCGTAGAGCTCGACCGCCGCCACCGCGTTGATGATGCGGTCCGCGCCGACTTCCTTTGGATTGTCCATCAGGATCGGGACGCCGGTCTTGATGCCCGGCTCGACCAGGACCGCCGGGACGTCGCCGTAGTAGCGGCGGGTGACCTCGCGCAGCTCGTGCAGGACCGAGGGGACGGTCGAGCAGATCGCGATGCCCTCGATGCCGTCGCCGAGCTCCACGCCCAGCAGTGGATGCATTCCCATCAGGCCCTGGAGGAGCACGGCCAGCTCATCGGCGGTGCGGCGGGCGTCGGTCGAGATGCGCCAGTGTTCGACGATCTCGTCCCCGTCGAAGAGCCCCAGCACCGTGTGGGTGTTGCCGACGTCGATGGTGAGCAGCATCAGACGTCCGCCTCACGCAGATCGAGCCCGATGTCCAGGATCGGCGAGGAGTGGGTGAGCGCCCCGACCGCGAGATAGTCGACACCGGTCTCGGCGTACGCGCGGGCGTTGGCGAGGGTGAGCCGCCCGGAGGATTCCAGTGTCGCCCGGCCCCCGGCCAGGGTCACCGCCTCCGCCGTCTCCGCGGGGGTGAAATTGTCCAGCAGGATCAGATCCGCGCCGGCGTCGAGCACCTCGCGCACCTGGTGGAGGGTGTCCACCTCCACCTCGACGGGGAGGCCCGGGTACATGTCCCGCACGGCCTTGAAGGCCGCCGCGACACCGCCCGCGGCGATCACGTGATTGTCCTTCACCAGGGCCGCGTCCGACAGGGACATCCGGTGGTTTGCCCCGCCGCCGCAGCGCACCGCGTACTTCTCCAGGGCGCGGAAGCCGGGGGTGGTCTTACGGGTGTCGCGGACCTGCGCGCCGGTGCCCTCCAGGGCGTCCGCCCAGGCACGGGTGGCGGTGGCGACTCCGGAGAGACGGCAGAGGATGTTCAGCGCGCTGCGCTCACCGGTCAGCAGATCGCGGGTCCCGGCGGTGACGGTGAGCAGCTTCTGGCCGGCCTCGACCCGGTCGCCGTCGGCGACATGGCGTTCGACCGTGAACTCGCGGGTGGCGACGACGGAGAGCACCGCCTCGGCGACCTGGAGGCCGGCCACCACCCCGGCCTCGCGGGCGGTGAAGTCGCCGGTGGCGACCGCGTCCTCGGGGACGGTCGCGGTGCTGGTCACATCGACACCGCCGTCGAGATCCTCGCCGATCGCGAGATGCGCGATGTCCTCGATGAGCACGGGATCGAGCCCCGCCTCGGAGAGCAGTACGGCGAGCGCGGGATCGAGCCCGCACTCGTACTCCCCCTCCCCCTCCTCGACTCCGCCGTGGCCGCAGCCGCAGGAGTCCCCGCAGCCATTCTGGATCAGGGGGACGTCCACGGGCAGTGGACGGTCTTCGGGCGTGCTCACAACTACTGCTCCCTCAAGGCTGTCGGCGGGAAAGCGGTGCTCTCGGTGCGGGTGACGAGAAGCGAACGGTCGGGGGCGATACGGACCACCAGATGGTGGTGGAACGCGGCGTCGTCGCGGTCGGGGTGGTCCTCGCGCCAGTGGCAGCCGCGGGTCTCCTCGCGGGCCAGCGCGGCGGCGGTCAGGACACGGGCGACACAGAGGAGATTGGAGGTCTCCCACGACTCGACCCCGGGTTCGGCGGGTTTGGTACGGCCGCCGTCGGGGCCGCCGTCGGCCGCCTTGCGGTGGACGGCCTCCAGCGCGGCGGCGGCCTCCGTCAGGCTGGCGGCGGACCGCAGGACTCCGGCGCCGTGGGACATGATCCGCTGGATGTCCGCGCGGACGGCGGGGTCGATCAGCGGCAGCAGTGTGCCCGCGGTGTCCGCGGGCGGCACGGCGGATCCCGGGGCCGCGGCCGATCCCGGGCGTACGGCCGAGGTGATGTCGGCCGCGATGCGCTCGGCGAAGACCAGCCCCTCCAGCAGGGAATTCGACGCCAGCCGGTTCGCACCGTGCACCCCGGTGCAGGCGACCTCGCCGCAGGCCCACAGCCCCGGCACCGTGGTCCGCCCGCGCAGATCGGTGCGTACGCCGCCGGAGGCGTAGTGCGCGGCCGGGGCGACCGGCACCGGCTCGGTGACCGGGTCCATGCCGTGTGCCCGGCAGGCCGCCAGAATGGTGGGGAAGCGCTGCTCCCACATCCGCGCCCCGAAGTGGCGGGCGTCCAGATACATGTGGTCGGCGCCCTGCTCCCGCATCCGGCGCATGATCGCCTTCGCCACGATGTCGCGCGGCGCGAGCTCGGCCAGTTCGTGCTGCCCGAGCATGAAACGGGTGCCGGAGGCGTCCACCAGATGCGCGCCCTCACCCCGTACCGCCTCCGAGACCAGCGGCTGCTGGCCCTCCGAGTCGGTACCGAGGAAGAGCACCGTCGGGTGGAACTGGACGAATTCGAGGTCCGACACCTCCGCCCCGGCGCGCAGTGCCAGCGCGACTCCGTCCCCGGTGGAGACGGCGGGGTTGGTGGTGGCGGAGAAGACCTGTCCCATGCCGCCGGTGGCGAGGACGACGGCCGGGGCGTGCACGGCCCCCACGCCGTCGTGCTGGCCCTCGCCCATGACATGCAGGGTGACACCCGCCGTGCGGCCGTCGGCGTCGGTGAGGAGGTCCAGGACCAGGGCGTTCTCGATGGTGCGCAGACCCGCGTCGCGGGCCGCTTCGACCAGGGCCCGGGAGATCTCGACGCCGGTCGCGTCGCCCCCGGCGTGCGCTATCCGGCGCCGGTGGTGACCGCCCTCGCGGGTCAGGGCTATGTCCCCGCTCTCCGATGTGTCGAAGCGGGCGCCGGTGTCGATCAGCCGGCGCACCGCCCCCGGACCCTCGGTGACCAGAGCCCGTACGGCCTCCTCGTCGCACAGGCCCGCGCCCGCGACCAGGGTGTCGTCCAGATGCTGCTCGGGGGTGTCGCCGTCGCCGAGCGCGGCGGCGATGCCGCCCTGGGCCCAGCGGGTGGAGCCGTCGTCCAGCCGCGCCTTGGTGACGACCACGGTGGCCAGACCGGCGGCGGCGCAGCGCAGCGCGGCGGTCAGCCCGGCGACGCCGGAGCCGACCACCACGACATCGGCGGTGATGGCCCAGCCCGGCGCGGGGGCGTTGAGCCGTATACCGGTGCCGGTGTGCGGCCGGGCGGTGCTCACGAGGTGGCTCCGAACGAGAGGGGGATGTTGTCGATCAGCCGGGTGGTGCCGACCCTGGCCGCCACCGCCAGGACCGCCTCACCCCGGTGGTCGTCGGCGACCTCGGTGAAGTCCTCCGGGTCGACCAGGGCCAGATAGTCCAGGACCAGGGGCGGCTCGGCGCGGCCCGCCTCCTCCAGCACGGTACGGGCGGCGGCGCGCACCGCGCCGGCCCCGCCGGGACCCGCCTGGGCCACGGCCGCCGCGTCGGCGGCGGCCCGGGCCTCGCCCATCGCGGAGAGCGCGGCGGCGCGGCCGGGGGTGCCGGGGATCGCCTCGGCCCTGGCGTGCAGTGCCTGCTGGGCCGCGAGCCGGTCGCGGGCCGCGTACAGCGCCCGGGAGAGGGCGAGCGCGGTCTCCCGGCCGGCGGCGGAGAGATAGCGGTTGCGGCTGGAGAGGGCCAGACCGCTCTCCTCGCGGACGGTCGGCACGCCGGTGATCTCCACCGGGAAGTTCAGATCGCGGACCATCCGGCGGATCAGCGCCAGCTGCTGCGCGTCCTTCTGCCCGAAGAACGCCACATCGGGCCGGGTGAGGTGGAGCAGCTTGGCCACGACGGTGAGCATGCCGTCGAAGTGGCCCGGCCTGCTGGCCCCCTCTAGGAGCTCCCCCATCGGCCCGGCGCTGATCCGGACCAGCGGCTCCCCGCCGGGGTAGATCTCCGCGGCCGGGGGCGCGAAGACGACATCGGCACCGGCGGCCTCGGCGGTGGCGAGATCGGCGTCGAGGGTACGGGGGTAGCGGTCCAGATCCTCGCCCGCGCCGAACTGGAGCGGATTGACGAAGACGGTGACGGTGACGAATCCGGCGGGGCCGACCCGCTCACGGGCGGCCCGGATCAGGGCGGCGTGGCCGGAGTGGAGGGCTCCCATGGTCATGACCACGGCGGTGGGGGTGCCGGCCCCGGCGGCGGCCAGCTCACGGGCGGTCCGCACCAGGGCGAACGACGGGGTGCGGGTGGTCGTCATCGGTCCCCCTCCGGGCCCTTCTCGCCGTCGCCCGTGTCGTCGAGGGGCTCCGCGCCGGGGTCCCGCGGCTCCTCCGGGGACCGCTGGTCACCGTCGGAATGCCGGCGTCCGCCACGGCAGCCGTCGTCCTCGGCATGCTGCGGCGGCCGGGGGCCCGCACGGCGCGGATCGTCCTCCGGGTGGCGCCGGCCCGCGGTGCGGCGGGGGTCGCCGTGCGGGCGCGGGCGGTCCCCGTGGGCGCGGTGCCGGCCGTCGCCGTCCGGGTGCTGACGGTCCTCCGCGAGGACCCCGAGCAGCGCCTCGGCCAGCTCGGGCTTGAGCAGTCCATGGGCGAGGGCCCGGTCGGCGGTGGTCCGGGCCATCGCCAGATATCCGGCGACGGCGGCCGGGGCGTGCCTGCGCAGCTCGGCGACATGCGCGGCGACGGTGCCCGCGTCACCGCGCGCGACGGGGCCGGTCAGGGCCGCGTCGCCGGAGCGCAGGGCATTGTCCAGGGCGGCGCCGAGAAGGGGGCCGAGCATCCGCGCGGGGGCGGCGACCCCCGCCGTGCGCAGCAGCTCCATCGACTGGGCCACCAGGGTGACCAGGTGATTCGCACCGAGCGCGAGCGCCGCGTGGTAGAGCGGACGGGCCTCTTCCGCGATCCACTCCGGCTCGCCGCCCATCTCGATGACCAGTGCCTCGGCCGCGAGCCGCAGCTCATCGGGGGCGGTCACCCCGAAGGAGCAGCCGGCGAGCCGCTGCACATCCACACTCGTACCGGTGAAGGTCATCGCGGGATGCAGCGCGAGCGGCAGCGCGCCGGCCCGGGTGGCCGGGGCCAGCACCTGGGCGCCGTACCGGCCGGAGGTGTGCGCCAGCAGCTGTCCGGGGCGTACGGCGCCGGTCTCGGCCAGCCCCTCGACCAGGCCGGGCAGCGCGTCGTCGGGAACGGTCAGCAGCACCAGCTCGGCGCGGGCCAGCACCTCGGCGGGCGTGACCAGCGGAACACCGGGAAGCAGCTCGGCGGCTCTGCGCCGGGACGCGTCGGAGACACCGGACGCGGCGACCGGCCGGTGTCCGGCGAGGCGCAGCGCGGCGGCGAGGGCGGGCCCTACCCGCCCCGTGCCGACGACCCCGACGGTGAGCCGGGCGGGGCGGTCGCGTGCGTCGGGCGATTCATGTGGTGCGGTGGGATTCACTTGGTGCAGACCTTCCGTTCCAGTCCGCGGTGGGTACCGGACGATGTGCCGTCATGCTACGCCAGCGCCACAGTCGCCCCCGTAGTTGTCCACACCCTGTGGACGAGGCGTGCGGGATGATCGGGGGATGACGGAAACTGCTCCCGAGACAAGCGGCGGAACACCCGGCGAGACCGGTCCGGGCGACACCGAGGCGGCGCTGCGGCGGCGCAGACTCGCCGCCTGGCGGGCCTCGGACCGGCTGCTGTGGCGAGGCGGGGCCGACCGCGTCATAGCCGACCAGCTGACCGCGCTGGCGGCGGACGCGGCCCTGGTCTGCGACCCGGACGAAGCAGCCGACTTCTACGGCGACGGCATCGTCGCCGGCCTGGAACGGCGGGTCGCGTCCCTGCTCGGCTTCCCCGAAGCCGTCTTCTTCCCCACCGGCACCATGGCCCAGCAGGTGGCCCTGCGCTGCTGGGCCGGCCGGACCGGGAACCCGGTGGTCGCCCTGCACCCCCTGGCCCACCCCGAACGCCATGAGCGGGGCGCCTTCAGCGCGGTCAGCGGACTCCGCACCGTCCACCCCACCCGGGAGCCCCGGCTGCCCACGGCGGACGAGGTCAGCGGCTTCGAGGAGCCCTTCGGCGCGCTGATGCTGGAGCTGCCGCTGCGCGACGCCGGCTTCTCCCTCCCCACCTGGGACGAGCTGGTGGCCGTCGTCGGCGCGGCGCGCGAACGGGACGCGGTCGTGCACTTCGACGGCGCGCGGCTCTGGGAGTGCCCGCCGCATTTCGGCCACTCGCTCTCCGAGATCGCGTCCCTCGCGGACAGCGTCTACGTCTCCTTCTACAAATCCCTCCGCGGCCTGTCGGGCGCGGCGCTGGCCGGCCCCGCCGACGTCATGTCCGAGGCGCGCGCCTGGCGGCACCGCTACGGCGGGCTGCCGTTCCAGCAGTACCCGGTCGCCGTCTCCGCGCTCCTCGGCCTGGAGCGCGAGCTGCCCCGGCTCCCGTCGTACGTCGCCCACGCGAAGCTCGTCGCGTCGGCGCTCTCCGACGCCCTGCGCGCGGGCGGCGTCCCCTGGTTCCGCCTCCTCCCGGAGGTCCCGCACACCCACCAGTTCCAGCTCTTCCTGCCGTACGCGGCGGACACGCTGAACGAGGCGTCGCTGCGGCAGGCGGAGGAGACGGGGGTGACGCTCTTCCGCTTCTGGTCGGAGGAGACGGGGGTGCCGGGGGTTTCGGCGACGGAGGTGACGGTGGCGGAGGAGGGGGTGTCGTGGGGGGCGGAGGATGTGCGCGCCGCGCTCCACGACTTTCTCGGGCGGGTGGGGTGACGCCTTGCGGGGTGGCTTGTCCGGGGCTCCGCCCTGGGCCCGGCGCCTCAATCGCCGGCGGGGCTTGGGTGTGCGGGTTGCCCGTTTGCTCGGGCGGGGTGCTTGTTGGTGCGGGTTGGGTGCCGCTCCGGTTCGGTACTGGGGCTGCATGATTTACGGCGCATGTACCGCCCTTTTTTTGGTCTTTCTCCTTTGCGCCACAAATCACGCTTGACGCCCCAGTACCGCTCCTGCGCGTCCCCCCTTCCGCGAGTAAGCCCAGTGCGTGATGAACGGTGCTCTGCCCGTCCGCGCGTTCCGAGACGGTTTCACAAGGCGGGGAACCCCGCTCCGGAACGTCACCCGGGGGTGAGTGGGTGAGGGGCGTCAGAGTGGGCGGGTGCCTCTGGGCGGGCGCTCCCGCACCTGCGGAGAGCCCGGGCACGAGGCGCCGCTTATCGGGCGATGCTCGTGGAGGGGGTGTGCAGGGTCGTCCCCGGAAGAGCCGACGGCAATACCCGGGTACGCAAAACAAGGGGGCCGGTTTCCGCCGGCTCTGAGGAGTCGAGCCCGGAGGACCCCCGGGCCGCCATAGGGCAAGGTGTCCCGCCCCGTACCCGCGCCCCGGAGGGGCGCAAACGGAACAAGACCCCGAGGCACCGCAAGGCGCCGAAGGTGCCTGAAGGCCCGCACCCCCGGCAACCCGAACAACACAAGCAACGACGCGACACCGCCCACCCACCAACCCGCACCCGCGAACAACAGCAAGCAAATTCAGCCCCGCCGGCGATTGAGGCGCCGGGCCCGGGGCGGAGCCCCGGAAAGACACCCGCACCCCGGGCGAGGGCGCACCACACCCCGCCCCGCCGGAGGCAGCCGCGCCGGGTCCGGGGCGGAGCCCCGGGAAAGGACCCGCACCCCGCGGACACCTGGCGGTGGACGCGGCGCGGAGAAGGGGGTCAGCGGGCGGGGCCGCCGCCCGCGCGGACCAGGCCGGTTTCGTAGGCCAGCACCACGACCTGGACCCGGTCGCGCAGGCCGAGCTTGGTGAGGATCCGGCCGACATGGGTCTTGACGGTGGCCTCGGAGAGCACGAGCCGGCCGGCGATCTCGCCATTCGACAGGCCCTGTGCGACCAGCATCATGACCTCGCGCTCCCGCTCGGTGAGCCGGTCCACCGCGCTGTTCCTGGGCTCGGAGGCGCCGCTGGGCAGCATGGGGGAGAACCGGTCCAGGAGCCGGCGGGTGGTCGACGGCGCCACCACCGCGTCGCCGCTGTGGACGGAGCGGATGGCGGCCAGCAGCTCACCCGGGGGCACGTCCTTGAGCATGAAGCCGCTGGCCCCGGCCTTGAGCCCGGAGAAGGCGTACTCGTCCAGGTCGAAGGTGGTGAGGATGAGGACCTTGGGGGCGTTCGGCTCGGCGCAGATCCGCCGGGTGGCCTCGACACCGTCGAGGCGGGGCATCCGGACATCCATCAGGACGACGTCCACGGTGGTGTGCCGGAGTTTGTCGATGGCCTCCGCACCGTCGCCCGCCTCGGCGACGACCTCCATGTCCGGCTGTGCGGCGAGCACCATCCGGAAGCCGGTGCGCAGCAGCACCTGATCGTCGACGAGCATGATTCTTACGCGATTTGCGGGGCTGCCCGCGGTGGCGTCGGTCATGACGCCAGGGTACGTAGTCCGGCGGGCCCGGCCGCCCCGGCGGTGATCACGACTGCTTCAGCGGCAGCAGCGCGCTGATCCGGAAGCCGCCGCCGGGCCGGGGTCCGGCGTCCAGGGTGCCGCCGACCATGCCGACCCGCTCGCGCATGCCGATCAGGCCGTGGCCCTTGCCGTCGACGCCGCCGTCCTCGTACAGCTCGTGCGCCGAACCGCGCCCGTCGTCCTCGATCAGCAGCCCGAGGCCGTCGTCGAAGTAGATCAGCCGTACGCTCGCGCCGGCCTCGGGGCCGCCGTGCTTGCGGGTGTTGGTGAGGGCCTCCTGGACGATGCGGTAGGCGGTCAGCTCGACCCCGCTCGGCAGCGGCCGGGACGTCCCCTCGATCCGGAAGTCGACGGTGAGACCGGCCGTGCGCACATGCTCGACCAGCTCCTCGATCTGCTGCACATCGGGCTGCGGCACATACTCGCCGCTCTCCTGGTCATCCCCCGTGCGCAGCACCCCCAGCAGCCGCCGCATCTCGGCGAGCGCCTGGCGGCCGGTGGTGGAGATCGTCTCCAGGGCCTGTTTGGCCTGGTCGGGGGCGGCGTCGAGGACATAGGCGGCGCCGTCGGCCTGCACCACCATGACGGAGACATTGTGGGCCACCACATCGTGGAGCTCACGGGCGATACGGGCGCGCTCGGCGGCGACCGCCACCTTGGACTGCGCCTCGCGCTCCTTCTCCAGCTGCGTGGCGCGTTCCTCCAGCTGCTGGAAGTACGCGCGCCGGGTGCGTATCGAGTCACCGAGCACCCAGGCGAGCGCGAACGGCACGATCAGGAAGAAGGTGAAGGCCACCTTCTGGCCCGTCGTGAGCGCGTCGTCGGGCCAGCGCAGCTGAGCCAGCGGGCCCGCGAGCAGTCCGCCGACGAGGGCGAGTCTGCGGGCCCAGCGCGAGGTGTCGTGGCCGGCGACGGTGTAGATGATGATCAGCATCGCGAAGTTGGCGAGGACCACATCGACGTCGAAGACGAGCTGGACGACACCGGTGAAGGCCGCCAGGAGCAGCATCTTCTCCGGCATCCGGCGGCGGAGCGCGACGACGGACGCCATGGCGAGGGTCACCGGCACCGCGATCCAGCCGTTCCCCCCCGTGGAGGGCTGCCCGTCGGCGGTCTCGCCGAGCAGGGAAAGCGCCAGGAGGACGACACCCCAGAAGGTGTCGACGCCCGTGGGGTGTCTGCGGATGAAGTCATAGACGCGCTGCACGTAACCCAGGGTAGGGAAAGGCGACAGGTGTAGGGGTCAACCGCCAGAGCGATCCGGGCGGCGGAGGCGTACTCCCCAAGGTGGAGACTGGGAACCGTGACGGACGAGATGTGTGAATGGCGCGGCTGGCGGGAAGCGGCGGAATCGGCGCTCTACGGACCGGGCGGCTTCTATCTGCGCCCCGAGGGTCCGGCAGGACATTTCCGTACATCAGTACACGCATCGCCGCTCTTCGCCGCCGCTGTCGCCCGGCTGCTGCTGACCACGGCGGAGGAAACGGACGCGGCGGACGGTCCGGTGATCATCGACATGGGGGCGGGCCGGGGGGAGCTGCTGACCGGGGTGCTCGCCGCGCTGCCGACCGGTTTCGCGGTACGGGCGTACGCGGTCGAGCGCGCCGCCCGCCCCCCGGGGCTGGACCCGCGGATCGTCTGGACGTCCGAGCCCCCCTCCGGCGTCCACGGACTGCTCTTCGCCAATGAGTGGCTCGACAATGTGCCGGTCGACGTGGCGGAGATGGACGAGGACGGGGTGGTCCGGCTGGTGCTGGTCCGCCGCGACGGGACCGAACGGCTCGGCCCCCCGGTGACCGGCGCCGACGCCCGGTGGCTGGAGCGCTGGTGGCCGCTGGCCGAACCGGGGGCCCGCGCGGAGATCGGCCGGCCCCGCGACGAGGCGTGGGCGGCGGCGGTCGGATGTCTGCGGTCCGGGCTCGCGGTGGCCGCCGACTACGCCCACACCGCCGGGAGCCGGCCCCTCTTCGGCACCCTGACCGGCTTCCGGGCCGGCCGCGAGGTGCCGCCGGTGCCCGACGGGAGCGCGGACATCACGGCCCATGTGGCACTCGACGCCTGCGCGCTGCCCGGCGCCTCGATCACCACCCAGCGCGAGGCCCTGCGCGCCCTGGGCGTCTCGGCGGGGCGCCCGCCGCTCGCGCTGGCCTCGTCGGATCCGGCGGGCTATGTCCGCGCGCTCTCCGCCGCCGGGGAGGCCGCGGAGCTGCTGGCCGGCGGCGGGCTGGGGGACTTCCTCTGGCTGCGGCAGCCGGTCGCGGCGCCGGCGGGATGAGCCGGCCGGGGAGGGGCGGCCCCGGGACCCGGCGGCGGACGGCCGGGGGATACTGACTCCATGACGGAGACCACGTTCGGCATCGGCGGCGCCGCGGAAAGCACCGACATGGTGCTCAACATCGGCCCTCAGCACCCCTCCACGCACGGCGTTCTCCGGCTGCGGCTGGTCCTGGACGGGGAGATCATCCAGCACGCCGAACCCGTCATCGGCTATATGCACCGGGGTGCGGAGAAGCTCTTCGAGGCGCGCGACTACCGCCAGATCATCATGCTCGCCAACCGGCACGACTGGCTGTCGGCGTTCTCCAACGAGCTGGGTGTGGTGATGGCGGTCGAGCGGATGCTCGGCATGGAGGTCCCGGAGCGCGCGGTGTGGACCCGCACCCTGCTCGCCGAGCTGAACCGGGTGCTCAACCATCTGATGTTCCTCGGCTCCTATCCGCTGGAGCTGGGCGGTATCACCCCGGTCTTCCACGCCTTCCGCGAGCGGGAGGAGCTCCAGGCCGTCATGGAGGAGATCTCCGGCGGCCGGATGCACTACATGTTCAACCGCGTCGGCGGCCTCAAGGAGGATCTGCCGGCCGGCTGGACGGGGCGGGTCCGGGCCGCGGTCGCCGATGTGCGGTCGCGGATGGATGTGTACGACCGGCTGGTGCTCGGCAATGAGATCTTCCGGGGCCGCACCCGCTCCGTGGGTGTGCTGTCACAGCAGGCGGTGCACGCGTACGGGGTGACCGGCCCGATCGCCCGTGCCTCGGGGGTCGACTTCGATCTGCGCCGGGACGAGCCGTATCTGGCGTACGGGGAGCTGAAGAACACGCTGAAGGTGGTCACCCGGCAGGAGGGCGACTGTCTGTCCCGGTTCGAGGTGCTGCTGGACCAGACGCACAACGCGCTGGAGCTGGCGGACGCCTGTCTGGACCGGATCGCGGAACTGCCGCCCGGGCCGATCAACCAGCGGCTGCCGAAGGTGCTGAAGGCCCCGGAGGGCCACACCTACGCCTGGACGGAGAATCCGCTCGGGGTCAACGGCTACTACCTCGTCTCCAAGGGCGAGAAGACGCCGTACCGGCTGAAGCTCCGCTCGGCCTCGTTCAACAACATCCAGGCGATCACCGAGCTTCTGCCGGGCACTCAGGTGGCCGACATGGTGTCGATCCTGGGCTCGCTCTTCTTCGTCGTGGGCGACATCGACAAGTAGGTGGTCCTTTTCGGACCGGACACGGGACGGGCCCGGCCGGATGTGTTCCGGCCGGGCCCTCGCGGTGTGTACGGGACGGGGCGGGGCTCAGGAGCCGACCGCGTTCCGCAGTCCGCCCAGGTCGAGCTTCTCCGTCTCGTCGTGGGCGGTCAGATCGATGACATCACCGACGGCCCCGGGGGCGGCGGGCGGCGCGGGGTCCGTGTGTGCCGCGGGTGCCGCCTGAGGCGCTGGTGCCGCGGGAGCCTGGGGGCGCCGCTCGGCCAGGGCCTCCTCGCCGACCACATCGGCCAGATCCTCCTGCTGGGCCGCCTCTATGGCCTTCTCCACACCGCCCGCGCCGCCCGTGCCGGGGGCCTGGGTGCCGAAGAAGTCGAAGCCGCCCTCCTGCTTGGACTGGGCGGGCCGGCGGGCCGGGCCGTACGGAACGATGGCGGCCGGGGCCGGTGTGGGGACGGGGGCCTTGTCGGGGCCCGTGACCGGGGCGGGTGCCGCGATCGCGGGCCGCTCGGCGGACGGAAGGGAACGCCTGGCGGGGACGGCGGCCGCCGGACGGGTGTGCTCCCCGGCGCCCGCCGGGAGCTTCCCCCGCGACTCATCCGCCTCTCCGGCCGCCACGGCCGGTGTGCGCTCGCGGGACTGCCCGGGGACCGCCGGTGTCCGCTGGGCGGCGGCGGTGCGCGCGAGATCGTCCAGGGCCTTGGCCGCGCGCAGGAAGGCGGCGGCGGTGAGGCCGGCCCCGGCCGGGGGCAGCGCCCTCGGAGCGGCCGGCGCGGGACCGGCCGGGGAGCCGGGCGCCCCGGCGGAATCCGAGGCGGGCCGCCCGGCGGGGTCGGACGCGCCGGCCGTCGCGGGTGTCGCGGCCGTCTCCACGACGAGACGGCGGCGGTCCTCCAGGACTCCGGCCCGCTCGGTCTCGGCGGTGGCGTAACGGCGCAGCAGATCGGCGTGCTCACCGCGGAGGGCGGCGAGTTCGACCCGCTTGGTGCGGAGCTTGGCCTCGGCCTTGGTCCGCAGCTCGCGGGCGTCGTCGAGCTGTGCCTCCAGCTCGGCCGTCCGTTCCTCGGTCTGCCATGCGTCGCTGGCCCGGCCCCGGGTCAGATCGGCGACCCGCAGCCCCGCCGCGCGGTCCCAAGTGCGCATCAGGACCGCGCCGGTGACGGCCGCCGCGGCGGCGGCGGCGACCAGGGTCCGCAGTACGACGGGATCCGTCAGCAGCCACGCGCCGGCGGCGCAGACCACCGACGCTCCGGCGACCGCGATCGGCGGCAGCAGCCTGTGCAGGGGAGGGGAATGGCGGTGGCGTCCACGTGGCATGGCCCGAAATTTACCGTGTGCGGAAGCCGATGGGGATATCGGCCCGGAAAAACTCGGAACCGGGAACGCCCGGCCAACCACAACTCCTTCTTTTTTCACCGCTCCCGGAGCCTGTCAAGGGGTCCGGGAGCGGTTTCCGATGCCGATTCCTACTTCTTCACCAGCCCCTTGGAGTCCAGATACTCCTTGGCCGCGTCCTCGGGCTTGGCCCGCTCGGCGTCCACCCTGCGGTTCAACTCCGCGAGATCCTCCGTGGTCAGCACGGCGGTGAGCTTGCCGAGAGCGGCGGCTATCGCCGGACTTCCGGCGTCCTTGGCATTGACGACGGGGAGGATGTTGTCCGCGTTCTGGAGCTTCTTGTCGTCCTCCAGGAAGACGAGACCGTCGACCACCGCGTCGGTGGTCGTGGTGAGTGCCAATTGCACGGAGCCGTCCCGCACCGCCTGCTTCGACTGCGGGGTGCCCACGCCCTTCGGGTCGATGCCCGTGACGTCAATGCCGTACGTTTCCTTCAGCCCGGGCGCGCAGAACGGCCGCACCGCGCACTCGTCGCCCGCCGCGATCCGGACCTTGAGCTTGGAGGCGCCGAGATCGGAAAGCGTCTTCAGCTTGTTCTTCTCCGCGAATTCCGCGCTCACGACGAAGGCGTTCTGATCGACCGCGCCGCCGGGCGGAAGCACCTTCAGTCCGCGCGGTTCCGCGAGCTGAGTGAGTGCGGCGACGGTGGCCTTCACATCGCCGGACGCGACCGGCTTCTCTTCCGGCGCCTTCGGTCCGTTCACCTTCGCATTGAGGAATTCGGCAATCGTCGCGGCATATTCCGGGACGATGTCGATCTCGCCCTTCTCCAGCGAGGGTTCGTAGAGTTCGCGGTTCTTGACCGTGGTGATGGAGGTCTTGTAACCGGCATCGGCCAGGATCTGTGCGTACAGCTCGGAGAGCACCTTGGCCTCGGTGAAGGACGCGGAGCCGATGACGAGCGAGCCCTTGTCCCCGGAGCCGCCGCTTCCGCCGCCCTTCGACTTCTCCAGGCTGTCACCGCCGCCGCAGGCCGCGAGAGACCCCGTCAGGGCCGCCGCGGCCAGTGCTGCTCCCGCGATCCGAGAGGTGATGCGCATCAAGGTTCTCCGTCCAGGGTCCCAACAGGTTCACGGTGGTGCTCAGTGCTGCTCAGTGCTCAGCGGTACTCGGTGGTGCTGCCCGGCGCCGGCGGGCGAGCGGGCGGGGGAGGACGCCGCGCGGAGGGGGTCGACCAGCCGGTGCACGGCCACCAGTACGCCCTCCACCAGCAGCGCCAGCGCCGCCGCGAGAAGCGCCCCGGCCACCACCTGCGCGGTGTTGTAGGTGTTGAAGCCGGCCGTGATGATGCGGCCGAGACCGCCCTGGCCGACCATCGAGGCGATGGTGGCGGTGGCCACGATCTGCACCGCCGCCGACCGCAGCCCGGTCATCAGCAGCGGATACGCCAGCGGAAGCTCGACCCGGCGGAAGACCTGCGGGCCCGACATCCCCATCCCGCGCGCGGCCTCCACCACCGCCCGGTCCACCTCGCGCATCCCGACATAGGCGTTGGTCAGCAGCGGCGGTACCGCGAAGAGCACGAGGGCGATGACGGTGGGGGTGTATCCGGCGCTCCGCAGCGGAGTGAGCATGAAGAGCCCGAGGACCGCGAAGACGGGTATCGCCCGGCCCGCGTTGGAGATGTTGACCGCGAGCGCACCCCCCTTGCCCAGATGTCCGAGCCAGAGCGCGACCGGCAGCGCGATGGCGCATGCGAGCACCAGCGACACCCCGCTGACGTACACATGCTCCATCAGTCTGTTCCAGGCACCGCTCTCCCCCGACCAGTTCGCCCCCGTGGTCAGCCAGGTCCAGGCGTCCGCCATCACACCCACTCAGACCGCCCCCTCGGCCGGGGCGGGCGCGGAGGGCGCTCCGGAGCGCCCGGGCCGCCCGGGCCGCCCGCCCGCCGGCGCGTCCGTGACGGTCCCCGCCGGTCCGCCGCGTATGCGGGTCCAGGGTGTCAGCAGCCGCTGCACGCCGAGCAGCAGCAGATCCGCCACCACCGCCAGCAGCACACAGAGCACCGACGCGGTCAGCACCTGCGCCTTGAAGGTGGTCTGCACCCCGTCGTCGATGAGATTGCCGAGCCCGCCCTTGCCCACGAGGGCGCCGACGGTGGTCAGCGCGATCGTGGAGACGGTGGCCATCCGCAGACCCGCCATCAGCGCGGGCAGCGCGAGCGGTATTTCCACTTCCCGGAGCAGCCTGGCCGGGCCGTATCCCATCCCGCGCGCGGCCTCGCGCGCCTCGGCGGGCACGGCCTCCAGCCCGGCCAGGATGTTCCGCACCAGAATGGTGAGGGAATAGAGCACCAGGCCGGTGACGACCAGTGCCGCCGACAGACCGAACACCGGCAGCAGCAGCGAGAACATGGCCAGTGAGGGAATGGTGTAGAGGAGGGTCGTCAGCCCCAGCACCGGTCCGGCGAAAGCCGGTTTCGCACGGGCGAGAAGGGCCAGCGGGAATGCCACGGCGAGCCCGATCAGAACCGATATCACGGTGATCCAGACATGCTCGATCGTGGCCTCGGTCAACTCCTCGCTCCGTGTGCGCAGATACTCGCCGCAGATCCAGTCATTGGCCGCCAGACAGCTCCGCGCCGCCGCCCCCGTACTCATGCTTCCCCTCCTCCCCACCCATGCCGAACGTATGTCTGATGACCTTAACCTTGGCCACTGACAATCACCGACGACCGCCACACGCCGGCAACACGCCCTTCACACGACACTCGTCACAATGGGGACCCATGATCCGTTTCGAGCAGGTCAGCAAGCGATATCCGGACGGGACGACGGCCGTCGACGACCTCTCCTTCGAGGTGGCCGAGGGTGAACTGGTCACCCTCGTGGGTCCGTCCGGCTGCGGCAAGACCACCACGATGAAAATGGTCAACCGGCTGATCGAGCCGAGCAGCGGCCGGATATTTCTCGACGGTGACGACATATCCGCGATCGACCCGGTGAAACTGCGCCGCCGTATCGGCTATGTGATCCAGCAGGTCGGCCTCTTTCCGCACAAGACCGTCCTGGAGAACACCGCCACCGTCCCCCATCTGCTGGGCTGGAAGCGCGGCCGGGCGCGGGAGCGCGCCGCCGAGCTGCTGGATCTGGTCGGGCTCGACCCGTCGGTGTACGGCGACCGCTATCCCGAACAGCTCTCCGGCGGCCAGCGCCAGCGCGTCGGGGTGGCCCGGGCGCTCGCCGCCGATCCCCCCGTACTGCTGATGGACGAGCCCTTCGGCGCGGTCGACCCGGTGGTCCGCGAGCACCTCCAGAACGAATTCCTCAAGCTCCAGTCCCAGGTCCGCAAGACCATCCTCTTCGTCACCCACGACATCGAGGAGGCCGTGCGCCTCGGCGACCGCATCGCGGTGTACGGAGACGGCCGGATCGAGCAGTTCGACGCCCCGGCGGCGGTGCTGGGCACCCCCGCGACCCCCTATGTCGCCGACTTCGTGGGCGCGGACCGGGGGCTGAAGCGGCTCTCCGTCACCCCGATCGAGGAGAGCGATCTGGAGCAGCCGCCCGTGATCCGGCTGGACGATCCGCTGCCCCGGGAGCTGTCGGCGCGGTGGGCGGTGGTCCTGGACGAGCACGGCGATCTGCACGGCTGGCTCTCCGCCGCGCGGGCCGGGGGAGAGGGCACCGTACGGGAGCACGCCCGCCGGATGGACGCCCGGCTGCCGCTGGGCGCCTCGCTGAAGCAGGCGTTCGCCACGATGCTCCAGCACGACGCCGGCTGGATCGCGGTCACCGACGGGGAGGGGAGCGGGCGCTTCCTGGGCGTCCTCACCCCGGCGCGGCTGCACGAGGCGCTGCGGCGCTCCATCGACGCGGATGTGCGGGACGTCCCGCGTACGGCCGTGGCGCTGGAGTCCATCGCCACGGCGGGGGAGGCGTAGAACCCCTGCCCCGTACCGCGGCTCCCGTTCCCGCCCCGGTACCGGCATCCCTCTCAGGCGCCGAGACGGCCGCTCAGCCACACCAGCGCGGGCGGGATCTCCCGGCGCCAGGTGTTGAAGTTGTGCCCGCCGCTGTCCAGCAGGATGGACGAGACCCTGGCCGGCGGGCGCACCTTGCCGATGAAGCGCAGGGTGTCCCGGAGATTGGGCTCGCCCTCGCGTGAGCTGGTGACCAGGAACGACGACGCGCGGGGCGGCAGCCGGTCGAGGCTCAGCAGCAGATCGGCGCGTTCCCTGAGCGCTTGGTCGCCGTGGAAGAGATCCCCGGTGGAGATGTCCTCGGCGGCCCGGTAGTACGCGGAGAGCCCCGCTCCGGCCGCATACCGCCCCGGGTGGTGGAGAGCGATCTTCAGCGCGCAGTGGCCGCCGGTGGAATTGCCGATGATGCCCCAGTTCCGGGCCTCCGTGCCGACCCGGTAGCTCCGGGAGACGGCGTCCGGCAGATCCACCGCGAAGAAGGTCTCGGCCTGCGGGCCGTCCGGTATGTCGACACACTCGGTGTCCCTGGGCGGGGCGGGTGTGGAGCGCAGCATGACCAGGATCATGGGCTGCATCCGGCCGGCCCTGGCCTGTTCGAGTGCGGTGGCCGGGTAGTCCAGCGCCTTGATCAGATTCTCGGCGGTCCCCGGATATCCGGTCAGCACCACCGCCGCGGGGAAGTTCCGCTTCCGGTACTGCGGCTGGAAGTACTCGGGCGGCAGATAGATGTACGCCGGGCTGCGGAGCCCCGACTTCTCCCCTGTGACCACGGTCTTGTCGATACGGCCCGCCCGCTCGGGCCACCCGGGGCCGGGCACGTCGAGGGGCTCGGTTCCGACCACTCGTATGCGTTCCGCTCCGGGTGTGTGGTCAACCACCGTGCCCAGCTTCTGCTCCCGCCCGAGAAGATCCGACCAGGAGCCGAAGAACAGATAGGCGTTGTTGGCCACCAGGCCCACGGCGGCGAACACCGCCAACTGGGTCGCCAGCAGCAGCCCGATCCGGCCGGCCACCGCTCGCGGGCCGCGGCCCGCGAGCCGGGGCCAGAGCCAGACGGTGGCCGCGAAGAGGGCCGCGGCGCCCGCGACGGCGATCACCAGAACCTTGCCGCTGGTCAGACCCATACCGAAAAGATCTCCCTTTCTGAGAATCCTCTGAGAACGAATGAACCCGGCTTCGGCGAGATTCGTCCTAGAGGGAGCAAAACGTCCCGCGCCGGATGACCACTCCCGGCCCTGCGGACGACCTCCGGCGGAACCACGGGAAGCAATGTCTGTAACGCTAGATGGGGACAAATCAGTATTGGTTCCGACATGGAACCGCCGACTCACCCGGCTGCGGCGCGCTCTGCGCGGGCCCCGGCCCGAGGCCGTGCCCGCCATCGCGGGCACGGCCTGCACCCTGATCGGCCTGATCGACATCGCCGCCGGTGTCGTCCCCGCCTTCCGGCACAGCAGGGCGCACAGCCTCGCCGAGGTGCTCCCCGGCGCCACCGGCCCGTTCGCCGCCGCGCTCTCGCTGAGCGCCGGGGTGCTGCTGCTCCTGCTCGCCCACGGCCTCAAGCGCCACAAGCGCCGCGCGTGGCGGGCCGCCGTACTGCTGCTCCCCGCCGGAGCCGTCGCGCAGTTCGTCCACCGGCACTCGGTCGTCGGCGCGCTCATCTCCCTCGCGGCCCTCTGGCTGCTGCTCGCCAACCGGCGCGAGTTCTCGGCCCTGCCGGACCCGCGGGGCCGGTGGCGGGCGCTGGCCAATCTCGTGGTGATGAGCGCGGGCTCGCTCGGCCTCGGGCTGGTGATCGTCAGCGCCCACCCCGGCGAGACGGCCGGCAGCCCCGGCCTGGTGGACCGGCTCCAGCACACGCTGTACGGGCTCGTCGGCATGGAGGGCCCCATCCGCTACACCGGGGACGTCTCCTGGACCGTCGGCTACTCGCTGGGCGCGCTCGGCCTGCTCACCGCCGTCACCACCGCCTTCCTCGCCTTCCGGCCGGAGCACCCGACCGCCTCGCTGAGCGAGGACGACGAACGGCGGCTGCGCGATCTCCTCACCCGGCACGGCGGACGCGACTCACTCGGGCACTTCGCCCTCCGCCGCGACAAGGCCGCGGTCTTCTCCCCCAGCGGCAAGGCCGCCGTCTGCTACCGGGTGGTCTCCGGGGTGATGCTCGCCGGAGGCGACCCGATCGGCGATGTGGAGGCGTGGCCGGGCGCCATCGAGCGCTTCATGGACGAGGCCAGGGCGCACTCCTGGACCCCCGCCGTGATGGGCTGCTCGGAGACCGGCGCCGAGGTCTGGACCCGGGAGACCGGCCTGGACGCCCTGGAGCTCGGCGATGAGGCGGTGGTCGACGTCGCCGGCTTCTCGCTCGGCGGTCGGGCCATGCGGAATGTGCGCCAGATGGTGAAGCGGATCGAGCGCAACGGCTACACCACCCGGGTGCGGCGCGCCCATGACATCTCCGGCGACGAGCTCGCGCTGATCCGCCGGGCCGCCGCCGACTGGCGCGGCACCGACACCGAACGCGGCTTCTCGATGGCCCTCGGCCGGATCGGCGACCCCCGGGACGGCGACGCGGTGATCGCCACCGCCCACCGGACCGATCCGGACACCGCCGGGGACTCCCCCCACGGCGATCTGAAGGCGATCATCCACTTCGTGCCCTGGGGCAGTGACGGAATGTCCCTGGAACTGATGCGTCGCGACCGCTCGGCCGACCCCGGGATGAACGAACTCCTGATCGTCGCCGCGCTCCGGGCCGCGCCCGGGCTGAAGGTCGAGCGCGTCTCGCTCAACTTCGCGATGTTCCGCGCCGCCCTCGCCCGCGGCGAGAAAATCGGCGCCGGGCCGGTGCTGCGGGCCTGGCGCGGGCTGCTGGTCTTCCTCTCCCGCTGGTTCCAGATCGAATCGCTGTACAAATTCAACGCAAAATTCCAGCCGCGCTGGGAGCCCCGTTTCATCGTCTTCCGGCAGAGCGGCGATCTGCCGCGCATCGGCCTCGCCGCGATGCGCGCGGAGGGCTTTGTGAACCTGGCCCTCCCCCGCCTCCCGGCGAGCCGCCGGACCCCGCGCCCGGCCCGGCCCTGCGCCCACATCCGGCCGCCCCGGCAGGAGCCCGCCCCCGATCACATCGGGCGGGGCGGGCCGGGAACCACGGGTGTCCGGGCCCGGGCCTAGGCTGGGCGTATGAGTACGCTGAGCGGGTTGCCCGAGTGGGATCGCTGCGGGGTGATGGGGGTCGTCAATGTGACGCCCGATTCCTTCTCCGACGGCGGGCGCTGGTTCGACACCACCGTCGCGGTCAAACGCGGCCTCGACCTCGTCGCCGACGGCGCCGACCTCATCGATGTCGGCGGTGAGTCCACCAGACCCGGCGCCAGCCGGGTGGACGAGGAGGAGGAGCTGCGCCGGGTCGTCCCCGTGGTGCGCGGCCTCGCCGCCGAGGGGGTCGCCGTCTCGGTCGACACCATGCGCGCCCGGGTGGCCGACCGGGCCGTCGCCGCCGGGGCCGTACTCGTCAATGACGTCAGCGGCGGGCTCGCCGACCCCGGCATGGTCGCCGCCGTGGCCTCCGCCGGGGTCCCCTTCGTCGTGATGCACTGGCGCGGCTTCAGCCACGACATGAACAGCCGGGCGGTGTACGCGGATGTCGTCACCGAGGTCGTCACCGAGCTGCGCGCCCGGATGGAGGCCGTGGTGGACGGCGGCGTACCGCCCGAGCGCATCGTCATCGACCCGGGGCTCGGCTTCGCCAAGGAGGCCGCGCACGATCTGGCGCTCGTCGCCCATCTGAGCGACCTGCGGGCGCTCGGCCGCCCGCTGCTCGTCGCCGCCTCCCGCAAGCGGTTCCTCGGGCATGTCCTCGCCAAGGACGGCACTCCGCCCCGGGCCCGTGAGCGGGACGCCGCCACCGCCGCCGTGTCCGCGATCGCCGCGCACGAGGGCGCCTGGGCCGTCCGGGTCCACGAGGTACGGGCCACCGCGGACGCGGTCCGGGTCGCCCGCGCGGTCGGGGCCGCCCGGTGAGCCGTACCGATATCGAACTGGTCGAGGAAGCCAACACCACCTTCTACGAGACGGTGGAGCGCGGCGACTTCGAGACACTCTCCGGCCTCTGGCTGGACGACGAGATCTCCTGCGTCCACCCCGGCTGGCCGGTGCTCTCCGGGCGCGGCGAGGTGCTCCGCTCCTACGCCGTGATCATGGCGAACACGGAGTACATCCAGTTCTTCCTCACCGATGTGAAGGTGAATCTCGCGGGCGACACCGCGCTGGTGACCTGTACGGAGAACATCCTCAGCGGCGGGCCCGCCGAGGAGGCCGGCGAGCTCGGGCCGCTCGTCGGGCAGCTGGTGGTCGCCACCAATGTGTTCCGGCGCACCGCGGACGGCTGGAAGCTCTGGTCGCACCACGGCTCCCCGGTGCTGACCGAGTCCGCCGACGACGATGACGGCGACGGCGAGAGCGGGCCCTCTCCCTCGTCCTGATGACCGCCCGGCCGTCTTGGTGTGAGTGCCCTGTCCCCGGGCAGAGGCCGATACACGCCGCTCACCGCGCCCGCGCGGCCCCGCGCGCGGGTGGTGTCCGTGCCCGCAGGTAGATTCGGGGCCGGGACACGAGCCGCGGCAGACGGCCGTATACCCGCAAGAACTACAACAGCAGGAGTGATTCGCGTGGATCGTGTCGCGCTGCGCGGCCTCAAGGCCCGCGGGCACCATGGCGTCTTCCCCCGGGAGCGCGAGGAGGGCCAGACCTTCATCGTGGACCTGACGCTCGGCCTGGACACCCGCCCGGCGGCGGCCGACGACGACCTGGCGAAGACCGTGCACTACGGCATCGTGGCCGAGGAGGTCGTGGCCGTCGTCGAGGGCGAGCCGGTCGATCTCATCGAGACCCTCGCCGAGCGGATCGCCGGGACATGCCTCAAACACGACGGTGTCCAGGAGGTCGAGGTGGTCGTGCACAAGCCCGACGCGCCGATCACCGTGCCCTTCGACGATGTGACCGTCACGATCACCCGGAGCCGAGTATGAGCGACCCCACCGTGCAGCCCGTGCCCGCGTCCGTGGTCGAGCAGGTCGACGCGGCGGATGTCACCCTCTCCAACCCGCGCCGGGCCGTGATCTCCCTCGGCTCCAACCTGGGCAACCGCCTGGAGACCCTCCAGGGGGCCATCGACGCCCTGGAGGACACTCCCGGTGTCCGGGTCAAGGCCGTCTCCCCGGTCTACGAGACGGCGCCGTGGGGCGTCGAGCCCGGCTCCCAGCCGTCGTACTTCAACGCGGTCGTCCTGATCAAGACGACCCTGCCGCCCGAGTCCCTGCTGGAGCGGGGACACGCCATCGAAGAGGCGTTCGAGCGGGTACGGGACGAGCGCTGGGGCCCGCGCACCCTCGACGTCGACATCGTGGCGTACGCGGACGTCGTCTCCGGCGACCCGGTCCTCACCCTCCCCCACCCCCGGGCCCATGAGCGCGGCTTCGTCCTCGCGCCCTGGTCAGACATCGACCCCGAGGCCGAGCTCCCGGGCCGCGGGCCGGTCGCCGCGCTGCTGGCCGAGGTCGGCCGTGACGGCGTACTCGCCCGTGCCGACCTGGAACTCCGTCTGCCGGAGTAGTCGTTAACCTCAAGCGTGGGCACTGTGACCGAAGGGCGGCTCTCTCCGTGAAGCAACTACGGCTCGGCGTACTGGCCGGCCTCTTCGCCGGGGCCGGCCTGCTGTCCTGGGCGGGCGCGCGGCTGTGGGACTCCTTCGGGAGCCTGCCGAGCGTGCCGCTGGCCGCGCCGATCGTCCTCGCCGCCATCGCCGCGGTGCTGCTGGCGACGGCGGTGTCGCTGCGCTCCCGGCTCAAGGCCCAGCGGGAGCGCCGCCCCGGCGCGAAGGGCGTGGAGCCGCTGATGGCGGCCCGCGCGCTGGTCTTCGGCCAGGCGAGTGCGCTGGTCGCCGCGCTGGTGAGCGGGATGTACGGGGGCGTCGGGGTATTCCTGCTCGGCTCGCTGGACATCCCGGCCCGCCGGGACCAGGCGATCTTCGCGGGCTTCTCCGTCCTGGCGGGGGTCGCGGTGATCGCCGCGGCGCTCTTCCTCGAGCGGGTCTGCAAGCTGCCCGAAGACGGCGACGCGGCGGGGGGCGCGGGAGCGGCTCGCGCCTAGGCCCTGGGCGGCTGCGGGTGCTCCGCCCCGGACCCGGCGCGGCTGCCTCCGGCGGGGGCCGAGTCTTGTGCGCCCCTGCCCGGGGCGCGGGCCCCTTCCCGGGGCTCCGCCCCGGACCCGGCGCGGCTGCCTCCGGCGGGGCGGGGTGTGGTGCGCCCTCGCCCGTGGTGCGGGTCCCTTTCCGGGGCTCCGCCCCGGGCCCGGCGCGGGTGCCTCCGGCGGGGCGGGGTGTGGTGCGCCCTCGCCCGTGGTGCGGGTGTCTTTCCGGGGCTCCGCCCCGGACCCGGCGCCTCAATCGCTGGCGAGGCTGGATTTTGCTCGCCCTCGTTCGCGGGTGCGGGTCGGTGCGTGGGCGGTGTCGCGTCCTCGCCCGTGTTGTTCGGGGTCCCGGGGTGTGGGGCTCTTCTTGTGCGCGTCGTGGCTTGTGTTGTTCGGGTTGTCCGGGGTGCGGGCTTTCAGGCACCTTCGGCGCCTTGCGGTGCCTCGGGGTCTTGTCCAGCCCGGTCGTGTCCGGGGCGCGGGTACGGGGCGGGACACCTTCGCATTGGTTCGGCCCGGGGGTCCTCCGGGCTCGACTCCTCAGAGCCGGCGGAAACCGGCCCGCTTGTATCGCGTACCCGGGTATTGCCGCCGGCTCTTCCGGGGACGACCCTGCACACCCCCTCCACGGGCGTCGCCCGATAAGCGGCCCCCGGTCGCAGCCATGCTTGTTCTGGTGCGGGAGCGCCCGCCCAGAAGCACCCGCCCACTCTGACGCCCCTCACCCACCCACCCCCGGACGACCTTCCGGACCCGGGTTCCCGGCCTTGTGAAACCGTCTCGGAACGCGCGGACGGGCAGACCACTGTGATCACGCACTGGGCTTACTCGCGGAAGGGGGGACGCGCAGGAGCGGTACTGGGGCATCAAGCGTGATTTGTGGCGCAAAGGAGAGTGCACAGAACAAGACCGGGTGCGCGCGCCGTAAATCATGCAGCCCCAGTGCCGAACCGGAGCGGCACCCAACCCGCACACACAAGCACCCAGCCCGGGGATACGGGCAACCCGCACCAACAGGAGCCCCGCCGGCGATTGAGGCGGCGCCCACCCCGCGCCAGGGTCACCAAACCCCGCCCGAGCAGAGTCAGCGGGCCATGATCAAACTCATCGCCTCCGCGCGCGTCGCGGGATCCCTGAGCTGCCCCCTCACCGCAGAGGTGATCGTCTTCGCGCCGGGCTTCCGGATCCCCCGCATCGACATGCACATGTGCTCGCACTCGATCACCACGATCACCCCGCGCGGTTCGAGGATCTCCATCAGCGAGTCCGCGATCTGCGTGGTGAGGCGCTCCTGGACCTGGGGGCGGCGGGCGAAGACGTCGACCAGGCGGGCGAGCTTCGAGAGGCCGGTGATCTTGCCTGTGACGGCCGGGATGTAGCCGACGTGGGCGACTCCGCGGAAGGGGACGAGGTGGTGTTCGCAGCAGGAGGTGACCTCGATGTCCTTCACGAGGACCATCTCGTCGTGGCCGATGTCGAATGTCGTGGTGAGGACGTCCTCCGGGCGCTGCCGCAGCCCGCCGAATATCTCCTTGTAGGCGCGGGCCACCCGGGCCGGGGTCTCGCGCAGGCCCTCGCGGTCGGGGTCCTCGCCCACCGCGATGAGGAGTTCCCGCACGGCGTTCTCGGCCCGCTTCTCGTCGAAGTCGCCGATCTTGCCCTCGCCGTCCAGCGTCACCGGGTCGGTCATCTGTGCCTCGTTCCTCGTGCTCAGGGCCCACGCCCATGCAAATGCCGCGTCCCCCCAGGCTAGAACCTGGGGGGACGCCGCATTCATTCCGGGGCCGGGGTGGATCGCACCCGGACGGCCGGGATCAGCTCTCCGGGCGCTCCTCCGGGACGGCTTCCGCGGCCGGGGCCGCCTCCGCCGGGGTGGAGCCGTTGGATCCGGTGGCGCCCGTGGTGGCCGTGGCGCCGTTCGTCAGGGCCAGTTCCTTCGGCGAGAGCACCGGGGGACGGGTCGACGGGGTGCGGCGCGAGGAGCCGGTCCACGCGGGGCGGGCCGGGCGGCGGACGATCGGGGCGAAGATCTCCGCGATCTGCTCCTTGCCCAGCGTCTCCTTCTCCAGGAGCTGGAGAACGAGCTGGTCGAGGACGTCGCGGTTCTCGACCAGGATCTCCCACGCCTCGTTGTGGGCGGTCTCGATGAGCTTCTTGACCTCTTCGTCGACCAGTGCGGCGACTTCCTCCGAGTAGTCCCGCTGATGGGCCATCTCGCGGCCCAGGAACGGCTCGGTGTTGTCGCCGCCGAACTTGATCGCGCCCAGACGCTCGGTCATGCCGTACTGCGTGACCATCGCGCGAGCGGTGGCCGTGGCCTTCTCGATGTCGTTCGCGGCGCCGGTGGTCGGGTCGTGGAAGACCAGTTCCTCGGCGGCGCGCCCGCCCAGCATGTAGGCGAGCTGGTCGAGCATCTCATTGCGGGTGGTCGAGTACTTGTCCTCGTCCGGGAGGACCATGGTGTAACCCAGGGCCCGGCCGCGGGAGAGGATGGTGATCTTGTGGACCGGGTCGGAGTTGGGTGAGGCCGCCGCGACCAGGGCGTGTCCGCCCTCGTGGTACGCGGTGATCTTCTTCTCCTTGTCCGACATGATCCGGGTCCGCTTCTGCGGGCCCGCGACCACCCGGTCGATCGCCTCGTCCAGCGCGCCGTTGTCGATGAGCTTCTTGTCGCCGCGCGCGGTGAGGAGCGCGGCTTCGTTGAGCACATTGGACAGGTCGGCGCCGGTGAAGCCGGGCGTCCGCCGGGCGACGGCGCCGAGGTCGACGTCCGGGGCGACCGGCTTGCCCTTCTGGTGGACCTTGAGGATCTCCAGCCGGCCCTGCATGTCGGGCCGGTCGACGGCGATCTGCCGGTCGAACCGTCCCGGGCGGAGCAGTGCCGGGTCGAGGATGTCGGGCCGGTTGGTGGCGGCGATCAGGATGACGCCGCCCTTGACGTCGAAGCCGTCCATCTCGACCAGGAGCTGGTTGAGGGTCTGCTCGCGCTCGTCGTGACCGCCGCCGAGGCCCGCGCCCCGGTGCCGGCCGACGGCGTCGATCTCGTCGACGAAGACGATCGCCGGGGCGTTCGCCTTGGCCTGCTCGAAGAGGTCGCGCACCCGGGAGGCGCCGACACCGACGAACATCTCGACGAAGTCGGAACCGGAGATCGAGTAGAACGGGACGCCCGCCTCGCCGGCGACGGCGCGCGCGAGGAGGGTCTTGCCGGTGCCGGGCGGGCCGTAGAGCAGCACGCCCTTCGGGATCTTGGCGCCGACGGCCTGGAACTTGGCCGGCTCCTGGAGGAACTCCTTGATCTCGTGGAGTTCCTCGACGGCCTCGTCGGATCCCGCCACATCGGCGAAGGTCGTCTTGGGGGTGTCCTTGGTGATCAGCTTGGCCTTGGACTTCCCGAAGTTCATGACTCGGGAGCCGCCGCCCTGCATCTGGTTCATCAGGAAGAGGAAGACCAGGACGATCAGCACGAAGGGGAGCAGCGAGAGCAGGACCGAGATGAACGGGCTCTGCTTCGACGGCGAGACGGTGTAACCCTTCTCGATGTCGCCGGCATCGTACTTGGCCTGGAGCTTCTCGGCGAGGTCGGAACCCTGGGTGCCGATGTAGCTCGCCTGGATCTTGTTGCTGCCCTTGACCTTGACGCCGTCTTTCAGATCAACCTTGATGATCTGTTCGTCGCCGGTGGTCAGCTTGACCTGGTCGACCTGGTTTTTGTCGATCGCCTGGACGACCTGACCGGTGTCCACTGACTTGTAGCCGCCCGACGAGCCGACGACCTGCATCAACACGACCACGGCGAGGACGGCCAGCACGATCCACATGACCGGCCCACGGAAGTATCGCTTCACGTCCATCCATACGGAGCGAATTCGCCCCGTCCCTCCTGCCCGTAGGTAAATGCTGCTGTGAGAAAAGACTGTTCTTCGGACGGTACCCCAGCATCGCCACCGTGACCGCACGGTACGGCTGACAAACCCGTCCTCCCATGCTCCAACGGCGGGAGAGGGGTCTTGGTTCCCGTCCCCGCCGCTCCGGTGCCCCCGGTGTGCCGAGCGGCACGCCGCGCGGCTTCCGGGCAACGGGGCGGCGGCGCACCGCGGGTGCGCCGCCGGCCGGGTCAGCCGCCGTAGACGTGCGGCGCCAGGGTGCCGACGAAGGGCAGGTTGCGGTACTTCTCCGCGTAGTCCAGCCCGTAGCCGACGACGAACTCGTTGGGGATGTCGAAGCCGATCCACTTCACATCGATCGCGACCTTCGCGGCCTCCGGCTTGCGCAGCAGGGTGCACACCTCGATGGAGGCGGGCTCGCGGGAGCCGAGGTTCGACAGCAGCCACGACAGGGTCAGTCCGGAGTCGATGATGTCCTCGACGATCAGGACGTGCTTGCCCTTGATGTCGGTGTCCAGGTCCTTGAGGATCCGCACGACGCCGGAGGACTGGGTGCCCGCGCCGTAGGACGACACCGCCATCCAGTCCATGGTGACGGCGGAGGAGAGCGCGCGGGCCAGGTCCGCCATCACCATCACCGCGCCCTTGAGGACACCGACGAGGAGCAGATCCTTGCCCGCGTACTCCGCGTCGATCTTCGCGGCCAGCTCGGCCAGCTTCGCGTCGATCTCTTCCTTGGTGATGAGCACCGACTGGAGGTCGGTGCCCATGTCCTTCTCGTTCACGCGGTCGCTTTCCTTTGTCGCCGGGGTGTCCGGAGGCGACCTCAGCCGCCGTGCTCGCGCCGCGGCTGCGTCAGCCTTGCCGGATGACAAGTCTGCCACTCTGCCGCCGCGCCTCGACGCGGCCGGGCAGATTGATGGCTCCCTGGCCCCGCCAGCCGGTGATCAGCCGGTCGACTTCCTCGACATGGCGGGCGAAGAGGGACCCGGCGGGAGCCCCGGCATCGATCACGGCCCGGCGGAGCACCCGGCGGCGCACGGCGGGCGGCAGCGCGTACAGCTTGGCGCACTCCAGCTCCCCGCTCTCGTCGCGTACGGAGCTCTCGGCGTCGGCGGCCCAGGTGTCGAGGGCGTCGGCGTCGTCACGGGAGAGCTGGGCGGTACGGGCGAGGGCTTCGACGACGCCCTTGCCCAGCGCCTTCTCCAGGGCGGGCAGGCCCTCGTGGCGCAGCCGGGAGCGGGTGAAGGCGGGATCGGCGTTGTGGGGGTCGTCCCAAACGGGCAGCGACTGGGCCATGCACGCCTTGCGGGCGGTCTGCCGGTCGAGCTGGAGGAAGGGGCGGCGGTAGCGGCCATGGGCGCCGGAGACGGCCGCCATGCCGGAGAGGGAGCGGATCCCGGAGCCGCGGGCGAGCCCCAGCAGGACGGTTTCCGCTTGGTCGTCGCGGGTGTGGCCGAGAAGGATCGCGGTGGCTCCGTGGCGCTCGGCCGCGGCGTCGAGCGCCGCGTAGCGGGCGTCACGGGCGGCGGCCTCGGGCCCGCCGTCGCGTCCGACGCGTACGGCGATGGCCTCGACGGGGTCGAGACCCATCAGGGTGAGCCGGGCCGCGACCTCGGCGGCGCGGAGGTCGGAGCCCTCTTGGAGGCCGTGGTCGACGGTGATGGCACCGGCCCGCAGGGAGAGCTTGCGCGCCTCGAAGGCGAGGGCGGAGGCGAGGGCCATGGAGTCGGCACCGCCGGAGCAGGCCACCAGCACCAGGGGGTCGGGGCCGGCGCCCGGGAGGGGGCCGGGCGGGGGCGGGCTGAGCGGGGAGCCGCCGGGGGAGGATCCGCCATGGGGGGCGGCGGAGGAGGCGCCGGGGCAGGAGGGGGTGGCCGGATGGCCCTGCCTGGTGCCCCGGTCGGTGCGATCGGTGCGCGGTGTGCCGTGTCGGGTGTGCTCGTTCAGTACGTCGTGGAGTACGCGGCGGACCGCCAGGCGTATCGCTGCGACCGCAGGATGGGGACCCATGTCCGGTGCCCTTCGTGGAGAGGTTGGGGGTGCCTCGGGTGAACTCGGTGAAGCCGGCTGAAGCGACCAGAGCGACGGGAGCTCAGTCACTCAGAGTGCGTCGATGGTGACAGAACCGAGTCGTTCTCCGAGCATCGCACGCCTTGCCTGCGCCCCAGGGTCCCTCGGATGGGTGATGCTGTGCCCTCCAAGGGGCGTCTCCCCGCCCTTGGAGGGCGCGCGGCGGGCGTGCGGCCGGCGCATGCTCACCCTGTGTTCAGGAATCCGCCTTGCGGTGCACCCGCGCCACCCAGTCGGCGGGTTTGGCGATCTCCGCCTTGGTCGGGAGGGTGTTGGGCGAGGTCCAGACGCGGTTGAAGCCGTCCATGCCGACCTCGTCCACGACGGCCCGGACGAAACGCTCGCCGTCCCGGTACTGGCGCAGTTTGGCGTCGAGGCCGAGGAGCTTGCGCAGTGCCAGGTCGAGCCGGCTCGCGCCGCGGGCCCGGCGCTGCTGGAACTTCTCCCGGATCTCGGCGACCGAGGGCACCACATCGGGGCCGATGCCGTCCATCACGTAATCCGCGTGCCCCTCCAGAAGGGACATGACGGCGGTGAGCCGACCGAGGATCTCGCGCTGTGCCGGGGTCTGGACCAGCTCGACGATGGATTTCCCGCTGTCGTTCTCCTCGCCCTCGGGGCGGGCGCCGGCGAGGGACTGCGCGGCCTCGCGGAGGCGTTCCAGGATGGTCATCGGGTCGACATCGGTCTGCCCGAGGAATGACTGGATCTCGCCTTCCAGGTGGTCCCGGAGCCAGGGCACGCCGGTGAACTGGGTGCGGTGGGTCTCCTCGTGGAGGCAGACCCAGAGCCGGAAGTCGTGCGGGTCGACCTCCAGCTCGCGCTCCACGTGCACGATGTTGGGGGCGACCAGCAGCAGCCGTCCGCCGCCGTTGGCCCCCGCGGGCAGTTCGCGGGTGGCGGGGGCGAAGGTCTCGTACTGTCCGAGCACCCGGGAGGCCAGGAACGACAGCAGCATGCCCAGCTCGACGCCGGTGACCTTGCCGCCGACCGCGCCGAGCACGGCGCCGGTGGGGCCGCCGGGGCGGCGTTCCTGCATCTTCTCCAGGAGGGGCTTCAGCAGCTCGCGGAAGCCGGCGACATTGGCCCTGACCCAGCCCGCCCGGTCCACGACGAGGATGGGGGTGTCCTCGGGCTGATGGCTCTCCGGGATCATCCGGGTGAACCCGCGCACGTGTTCCTCGGAGGCTCTGGCGTGCCGCCTCAGCTCGGCGACGACGGCGCGTGCCTCGTCCTTGCTCACCTCGGGCCCTGGCCGCACAAAGCGGGTCGCGGTCGCCACCGCGAGGTTCCAGTCGACCATCTCGACACCACCGATGCTCGTCATGCGTCAACCGTACGTGGTGGGCCGCGGGGGTGGTGAGGTGTTGCGTCCCGGACATTTCCCTGGTTCCGGCGGCGTCCCGGGAGGGGTCCGGCGGCGCTGGTTCCGGGGGTGTTGGTCCAGGGGGCGCCGAGGTGTCGGTCCGGGGCGCCGTGAGGATTCCGGGGGCGGTTCGCCGGAGGAGCCGGGAGGCGTGTCACCGGACGGGCGGAGGCGTCACGAGACGAGGGAGGCGGCCAGCCGGTCCAGCGCGGACTGCGCGGCGTCCCGGGAGGGCGTGTCGCCCGCCAGGAAGGCGAAGGCCAGCAATCGGCCATCGGAGGCGACCACGGTGCCCGAGAGCGAGTTCACGCCGGTCAGGGTGCCGGTCTTGGCACGGACCAGGCCGGCGCCGGGCGAGCTGCCCGGGTATCGGTCCCGGAGCGTTCCGCTGAAGCCGGCGACGGGCAGTCCGGTCAGGACCGGCCGGAGTCCGGGATGGTCCGGGGAGGCCGCCCGGGTGAGCAGCGCGGTGAGCAGGCCGGCCGAGACCCGGTCCTTGCGGTTCAGTCCGCTGCCGTCGGCGAACCGGCTGCCCGCCAGGGGCATTTTCAGCCGTGCCAGTTGTTCGCGCACCGCCCGTCCCGCCCCGGCGAAGCTCATCTCCTCGCCGCTCGCCCGGGCGGTCTGCCGGGCCAGCGCCTCGGCCAGGTCGTTGTCGCTGTCGGTCAGCATCCGCTCCACCAGCGCGGAGAGCGGCGCCGAGCGGACCACCGCGAGCGGGCGGGAGCCGGGCGCCGGGCGGCCGGGCGCGGGGGAGGCGGTGATCTGCACCCCGCGCTCCCCGAGCAGCTTGGCGAAGAGGCGGGCCGCGTCCCCCGCCGGATCGTCACTGCGCGCTCCGTAGCCGGTGGAGTCGGGGTCCTCGCGGCCCTCGTCGACCATCAGGGCGACGACCGGTGCCAGGTTCCCGTTCATGCCGATGGGGTGGAGCGGATTGCCCCGGTGCAGCGAGGTGTCGTAGGCGAGGCGTACGGAGTCGGCGCCCCTGGCTCTGAGGGCGCGGGCGGTGCGGTCGGCCAGGGCCCGCAGGGCGGCCCGGTCCAGGCTCGCGTCACCGCCGCCCACCAGGGTGATCCGGCGGCCGGCCGCGACCACGGTGGTGGGGATGCGGTGGTCGGGACCGAGCGCGGTGAGCGCCGCGACGGCTGTGGCGATCTTGATGGTGGAGGCGGGCGGCATCGCCTTCCCGGCCTCCCGCGCGTAGAGCGTGCGGCCGGTCGCCACCTCCACCACGGAGGCGGTACGGAGCGGGCCGAGCCCGGGGTCCTTGATCAGCTTCGCCAGTCCGGCGCCGGGTCCGGCGGGTTTGGCGTCGGCCGGGGCGGTGGCCGGGGCGGCGCCGAGTCCGGCCAGTACGGCGGGCGCGCTGGGCGCCGGCGCGGGCCGCTTCCGTCCGGGAACGCGCTGGTCGGTGCCTTCCGGGCGCTGTGCGGCGGCCCATTCCCGTTCGGCCAGGCGCTGTCCGGATTCCCAGGGGCCGGCCGCGGCCACCGCGCCGGCGGCGAGCGCCAGACCGACTGTGGCCGCACCTGTCGCGAGCTGCCACGTTCTGATCGCCGGCACTTCGAACCAGCCCCTTTCGCGATCACACACCTGCGTGAGGGACACTTAATCACCAGAACTGCGTCTTGCCGTGAGCACGGCACCCCGGTCACCACCCGGTCGCCACAGGCGACCCCCGACCGGGGGCCGGGGTTTCCCCCCGGAAGGCACAGCATGACCTGCCGATTGTGTTGATCTTGGAGGAGCCACCCGTGGAGTTCGACGTCACCATCGAGATCCCGAAGGGTTCGCGGAACAAGTACGAGGTGGACCACGAGACGGGTCGCATCCGTCTGGACCGTCGACTCTTCACCTCGACCAGCTACCCGGCGGACTACGGCTTCGTCGAGAACACCCTCGGCGAGGACGGCGACCCGCTGGACGCCCTGGTCATTCTCGACGAGCCGACCTTCCCCGGCTGCCTGATCAAGTGCCGCGCCATCGGCATGTTCCGTATGACGGACGAGGCCGGCGGCGACGACAAGCTGCTCTGTGTCCCGGCCTCGGACCCCCGGGTGGAGCACCTGCGCGACATCCACCACGTGTCGGAGTTCGACCGCCTGGAGATCCAGCACTTCTTCGAGGTCTACAAGGACCTGGAGCCGGGCAAGTCCGTCGAGGGCGCGAACTGGGTCGGCCGCACCGAGGCCGAGGCCGAGATCGAGGCTTCGTACAAGCGCCTTGAGGCGCAGGGCGGCGCGCACTGACGCCACACCGCTGAACACACCGCGGGCGGGACACCTTCGAAGGTGTCCCGCCCGTGGTGCATGCGCCCTGAGCGGGGCAGAAGTACCCCCAGTCGTACGTCGGCATGTCCACGCACATACTGAGCTGACACCGGCGACACGAGAGGGAGCGAGGGCAGCACGTGGTGGCGGAGCCGGAGGTTCCGGGGGAACGGGACCCCCATGGCCCACAGGACGCGGACGCGCCGGGCGCGCGGCGCGCGGAGGGGCCGGCGGACGGGGCGGACGGGGGCGGCGGTGCACGCCCTCCGCAGGTCCAGCCCTCCCCCGCGCACCCGGCGGAGGACCGGAAGCCGCACTCCGACGAGGCGCACAGCGCCTTCAGCCGGCCGGCCGGGGTGGACCGGCCGGAGCCGCCCGAGGAGGACCACCCGACCTCGGAGTTCACCGCCCCGCCGGGCACCACCGCCGAGGCCCCGGCCGAGCAGGAGGGTTCCGCCTTCGCGCCGCCGAGCACCTACAGCTTCCGCCGCTCGCCGCCCGCCTTCACCCCCTCGCACGGCATCCCGGTGGTCCGGCTGACCAAGGACGCGCCCTGGCAGGACCGGATGCGGACCATGCTGCGGATGCCGGTCGGCGAGCGGCCGGTGCCGGAGTCGGTGCAGAAGCACGAGGAGGGCGGCCCGGCCGTCCCCCGGGTGCTCGACCTGACGCTCCGGATCGGTGAGCTGCTGCTCGCCGGCGGCGAGGGCGCCGAGGACGTGGAGGCCGCGATGTTCGCGATCTCCCGCTCGTACGGGCTCGACCGCTGCGAGCCCACGGTGACTTTCACGCTGCTGTCGATCACGTATCAGCCGTCGCTGGTGGACGACCCGGTGACGGCCAACCGGACCGTACGCCGCCGGGGCACCGACTACACCCGGCTGGCGGCCGTCTACCGGCTCGTCCACGACATCAGCTCACCGGACACGGAGATCTCGCTGGAGGAGGCGTACCGCCGGCTGGCGGAGATCCGCCGCAACCGGCACCCCTACCCGGGCTGGGCGCTCACCCTGGCCAGCGGGCTGCTCGCGGGGGCCGCCGCCGTGCTGGTGGGCGGCAATGTGCTGGTCTTCCTGGCCGCGGCGGTCAGTGCCATGCTCGGCGACCGGCTGGCCTGGCTCTGCGCCGGGCGGGGGCTGCCGGAGTTCTACCAGTTCGTGGCGGCGGCCATGCCGTCGGCGGCGATGGGGGTCGCGCTGACCCTCTCGCCGCTCGATGTACGCGCCTCGGCGGTGATCACCGGCGGGCTCTTCGCGCTGATCCCGGGGCGGGCGCTGGTCGCGGGGGTGCAGGACGGTCTCACCGGCTTCTACATCACCGCGGCGGCCCGGCTGCTGGAAGTGGTCTATCTGATCGTCGGCATCGTCATAGGGGTGCTGACCGTGCTCTATCTCGGGCTGGCGCTGGGCGCGGGGCTCACCCCGGAGACGGCGCTGCATGCGGTGGAACGCCCCGAGGTGCAGCTGCTGGCGGCGATGGGGCTGTCGCTCTGTTTCGCCGTACTGCTCCAGCAGGAGCGGGAGACGGTGCTGCTGGTGACGGCGAACGGCGGGGTGGGGTGGGTCGTCTACGGGGCACTCGCCAACACCGCCGATGTGCACCCGGTGGCGGCGACGGCCGCCGCGGCCGGGCTGGTCGGGACCTTCGGGCAGATGCTGGCGCGGTACCGCTTCGCCTCGGCGCTGCCGTATGTCACGGCCGCGATCGGGCCGCTGCTGCCGGGCAGCGCGACCTACTTCGGTCTGCTGGCGATAGCGCGCGGCGAGCTGAACACCGGGCTCGCCTCGCTCTCCAAGGCGGCGGCGCTGGCGCTGGCCATCGCGATCGGGGTGAATCTGGGCGGTGAGGTGTCCCGGCTCTTCGTCCGGATGCCGGCCGGGTCGGAGGAACCCTCCTCCCGGCGGGCGGCGAAGCGGACCAGGGGCTTCTGACCCGGTGGCGGTGTCCGGTGTCCGTGCCGGGCGCGTTCCCGTACCGGCAGTACGGGGAACGCGCCCGGCACGGGGCGGTCAGCGCTGGGCGGACCGGCCGGCATCCGGCGCGAGGGGGTGGCCGTCGGCGCCGGTGCCGGGGGCCGGGGCCTCCCGGAGCGCTTCCTTCTTGTTCTTCGAGCGGGCTCGCAGCACCTCGATCACGATGGGCAGAACCGAGAGCAGCACGATGAGGATGAGGATCTTCTCGATGTGCTGGTGAACGAAGTCGATTTTGCCGAGGGCCGCGCCCAGAAGGGTGACACCGGCCCCCCAGAGCACGCCGCCGATGATGTTGAAGATGACGAAGAGGCGGTAGTTCATCCGGCTGACGCCCGCGATGATCGGGGTGAAGGTGCGCACGATGGGCACGAAGCGCGCCAGGATCAGCGACTTGGGCCCGTACTTCTCGAAGAAGTCATGGGCCTTCTCGACGTTCTCCTGCTTGAAGAAGCGGGAGTCGGGCCGCTTGAAGAGTGCGGGGCCCACCTTTCGGCCGAAGAGATAGCCGACCTGGTCACCGACGACCGCCGCCAGCACGATCAGGGAGCAGACCGCCCAGAGCGGGAGGCTGTCCAGGGTGCCGGAGGTGACCAGCAGGCCGGTGGTGAAGAGCAGCGAGTCACCCGGCAGGAAGAACCCGATGAGCAGCCCCGACTCGGCGAAGACGATGACCAGGACACCGATGAGGCCGAAGGTGTTGATCAGATAGTCCGGGTCCAGCCAGCTCGGTCCGAGCGCAAGGGTGGTCACGAGGTCCGTGCTCCTGAGGTCATGAGGCGGGCGGGCGGGCGATCGGCCCGATCGGCCGCCCGGCGCGGAGGGGGGCGGTGCGGGAGGGGTCGGCGCCGGGAGGGTCGGCCGCCGCCCAAGCTACCAACGCGCGGGCCGGCGCGGGCGTCGCGACGGCGCTCTCGGGATGCACTGTGCCGAGGCTGCGACAAAGCTGTCGGGGAGAGGCTTCCGGAGGAAGGCGGACGAAGATGGGCATCGAGGACTACGGCGGCGGGCAGGGGCCGCATGCGGATGTGCTGGTCGTGACGACGAATGATGTGCCGGGCCATCAGGTGCAGCAGGTGATCGGGGAGGTCTTCGGGCTGACGGTCCGCTCCCGGCATCTGGGCAGCCAGATCGGCGCGGGGCTGAAGTCGATGATCGGCGGGGAGTTGAAGGGGCTCACCAAGACGCTGGTGGAGACGCGCAATCAGGCGATGGAGCGGCTGGTGGAGCAGGCGCGGGCGCGGGGGGCGAATGCGGTGCTGATGTTCCGGTTCGATGTGACGGAGGCGGCGGAGGTGGGGACGGAGGTCTGTGCGTATGGGACGGCGGTGGTGATCGCGCCGCATCCCTGACGGGGTGCGTGCCGGCCGCCCGGGGTGGGGGTTCTGTCCTCAGGCGCCGGACGGGCTGGGTTTTCGCGCCCCGGCCCGGGGTGCGGGGTGCGTCCTCGAGCGCCGGACGGGCTGGGGGGTGCGGGGCGGGGGCCGGGCGGAGTTGGTCTCCCGAGCCCGGGGTGCGGGGTCCGTCCTCAAGCGCCGGACGGGCTGGGGGTGCGCCGCACCGCGCTGAGAGTGCGCCGGACCCGGCAGGGGGTGCGCGGACGGACAAGGGTCGGTCACCCGAGCCCGGAGTACGGGTCCGTCCTCAAACGCCGGACGGGCTGGGAGTGCGCCGCACCGCACTGAGAGTGCGCCGGACCCGGCAGAGGGTGCGCGGACGGGCAGGGGACGCACCCCGAGGCTGCGGGTGTGCCGGATCGGGCCCGGGCTCTCGGGCCGCGGCTGGAGGGTGTGCCGAGCGGGCCGGGTTTCACGGGACGGGGTGGCCGGGTGGGGTTGCGGGGTGGGGTGGGGCGGGTGAGCGTGGGAGGGGGCCCTTGAGGGGGGTGGAGAGGCGGCGAGGACGGGATGCCACTGCATCAGGGCGCGGAGAAGCCCACCGGACAGGAATCCGGGCGGGACCGGGAGCGGCGGAGGCTGTCGATCAATCCGTTCTACGGGGAGGCGGACCCGGTCGGCGGAATGTCCGTGGCGCCGCCCACGCACTGTCTGCCCGACGGGCCGATGCCGCCGATGACGGCGTACCGGCTGGTCCATGACGAGCTGATGCTCGACGGCAACGCCCGGCTCAATCTCGCCACCTTCGTGACCACCTGGATGGAGCCCCAGGCCGGGGTCCTGATGGGTGAGTGCCGGGACAAGAACATGATCGACAAGGACGAGTACCCGCGCACCGCCGAGCTGGAGCGGCGCTGTGTGGCGATGCTCGCGGATCTGTGGCACGCGCCGGATCCGGCCGCCGCCGTGGGCTGTTCCACCACCGGGTCGAGCGAGGCGTGCATGCTCGCCGGGCTGGCGCTCAAACGGCGCTGGGCGAAGCGGAACGCCGACCGCTATCCCTCCCGGGTCCGGCCGAATCTGGTCATGGGTGTCAATGTGCAGGTCTGCTGGGACAAGTTCTGCAACTTCTGGGAGGTGGAGGCGCGGCTCGTGCCGATGGAGGGCGAGCGGTTCCATCTGGATCCGGAGGCCGCCGCCGCGCTGTGCGACGAGAACACCATCGGGGTGATCGCCGTGCTCGGTTCGACCTTCGACGGGTCGTACGAGCCGGTCGCCGAGGTCTGCGCGGTGCTGGACGCGCTCCAGGAGCGGACCGGGCTCGACATCCCGGTCCATGTCGACGGGGCGTCCGGGGCGATGGTGGCGCCCTTCGTCGATCCCGAGCTGATCTGGGACTTCCGGCTGCCGAGGGTGTCGTCCGTCAACACCTCGGGCCACAAGTACGGACTGGTCTATCCGGGTGTCGGCTGGGCCCTGTGGCGCTCCTCCGCCGAGCTGCCCGAGGAGCTGGTGTTCCGGGTCAACTACCTGGGCGGCGACATGCCGACCTTCGCGCTGAACTTCTCCCGGCCCGGCGCCCAGGTGGTGGCGCAGTACTACACATTTCTGCGGCTGGGGCGGGAGGGCTACCGGGCGGTGCAGCAGTCCGCCCGGGATCTGGCGACCGGTCTCGCGGCGAAGTTCGCGGCGCTCCCGGAGTTCCGGCTGCTCACCCGGGGTGATCAGCTGCCCGTCTTCGCCCTCACCACGGCCGAAGGGGTGACCGCCTTCGACGTCTTCGACGTCTCACGGCGGCTGCGGGAGCATGGTTGGCTGGTTCCCGCCTATAGCTTCCCGGCGAATCGGGAGGATCTCTCCGTGCTGCGGGTGGTCTGCCGCAATGGTTTCTCCGCCGATCTCGGGGAGCTGCTGATGGAGGATCTGGACCGGCTGCTGCCGGAACTCCGGCGCCAGCCGCATCCGCTGGGCCGGGAGTCCGGCGCAACGGCCTTTCACCACTGAGCGGCGGGCCGGCCGGCTCAGGCGGAGTCCCCCGGGTGCCGCTCGCCGGTCGCGTAGGGATTGGGCTCGCCCTCGGCGAGGACCAGGGCCGGCTGCTCCCCCTCCCCCGCGAAGACATGGGCACCGGCCTCGATGCGTGCGATCAGCCCGAGCGTCCACTCCGCCCCGAAGTCCGCCGAGGAGACCCAGAGGTTCATGATCTCGCCGATGTGCCCGAGCGATTCGGGCCCGGCCTCGGGGGTGTAGTACTCGGTCACCGACGAACGCCACTCCCGGATGCCCTCCACCCGCTCCCTGAGCAGGCGTACGGCCTCCTCGCGCGGGAGGTCGACGATGAAGCCGACGCCCGCCGAGAGCACGTCGAGCTTCTGGTCGTACGCCGTGAGCGCCTCCCGGAGCAGCCGCAGATACTCCTCCGTGCCGTCGGGGGTGAGCTCGTACTCGGTGCGCGGCGGGCCGCCCGCCGTGGAGGGCGCGATCTCGTGCGCCCTGAGCAGGCCCTGCTTGGCCATCTGCTTCAGTGCGTGGTAGATCGAGCCGGGCTTGGCGTTGGACCACTCGTGCGCGCCCCAGAACTCCAGGTCGTTGCGGACCTGGTAGCCGTGCGCCCGCCCGTGCCGGCGGACGGCTCCGAGGACCAGCAGACGGATCGCTGACATCGTTCGGATCCCTTCTATTCAACTTTGACTATCCTAGTCAATCTTGACTAACATCACACCATGACCGAGAAGACCATTCCGCTCCTCCCGTGTCGCACCGAACTCCTCGATTCGGTGATCGCTTTCTATACCGCGCTGGGCTTCGAGACGACTTTCCGGCAGAAGAGCCCCTATGCCTACGCCGTCGTGGAACGCGGCACGGTGGAGCTCCAGTTCCACGGCATGAAGGAGTACGACCCGGCCGGCTCGTACTCCGGCTGCTATGTCACCACCGGGGCCGTCGACGAGCTGTACGAGACCTTCCGGGCCGGGCTGAAGGCGGCGTACGGGCGGATCCCGGCGCGCGGTCTGCCCCGGATCGGGCCGCTGAAGGACATGTCGTACGGGGTGCGGCAGTTCCTGCTCACCGATCCGACCGGGAATTCGATCCGTATCGGCCAGCCGATCAGTGAGGACCCGTCGCACCGGCCGGTGCCGAAGGACCCCTGGGACCGGGCGCTGCATCTGGCGGATCTCTTCGCGGACTCGAAGGAGGATCTCCCCGGCGCGGCCAGGATCCTGGACCGGGTGCCGGCGGGGACGTCCGGCCGGGAGCGCACCGGGTCCGGACAGCCCTCCCCGGGGCAGGAATTGCGGCTGCTGGTGCTGCGCGGCGACATCGCCCGGCGGCTCGGCGAGGACGAGCTCGCGGCGGAACTGCTGGCGCGGGCGGCCGGGGTGGCGCTGACCCCGGCGGACCGCGCGGCGGCGGGGGTGGAGGACGCCCTGGCGCGGCTGGCGGAGCTGCGCCGGGACGGGCCGGGAACGGCATGACGAAGCCGCCGCCCGGGGAGGGCGGCGGCTTTCGCCGGCGGCGATCCTAGGCCGATGCCTCGGCGTCCATCGCCACCAGCTCGAAGGCGGTCTTCCCGTCCAGGGATTCGCGGATGATGTCGGCATGGCCCGCGTGGCGGGCGATCTCCTCGGTGAGGTGGACGAGGAACCAGCGCATCGAGACCTCGGTGTCCTTGGGGAACCAGGGCGCCGGCGGCAGCGGGAAGGTGTCGTCCATGCTGGGGACGGCCCGGATGAACTCCTCGGTCTCGGCGGAGATCGCGGCCCAGGTCTCCAGCGTCCGGGGGATGGTCTCCCCGTCGACGAGACGGAAGCTGTCCCCCCAGTTCTCCTGGTTGCGCTCGTTCTCGTTCGGCTTCCGCTGGGCGAGCCGGAGCCAGTTCAGCTCGACCTCGGCGACATGCTTCAGCAGCCCGGAGAGCGAGAGCGCGCTGACGCTCGGCCGGCTCGCGGCCTGCTCCTCCGTGAGGCCGAGCAGCGACCGGCGGATCGCACCGCGCTGGGCCTCGACGAAGTTGAGCAGTGCGCCGCGCTCGTCGCCGCGGGCCTCGGAGGGTACGTGCGTGACCATGGTGTCCGCCCTTCGCTGTGGCTCAAGCCGCTCAAGGAGAGGCTCCCGCCCTCCTTCTGGTACCGCAAACGCTACGGGCCCTTGCGGACAGGTGCTGTCCTCAAGGGCCCGTGGGCGGGAAATACTCCCTCAAGCGCGCAATCGCGAAGAAGCCGGGGGAGGACGTCAGAAGGGGAAGTGCGAGCGGCCGTGCTGGACCGAGATCCACTTCTGGGTGGTGAACGCCTCGATCATCGACTCGCCGTTCAGCCGGCCGCTGCCCGAGTGCTTCTCGCCGCCGAAGGGCACGATCGGCTCGTCGTGCACGGTGCTGTCATTGATGTGGATCATCCCGGTGTTGATCCGCCGGGCGATCCGCACCCCGCGCTCGATGTCGGCGGTGTGGACGGCGCCGCTCAGCCCGTACGGGGTGTCATTGGCGATCCGGATCGCCTCCTCCTCCCCGTCGAAGGGCACGATCAGTGCCACCGGGCCGAAGATCTCCTGGCCGAGTACGGGTGAGTCGGTGGCGATCCCGGTGAGCACCGAGGGCTCCACCAGATTGCCGTCCGAGCCGCCGTGCAGCAGTGCGGTGGCGCCCGCCGCGATGGTCTGCTCCACCAGGGTGGTGACGGCGTCGGCCTGGCGGGAGTTGATGAGCGGGCCGATATGGGTCGTCGGATCGGCCGGGTCGCCCACCTTGAGGGTGCGCACCTTGGCGACGAACTTCTCGGTGAACTCCCGCTCGACGGAGCGGTCGACCAGCACCCGGTTGGCGGCCATGCAGACCTGCCCCTGATGCACGAAGCGGCTGAAGACCGCGGCATCGACCGCGTAGTCGACATCGGCGTCGTCCAGCACGATCAGCGCGCTGTTCCCGCCGAGTTCCAGGATCGCCCGCTTGAAATTGGCCGCGCAGACGGTGGCGACATGCTGCCCCACCTTGTCGGAGCCGGTGAAGGAGATCGCCTTGGGGACCGGGTGGCTGATCAGCGCGTCCCCGATCTCGGCTATGTCGGTGATGACGACATTGAGCAGACCGGGCGGGAGACCGGCCTCCTCGAAGACCTTGCCGACCAGAGCGCCACCGCAGATCGGGGTGTTCTGGTGGGGCTTGAGAACAACGCCGTTGCCGAGCGCGAGTGAGGGCGCGACCGATTTGATGGAGAGCAGGAAGGGGAAGTTGAAGGGGCTGATGACACCGACCACACCGACGGGCAGCCGGTAGACACGGTTCTCCTTGCCGTCCACCGGGGAGGGCAGAATCCGTCCTTCGGGGCGCAGTGCGAGCTGAATCGCCTCGCGGAGGAATTCCTTGGCGAGATGGAGCTCGAATCCGGCTTTGATGTGAGTGCCGCCGAGTTCCGCGATGATCGCCTCGGTGATCTCCTGCTCACGGTCCTCGATGACGCGCAGCGCATTCTCGAAGACGGCCCGCCGGGCGTACGGGTTGGTCTCCGCCCAGGCGGGCTGGGCGCGTTCGGCGGCGCGGTAGGCCAGGTCCACCTCGGCTGCCGTGGCGACGGTGATGGAAGCGAGTTTCTCTCCGTCGTACGGATTGAAATCGATGATGTCCCAGGAACCGCTCCCGGGCCTCCACTCGCCATCGATGTACTGGTAGGCCAGCTCGGTGAACAAGGACATATGACCCGATCCCTTACCCGTCAGAACGCCGGAAACATCAGTGACGTCAGAGCCTCACAAAACACACATGCCTGATGCGACGTCACTATACTGAGGGACTAGGTGAGTTGGAGTAGACCACGCAGAACATCCCGGCTCTCGGCCGGATCGGGGCTGTCCTCCGCGAGCCGGGCCATGGCCTTCTCGTACTGCGCGACCTCTTCGCGCTTGTCGAGATAGAGCGCGCTGGTGAGCTGTTCCAGATAGACGATGTCGGACAGGTCCGACTCCGGGAACCGCAGCATGGTGAAAGCGCCGCTCTCGCCGGCGTGACCGCCGAAGCTGAAGGGCATGACCTGGAGGGTGATGTTCGGCTGTTCGGAGATCTCGATCAGATGCCGCAACTGCCCCTGCATCACCGCGCGGTCACCGTACGGACGGCGCAGCGCCGCCTCGTCCAGGATGGCGTGCAGCCGGGGTGCCCGCTCGGAGACCAGCACCTTCTGGCGTTCGAGCCGGAGCGCGACCCGGCGGTCGATATCGGCCGGGCCGGCGTTCGGCATGCCCCGGGCGACGACGGCGTGGGCGTACGACTCGGTCTGGAGCAGTCCGTGCACGAACTGGACCTCATAGATCCTGATGTGCGAGGCCGCCGCCTCCAGACCCACATACGTCTGGAACCAGCCCGGCAGGACGGCGGCGTAACTGTGCCACCAGCCCGCCACATTGGCCTCCTTGGCGAGGCCCAGCAGGGCGCCGCGCTCGACTTCGTCGGCGACCCCGTAGAGAGTCAGCAGATCCTCGACGTCTCGCGCCTTGAAGCTCACCCGGCCCAACTCCATACGGCTGATCTTTGATTCCGATGCGCGGATCGAGTAGCCGGCCGCCTCACGGGTGATCCCGCGGGATTCGCGGAGCCTCCTCAGCTGAGAGCCCAACAGGATGCGCCGCACCACGGAACCCCCACCCGGCCCTTCGGCCCACGACTCGCCTGCGGTCACGACTCCAACCCTCCCCATCCTTCGCCATCCGTCTCGGTAGTCCGTCTCGCTCGGTCACCTACAGACTGAGGCACCCCCGCGACCCCAAGTGCGGGATTCTGCCACCAAAACACTCCAGGGCGTACTCGTTCAGTTACGGAAATGAGAAGCCCTTGGGGATCGCATGGACGAGCCCAAAGAAAGATATAACCAGTATTCAATTCATACTGGTACATACCAGTCGCGTGCACGTGCATCTGCCCTTGCATCTGCCGAAAGCATTCGGAACCATGGTCCTCGCCGCACCTGCGTGCTCGTTCGTGTTGTAGCGCCACAGCCGCGATTCCCGGGGAGTGCCTCGCATGGGGACGAATGGATCGACCATGCTAGAGCCGTTACGGCAGGGGCTACCCCCGATCGATCCCGCACGGGTCTCCACCTCGGCCTCCTGTTCGCTCGCCGCCCGGTACGAAGCGGTGCGCGGGGCACGGCACTTCACCAGATCGACGCTCGCCCAGTGGAATCTCGGCGACCGTTTCGACGATGTCTCGCTGGTCGTCTCCGAGCTCGTCACCAACGCACTGCGGCACGCGCTTCCCGAGGACGCCTCCCCGGAGACGCGGGACTCGCCGGTGCGGCTCCATCTGATGTGCTGGCCGGAGCGGCTGGTGTGCGCGGTGCGCGACCCCAGCCCGGAGCGGCCGGGTTCATCCGCGACTCCCTTCGACCGGAAGGGCGGCTCGGCGTTTCCCGATCCCCAGGGCACGGCCGAGTCCGGCAGAGGGCTGTTCCTGGTGGATTCCTTCAGCGACAGCTGGGGGTGGCACCCGCTCGCCGGGGCGCTGCACGGCAAGGTCGTGTGGGCGCTCTTCAGGCTGAGCTGAGACAGGGGAACAGCCGGGCCATCGAGCCGGAGAGCGGGCCCGGCTTCGGGGGGCGGGCCCGCTTCTCCTTTCTTCTCACTCCGCTTGCTTCTCTTCCCCGCGCGTTCCCCGCGCGCGTCCACGCGTTCTCCGCGCGGGCGGGCGGATCGCCGGACGGGCGGCTCACCGGGAGCGCCGGTCACCACGGGCGCGCGGCGGCCGGCGCCGGATCCGGGTCAGCCCCCGGCAATCAAATGGTCGAACTCCCCGTCCTTGACGCCCAGAAGCATCGCCTCTATCTCGGCGGGCGTATAGACGAGTGCGGGTCCATCGGGATGCCGTGAGTTCCGCATCGCCACATTCCCGCCGGGCAGCTTGGCGAACTCCACACAGGAACCCTGGGAGTTGCTGTGTCTGCTCTTCTGCCACACGACCTCATGGAGCTGTGTGGCCGCCATGCCGTTGTACGCGTGGTGCACGAGTCGCTCCCGGGGTACAAGGTGCAAGTGTCAACTGTCCCGGATCATAGCTCTGTTTCACGTGCGTCTGCATAAGCGATAGCACGCGCATATGCACGTGCACGCGCGGTGTTCCCATGGTTACAGTTCCAGCCGTTACCAGGGACGTTTCTCGCCGTTCGAGCGTTGCTCCGGTGCGGGAGGGAGGGCGAACTCCGGTCCGCCGCCCGATGAGTGGTTTCTCTCTCATACGGTCCGGGGCGGCCGGGTCGATTCCCTCGCGCACAAGGAAGAGACGCACTGCGCGCGTCCGTGGATCCAGTGTCCACGTGATAGCCGAATTCACCGAACCGGCAGGGCCGTTGGGGGCCAATCGGCGGACCGCGCCCATGCCGACACCGGCGTATGCGAAGAGCTCTCCACCGCCGATGGGCGCGGCGAAATCGGCGGACCGGACCGGGCGGGCGCCTTCTCCCGCACGCCTCTCCCGTATGCCCTCTCCCGCAGCGCAATCACCGGCGCGCAATCCCCCGCGCCCGGAGACCGATTCGCGCGGGAGCATACGTGCCGCGCGCCCCCGGTCCCGGACGCGACCGGCCCTCACGCGCCGTAACGCGACGCGCCTCACCGGATCCCGGGCGGGCCGGCCCGCCGCAGGGTCGGCGGCGGGCGGTGCCGCGCTCCGCAGGGAACGCCGTGCGGCGGCTCCCGCACGGGAGGTTCTGCGGCGCTCTCCCCCACTTGTCACGGGGGACCGGCCGGACCCGGCCGCCCCGGGGGGAACAAGAGGAACACAGGCCCCCGTTTCGGGCCCCGAACGGCGCCCGCATCTGACCGAAAGGAATCGGCGGACGCCCTTCCGGGGCCGCCGGCCGGTGACCGGACTCACACCCAACGGCCCCTCGGCGGCGGCGGGTTCAGGAGAGATACGCGTCGAAGGCGGCGGGCAGCCGCTTCCAGGCGTCCCGCCCCGCCGCGTACTCCTCGTCCGTCAGCAGACAGGAGTCCAGCAGCGATTCCAGCGCCTCGCGGTCCAGACCGGGCGAGGTGAAGACCAGATGCTGGCAGCTGTCGCCGTGCTCGGGATGCCAGTCCACGGCCGCCGCCGCCCGGCGGTACGGGGAGACCAGCTCCCAGGCCGCGTCCGGCAGCGAGGCCAGCCAGGGTCCGCCGCTCTCCACACAGAGCGCGCCGCCCGCCGCGTCCCAGGCCAGCAGGGTGTCCGGCCGGTCCGCGAGCCAGAAGCGCCCCCGGCTGCGCAGCGCGGCACAGGTCACCGCCTCCAGCGCGGCGAGGAGGCGCTCCGGGTGGAAGGGCCGCGTCCGGTGCCAGACCAGGGTGTCGGCCCCGTGGCCGGCCGCGTTCTGCGGCAGAAGCGCGGAGGCCGGGTGCTGGGCGGCGGCCGCCGCCTCCGGGTCGAATCCGGCGAAGGCGGCCCGGGCCAGCTCCCCGGGCGCGTCCAGCGGGATCCGCCGGGCGGTGGGGTGGAGCCGGCGCAGCAGCGCGTGATCCCGGCCGTCGGCCTCCTCGCGCACCGCGACCGCCAGCACCGGCGGGTACTCCAGCTGGCGGGCGAAGGTGTCCGCGACCGTGCGGCGGTCGGTCCGGGCGGCGGCGAGTCCGGCGTCGGCGAGGTCGTCGCCATTGCCGAGACAGGGCAGTACGAGGACGGGATCCACGGCGGTGATCACGGCGGTGACGGTGAGATCGCCCCGGCCGTGCTCCGCGATCACCTCGGCCGTCGAGCGCGGTTCGACGGAGTCCCACAGCTCGACGACCGCGAGCCGGACGGGGGTGCCGCCCGGGCCGCCGCCGGCCAGCCGGAGCAGCTCCGGAACCAGGTCCTCGCGGAGAGCGCAGCAGGCGCAGTCGTCCACGAGGACGGTCTCGGAGCGGTCCCGCTCCCCGAGGGTGTCGCGGACGGTGCGCACCACCGTGCCGTGTTCGGCGGCGTCGCGGAGATCGTGGTGGAGCGCGACGCTGCCGGGGACCGCGGCGAGCAGGAGTTCCACGGTCTCGGCGCGGGCGTCGGCGTGGAGCCCCGCCACGATCGCGACGGGCAGCGGCCCGGCGGCAGGGGGCGGTGTGCCGGTCACTCCCGGCCCCGCCCGTACCGGCGCTCGAAGCGCTCCACCCGTCCGGCCGTGTCCAGGACCCGGGCGGTACCGGTGTGGAAGGGGTGGCCCGCCGAGGAGATCTCGACGTCGATCACGGGGTATTCATGGCCGTCCTCCCAGGTCACGGTCTTGTCGCCGGTGGCGGTGGAGCGGGTGAGGAAGGCGCATCCGGCGGCCTTGTCGCGGAGGACGACGGGCCGGTACGGAGGGTGGATTCCGGGCTTCACGACGGGTCAGCGCTCCTCTCGGAAGTCGATGTGGCGGCCGAGGACCGGGTCGTACTTGCGCAGGGTCAGCCGGTCGGGGTTGTTCCGCCGGTTCTTGCGGGTGACATAGGTGTAGCCGGTGGCCCCGGTGGACCGGAGCTTGACGATCGGACGGAGCTCATTGCGTGCCATGGGGGCTAGTATATGGAAATGATTTCCATTAACAACTGGCTCCGGCGACGGGCCCTGGTGATCGTCCAGGGCCGCACGCCGGGGAACGAAAGGGATGAACCATGTCCGCCCACTGCCTGCTGACCGGGGCGAGGCCCGGCTTCGGCAACGCCATCTCCCACTCCCACCGGCGCACCTCCCGCCGCTTCGACCCCAATATCCAGCGCAAGCGGTACTGGCTGCCGGGCGAGGGGCGGTATGTCCGGCTCACGCTCAGCGCCCGCGCGGTCAAGACCATCGACCTCCTCGGGATCGAGGCGGCCGTGGCCCGGATCCGCGCCCGCGGGGAGAAGGTCTGACCGACCCCCGCCGAACGGCGCCCCGCCCGGACCGAGTTGGGGATCCGGCCGGGCGGGGCGGGTGGTCACGCGCCGGACCATCCCCCGGGAGGGGGAAATACGCCCTGGTAGCTTGACGCGGGTCGTTTCACCGATCCAAGGGGACTGCTCGTGCGTGTACGTACTTCCTTGACCGCGGCCGGACTTGTCACCGCCGCCGCCCTCGCGCTGACCGGATGCGGCGGCGATGACGCCAAGGACTCCGCCGAGAAGGGCAAGAGCTCCCCGGCCGCCTCCCAGGAGAAGGAGACGGGGAAGGACGGAGCCGGCGGGGACATGGCCGGCACCTGGACGGGCAAGACGGACGGAAAGTCCGTCACCCTCGCCGTCACCGGGACCACGGCCGCGCTGCTCGCCGACAAGACCGCGTGCAGCGGCCGGGTGGAGGACCACGGACAGCAGATGCTGACGATGGTGTGCGCGGACGGCAGCAAGGACCGGACCATGGGCACGATCGAGTCCGCCGACGGCAAGACCCTCGTCATCTCCTGGGACAAGGGGGCCAGGGACACGCTGACCAAGGCCGAGGCCGGCGACATTCCCCAGCTTCCCGACCTGCCCGAGATGCCCGACATCAAGACCGAGCTCCCGACGGACCTCCCGGAGATGCCGTCGCTGCCGGCCCAGTAGGCGGGCCCGCGGGGATGTCGTGGGGTACGCGACCGGTCGCGTACCCCCTCGGCCCGCGCCGCTTCCGCCCGCGCCGCCGGGCTCAGTGGCCGCCGCCGTCATTCCGCCGGCGGCGGCCGTCGTCCAGTGCGTCGGCCAGCTCGTCCAGCGCCTCGCCCAGCAGCGCGGTGCCGCTCTCCAGTACCGCGTGATCCTGCGCCTGCCACTCGGCGAGCGCCGCCTTGACCCGGTCCCACTGGAGCGGGCGCCGCTCCCGCACGGCCTTGGCGGCCCGTTCGGTGTCCCGCCGCAGCGCCTCGGAGAGCGCGGCGGCGGCCGGCACCATGGGCGCGCCGTGCTCGGGGAGATGAGCCTCCATCAGCATGGCGCTGCGCCCGAAGTGCGCGAGGGCGTGCTCCGCCGCCTCGGCCTGGACACGGGTGAGGCCCCGGTTCCGCACCGGCTCGTGGATCGCCAGGGCGAGAGCGTCCTGCCAGGCGATCCGGGCGTCCCGGGCGCCGAGCAGCGCCTGGCGGATGTCCTGCTTCGCCGTGACGGCGGGGACGGCGTAGTGGTCGACCACACAGGCCGCGTACCGGCCGTCCGCGAGCAGCCAGTCGGCGAGACGATGGCGCAGGCGCGGGGTCTCCCAGGCCGGATAGACGGCGTACGCGACCATCGCCAGCACCCCGCCGAAGAGGGTGAGCAGGACGCGTTCGGGAACGGTCTGCCCGGTGTCCTCGCCGCCCATGCCGAGCAGGAAGACGACATAGGCGGCGGTGAACACCTGGGCGGCCACATAGCCGGTCCGGGTCACCAGATACATGCCGAAGGCGCAGAGGACGGCGAGGGCGCAGGAGAGATAGGTGCCGGGGTGGGCGGCCTGCACGATGCCGGTGGCCACCCCGACGCCGATCAGGGTGCCGCCGAAACGGGCCACCGAGCGGGCGTAGGTCTGGGAGAAGTCCGGCCGCATCACCATCACGGCGGTCATCGGCACCCAGTAGCCGTGCCCCAGCGGCAGCGCCGTGCCGAGGATGTATCCGGCGCAGACGACCACCGAGACGCGTTCCGCGTGCCGCAGCACCGGACGGCCCCGGCGGAACTCGCCCCGGATGGTGGCGACCGCCCCGGGCAGCAGCTCGCGCAGCGGCGGCCGGTCCCGGTGCGATCCCTCGCCGGTGCCCTCCCCCTCCGCCTCCTCCACCACATCGTCCAGGAGCGCGACCAGCCGGATCACCGCCCGGCGCGGCGGGCCGCTGAGGATGCGCAGGGTGTCGGGGGACTTCAGGGTGCGCATGATGCGCCGGTCGATACGGACCGGTTCGCCGTGCCGGATCGCATGCGCGGCGGCGTCGAGCACGGTGCCGGCGGCGCCCAGCAGCTCCCGGCACCGGTCGCGCTCGGGCCCGTCGGCGGGGACCCCGACGGCCGGATCGGCGAGCGAGGCGAGTACGGGCCTGATGCGCTCGGCGACCCCGCGCGCGCCGTGCAGTTCGGCGGGTCTGCGCCGGGCCTGCCGGGGGGAGAGGGCGGCGGCGCTGCGGGCGAGCATCAGCGGCTCGGGGTCGAAGGAGGCGGTCGGGTCCTGGCGCAGCCGCCGCGCGTAGTCGGCCTCGGCCGCGAGCGCGTCGGCCAGCGCGTCCCGCTGCGCCCCCCAGCGGCGTACCGGGAACACCACGATCAGCGCGGCCTGCACCAGGCCGCCGACGGCGATCATCGCGGCGTGGCCGGCGGCGGTCGCGATGGAGCTGGGGAGGGTGATCGTGACCAGCATGATCGCCACATTGGACGCGGCGATGATGCCCACGGTGGGGCCGAGCGCCCAGGCGAGCCCGGCCGCGAAGGTCCAGACGAAGAGCAGTGCGGTGAAGAGCGGGAGCCGTCCGGCGACGAGATATCCGAGGAAGGTGGAGACGGCCAGACTCCCCCCGGAGGCCAGCGCCAGCAGGGGCCGGGGCCGCCAGCTCCGCTGAAAGGTGGCGATGGCCGCCTGATGCGCCCCGAAGGCGCTGCTGACGGCGACCGCGGGCCCGAAGAGCGCGAGCGCCGCCCCGACGACGATCGCCAGCCCGGCCGCCGCGCGCAGGGCGACCAGGGGTTCGAGCCGCTGCCGTTCGAGGGTGAACCCGGAACGGGTGGTCTCCTTCAGCGCCCGGAGCCAGGTCATGGGGCCGAGAGTAGCCCGACAATGCGGACATGAGGCGCTATTCACTCCGTTCGGCGATGGATGGTGGGGCGCCGTGCGGGTCCGGAGGCCGCTCGCCCGCTCCGTACCGCGTCGCTGGGCGCCCGCTCCGTACGCCCCGCTAACTCCCCCTCCGTACCGCGCGCCGCTCCCCCGACACCCGCGCGCCGTCCGCCGCCGCGCGGCCCTGGACCCAGCCCGCCTCGTCGCTGACGCCCCGGACCCGGGCGCTGGTGGTGCGGGGGAACATCTCGTCCGCGCGGGAGGTCACCGCGATGTCGCGGCCGGCCAGGACGGGGAGGAGATCCGGCGCCACCGGAACGCTCTCGGCGGCGGCCGAGAGGCGCTCGCCGAGGCGGGCGGCGTAGGCCATGAGGAAGGACTGGCGGAAGGTCTTGGTGCGTTTGCGGCCGGACGCCCGCTGGCCGGCCTCGGCCCGGGTCATCGCGGTGGTGCCCTGGACCAGCAGGGAGGTGTGGAGGAGTTCGACCGCTTCGAGATCCGCCTCGAAACCGACGACGGTCGAGAAGCCGAAGGCGCTGTTCCACACGGCCCGGCAGCGGTTGGCCGCGGCGACCGCGTCGAGCAGGATCGCCTTGGCCGTCTCGTACGGGGCGTCGACGCCGATCCGGCGGGCGGAGGGGGCACCGGGGCGGTCGGGGGAGGCCGGCAGCTCGTCCACGCTGTGGCGGGACATCAGCTCCTGGGCCTTCGCCGTCAGGGCTTCCGCCTCCTCCGGGAAGGTGGTGGCCTCCGCCTTCGCCAGCAGTGCGCGTATCCGGGCGAGCATGCGCGGTTCGATGCCGTCCGGCACCGCGAAGACCTCGCCCGGCGGCGGGGCCACCGCCTCGATGGAGGGGAGGCGGATCAGCAGGCGGTACAGCTCCAGGACCGCCGTGGCGTACGAGAAGCGGTCGGTGCGCCATTCCGGCGCGGGGAGTTCGGCGAGCTGGGCGTCCCAGCGCGGCGGGAGACCCGCGTACCGCCCGGTCTCGGCGGTGATCAGGGCCGCGAGCAGGCGTACGTGATGGTCGGCGAGGTCCCGGCGGACCAGGCGCACGACATCGGCCGGCTGCCAGCCGCGCTCCCACGCCCGGCGCAGGAACTCCTCGCCCCGGCGGGCGAGCTCCGCGTCCGCCGCGGGGGCGGCGGCGAGCAGGGAAGCCGCCGTGTCGAGACCGGCGTCGCCGTCCGTGTACAGGGCGGCCGCGAACGCGTCATCCACCAGGGTCATCGACGGCACCTCCTTCTGCTTCGATCATCGCAGGCGGGAAGGGGTGCGGTGGTACGGGAGGGGGAGAGTCCGCGCTTTCGCCCACAGGCTGTGGACAGGACATCCGGCACGCGGGCCTATCCCAGAATGCCGCGCTCGTACGCCGCGGCCACCGCCGCCGCCCGGTCCTTCACTCCAAGCTTTCCGTACAGATGGGTCAGATGGGTCTTGACCGTCGCCTCACTGATGAAGAGCTCCCGGGCCACCTCGCGATTGGAGGTGCCCCTGGCGACCAGGGCGAGCACCTCGCGCTCGCGGGCCGAGAGCGGCGCCCCGGGGCCGGCCGGGTTCCGGACCGCGCCGACGAGGCGGGAGGCGACGGCAGGCGACAGCACGGTGCGCCCCTCGGAGGCCGCGCGGACCGCCGCGAACAGCTCCTCGCGGGGCGCGTCCTTGAGGAGGTAGCCGGTGGCGCCCGCCTCGATCGCGGGGATGGTGTCGGAGTCCGTGTCGTAGGTGGTGAGGACGAGGATTCCGGCGCGGGCACCGAGCCGGGTGAGCTCGGCGATCGCCCGGACTCCGCCGCCGGCGGGCATGCGCAGGTCCATCAGGACGACGTCCGGGTCGAGGCGCCGGGCGAGCTCCACCCCCTCGACGCCGCCCGCGGCCTCGCCCAGGACCTCGAAGCCGGGATCCGAGGCGAACATGCCGCGCAGGCCGTCCCGGACGACGGGGTGGTCGTCGACGATCAGCAGAGTGATGATCCGGTCAGCCATGGGGCACCAACGGTACCCGGGCGCTGATCGCGGTGCCCTGGCCGGTCCCGGACTCGACGGCGACGGTGCCGGCGATGCGTTCGGCGCGGGCGCGCATGCCGTCGAGACCGAAACCGCCGCCGCCGGTGCGCTCCACCGCCGCGAGGGGGTCGAAGCCGCGGCCGTCGTCGCGTATGTCCAGGGTGACCTCGTCGCCCATGTAGGAGAGGGTGACGCCGGCCCGGGTGGCGCGGGCGTGCCGGGCGGTGTTGGCCAGGGCCTCCTGGGCGATCCGCAACAGGGTGGCGGCGACCTCGCCGTGCAGCGGTTCCTCGGTGCCGGTGACGGTGAGCCGGGCGGTGATCCCGGTGCGCTCGGACCATTCCGCCGCGGTCTTCCGCAGCGCCCCGGAGAGCGTGTCGTGTTCCAGGGCGGCCGGGGAGAGGTTCCGCACCGAGCGCCGGGCCTCGCCCAGGGAGTGCCGGGCCAGCGCCTGGGCGCGGTCCAGGTGTTCGCGGGCCGCGTCCCGGTCGGAGGCGGCGGCGACCACCTGGAGCTGGGTGATGATCCCGGCCAGCCCCTGGGCGATGGTGTCGTGGATCTCGGCGGCGAGGCGGCGGCGCTCGTCGGCGACACCGGCCTCCCTCGCCCGGAGGACGAGCTGGGCGTGGAGGGCGGCGTTCTCGGCGAGCGCCCGCTCCAGGGCCGTGATGGTCCCGGCCCGCTCCTCGGCCCGCTCGGCCTCCTCGGCGGCGAGGTGGCCGAGGCCGAGGGCGAGGGCCGTGTTGAAGACGAACATCGCGCCGAGCACCAGCCACCGCGCCGGTGAGTCCGGCGGCAGACCGCCGGACTGGGCACCCGCCAGGGTGAGGGCGGTGACCACGAGCCCGGCCCGGGCGGCGCGCGGCGGCAGCAGGTGCACGGCGTCGAAGCAGCCGAGGCACGCATGGATCGCGAAGAAGGGATTGAGCCAGGTCAGGGCGAACGCGAGGGCGGTGCGCAGGACGAAGTGGACCCGGCCGGCGGTGGTTCCCTCGGGGAGTACCGGAGGGCCGCCCCGGCGCCCGGTGCCGGCCGGGGCCGCCGCGGACAGCCGCGGCAGGGCCCGGGACCACCGGATGTGCACGGCCAGTACGGCGATGAGCAGGACCCCGGCGGCGTACATCTCCCGGCGGGTCATCACCAGGGGGGCGGCCACGGCGCCGAGGAGCGTGGCGAGGCCCAGCAGGGCGTAGGGCCCGTAACGGAAGAACTGCGCCCAGCGCTCCTCGACCGTCGGCGGCGTCATCGTGTGTTCACTCCCACTTGAACCAGCGCCGGGCCGCGGCGATCAGCGCTACCGCCCAGAGCGCCGTGACTCCCAGATGCGTCCAGCTCGGCCATTGTCCCGCGGCGGCGTCGTCGAGAGCACGGGCGGCGGCGCCCAGCGGGGTGAGGGTCACGATGTTCCGCACGGTGTCGGGCATGGCGGCCACCGGCAGCCAGACGCCCGCGGTGAACATCCCGGGGAAGAACACCGCCGAGGCCACGGCCTGGGTGATTCGGGTGGTGCGGCAGACGGCGGAGACGACCGAGCCGAGCGCCAGGCCGGCGAGCGCGGCGAGCGCGAGCGCCAGCAGGAAGCCGGCGAACTCGCGGGGCGGCGCGACATCGAAGACGATCCGCCCCGTGGCGACGGCGAGCAGCGCGGAGACCGCGACGGCGGCGCCGTGCAGGGTGATCTGAGCGGCGATCAGGGAGCTCGGCCGTACGGGGGTGGCGGACATGCGGCGGAGGATGCCGCGCTCCCGGTAGCCGGTGAGCACGGGCGGCATGGACTGGAGTCCGGCCATGAGCACCGCGAGCAGGACGGCGACGGGGACGTACAGATCCACCACGCGCAGACCGCCGGGGCCGGCCGAGTGCTCCCGGTTGGAGGGGATGGCGCCCAGTACGCAGAGCGGAAGGGTGGGGAAGGCCACGATCCAGAAGAGGGAGGCGGGTTCGCGGAGGAACAGGCGCGCCTCGGCCCGCAGGACGGCGACGGAGGTGGTGAGGGTGGTCATGCGTCCGGTCCCGTCAGATTGAGGTAGGCGTCGTCCAGGGTGGCCTCGGTGACCCGGAGCCGGAGGGCGGTGAGGCCCCGCCCGGCGAGCAGCGAGAGCACCGCGTGAACGGTCTCGTCCGTGCCGTTGACCACGAACCGGCCGTCCTGGCGCGTCACGGAGGCGACGGAGGGGAGCCCGGCCAGCAGCCGGGCGTCGAGCGGGGCCGAGGGTGTGAAGGAGACCGCGGTGCCGGTCGCGGTGCGCCCGATCAGCCCGGCCGGGGTGTCCAGGGCGGTGATCCGGCCCCGGTCGATCAGGGCGATCCGGTCGCACAGCCGCTGCGCCTCCTCCATGAAGTGCGTGACCAGCAGGACCGTGACCCCGGTGGCGCGGATGTCGTGGATGAGCCGCCAGGTGTCGCGGCGGGCGCGCGGGTCGAGGCCGGTGGTCAGCTCGTCCAGGACGACGATGCGCGGCCTGCCGGCCAGGGCCAGCGCGATGGACAGCCGCTGTTTCTCACCGCCGGAGAGCTTCGCGAACCGGGTGCGGAGCCGGCCCGCGAGGCCGAGACGGTCGGCGAGTTCGCGCCAGTCGGCGGGGTCCGGGTGGAGGGCGGCGTACAGTTCGAGCGCCTCGCGGACGGTGATCCGGGGTTGCAGTCGGCTCTCCTGGAGCTGGGCGCCCAGAATGCGGGTGACGGGGCCGCGTTCGGCGAACGGATCGTGCCCGGCGACACGGACACGGCCGCCGTCGGGGCGCCGCAGCCCCTCCACGCACTCGACAGTGGTGGTCTTGCCCGCGCCGTTGGGGCCCAGGATCCCGAAGATCTCCCCTTCCCGGACATCGAAGGAGACGCCGTCGACGGCCCTCTTCTTCCCGTACGCCTTGCGCAGTTCGGTGACTTCGACGATTGCCATGCGTACGAGGGTGTCGCGACGGGACAGGGTCGGGCATCGGCCTTCGCGCTCGAAAGGACATCGGCCGATCGGCCGATGGCGGGGTACGACGGGCGGTGCGGGCGGCGGGCGCGGGGCGCTGGGCGCGGGGGCCGGCGCAGGCGCGCGGGCGGGGCCGGGGCACGGGCGGGGCCGGGGCACGGCCGGGCTTTTGTACGGGGGCGGGCGGCGGCGGGGGGGGCGGGGCCGGATCGGGTCGGCGGCGATCGGGGCCGGCTGCTGCTGCGTGCGGTCACCGGGGGCGTATGCGCTCTCCCTTTCGGCCGGACGGACCGGCCGATCGGTGCGGGTTCCCCCGGTGGCCCGTCAGTTGGCCTTCAGGGTCTCCTTCGCCAGCTCGAACGCCGGGCGCATCGCGTTGTGCTCCTCGGAGTCCAGGCCGCCGAGCTCCAGTACGAGGACCCCCTGCGGAATCGCGAAGGCGAGCGCCCGGTTCCTGACGTCCTGGCCGAGCAGTTCACTCTCGTCGACGTAGGCGACCTCGATGGCGTCGAAGGCACCCGCCCTGACTTCGGTGTACATGGCGTCCTTCACCTTCTCGCTGCTCTCGGTGACGAAGTTCTCCAGGGCCTTGCGCGGGTTCTCCCCCTTGAAATCGCTGGTGTACACGCGGAGATAGCCGATGTGCCCGGCCGGTTTGGCGTCGATCTCGCAGACGGGGGAGACGGATCCGTAGGTGAACGGGGCGGGTCCGCCGTCGTGCTTCGGAATGGTGTGCGGTTTCCAGCTCTCGGCGAAGTCGAAGATCACGGGGAGGGAGCAGGCCGAGCCGCGACCGCCGACGGAGCCGCCGCGGGCGGCGGCGGCCACCGGGATGTCACCGTCGCCCTCGGCCTCGGCCTCACCGCCGGGGGCCCGGTTGTGTCTCGGGGAGGACATGCCGGCCTCCGCTATTTCGGCGCCTCTCCCGGTCGCCTGGGGGCCGCTCGGTTCCGACGGGAAGTCCATGGAGCAACTGACGACGAGCCCGGTCAGCAATGCGGCCGGGACAACCCGTGCTCCCCATCCCCGCACGACTCTGTGCACATTTCGTGCCATCGTTCTCCGCCCTGGTGTCAGTTCAGACAGTTTTTGGCTGATCCTAGGGATGCCGATGCGCCGTACCAGTTTGAGGAGCTAGCAGGTGGCCGAGAACAAGGTTCGCATGCTGGACGGCCATTGGTATATACCAAACGATCCAGAGTTGGCGGAGGACACTCAACGGCGCTTCGCTTTGTGCGCGGCTCACAACGCGGACGGCGGCGATCACTTTGAGGCGCGGGCCGGAATTCTGGCCGAATTGTTTGGGTCGATCGGCGAGAACGTCAATATCCGGCCGCCGTTCCCGTGCGACTACGGGGCATATATCACCATCGGTGATCGTATCCTTTGTCAACTCCACCGCGGTTTTCCTGGACACTGCACCGATCAGTATTGGCTCGGACGTGCGGATCGGTCCGAACGTGCGGCTCCTCACACCCTCGCCCGAGCTGAACGCCGGGCGCGGAAGGGCCGGGTGGGAGCCCCTCACCACAGGTGACGGCGTCCGGCGGGGGATCGTCTGCCCGATCGCCCCGGTGCCCGCCGCCGCCCCCGCGCGGGGTGCGGGGGATTGTCAGACCCTGCTGACAGACTCGAATCCATGAACGAACCACGGGCTCGCTGGGCCCTGACGGCGGCGGAGGGGGACGGGGCGCGGCTCGTCCCCCTCGGCCCCGGCGGGGTGGCCGGGGGCCCGGTGGTGACGGAGCCCGACCTGGTGGCGGCGGTGCGGTCGCGGCCCTGGGTGGAGCGATGGGTGTGGCGCTCCACGGCCGAGATCTATCCGCGGCTGCTGGCGGCCGGGGTGCGGGTGGAGCGGTGCTACGACATCGAGTGCGCGGAGCAGCTGCTCCTCGCCCATGAAGGGCGGCTCGGGGAGCCCCGGTCCGCGGCGGCGGCCCTGGCCCGGCTGCGGCACCAGCCGGTGCCGCCGGATCCGCCGCAGCGGGCGGCCGAGCCCGGCTCGCAGTCCTCGCTCTTCGAGCCGCAGCCCGTGCCGGTCCCGCTGGAGTCCCTGCTGGAGGTGTACGGCGAGCAGCTGCGCCGGCACGAGACGGCGGAGCATCCGGGGCGGCTGCGGCTGCTGACCGCCGCCGAGTCGGCGGGGATGCTGGTGGCCGCCGAGATGAACCGCGCGGGGCTGCCCTGGCGGGCCGATGTGCACCGCCGGGTCCTGACGGAGCTGCTGGGCGAGCGGTACGCGGGCGGGGGCGAGCCGCGCAGGCTGGCGGAGCTGGCCGACGAGGTGTCGGCGGCCTTCGGCCGGCGGGTCCGGCCCGATCTGCCCGCCGAGGTGGTGAAGGCGTTCGCGGGGGCCGGGGTGCGGATCCGGTCCACCCGCCGCTGGGAGCTGGAGGAGATCGACCATCCGGCGGTGCGTCCGCTGATCGAGTACAAGAAGCTCTACCGACTCTGGGTGGCCCATGGCTGGGGCTGGCTCCAGGACTGGGTGCGCGACGGCCGGTTCCGGCCCGGCTATGTGCCCGGCGGCACCGTCTCGGGGCGGTGGACGACCAAGGGCGGCGGGGCGCTCCAGCTCCCCAAGGTGATCCGGCGCGCGGTGGTCGCGGACGAGGGATGGCGGCTGGTGGTCGCCGACGCCGACCAGATGGAGCCCAGGGTGCTGGCCGCGATCTCCCGCGATCCGGGGCTGATGGAGGTCGCGGGCCATGGCGGCGATCTGTACACGGTCCTCTCCGACCGGGCCTTCTCCGGCGACCGCGAACACGCCAAGCTCGCCCTGCTCGGCGCGGTCTACGGGCAGACATCGGGCGACGGCCTCAAGAATCTGGCGGCGCTGCGGCGCCGCTTCCCGGCGGCGGTGGCCCATGTCGACGACGCGGCCCGCGCGGGCGAGGAGGGCCGCCTCGTACGGACCTGGCTCGGCAGGACCAGTCCCCCGGCGGCGGGCGCGGGCGACACCGGCGAGGCGGGCCTGCCACAGGAGGATCCGGGGGCCGGCGGAGAGAGCGAGGGCCGGGGCTTCGTACCGGGCCACTCCTCGTCCGACGCCCGCGCGCGGGGCAGGTTCACCCGGAATTTCGTGGTGCAGGGCAGTGCCGCCGACTGGGCGCTGGTGCTGCTCGCCGCGGTGCGCCGGGCGACCGCCGGGATGCGGGCGGAGCTGGTCTTCTTCCAGCACGACGAGGTGATCGTGCACTGTCCGGCGGAGGAGGCGGACGCGGTGGTGAGGGCGATCGGGGAGGCGGGGGATCTGGCGGGGCGGATCGTCTTCGGCGAGACCCCGGTGCGGTTCACCTTCACCACGGCGGTGGTGGAGTGTTACGCGGACGCGAAGTGAGCCGGGCGGCGGGCCCGGGGCGCCGGGTCCGCAGCGCGGGGCGTTGAGTCCGGGGCGCGGGGCGTTGAGTCCGGGGCGCGGGGCGTTGAGTCCGGGGCGCGGGGCGTTGAGTCCGGGGCGCCGGGTCCGGGGTGCGGGGCGCCGGGTCCGGGGCGCGCGGTGGTGTGCCCGCGCCGGTCCGGGTGCCGGAGCCCTCCGCCCGGCCCGCGCGCGCCCGCGCTCGACGGCGCGCGGGCGGAGCACCGCCGGATGACCCGGCCATCCGTGCAGACCATCAGTGCATCAGTGCATCGGGAGATCCGGCCATCAGGAGATCGGCCGTGACGCGGCGCGGACCGGCGGCGTTGGCCATGCGCCAGGAAACAGGCACACCGAGACGGGGCTTGTATGAAACAGCGCGGCACGAGGCCGGCGGATCAGCGGGAACCGGAGCGGAAACGGCGCCGGGGCGAGAAGACCGACGAGGCCGGCGCCGCGGAGAGGAACGAGTCCGGCGAATCGGAGGAGATCTCCGACTCCGAGCGGCTGCTCTTCGGCGGGCCCCTCCGCCATGACTCGGGGTACGGCCGCCACAGCGGCTCCTTCCTGGAGCTGAATCTCCGCTCCATGGTGGCGCGGATGCCGCGGCTGATCGCCTCCACCATCCGGCTCGCCGACCGGGCCGACCCGCGCGCGCTGCGCCGGGTCGCGGGAGCGGAGCTGGGCGGCGGGGTCGCCCAGGCGGTCGGCCTGGTCGCGGTCAATCAGGTCCTCGTCCATCTGCTGGGGAGCGGTGACACCGGCGACCGGCTCGCCGCCGCGCTCCCCTCCTTCGCCGCGGTCGCGGTGACCGCCCTGATCGGCGCGGTGCTCCGGTCGGTCTCCACGGCGGGCACGGGCAGGCTGGAGCCGAAGGTGTTCCGGGTGGCCACCGAGGAGTATCTGGAGCGGGTGGCCCGGGTCGAGCTGGAGGCGGTGGAGGACGAGGAGTTCCACAAGCTGCTGGACTCGGCGCAGTGGGGCGCGGAGTCCGCCCGCCGGATGATCAGATTCTGTACCTCGGTGGCGGGCGCCGGTATCTCGCTGATCGCGGCGGCCGGGGTGCTGACCGTGCTGCACCCCGCGCTGCTGCCGCTGCTCGCGCTGATGACCCTGCCCAGCGCCTGGAGTTCGCTGACCATCGCCCGCCGCCGCTATGTCTCCTTCCACACCTGGGTACAGCACGCGCGCGCCGGCCAGCTGCTGGGGCGGCTGCTGATCGACGCGCAGGCGGCGCCCGAGGTGCGGGTGCACAACATCGGCCCGTTCCTGCTGCGGCACTTCCGCACCATGGCGGAGACCGGCGAACGGGAGCAGACCCGGCTGGCCTCCCTGGCGGCCCGCACCGGTCTGGTCGCCTCCGGCTGGACCGGGGTCACCACGGCCGCCGCGTACGGCACGCTCGGTCTGCTGCTGTGGACGGGCGCCATGGATCTCGCGGTGGCGGGTACGGCGGTGATCGCCATCCGCACCGGGTCCGCGAATCTGGAGGCGCTGGTCGTCCAGGTCAACTACCTCTACGAGGAGAGCCTGTTCGTGGCGGATCTGGAGCGGCTCTGCCATGAGGCGGACCGCCGGCTGATCCCGTCGGACGGCTGCCCGCTCCCCGCCGAGGTGCGGTCGATCCGCTTCGAGGATGTCTCCTTCACCTACCCGGGTGCCGCCGGGCGGCCGGCGCTGGACAAGGTGAGCATCACCATCCCGGCGGGCCGGATCATCGCACTCGTCGGCAGCAACGGCAGCGGCAAGTCGACCCTCGCCAAGCTGCTCTGCGGGCTGTACGCACCGGACTCGGGCCGGATCATGTGGGACGGGGTGGACGCGGCCGGGGCCGACCGGCACGAGCTCTTCGACCGGATCGCGGTGGTGGCCCAGGACTTCTACCGCTGGCCCTTCACCGCCCGGATCAATGTGGCGATCGGCCGCCCCGGCGCGCCCTGCGAGGACGCCCGGCTGGACGCGGCGGCGGAGTACGCCGGGGCCGGCGAGACGATCGCCTCCCTCCCGCGCGGCTGGGACACCCTGCTCGCCCGGGGCTACATCCCGCGCGGCTGGGACACCCTGCTCGCCCGGGGCTACAAGGGCGGTCACCAGATCTCCGGGGGCCAGTGGCAGCGCCTCGGCATCGCGCGGGCCCGCCACCGCGATGCCGGGATCCTGGTGGTGGACGAGCCCACCAGCGCCCTGGACGCGGAGGCCGAACAGCGGGTCTTCGACCGGATCAGGGCACTCGCGGCGGAGGGGCAGACGGTCCTGCTGATCACCCACCGGCTGCACAGCGTCCGGCACGCGGACGAGATCTGCGTACTGGAGGAGGGCAGGGTGAGCGAGCGCGGTTCGTTCGACGAGCTGATGGCGGCCGAGGGAGTCTTCCGCCGGATGTATCTGATCCAGTCGAGCCAGTATCTGTACGAGGAGGACGGCGCGGCCCCCGTACCCGGGCAGCGGGGGCGCGCCCCCGCGGACACGGGCACGGGCGGGTAGGGCGGCTCAGGCCTCGAAGAGGTCCCGCAGCTTCGCCTCGTCCTCCTTGGAGAGATTGCTGCGGATCAGCTCGGCACTCCCGGCGGGGAATGACTCGTGCACCCGGTCGACCACCGCGTCCGAGGTGAGGAGGAAGAGCGCGGAGGTGCCGGGCTCGACCTCGTTGCGGACACCGGCGATGAAGTCGTCGTCGATCCCGACATCGGCCAGCGACCCGCCGAGCGCCCCCGCCGCCGCGCCCACGGCCGCACCGAGCAGCGGCACGAAGAAGATCAGGCCGAAGAGCATCCCCCAGAAGGTGCCGGAGAGCGCGCCGGTGGCGGCGAGGTTGTGGAGCTGCTTGGTCTTCGGCTTCTTGGCTCCGGCGGGCCAGGTCACCACCGCGGCGTCATGGATCTGGATCAGACTCTGCTTCTGGAGCGAGAGCAGGGTCTCCTCCACCTGGGCTGCGCCCTCGGGGGTGGGGAACTTCCAGGCGGTGAGCGTGGCCACGGTGTCTCCTTCTGGGGGCTGGTCCGGTGAAGGCCGCGCGGATCACGGCGGGCGCGGCCATCCCTCGCCGCACCGCACGCCTCGGTGCCGGGCCGCCGCGGTCGCACGGCACCATCTCAGCACCGGTGGACGTTTCGCGCATTTTGTACGCCGCCGGTATCGGCTCCCGCGACCAGGGCGTCCGGACCGGCCGCCCCCCCTTCACCCGGTCCCGCGCCCTCACCCGTATGGGTGAATTCACCCGGCCACCGGCGGAATTGATGTCGCACCGGTGATCCCCTTGACCGTGCCCGGCCGGGGAGAGCCGGGTATCCGGCAAGGGGAAGAGCGGCTGTCATGCGTCCGGGCAGGTTTCAGGAATTCGTCATCGGACTGGCCGAGAGCAGCGGCGCCGCGACCGGCGCGCGGTTGCTCACCGAGGCGGGAGGTGCCGTGGTGCCCTGCGGGGTGGCCATCGGCACCGGCGGCGAGGAATCCGAGTGGGGGATCCTCGGACAACTGCCGGACGGCGCCAAGCACGACGGCTTCGACGACACTCCGGTGCACGGCGAGCCGGTCGCGCCCGGCGACGGGCCGCGGACCGGCGACGAACCCGAGGCATGGCTGGCCGCGCTGCTCGCGCGGGCGCAGTCGCCGGAGATCGCGGGCGTCGAACGCTGGTCGGTGCGGGAGGACATGCGGCCCGGCTATGCCGGGGTGACCGTCCGGTTCCACAACAGCGCCCGGGTCTTCGTCCGGCTGCTCTGACGCCGCCCCGGAGCACCGCGCCGCCGGCTCAATCGCCCTTGTCCTCCGCGAGGGTGTGCGCCACCAGGGCATTGGCATGACCGTGCCCCAGGCCGTGCTCCGACTTCAGCCAGGCGACGAGCTCCATGTGCTTGGTCAGGGGCGAGGAGCGGATCAAGTCCTTCCACTCCGCGATGGGGCGGCCGTGCTTCTTCTCGATCGAGGGGAAGTAGGAGGCGGGGCCCTTCACTGTTTCCGTCATACCGTGAGTCTGGCATCTGCCACTGACAGTGCGGTGTGCTTGCGGCGGGGTGCGGGTGACGCCTTGCGGGGTGCGTTGTCCGGGGCTCCGCCCTGGGCCCGGCGCCTCAATCGCCGGCGGGGCTCTTGTGTGTGCGGGTTGCCCGTATCCCCGGGCGGGGTGCTTGTTGGTGCGGGTTGGGTGCCGCTCCGGTTCGGCACTGGGGCTGCATGATTTACGGCGCATGTACCGCCCTTGTTTTGGTCTTTCTCCTGTGCGCCACAAATCACGCTTGACGCCCCAGTACCGCTCCTGCGCGTCCCCCCTTCCGCGAGTAAGCCCAGTGCGTGATGACGGTGCTTTGCCCGTCCGCGCGTTCCGGGACGGTTTCACAAGGCGGGGAACCCCGGTCCGGAAGGTCACCCGTGGGTGGGTGGGTGAGGGGCGTCAGAGTGGGCGGGTGCTTCTGGGCGGGCGCTCCCGTACGAGAACAAGCCCGGGGGCGGTGGGGGGCCGCTTATCGGGCAACGCTCGTGGAGGGGGTGTGCAGGGTCGTCCCCGGAAGAGCCGGCGGTAAGACCCGGGTACGCAAAGCAAGGACCCGAGTTCCGCCGGCTCTGAGGAGTCGAGCCCGGAGGACCCCCGGGCCGCCATAGGGCAAGGCGTCCCGCCCCGTACCCGCGCACCGGACACGACCGGGCTGGACAAGACCCCGAGGCACCGCAAGGCGCCGAAGGCGTCTGAAAGCCCGCACCCCCGGCAACCCGAACAACACAAGCGACGATGCGACACCGCCCCCACACCGACCCGCACCCGCGAACGAGAGCAAGCAAATTCAGCCTCGCCGGCGTTTGAGGCGCCGGGGCCGGGGCGGAGCCCCGGGAAAGGACCCGCACCCCGGGCAAGGGCGCACCACACCCCGCCCCGCCGGAGGCACCCGCGCCGGGCCCGGGGCGGAGCCCCGGAAAAGCACCCGCACCCCGGGCGACCCGAACGACGCGGGCGAGGACGCGACACCGCCCGCACCAACAGACAGCAGCACCAAACTCAGCCCCGCCGGCGATTGAGGCGCCGGGTCCGGGGCGGAGCCCCGGAAGAGCACCCGCACCCCGGGCAAGGGCGCACCACACCCCGCCCCGCCGGAGGCACCCGCACCACGGGGCGAGGGTGCACAAGATCCGGCCCCGCCGGAGGCACCCGCGCCTCAGATGTCCAGTGTCCCCCCGGCTCGTTCCTCCGGCTCCACCTCCGGGCACAGCCGCGACACCAGCGACGAGAGCTCCTGGCGGCAGAGCCGCACCCCCGCGCCCGGCGCGGAGACCACCGCCCGCAGCTGATCCGCGACCGGCGGAGTCGCGAGGTACTCCCTGACCGGGGGGGTCTTCAGGGCCTCGCGGCAGAGCAGGGTGAGCAGATCGGGTGTGCCGCCGGTCGCCGAGTACCAGAGCGGGTCGAGCGGGGCGTCCGAGGGGAGGCGGCCGGAGCGGGCCGCCGCGATCAGGGCCATGCCGGTCTCCTGGGGATGCCAGGGGTCGACCCCGGCGCGTTCGACCTCGGCCAGTGACTCCTCCAGGGCACGCCGGCTCCAGTCGCCGGCCGGCAGCCAGGTCGCCGCCCAGGAGATCGCGGCGGCATGCGGCACCGTGTTGGGCGCCAGCGCCGGGGGCGTATCGGGGACGCAGTGCCCGTACCCTGTCTCCGTCAGCAGCTGGGCCGCCCAGCCGATCGTGGCCCAGTGCCCCCGCGGGTTCACGACCAGGGCGCGGTCCGCGGTCTTCGCCAGCAGCTCCCCCAGCGCGGGGGCGAAGAGGTCCACCGGCTCGTCGGCGTGGTGCAGGGAGCGCAGCAGCCGCACCCCGTCACCCAGCCCCAGCGACTCGGCCAGGATCCGGGGTTCCTTGGAGGCGAGGAGATCCGCGATCCGGTCGACGATGTCCTGCCGGCCGGTCAGCCGCATGATGGTGATCAGCCGGGGCAGTACCCGCAGATCGGGCCGCATGGCGAGATCCAGGCGCCGGAAGAGCTTGCCGTCATCGATGCAGGCGGCCAGCTGCTCCCCCCAGAGCGGCTCCCAGACATAGCTCAGGGTGAGTACCTCCTCGATGGCGCGCGGACCGGCCATCAGCGGAAGGGTGACCGCCCAGCGGCTGTTGACCAGGTTCTTCATCCAGCTGATCCGCTCCTCCCGCGGCATCAGGCCCATCGGGGCGAGCCGGCGGCCGATGTTCCCCTGGAGGATGGGGTCCTGCTCATGCCCGAAGATCTCCCGGAAGGTCCGCCAGCGGCTGCCCATCGCGCGCAGGGATTCCAGCGACTTCCGGCCGGTGCCGGGGACGCACTTGTCCAGGGCGGAGAGCAGATCCGCGGTCAGTGCCGGCTCGATCACGCTGCTGACCAGCCGGTCCTGCGCGTCGGTGAGTTTCTGGCCGTTGTCGTGGGTGAGCCGCTCCACCGCGACGGCGGCGGCCGAGGGGTCGAGTTTGCGCAGATTGGTGAGGGTGTCGGTGAAGGAGCCGGTCCTGCGGCTGTCCCGGATGAGCTTGGCCCAGTCCCGGCCGGGGTCCGCGCGGGACAGCTCCTTGAGCACGATCGCGGTCGCGTCGCGGTGGCCGCCGGTGCGCAGGGTCTCGGCGATGATCCGGAGCTTCTGCGCCACATGGGAGGCGTGGTCGGAGATCATGCCCTGCACGGCGCGGTCCAGCGAGATCCGGCGGCCGAACTCCTTTCCGATGCCCGGGTCGATCGCGAGGGCCAGCCGGTGGGTGTACACCATGCTCTGCGGGTCGATGCCGGGGTTGACCATCCGTGAGCAGAGGAGCTGGGATTCGAGCAGCCCGGCGAGCCGGGCGAGGAAGTCCTGGCCGAAGTAGTCGTCCTCGATGAGCAGCATCGCCAGCCTCGGCCCCCAGGGGCGGGCGGCGCCGCGCTGGGCGCGCAGGCTGGAGACCACCAGCCGCAGGGCGTGTTCCTCCAGGTCGCCCCGGTAGTCGGCGCCCGCCTCCCACAATCCGTGCAGCAGGTGGTACGCCACGGAGGGCCGGCGTTCGTTCTCCAGGATGCGCCGGGCGAAGTCCGCGCCCAGCTCGCGGCTGAGCCGGTAGGCGAATCCCTCCTTGGTGTCCCGGTAGAGGTCGTCGGCGCGGCTGGCCGCGCTGAGCAGCATCCCCGCGCCGCGGCCGTCGTCGAGGCTGTCGACGGTCCGGGCGAGGTCGCGGACGAGGCCGGCGTCGGCGACGAGGCCGGTCCCGGAGGTGCGGTAGAGCAGGGACTTCACGGTGGCGCCGTGGATGTTGCGGACGGTGTCGATGAGGATCGCCGCCTCGGCCGGCGACGCCGCCTTGAGCGTCAGCGCCAGCAGCCGGGCGGGCCTGAGGCGGTTGAGCAGCCGGTTGCAGAGGCCGCGGTTGATCCGCGCCAGATCGGCGAGGGCGGTGCTGATCTGGATGGCGTCCGCGCGGGCGAGTCCGGAGCGGATCTGGCCCTCGTACGACTGGATCAGGCTGTTCCAGTCCGCGCCGCCGTCGAAGTGCAGCCGCAGGGCCATCCAGGAGAGCACCGCGCCGAGCGGGGTGTCATGGGTAGGGTGGTGGGAGAGGAGTTCCTGGGCGGGCTTCAGCAGCGGGCGGGGCGGGCTGCGGTAGACCCGGGGCTCGGGCTCGGCGGCGTCCCATGCCTCCCTCGTGCGGTGGAAGAGTTCGTTGTCGAGCCGCCGGATGTGGCTGAGGTCGGACTGGCTGCGCGGGTCGGCGGCCCGGATCAGGGCGTCGGCCCGGGATTCCAGCCAGGAGCAGACGGTCTCGGGGGGTGCGGTGTCGTCGCCCGCGAGCCGCAGCAGGGCCCTGCTGAGCCCATAGCGTTCGGAGATGGTGGAGGCCCGGCCGAGTACGGCGTCCAGCCCCCCGCCGGTGCCGGCCCAGGTGAAGAGGGTGCTGGTCACGGAGGGGTCCGGGAGCCAGTACTGGAAGTCCCAGAGCACCTTGAGGGCGGTGGTCAGCTCGCTCACGGTCAGTGCGGGCGTGTCGGGGATCCGGGCGATGACCCCGGGCAGCGCCGCCGCGATCCAGGTGGGTTCGTTGTGCTTCTTGCAGAGCCGCAGCAGCCCCAGCGCGGTGGGCGGATGGGCGCGGGAGGCCCAGTCGATGACGGCGGCCCGCAGGGCGGGACGGTCGAGGAGTTCGGAGAGCCGCTCGGGCGAGTAGGTGGCGCAGTTGACGATGAGCGCCCGGACGCGCTCCTGGTGGTCGTCGGCGAGCAGCCGGACCAGATACTCCTCGGTGTGCGCGAGCAGACCGCCGGTGCCGCTCGGGCTGAACTCGGCCAGTACGGCCTCGGCGCGGACCCGGCTGGCGATCTGGGTGAGCCCGCCCGATGAGGCCACGCCCAGGGAGCGCCGGGCGGTGCCGGAGAGGGTGCTCACATAGGCGTCGGGCACCGCCTCGTCCAGCATCGACACGGCGGCCAGCATGCGGACGGCGGAGATCTCGTCCGGGCCGAGTGTGCCGCGGACCCTGGCGGCCTGGCGCCGCAGCAGCCCCTCGGCGGCCCCGCCGGTCCGCCCCGGGCCGGACGACCGCTGGGCGGGTACGGAGGCCACGGCTCCGTCCGGCTCAGGGGCGGCGGCCGGCCCGCCGTCGGCCCCCTCGGCCTGCCCGGCGGCCGTCTCCCCGGGTGCCATCTCCTCCGCGTCCGCCCGGAGCAGATCGGTCAGTACGCGCAGATCGCCCTGGCATGCCTCGACGGCGAGGGAGATGCGCTCCTCGCCGGGGAGTCCGTACACCTCCGGGTGTTCGGCGACGAGCCGGTCGGCGAGCGCGCGCCGGTCCTCGTTCCGGACCTGGGTCACATACGCGGTGACCCCGTGGTTGTCCCAGTCGGTGGTGGCGCCGCCGACATAACGGGTGAGGGCGAGTACGCCGATCTTGAGCCGGCGGAGCGAGGACAGCGCCTGTCCGATGTCGCCCCCGCCGATGGCGTACAGATCCTCCAGTACGACCAGGGTCCGCCCGCCGCTGTCGGTGTCGGTGGCCCAGAGCGCGGCCCGCACGATACGGGGCAGGTCGTCGGGGTCGGGCAGCTGATGGCGGGTGGGCGAGATGACGACGGTGCGCCAGCCCGCCGCCTCCAGCCGGGCGGTGAGCTGCCGGGCGCAGACCGACTTTCCGCTGTTGCGGGTGCCGGACTGGATGACCCCGGCGAGCGGCCGTTCGGCGAACCGGTCCGCGAGCCAGCCGGTGTGCTCCAGTTCGACGAGGGGGTGTCCGTCGCCGCGCAGCCAGTCCGTGCCGTCCGCGGCCGACGCCGCGGGGTGCAGGATCTCCCACTGGTGGGTGGCGAGGGTGTCCCGGGCCCAGCGGCGCCGGGCATCGTCCCAGCTCTCGCCCCAGAGCAGCCGGGCGGCGCCGGCGAGTGACGGGTCGGCGTCGGCGCGCACCTCGCCGCCGGTCCGTATCCGCCAGCCGTCCTCGTCGCGCCAGAGAATGCCGGTGCCGTCCGCCGCCACCGGTTCGTGGATCCCGCCGAGCCGGGGGTACACCGTCCACGCGCCGTCGTCCGAGCAGCCCGCGACGGGCAGTACGCGCAGTGCGGTGGGGGTGGGGAGCTCCGCCTCCCGGGCCAGATAGCCGAGGGCGAGCGCGGCGGCGCAGGCGCCGGGGGCGACGACGGAGGGATTGAGCACACCGTCCGGGTCGAGATCGGCGGTCACCCGGGGCGGCTGGGGGCGGCCGAGGTCGGCGATGAACCCGCGGGTGACATCGAGCGCCCGCTCGATCTCGCCGACGACGGCGGGGGGCAGCGCGCTCCAGGCGGCGCGCACCGCGCTGTACCCGGGCCGGGGGCTGTCGTCCGCGCCGGAGCCGAAGACGACACCGGCGCGGGTGGTCACCGTCCAGTCGGCGACGGGTTCGAGGAGCAGCTGGACGGTGGCGGGGGTGTCGGGGGATCCGGTCCGCTGCTCCGGGATGTGCGCCGGGGGTTCCTCGTACTCCCCCGGGGCCGTGCCGGGCGCCTCGTCCTCCCCGGCGGTGAGCAGATCGCAGAGCTCGCCGAGGAGTTCGCCGTCGAGTCCGGCGGAGAGCGAGGCCGGGGCGGCGGAGCCGGAGTCGGCGGAGGCCGGATCGAGGTAGTCGGCCAGCAGGGCGCCGGGGCCGATCAGCCGCCGCTTCTCGCCCTCGTACTCGAAGGGGCGCACGGGCAGCGGCCCGTGCCGCAGCGAGCGCCGCCCGGTGTCGATCACGGTTCTCAGCAGCTGCTCGGTGCGCGCCGGGTCCGGCGGCTGCGGTCCGGCGACGACGGTCGCCAGGGCGTGCAGGGCCATCCGCAGCTCCTGGGCGGTGGCGCTCCCGTCGCGGGCGGGGCGCGGGCGGAGCTGTTCTGCCGTCACGATGTTCTCCTCGGCTGTGCGGTCGTTCGGTCGCCCGTCACTGCTGACAGAGCGGTCGCCGCGCCCGGGCAGCGGTCTCGGCGCTGGGAGGGTGCCGCCGCCCGGCGGTATGCGGCGGAATGGGAGAGTTCGAAGGGCCCGCGGTGCCCGCGGGATTCACGGAATACGGAGGGTCCACGGGGGCTTGCGGGGCTCACAGGACGCGCGGCTCACCGGGGTCGGAGGGTTCACAGGGCTCGGAGGATCAGAGGGTGATGTCGACCACCCCGGCATCCGTGCCCACCAGAACCCGGTCGCCCGAGGGGCTGAGGTCGGCCGAATTGACGCCGATGCCCAGTTCCAGGCTGTACGGGGTGCTCCCGCCGCCGTCCAGCGGGGTCAGCTGGATGTCGCCGTACTGCCCGGTGCTCACCAGCACCCGGCCGTGGCGCCCGGCGCGCACGCGCAGTTCGGCGACCGGGCCGCTGTGGGTGGCGATCTGCCGGCCGCCGTGTCCGCTCCAGGGGGTGCGGCGGACCGTGCCGTCGCCCGCGCCGGTGAAGACGCCGGCGCTGTCGGCGGCGATGGCCTTCAGCGCCTGGCCCTGCGGCGGGGTGAAGGTCCGCAGCCATTCGCCGTCCGAGCGCCAGACGCTGACATCGGTGGCGGTCATCCCGGCCACCAGATCGGTGTCGCCCACCCGGGCGGTGGCCGCGCCGCCGAGCCGGCGCCCGACGCGCGGCACGACGGCCCCGGTGACCTTGGCCTCCCGCCACTGCCAGCCCTCGGTGCCGGCGATGAGCAGCCCGCCGCCCGACTGCGCGCAGGTGACGAGACGGCAGTTGAGGCCGAGGCCGTCGATGACCTTGAATCCGCCGTTGTCGTCCAGGCTCTGGATCCAGGCCGAACCGTCGATCTGCCCGGCGAAGACACAGGGCCGCCCGGCGAGATCGATGACGGACGCGGTGGTGACCGGGGAGCGGCCGGGTGTGCCGAGCCGGGACCAGCCGGGCGCCCGCGCCTCCTCGGGAGTGCCCCGGCCGGTCCGCCAGAAGCCGTAGTCGGTCGCGGTGAGCAGGGTGGACTCGTCCACGCAGAAGACGGCGGCGGAGGGATGGCGCTCGACCAGGGAGGGCCGCCAGCCGGAGGTCCACTCGGCGGCCCGGACGGCCAGTTCGCCCAGCGAGTGGATCTGGGCGAGGAGGGCGATACGGGAAAGGGTGTGCCCGTCCCAGCGATTGGTCCCGTACAGCTGCTCGCAGAGCGAACGCACCCGGCCCGCCTTGTCGTCCGGGTGGTCCGAGGCCCGGATCAGGGCCCGGCGCAGCGTCTCCGCGTTCATGGCGAGGACGAACTCGGGATCGTCGAGATAGGAGTCGAGCACCCCGGCGAGCCAGGCGTGGAGGGGGAAGTGGTCACGGGTGTAGCGGTCGGCGGCGGACCAGTCGTGGGAGCCGGGAGAGCGGGTCGGCAGCCGTTCGCACATGGCGCGGACGAAGGCGGCATGCACGGAGGGCGCCTCGGCCGCCTGGACCAGATAGCGGCCGATCGGCGCACGCTCGAACCGCCAGCCGGCTCCGTGCATCTCGTCCTCCGGGACGGCGAGGAACTCACCGGCCAGTTCCTGAAGCAGCTTCAGGTCGGACTCGCCCACCTTCGGCCGGCCGGAGGCCCGTACGACCGCGGCCCACAACTCGCCGTCGGCCGGCAGGCCGCCCCCCTGGCCGAACGCGACCGGCAGCAGCAGATCCCTGGCCCACCGGTGGTCGTCCGGATCGACTCCATCGGCGTCGAGCGACTCCAGTTTCTCGAAGAATAGCTGCGCGGAGGAACGCTCCGCATAGACTCCGACAACCGCGGGATCGCTCGGACTGTGGCGGATCGCGAAGAGATACGCCTGGAGCCAGGATCCGCCGGCGGCCTCGGCGACGGCCTCCGCGACGGCCGTGATCGCCTCGCGCCCCACCCCGCCCCACCGGGAGTCCCGGCGATGGCAGAGGATCTGCTGCACCAGGCGCGCGATATCGCCGTCCTCGGTGAACTCCGGTCCGTCCAGCGCCAGCTGTTCCCCGGTGAACCCGGGCAGGACCCGGCTCCAGGCCATGACCAGCCGTACCCCCGGGATCCGGCCGAGGGGTTCGAGCAGCTCCCCCACGAGCTCGTCCTCGTCCGCCGCGGCCTCGACCGAGTCGACACAGATCCGCAGCGGCCCGGGGAGCTCGGCGAGGGCGGCCACCAGGCCCGGCACATCGGTCTTCGTGCCGGTGCGGTAGTGGGCGGCCAGCTTCCGGGCGACGGAGGTCACGGGCATGCCCCGGGCGTCCACCAGTACATCGACACAGCCTTCCGGCGGGAATTCGGGGGCCCCGGGGCCGGGGGTGAGCGGCTCGCCGCAGGAGGCGGTGTGCACCCAGTCGAGCAGCACCGACTTGCCCCGGCTGGCGGCCCCGGTCACCGCGAGCCCGCCCGGCCGCGCGGTCTCGGAGGTGAGGTGGGCGACGATCCGCCGGGAGGCCGCGGCGCGTCCGCAGAACGCCCAGCCGGTGCCCGGCCCCTCCTCCTGCGGGCGGCGCACGGTGGGAGGTTCGTACCGGGGATTGGGGAAGGCCCGGCTCTCCCCCGCGGGCAGCATGTTGCGGACCGGCACGGGAACCCCGGAGAGATCCCCCATCCGGCGTTCGAGCTCCTTGTACAGCTCCTGCTGGCCGATCCAGGGCTGCTGCTCACCGGCGGGCGGATTGCGCAGGGCGGCGGCGAGGGAGGAGGCGAAGTGGAGCTGCTGCGCCTGGTCGGTCCGCTCCACGGCCGCGATGACGGTGATGACGGGCAGCCAGCGGCCCTGGGCGCGCAGCCGGGCGAGCTCCCGGTCGAAGACCTCGACGGCCATGCCGGCGAAGCAGAAGTCCAGCAGGACGACGATCTCGCGGGGGCTGTCGGCCTCGGCCCGGATCAGCAGCGAGACCAGGTCCTCCACGGTGAGCTGGGTGGCGCGCTGCCGCAGTCTGCTGTCGGCGGCGGCTATCCACAACTGCTCGTCGTGGATGACTCCGTGGCCCGAGTAGTAGAAGACCAGCACATCGGGCGGGATCCCGGCGTCGCCGCCGGTGACGGCCCGCTCCAGCCCGTGTCTGAGCTCGGCGACCGTGGGGTTGAGCCGGGACTCGGGGTGGATCGACAGCTCGGCGGTCTCGGTGAACACGGCCCGCATCAGGCGCAGCTCGTCCGGCACCCGCCACAGGGGGTCGAACCCCTCGGCGAAGGTGCCGGTCCCGGCCACGAGGGCGACCCGGCCCGACCGCCGGACCGCGCTCTCCCCGTACAAGCCCTGCCCGTACGAACCCTTCCCGGAGGAACCCCGCCCGGTCGGGCTCTTCACGGACGCGACCTGCCCGGACGCGACCTGCCCGGACGGACCCTCGTACGGCACGGGTGTCTCCCCCGGCACCTCAGCGCCTCAGGGCGTCGGCGACTCCCTCGGCCACCTCGGTGGTGGTGAGGTAGCGCAGCGCGTTGTGGCCGCCGAGAATGATCCGGCCGATCCCCGAGTTCACCACGGACCGGTCCTCGATCCGGTCCCCGAAGGCGGGGGCCAGCTCCTTCACCAGGGCGACGGGGTCGTCCTCGGCGGCGACATTGATCCACCGCTTGACCTTGGGCCACTCGCGGCGCCCGTCGGGCTCCAGCCCGGGCAGCAGCCGGTCCTGGATCTCCCGGATTCCGAGCGGCGACCCGAGGGTGATGAAGGTGTCGACATTCCAGTCGCGGCGGTGGGCGCAGAGCGCCTCGTACGCGACGACCGAGCCGAGCGAGTGCCCGATGATCACCCGGGTCTCGGGGGTGACCACCCGCCGGAACCGCTCCAGGGCGCAGGCCCGCACCGTGTCGTTCTCGTCGAGATAGCGGCGCACCTGGCGGGCCAGATGGATGACCACCCTGGCCGGCGGCCTGCCGAGCCGGTCCGACCCCTCCAGCTTCCGCAGGAAGTCCTGGGTGTGCCCCTTGGGCCCCTTGCCCTTGGGTCCTTCGCCGCCGGGGGACGGATCCTCCGCCCCGTCCGCCAGCACCTCCAGGAACCGCTTCTCCCAGGGGTCGCGGACATCCCCGGCGCGCAGGGGCGGAATCCCGGCGAACTCGTCCTCGGGGATGGTTCCCTTGGCATTCCGGCTGCGGTAGCAGTTGCCGTAGAACACGGCGTCGACCCGCTCGGGCGCGGGCACGGGCACGATGGTGTCCGTCATGCCCAGGCGCAGCGCCTCGTACCAGTCGGTGAGAGCTGTCTCGCGGTGTTTGAACTGGTATCCGATGCCGTGGCACAGGACTACTTCGGTCATGCCGTTCCCCCCGTCAATGCCCGAGAATTATAGGCTTGTTGTCGATGCCGGGGGGCGGATCCGGACAGGGTTCCGCCGGGTATCGGACTCTCTTCGTGCCCTTCCGTCACTTCATTCCCTTCCCTCCCGCCGCCGGTCATCGCGGCCGGCGGTTGAATCCAAACAGCTAAGCGGATTAGTCTTCCCCGGAAGCCGGACACCCTCCCGGGTGGCGGCGGAGGTGCCGCCGCGTCCGTGTCTCCTGGCCGGGGCCGGGGCGGCGGGATCCTCCCGGCCGGCGGTCGAGGAATAAGGAGCCCAGCACCGTGGCGTCCCACCGTCGTGCCAAACAGCCCAGTCCCGTGTACGCGTCCGTGATCACCGCGACAGCCGCCGCGGCCGTCGCCGTGTCGGCGCAGACGGCCTCGGCCGACCCCCTGCCGGACCCCACCAAGAAGGGGACCCAGGCGCAGATAGACCGGCTCTACGAGGAGGCCACCCAGGCCACCGAGGAGTACAACGGAGCCAAGGAGTCCGCCGAGCGGCTCCAGAAGCAGGTCAGGGACCTCCAGGCGTCCGCCGCCCGCCAGCAGGACGGGCTCAACCAGCTCCGGAACCGGCTGGGTTCGATCGCCGCGGCCCAGTACCGCAGCGGCGGGCTCGACCCCTCCATGCAGCTGCTGCTCTCCTCCGATCCCGACGAGTACCTCGCCCGGGCCTCCGCGCTGGACAACCTCAGCGCCCAGCAGGCGTCCGAGCTGGCGCAGTACCGGTCGCAGCAGCTCGATCTCCAGCGGCAGCGGACGCAGGCCACCCGGAAGCTGGACGGGCTGCGCGAGACCCGCGAGGAGCTCGGGGACAAGAAGCGGGAGATCCAGGACAAGCTGGCGAAGGCGCAGCGGCTGCTCAACTCCCTCACCTCCGCCGAGCGGGCCGAGCGGGCCGCCAAGGAGGAGCGGGCGAACCGGGACAGCGACCGTGCCGACCTCGGCAATGAGGCCGGTGCCACCCAGCGGGCCACCGCCGCCTTCAACGCGGCCAAGAGCCGGGTCGGGATGCCCTATGTCTGGGGGGCCACGGGTCCCGGCTCGTTCGACTGCAGCGGGCTGACCTCATGGGCGTTCAAGCAGGCGAATGTCTCCATTCCCCGTACGTCACAGGCCCAGGCCCAGATCGGCACCAGGATCAACTCGCTGAGCGCGCTCAAGCCGGGCGACCTCATCATCATGCGCACCGACCTGAGCCATGTGGGGTTCTACGCCGGGAACGGGCAGATCCTGCACTCCCCCAAGCCGGGCGCGCAGGTCCGCTACGAGTCGATCGCCCGGAGCGGGATGCCGTTCATGTGGGGCGTACGCATCTGAGGTACGGGCCCCGGGCGCGGGCTCGGGAGAGGCCGGGCGGTCCGTGCGCGCCAGCCCGAGGAGGGCGGCGGCGCAGCCGAGGCCGAGCGCGATCAGCGCCAGCCAGGGGAGTGCGGACATCCCGGCGGCCCGGGACGCGTCCAGCGCCGCCCCGGTGAGCAGATTCCCGAGGGTGATCCCGATGCCGCAGATGGTGTTGTGGAGCCCGTAGTGGGTGGCCACCAGCCGGTTCCCGGAGAGCCTGACGATGGTGTCCATCTCGAAGGGGTACGCGATCATCGTCCCCAGCGCCAGCAGCAGGGCGGCGAGCGCGGGCGGCACGGCGGCCGTCAGCCACCGGCCCGGGCCGGCGTCCGGCACCGGAAGCGCGGTCGCCGCCAGCAGGGGCACAAACGCCGCACCCATGATCAGCACACCCCGCGAGAGCGCGGCGCCCGGTGTCATCCGTGCCTTGCACCAGGCGGTGATCCTCGTCTGGAAGGCGATGGTGCTCAGCCCCGATACGGCGAAGAGCACCGCCACCGCCACCGTGCCGAACCGCCCGTCCCCTCCCAGGCGCCGCACTTCCAGCGGGAGCGCGAGATAGACCTGGAAGGTCAGCACATACGAGCCGACCATGGCCAGCGAGAAGAGGATGAAGGGCCGGTTGGCGAGAATGCCGCGCCACTGGGTGAGCAGCCCCTCCCGCCGGCCGTCCGGACGCTCCCGCGCGTCACCGCCCCGGCGGGCCGGAAGCGCCCGGATCTGCACCGCGCTCAGCACGGCGAATATCCCCGCCGCCGTCAGACAGGTGACCCGGAATCCGACCCCGGTCAGCACCATGCCCACCAGCGGCCCCAGCAGGATTCCGGCCTGGTAGAAGACGTTGAACAGGGCGAACGCCTCCACTCTGCGATCCCCCGCGTCCGCCGCCAGATAGGCCCGGGTGGCCGGGTTGAAGAGGGCCCCGGCCAGCCCGGTGGCGGCGGAGGCGGCGATCAGCGCGGGGACGGAGTCCACCAGCCCGAGGGTGGCGAACCCGGCGACGCGCAGCGCCATTCCGGAAATGATCATCGGCTTGTAGCCGAACCGGTCGGCCAGCGCCCCGCCGAACAGGAACATGCCCTGCTGGCTGAAATTGCGCACTCCGAGGATCAGTCCGACGATCCAGCCCGCGAGCCCGAGCGGACCCGCCAGATGGGTCGCGAGATAGGGCATCAGCATGTAGAAGCCCAGATTGATGGTGAACTGATTCACCATCAGCAGCTGCACGCTCCGCTCGTATGTGCGGACCTGTGCGATGGTCCCCCTCATCCGTCCTCGCCCCTCGTGTCCTTGACGTCGTCCCGCGCTGAGGCCGGGAGGGAGAGCGGATCCACCACGGTGGCGCAGCGGGTCCAGCGGGTGACCTCCTTCTCGTCCAGCCGGCCGATCACCTCGGGTTCGGAGGCCGGCGGCGAGTCGAGCAGACCGTGCGCGGCGCAGTAGTCGTCGTCGTACACGGTGCCCAGATAGCGCTGCGGGCCATCGGGGAAGACGGCCACCGTCCGGGTCTCCGCCGGCAGCGTCCGGGCGAGCCACCCCGCCACCAGGGCGACCGCGCCGACGCTCCAGCCGCCGGTGGCGTAGTGGGAGCCGGCGAGTTGACGGCAGGCCCACACCGCCTCGGCGGGGGCCACCCAGTGCACCTCGGAGAAACTGTCGTGGGCGACATTGCGGGGGTGGATGCTGGAGCCCAGCCCGCGCATCAGCCGGGTGCGGGCGGGCTGGCCGAAAATGGTGGACCCGATGGTGTCCACGCCCACCAGAGTGAGCTCGGGGTAGAGCTGCCGCAGCACACGGGAGACGCCCGCGGAGTGTCCGCCGGTGCCCACACTGCACACCAGGACGTCGATGTGCCCGAGCTCGGTGGCGAGTTCGAGGGCGAGCGGTGTGTAGGCGCTGGTGTTGTCGGGGTTGTTGTACTGGTCGGGGCACCAGGCTCCCGGATGCTGCTCCAGCAGCCGGGCCACCCGGTCGCGGCGGGCCTGCTGCCAGCCCCCGGTGGGGTGCGCCTCGGAGACCACATTGACCTGGGCGCCGTACGCGGTCAGCAGCCGGGTCATGGACGCCTCGAGGCCGGGGTCGGTGACCAGGGTGACCGGATGCCCGTGGACCATGCCGGCGAGGGCGAGGCCCAGGCCGAGGGTGCCGCTGGTGGATTCGATGATGCGGGCGCCGGGCCGCAGCTCGCCGCGGGCCCGGGCGCGTTCGACCATGTGCAGTCCGGGACGGTCCTTGATGCCGCCGGGGTTGAAGCCCTCCAGCTTCGCCCAGAATCCGCGCCCGGCCGGGGCGAGTGGCTCGGAGATACGGAGCAGCGGGGTGTTGCCGACCAGCCCGGAGAGGGCCGAGCGGGCGGGAGGGGTGGTATCGGTGATGGGGGAATGCATGGCTTCGCTCTCGTTCGGTGGTGCGCGTCGGGTACTCGCTGAGGGGCAGCCGTGCGGGCTGCGCGGGCGAGCGGCCTAGATGCGCCACCGGCAGACGGCGGTGAGGGTCGCGCGGCCGGATCCGGACAGATGGGGTCTGCCGCGGTTCGGCGGTACGGCGCCGGCTTCCGCGGCCGTACCCGCGGCCGTACCCGCGTCCGTGGCGGCGTCCGTGGCGGCGGCGGGCGGAGCCGTCTCCGGTGCGGACCGTGTCTCGCCCGGAGCCTGCGGAACGAATCCGGGGAAGGCACAGTCGAAGGCGCCGTGGTGATGTGAATGCGCGGGGTCGCCCGCGGAATGGTGTGTAGTGAATTCAGCCGCGGCGGAGATGCCCTCGGGGCCGGCGGTATCGGCATGTCCGACGGGATGTGCGGGCATACCGGAAGGCGAATCACCGGCCGGGAGGAAAGGGGACGAACAGTGGAACGCCGCGAGCAGGAGAAAGCCCAGAATTCCGGCCACTAATCGGCCCGGGGCGGGCCGCTTCCGGCGTACGGGGTGAAAGGGAGGAAGGCGGTACATGTGTCCTTCACAGGGCAGTCGCATTCCCGGCCCGGGGCGGCGGCGGTGATATCCGCGGCGGCGCGGTGCGGGGGAGGACAGCCCGGGGAGGGGCGAGCTGTCCGCCGGAACACGGCGGGGGCGGGGTGTGCGGGGGCGCGGGCCTCAGGGGCTCCTCGGTCGCGGCGGCACGGGGCCGTCCGGAATCCGCCCGGCCGTCTACACCCTGAGTACGGCCGGTGCTCCGGAATGCGCCGCCGGCGGGGCGGCCGGCCCGGTGGCCTGCGAGAACCCGCCCGGGGCAGCCCGGCGGGAGGCGGCAGGCGCACCGGCGGAAGGGGCCGGGCAGGGCGCCTCCACGACGACTCCCCGCGAGTCCGCTCCGGGTGCGCATTCGTGTGCCGGGTGCCCCGGCCCCTGATGCGCCGAGTGGGCCGGTCCGTGCGCGCCGGAGTGGGGCGGGCGCATGACCGCGCCGCCCGTACCGCCGTCATCGGCGGCGGATGCGGTGAGGGTGGCGGACACGGCGGGGAATTGAGGGGCGGCGCTCACCGCGGAACTCTTCGGCGCGCTTCCATGCCCCCAGAGCAGACCGATGAGCAGAAGAGCCAGTCCGGCCAGGCGCAGCGGACCCGTTGACGAACGGGCCTTTCCTGCATGCCGATGAGACCGGACTGTCATCATGCCGTGATCCTAGCGCCTCATTCACGCGATGGGAAAACGCCGCCCCGCATGACGGACCGTCAATATCTTTACCGGGGCGCATGGTTCCCGGATGTCCGGAATTCAGCCGCCCAGTCGGCGGGAAAGGTTCGGATGGATGAATTTTCGGTCGGACACCGGGCATTTCCCGTCGCATTCCGCCCGGGACACCGGCGGTGGACCGGCAGGTGTACGGCGCCGGGTCGCGACTCCCTCAGACGGGCCCACAGGTCAGCAGCAGTGGCAGCAGCGGTGCCGCCACGGACGCGGCGGCGGCGGGCCAGGCGGCCCGGCCCGCGCCGGCCTGTGGGGTCAGAATGCGGTGCAGCCGGATCAGTACGCTCTGGCCGCCCGCGCCCAGCGCGCCGCGCGGTGCCCGCCCGGCCGCGACCTCGCACATGGCCGAGGCCAGCGCCGTACGCGAATGGGAGCGCAGGGCGCGGTCGTCCGCGGCCATTTCGAGGAGCAGCGCGGTCTGTTCCCTGGCCAGGCGGGCGAGCGGCAGACCGGGGAAGGCGCGGGCGAAGCCCTTGGTCGCGACCTGGAGCAGATGGTGCCGGCCCCGGAGATGGGCCTCTTCGTGGGCGAGCACCGCCCTCAACTGCTCGCCGCTCAGCGCCTCCAGGGCGCCCCGCGTCACCACGATCCGGCGGTCCCGGCCGGGCAGGCAGTACACGGCGGGAACCGGGTACTCCACGACGGTGGCCCCGTAACGGGCCGACTCCGTACCGATCATGGCGAGCAGACCGGCATGGCTCCGCCGTTCGCGGCGCGCCTGCCACGCCGTGTGGGCCAGCCGGCCGAGCGGGAGGAGCACCATCGCGGCGGGCGCCGCCAGCGCGCCGGCGCCCGGGGCGGGGGCGGCGGGGGCTCCCGCGCCCAGACCACAGGCGCTGAGCAGTCCGGTGAGACCATCGTGAACATGCTGGTCGGAGAGGACCAGGTGGTACGCGGCGAGGGCGGCGGTCACCACGAAGGCCAGCGTCAGCCCCTGCCAGGCCAGCAGGGCCGCCACGGGTGCCCGGTGCGCCCACCGGGCCCTGGCCAGGGCGTACGGCACCACCGCGCCCAGGAGCAGGGCGTACCCGGCCAGGGCGACCGCGGTGATCACGAACCGCCCGGCCGCTTGGCGGACCGCAGCGCGGCCCGCAGCGCCCGCACCTCATCGGCCGAGATCTGCTCCACAAAGCTCAGCAGCACCCCCGCGGGGTCGGGGTTGCCCTCCAGGGCGTGCTGCATCCGGGCGGCCGTGTACTGCTGACGGCTGCAGGTGGGCAGATAGGCCCAGGCCCGGCCGTACTTCTCGCGGCTGAGCAGGCCCTTGGTGAAGAGGATGTCGGCCACGGTCTTGACCGTGCTGTACGCGATGGGCCGCTTCCGGTTGAGATCGTCCCGGACCTCTCGGGCCGTCGCGGACCGGCCCCAGGCCCAGAGCCGGTCCATGATCTCCGCCTCCAGCTCACCGAGCTGTCGCATGCCGGCTCCCTTCGACTCCGGGTATGGATGCGAGGGTATGGATGCGACTCTCAAGACCCCGGTTTCCGTGGCTGCTCATCGTAGTCGCCGGGGGTGCCGCCCCCGGCGTGCCCGGCCGGGCTCCCCGCCCGGGACTCGTCCTCGTACAACGGCGGTTGCCCGAGCACATGCGCCCGCCCCCAACGGCCGAGCGGCACCAGCGCGTCCCCGAGGGCGGCGCCGGGACCGGTCAGCGCGTACTCGACCCGTGGCGGGACCTCGTCATAAGCCTCACGGACCACCACTCCGTCCGCCTCCAGCTCGCGCAGCTGAGTGGTGAGGACCTTCTCCGTGACACCGGGGAGCATCCGGCGCAGCTCGCCGAAGCGGCGGGGGCTCCCCTCCAGGGCCCACAGGATCAGCACCTTCCACTTCCCGCCGGTCACATCCATGGCCGCGTCGATCCCGCAGTGGTACGCATCCGGCCCGCCCGGCCTGCCCACGGTCACCATCGTCGTCCGCCTCCCCGAAGTGGACGCCCACCTCGGGGAAACCACCCACTTCAAAGTGGGTACTTGTCGCCACCGGGCGGTGCGGCCAGCCTGATCGTCATGTCCCACAACACTTCTGAGACCACTTCACCTTCCTGCACCTGCGCCCCGTCACTCTCGATTCTCGGCCTCGGCCGCATGGGCACGGCACTGGCCCGCGCCTGGCTCGCCGCCGGCTGCTCGGTGACCGTCTGGGAACCGCACGGCGAGCCGGGCGGACGCCCTGGTGGCCGAGGGCGCGGCCCTCGCGCCGAGCCCCGCGGCGGCGGTCGCGGCGAACACTCTGGTCGTCACCTGCCTGCTGGACGACGCATCGGTCGGCCGGACGCTGGAGGACACCGCCTTGGCCGGCAAGGACCTGATCGACATCACCACCGGCACTCCGGGCGAGGCGAGGGCCCGCGACGCGTGGGCACGGGCCCGCGGGGCCCGCTTCCTGAGCGGCGGGATCATGGCCGTGCCGCCGATGGCGGGCGTCCCGGAGGCGGGCGGCCATGTCCTCTACAGCGGGTCGCGGGAGGTCTTCGACACCCACCGGGACACGCTGGCCATCCCGCTCGGCACGGAATTCACCGGCCCGGACGCCGGACACGCCGCCCTCCAGGACGTGGCCCTGCTGAGCGGGATGTACGGCGCGCTCGCGGGCATCACCCACGCCTTCGCACTGGTCCACCGGGAGGAGGGCATCGCGCTCAAGGACTTCGCACCGAGACTGGCCGACTGGCTGACATCGATGTCCGCCGCGGTCCACGAATTCTCCGGCCGGCTGGAGAGCGGGGAGCACGGCGAGGATGTCGTCGCCTCGCTGTCCATGCAGGTGGCGGGGGTCAAGACCTTCACCGGCACGGCGCGCGAGCAGGGCGTCAGCCCCGAACTGCTGACCCCCTACTTCGACCTGATGAAACGCCGGGCCGCTGCGGGCCGCGGCGACGAGGGGGTGACGGGCCTGACGGAACTGCTGCGAACGGACCCGGCCGCCTGACCCGGCCTCCGACCCACGTGGCCTCCCGCGGCGGCCATCGCCTCCGGAAAAACGAAAAACCCCAGGTCACGGCGAGTGAGTCCTGAGGTTCTTCAGAGCCGCCTTCGGGATTCGAACCCGAGACCTACGCATTACGAGGGCCCACAAGATCATCCCGACTGGTGCCGGGCGGTGCTACAAAATCCCGTTTCCCCAGGTCAGCAATGTACGGCCCGGCCCCCACGTGCCACCCAATCCACCCTGTCCCACCCAGTCCGCTCACGCACCGCTCACGCAATTCCGTCGTCCCGGGCAGTCGGGCTGAGCTGCTTCTGGAGCTCCTCGATCCGGCTGCTCGTAGCAGCAGCACGCTGCTGCTGGCGGCGGAGCTGCTCCTCCGCCTTGGTCAGCTCGGCAATAACACGTGCCTGCTTCACCTCACTCCGGGCTGCCTCCACACCATCGTCGGTATATGCGGGTCCGAGCCGCTTGCTCTCGACAACCCCGCGCCGCGTCTGACACTCCGGGCAGTCGACCACTCGCCGAACGTAGGTGTTCTCCCGGTGCTGGATGAAGGTGGTTACGTGATCGCAGGTGAGGATCAGCTCCCAGGTATCCAGGTCCTTCTTGCGGTCCTCGGCGGAGGGGAAGGTCTGAAAGAGTCGAGTGAGCTTCTCGATCTGCGCCGGCCCCATCGGTGGCGGCGGACAGCATAGACAGCAGTGCCTCACGCGCGACCCGCCTGTGCCCCAGCGGCCACTTTTGCAGTCTGGGTGCAGCTCCCGGAACCGCTCTTCCATGACGTCGTAGTCGCGCTTCTCCTCTTCGGTGAGGTACATGAGCCCCGGCCAGCTCCCCAAGCCGTCATACATGGGTTCGCCACATCCCCGACATGGCACCCCAGCCTTGTATTCGTCCCAGGTGAGCCGTGTACCTTCACGCGCCCATGCTTCACGCCGCTCGGTGTCCCGGCGATCCTCCTCCTCGACGGCAAGAGCCTCGCGGCGCGCTCGCGCAGCTGCACGCTTCGCCTTCTGCTCATCAGTGAGCTTGGCCATCGATTCCCCTCGGAGGGCACGACGCGTACGGGGGCCTACAAGGCTAGTGCGCCTGTGCGGCCGACGGGGAAGATACAGGACCGAACACACAACCCGTGACGCAACGATCGACCCTTCACCCTAAAGCGTGATCCGACTGCCCATCAGGCCCGTGCTGCGACCTCACAAGGAACCATCCACCACAGAAGATCGGTTAAGAAGGCCCAACGGTGGTGGACCCCACGGAACGTTCGCTTCGCAGTCGCCTCGCTGCCCACCTCGGCTGGGCAAACACAGTAGACCGTCCCGCCCGCACCGAAGCGGCACGCAAATCGCGAGTCCCGCTTTCTGAGCGAGGCTCGAAAACTCCACCCCACGGGTACGCCAAAGCAGATCGATGACGCCGCCCAGTCGCTGCGCAAGGCGCACCACGCGAGGCTCGCCCTCCTGTCCGCGCAGGCCAGGCGGGCCAGGAAGGCGACCAATGGGAAGTGAAACGGACTTGCCGGAAGGCGGCCCGAAGCATCGCTACACCCATCCCGAGGCTGCCGAGGTCCTCCGCGTCAGGGAACGATGGCTCCGCGACAACATCAGGCGCCTGCCTCACTGAGGGAAGGGCGTCACTATGACCTTCTCTGAGGCCCATCTGGACGCGATCCAGACTTGGTTGGCTAGAAACCGTCGCTAAGTAGCCATCCTCATGTTCTGCGTATTGGAACTATCAGTTGGCTACGGTAATTTGATCACCCGTTAGTCGGCCCAGGTTGGGGACCCATGGGGGCCGAGGGGGAGGAACCAGGGCATGGCTTGTCCACGTCCAGCGGGTTGGCTTGGGGCCAGTCTCATCAGCTGGGTTCCGGCGCACCTTGTCGCAGACGCATAACCATGCAGCCCCAAGGCATGTTTGAGCGCGGCCAGCGGGTACGGGTCCGAGCCGTCGGCGTCCCGGAGTTCGCCACAGTCAGGTTCGCCCTGCCCGGAGACCACTCGGGGTCATGGGATCTCATCCTGGTCGATGACGATGACCGTCGGCACGAAGTGAATCTGGTAGCCGGGGATACTGAGACCGTGCGACCTCTCGTCAGCGACGGGCGAGCTGATTCCGCCCGTGTGCTGGCCGCGATGTGGACCCAGTGGATGAATGCCGCGGCGACCAACGCCGAGTCAAGTGCGATGGCAGCCACGCCGTTGAAGCCGTACGCGCACCAGACGACTGCCGTCTACGGAGCGATGCTCCCCCAACCGCTGCTGCGTTTCCTCCTCTGTGACGAGCCGGGTACCGGCAAAACCATCATGGCCGGCTTGTACCTACGTGAGATGCAGAGGCTCGGCCTGATCAAGCGGGCGATCATCGTGTGCCCGGCGAACCTCGCCACCAAGTGGGTCGACGACTTCCAGCGGTTGCTGGGCGGTGGGCTGCGACAGCTGACCTCGGCCACGGTGCGGGAGGACGCTCTCAACTCCAACGACCTGTGGGTGGTGTCGCTGGAATTGGCAGCGGTTAACCCCACAGTGCAAGACGCCATCCGGCCGGACAAAGCTGGCTGGGATCTGGTCGTCTTCGACGAGGCGCACCGATTGACTCCGACTGCCGCCGGATTCCACCAGGTCGGACGGCTGCTGGCCAAGAACACCCCTCGGGCGCTGCTGATGACGGCAACGCCGCACCGGGGCAAAGAGTGGCTCTTCCGACACTTGCTGCATCTGGTCGACCCAGAGATCTACCCGGATCCGGGCAACGACCCCAACATCGAGCTCAGTGCGCTGCGCCCGGGCCCCATCCACTTCCTGCGGCGAATGAAGGAGGACTTGGTTGACTACGACGGCACGACCCGATTGTTCAAGGGACGCACCGCGCGCAACCACAGCGTCCCGCTGTCGCAGACCGAGTATGGCTTCTACAGAGCAGCCCTAGATATGGTCGACCGGTTCTTCCCCCCGGTGGCGCAGCCGCTTGCCCGCATGGTCTATGCCAAGCGAGCAGCCTCCAGTCTCTACGCACTGGCTGAGACGCTACGCCGGCGGCATGAGCACATGGGGGCGATGAGCGAGGCGGAGGCGGCGTTGATCGCCGACCGCGAGGATCACGGTGACGAGGCCGAGGTCGATGAGGCAAAGGTGATTCACACGGTTTCAGCCTCGACCAGGGCTGAGCGGACCGCGATTAACAGCCTTCTGCAGCAGATCGAAGCAACGGTCAGCGACTCCCACTGGCAGCCGTCGAAGTGGAAGCGGCTCACCGACGACTGCATGGGCGCGCACAGAATTCACCCTGGGAACGGTGAACAGGCCGTTGTCTTCACCGAGTACGCAGACTCGGCCGAGTGGATCGCCCGGCGGCTCCAGGCCCAGGGATACACGGCCCAGCTCTACTCCGGCCGCCAAGGAAGGACCGAGCGCGACGCAGTGCGTAAGGCATTCATGCGCGGCGAATTCCAGATCATCGTCACCACTGACGCTGGCAACGAGGGTATCGACCTGCAGGCCGCGCACGTGCTCGTGAACTACGACATCCCGTGGTCTTTGGTCCGCCTCGAACAGCGGATGGGACGCATCCACCGCGTCGGTCAGCAGCGCGACGTCTACCTCTACAACCTGGTCGCCACCGACACCCGGGAAGGCAAGACCCTGCTCCGCCTCCTGGACAACTTTGTTACGGCTGCGAACGAGCTGCGCGGCCAGATGTTCGACAGCCTCTCGGTGGTCGCCGAAATCACTGGCGTCGACTACGACAAGTGGCTGTCGGACCTCTATGGCAACGACGAGCTGAAGAAGCAGCAGGCCATCGACGCCGCCCAGGCGGTCCAAGCGCAGGAACTCAGCCGGGCAGCCCGGAAGGTTCGGGACAACGAGCGACGTCTGGCCAGCCAGGTGGACGCGGTCGCCGCACTGACACTGCTTCAGCGTGATCTGTTCGCACGCATCAACCCGGCCATCGTCGAGGCATACCTCGACCGGCTCGCGGCAGCCGGCGTGCTGAAGTCCGCTCCAACCGCAGCCGGGCCCGGGTTCCGGCGACTCTCCCTGAGTGGCAAGGCCACGTTTCCGGCCACTCTGGGCGGACGAAACGAGGTTCACGTCGCCACCAGCGGGGACGTGGTGCGCGAAGCCTCGGAGAGCATCGACATCGGTGACACTGTCACCCTTGGCCCCGGTGAGCCCGGCTTCAGCGACCTGATCAACACAGCCGAGCACAACCTGGCCGAGGACCTGTACCGGTCCGGCGCCGCATCCGACCCCACCAGCCTCACCCCGTACGACTTGTACGCGTACGAGGCGACGATGACCGAAAGCAATGGCAAGCGCGCCAGCGTATGGGCCACCTTGATCAAGGTAGATGACAGCGGCAATGCCCGCCCGGTCCGATGGGAGTCCCTGGCCAACCTCGTGCCCACCGACGAGAACGGCGGCTCACCGCATCCGGCCCGGGAGGGGCACGCGCTCACAGCGGCGCGCGAGGTGGCCGCCGCAACCGTCGCCGAGCACCGGAGGGTGCGCACCGACTGGTTCGCCCAGGCCCGCCGCGATCTGACTAACCTGCCGCTAAGCCTGACCGACCGTATCGATGACCGTCGTGCCCGCCTTGAACTGCGGCACCGGCTTCAGACCCAGACCGCTCAGCGGCTCGAAGAACTCGAGCGGCTCGCTGACGTGCAGCTGACCGAACCCAAGCACGTGGGTCGAATCCGGGTCCTGGCCACCGCCGACATGAGCGTCCAGGCTGAGATCGACGCCGAGCTGGTCTCCATGCGGCGCGTGCAGCAGCTCCTTGAAGAGGATGGCTGGACGGTGGCCGACGTTCACACCGAGGGCCGCGGTTACGACTTGGAGGCCCGCCGTCACAGCCAGGTTCGCCATGTCGAGGTCAAGGGCGTGCTCGGCAGCGCGGCCGGCGACGGCATCCGGATGACAGGCAACGAAGTCCTCATCGCGACCCAGCACCGCAAGGAGTACTGGCTCTACGTCGTCGACCAGTGCGCCGACGGCAAGGGCCGATTCTTCGGCGCCTACCAAGACCCCGCCACCCTCTTCGCGAACGTCATGACCGGGAACGCGGTGTTCCGTGTCCCGGGCAGCAGCCTCAAGAACGCCCCCGGGAGCAACGCATGACCCGAATGATTGAACGCTGGTTCCCCTGTGCCGAGGTATCGGCGAATAGTTCAGCGGGATGGGGAAGCGGTGCGACCGAGATCGGGCTGTTTCCGTGGTTCGCAAAGCGTCCAGTCGCACAGGCCAAGGCTGCGGTGGTCTGCTCGCTGCTGCCCTGGCCGGAGGATCAGGCTGAGCAACAGCGCCTTCAAGAGCTAGTACACAGGGCCATGTCCGGGCGCTACGGCGCCTGGCAGATGCTCCACGACGAGATCCTCAAGGCGAACCCTGGGGGCGCATCAGTCCTGGACCCGTTCAGCGGGCGCGGAATGATCCCGCTCGAAGCGGGGCGGCTCGGGCTTGAGGCCCACGGTGTCGACTACAGCCCGGTCGCGGTACTGGCTGGCACACTCCTCACAGACTTCCCTCTCCGGGACTGGTCACAGGAGCCAAGTCTGCCGTTTGCCGAGGAAAGCGACACCCTCTACGACGACCGCCCCAGGCTGCTTGTTGACGTGCGCGCGACTCTCGATGAGGTGGGACGCCGTTGGACGGCAGCCATGTCGGACTACTACCCCGAGGTCAACGGCAAACGGCCCTGGGGGTATCTGTGGGCCATCGCCATACCGTGCCAGGAGTGCGGCAACCGGTTTCCTCTGGTCGGCTCGTACGAGCTGCGAAGGCGGAGTCAGAAGCGCGGTCGCAAGGGCGCTCCGCCTGTCATGGATCCCGGCCAGTCGTTCTACATAGAAGCCGACCCGGCTGCCGGCACCTGCGCTGCGGTGGTGCACGAGGGCCCTCCAAGGCGCACTCCAACACTGACGCGTGCTCGTACGGCTGAGGGTCGTACGCTGCCGGGGAAGTCTGCGATCTGCCCCTTCTGCAGTCATGTGCACCCGCTCGATGTGCATCGACGACTCACCGACGAGAGGCGCGCCACAGACATGCTCCTGGTGGTGGCCGACCACTCGGACGACTCAGGCAAGGAGTACCGGGAGCCCACCGAGGCGGAGCTCACAGCTGTCGCCGCAGCGCCCGCAGCACTACATGCACTGTCCGACCCGAGTCCGTTTCTGCGTGCCGTGCCAGACGAACGGATCGCGCCGGGCAACAACAACATCATCGGGCCGTCCATATACGGGGCGCGCACCTACGGCGATTTCATGTGCGATCGGCAGACCCTGGCCTTCGTCATGCTCACCCGGTCCATCGCCGAGGTTGCCGACGAGCTCATACACAAGGCAGGGGTGAGCTCTGACTATGCCCGAGCGCTTAGCGGATACGCCGCGTCGGTCGTCGCCCGGAAGCTTCGGCGGGCTACCCGTGGGTGCACGATCGACATCAGTCGCGCAGGGGTTCACGACATATATGCAAATCAGGGATCAATCACGTTTTCACAGGACTTCTTTGAAGTAGGAATCGGCACCGGTGCGGGGTCGTGGTCGTCACTGTGTAAAAGCAGCCTGTCGACGCTCTCGAACCTGATGACCGACATCCAGGGGACGCCGGTCAACGTGACGCGGGGGTCCGCTACGTCGATGAACCTGCGGGACACGTCCATCACCGCTGTGGTGACTGACCCGCCGTACGACGAGATGATCGCGTATGCCGACTCCTCCGATCTGATCTACGCCTGGCTGAAGCGCGCCCTGCACAGCACCTGGCCCGAGCTCGTCGTCACTTCCGACGAACACGGCTGCCAGGAGAAATCGGAAGAGATCATCGTCAAGCGGGTCCGAGGAGAGGCGCCTAACGAGCACCGAACTCGCGAGCATTACGACACGATGATCGCCCGGGCGTTCGGCGAGATGCGTCGCGTGGTCCGCGACGACGGGCTGGTGACCATCGTGTTCGGATCCGGAGACCCGGAGGTCTGGCAGCGCCTACTCACGGCCATCGAGAAGGCCGGCCTGGTGATGACAGGGTCCTGGCCTGCGAACACCGAGGCCAGCAACCATCAGGGCAAGGCGAACATCGAGACCACCCTGACCATGACGTGCCGCCCCATGGCGCCCGGACGAACCCCCGGGCGCAAGGGCGCGGTCGAGGCCGAGATCAAGGCAGAGATCAAGCAGCGTTACCCGGACTGGGAGCGGTGGGGCTTGGCCCCTGCGGACATGCTGATGGCCGCTGCCGGACCGGCCATGGAGGTAGTCGGTCGATACAGCGAGGTCCTCGACGCCAAGGGCGAGCCCGTCGACATCTACACGTTTCTTCCGCTGGCGCGAGCGGCAGTCCAAGAAGCCATGGCCGTCGAGATCAACCACCAGCCTCTGGAGACCTTCGACGCTCGAACGCGGTTCGCGTTGTGGTGGATCACTCTCTACAACCGCCAGATCCGGGCGAAGTCCGAACTGCGCTGGCAGGCTCTAGCTTCCTCGCTCGACCTCGCAGCGATACGCGACCTGGTCCCTGATGCCGACAAGGGTGTGCGATTCATCGCTGCCCGCGACTACAAGGGCAAGATCGACGGGGATTCAACCGTCATCGACGTCGCCCTCGCGCTCGCAGCGGCCTCGGAGGACGGCCTGCAGGCCATGGGTCAGGTACTGGCGGACGCCGAGCACACACCCGACGACACCTTCCTATGGGCCGCAGTCCAGTTCCTCGCGGACCGACTGCCCGACAACGACCCAGACGCAGTCCGCTTCACCCGCGTGCTGCGCAACCGGGCCGGCGTAGTCAGTGCCACCGAGGCAGTCGCTGCGAACAACTACGAAAAATCCCAGCTCCAACTCATCGACGACGCCGAGTTGCGGCTCACGTGATGACGACCAACACCACCCCCATGATCCTCGTGTCCACCAGCCCAGGAGAGCAGCCATGACGACCAACGTGACGCCGTGGTGGAAGGCACTCAAGCTCCGCCAGGAGATCCACAGCGCTTCCGGGCAGATCGATGACGTACAGATGTCGCTGTTTCGAGCCGTTCACGCCACGGGAGCGGACCGGCCGCCCTATGCAGACGCCCACTACTACGGTGACATCACGCACCCGACCGAACGGCTCATTGACCTGCTCACGGAAATCGCAGTCCGCATCGGTGGTGGCGACGACTACTTGAAAGCGCGAGCGGTCACCCGGCTCGACCAAGGCATGGGCGGCGGTAAGTCGCACGCGTGCATCGGCGCCTACCATCTGGCCGCCAATCCAAGGGCACTGCTGGGAACCGAGCTCGGCAAAAAGGTAACCGAGCGCGCGAGGGCAAGAATCGGCAACCCGCTTGCCGACGGCCTCGGACGTCCGCATGTCGTCGTACTGCCCTGCGACAACATGACCCCAGGGGCCGGGGTACAAGAGCTCGACGGGCCAGCAGTCAACCTCTACGAGCGTTTCCTGTGGCGTCTATTCTCCAGGGACTACACCCTCTTCGAGCGCTACCGGCGGTTCTGGAGCGACAAGCACAAGATCGCTGAGGCCATCGGCGCCGTGAACCGACCCGTTCTGATCATCGTCGACGAGGTGCTCGACTACATCGGCAACGGACTGGACGGCGCAAACCAGACCGACCTGGCGGCCCAGGACATGGCGTTCCTACGGGCTCTCCTCGATGTCGTCAATGATGTCTCTCATGTCGCGATGCTGGTCGTAATGATCGCCTCCGACATCGACAAGACCGCGCTCTCGCCTGACGCTCAAGCCCGCCGCGACGACCTGAATAGCCTGCTCGACCGCAACGGCCTGCCGACCACCGTGACCGGCGTGGGCGACTTCGCCGACATCCTCCGCCGACGGCTGTTCGACGCTGAACCCGCCGGTGAGGTCCTCGCTGCGACTGCTGCGCTCTACGAAAAGGCGCTGACGGACAAGACCTGGAGCAAGCAGGTCTGGGACCCGATCGGAGCTGCGTGGCGCCGCAACTGGCGTGCAGAGATGACATCTTGCTACCCTTTCCACCCCATGCTGATGAGCCTGGCGCAGTCGGAGTGGAGCAAGGTCACCGGATTTCAACGAGTCCGGTCCACGATCCGCATCTTCGCCGCCACGGTATATGCACTGCAGCAACGCGGTAGGGCAGGCGAGTGGGTGCCGGCGCTCATTGGGCCCGGAGACCTGCCGCTGTCGGACAGCACCGTCCGAGAGGCGCTCCTGGGCAGTGGTCTGGTGGAGGACGACCGCACCATCGCGAACTATCGGAGTCTGGCCGAGATCGAGGTCATCAACCACGACGGCTCGTCAGGCGCCGCGCGCCGCCAGGACCTCGAGCGACAGTCCAGCACCTGGGGTACGAACAATCCCCGCGCGGCTGAGCGGGCGGCCACATTCATCTTCCTGGCGAGTGTCGTCGGCACCCTGCGCCCGGGGCGGGGCCGTGGAGCCAGTGCTCCTGAGGTCAAGGCGGCCACCAGCGTGCCGGAGGCCACGTACACCGTCACTGACGCCGATAGCGTCGTTGATGAGCTGGTCAATCCGAACCAAGGGATGAGCGCGCTCGACATCACTCCCGGTCAGGGCAACAACAAGCCGGCCCGCTACTTCCTCTCCACCCGGCTCACCCACCGCATGCTGGTGAAGAACATCCGGCGCACCATCACCGAGGCAGAACGCGACCAGGTCATCGCCGACATCGCGAAGAGGCTGGCCAGCAGCGGCCCATTCCGCGACCTGCAGTTCGTCCCGGCTGACCCTCAGCGTGCTCCCGCCGACGTCCTCGCCACGGCCGGCTTGGACACCGCCTACACCACCCGGCTCATCGTCCTCGACCCGGCGCAATACAGCCTGCGCAACGGCATGGAGAAGCCGACCCTCGAGGCACTCACCGTCGCCATGGGGCTCGGGCAAGGTGCGCAGCAGCTCCCCGTCCAGTGGGCCAGCAGCGCGGTATACGCCGTGGTGAACACCCAGCAGCGCGCCCTTGCAAGGAACTTGGCGGTGGAGTATCTGGCGAGGCAGAAGGCCCTGCAGGCGCCCGAAATTCAGAACGACGACGAACTCAAGGCTATCGGCGCCAAGGAGCTCGCCGAGGCCAAGACTCAGCTGGAAAGGGCGCTCAAGCGGGCGTACCAGCATGTCGCCTACCTGGCCCAGCCCGACCCGGACGGCGAGCGGTATCTCGACCAACTCACATTCGACAAGGACAACATCACCGCCCTCGACGGCATGCTCGTCTGGAAAGGCCTCGCTGCTCGGGACAAGGTCTTCGACACTGGCCAGTTCAGTGCCAAGGCTCTCCTTCACAACCTTCGCGACCACGACTACGGCAAGACCCTCTCCGATATCCGATCCGCCTTCTACAGCGCCCCACGATTGCCGCTGCTGTACGGAGGTGACCGCGACCTTCAGCAGGCGATCTACGACGCTGCCAACCAGGGCCTGCTGAGCATCGTCGACGGAGCGGGCACCGAGGTTGAGGTCACAGCACCCGGACAGGTCAACCTCGCAAGCACGGGCCTGCGCCTCGCCAAGCCACAGCTCAAGACGTGTACTGACTGCGACCAACCAGCTCACGAAGGTCAATGCTCCTTGAGCGCCGACGATTCCGTCGAGAACGGCTCGACGCGCAAGCGAGACAGCCCGGGGTCCGAAGAGCAGAGCGTGCCCCAGCAGCGGGAGGCCGATAGGCAGAGTTCGGACCAATCATCGAAAAGGGAGCAGGTCAGGGACCAGCAGGTCGCCTTCTCGTTCACCAAAAACCTTCTGGCCAACACTGACAGCGCCGACGGTTTTGCTGCACTCTTCAGGGCGTTCTACATAGCCTTGGACGAAAGACAGATCAGCTATCTGCAGGGCACGCTCCAGCTGGTCATACAGTCCGATGAAGCGGAACAGATCCAGCAGCGCCTGGAAGAACTCGGCATAAGCGGGACGTTCAAGGAGATCTGACGAGACCACCTACCGGTGGAGGGTTGCTTGCCAAATTGAGGATTTCTTTTCGTGCGGCCAATCAGCGGATGGAATGGATCATCACTGTAAGTACTGGCGAAGCCGCTGATGGCTGACTTGCGCCGATGTCTTCGTATCCCCATGATCGGTATAGCGCGTGGACCTTTCCGTCGCCAGCGGTCGGGTTGACCATCAGCGTCACGTACGGCTCATCGCTGGCCGCGAGGAGGGCGTCGTGGATGCGGCGGGCCGTGCCGGTTTTTCGCCAGGCCGGACGAACACCGATCTCTTTCAGGGCCAGGGCCGGGCGCTCGGTGTACTTCTCGGCCGGCTCCGGGGTGATGCGCTGCCAGTAGCGGTCGCCTCGTTCGATGGTGTTGCCGTAGGCGTAGCCGACCGGTTCTTCGTCTGCGTAGGCGAGGACGGCGACGAAGCCCGGTTCGGTGCCGTGGCGGTCCAGGCGTTCGCCGAAGGTGGTGACCGCGTAGTTCGGCAGGTGGAGGAGTGGGGCGCGGACGTCGGCGTAGACGTCGAGGAGGTCGCCGCGGACGGGGTCGAGGGTGGTGAAGGTGCGCAGTTCGATGGTGGGGGCCGTGGTCATGCGGTGGTCCTCCAGGTGGCGGCGTGCTCGGTCCAGGTCTGCGCGGTGGTGCTGCCGGGGGCGGTGGCGCGCAGGGCGGCGCCGAACTCCTGGAGCATGCGTGCTACCCGGGCGTGGTGGGTGGCGACGTCGGTGGGGACTTTCATCGCGGTGGCCGTGGCGGCGTCCGCAGCCCCTTGGGCGAGCTGGGCGTGGGCGAGGCGGGTTGTCGCGATGGCGCGGGATCTGATCATGTGGGGGCGGAGTGCGGCCAGGCAGCGGTGGGCGTGGTATTCGGCGGTCGGGTAGTCGCCCAGGGCCAGGTTTGCGGACAGTGCCAGGGAGTCCAGCTCGGCCTGGTCGTAGAAGGCGAGCATCCAGACGGGGCGGTAGTCCGTGGGGTCGGAGCGCAGCATGGCTTCCTGCGCCTGGTCGAATGTTCGACGCATGCCGCTGCGGTCCTGGGCTGTGCCCAGGATGGCTCCCTGCCGGGCCAGGCCGAGGGATGCGAACAGGGGGTCGCGTCGGGTGAGGAAGAGGTTGCGGGCCACGTCGTTCGCGGCGAGTGCGTCTGCGGGGCGGCCGAGGTGTCGGTACATGGTTCCGGTGTGGCTCCAGATGCGGAACTTGATCGCCTGGTCTCCGGACATCTCGGCGAGGGTCTGGGCCTCCCGCATGTGGGTCTTGGCGTCGTCGTAGCGACGGCCGTCGATGGCGGCCCACATTGCCGAGGAGCGGAATGCTGCTGCGGAGGCGTACAGGTTGCTGCGTACGCGTTGGGTGGCGCTTCCCGCATTCTGGAGATTCAGCGCTTCGTCGGCGAGGGCGGCGGCTTGCTGTTCGATACCGAGCTGGCCGCCGTGACGGTGGTCGCTGGCGATGATCTCGGCGAAGCGCTTCTGGAGACGGTCGACGTCGCTCATGCCGATTCTGCGTGGCGACGCGGCGCCGGGTGAGGCCGCGGCGACGGCGGCCGTCGCGAGCCCGCCGACGAGTGTGCGGCGCTTCATGTCAGGGTCCTCCTGCTGCGGTGGAACCAGGGCCGACGGAGTCCTGCCCCGTGGAACGAACCCTAAAGCGGTGGCGGGCAGACCGGCGATGTCCTCAAGCGCTTTGCGGGTGGCCGACTTCGGCCACTTCACACGGCCGGCCTTCCAGCCCCGGACGGATGATCCGTCGAGCCCTCCGGACCTTCCGGTCAACTGCTCTAAGGACCTGTTCACAGCGTCGGCGAGGCTGTTGGAGCTGTAGCCGTGCTCGGCCATCCACGCCTCAAGAACGGTGTTGCGCGTGGCATCCATCCCGGCACGGTAGCGCTCGCGTCGCCCGATCGTCAGGTAAACGCTGGGTCAAATCGCCCTAGGTCGGCCCGTTGAGCGCATGTCTGATGGTCCTAATCAGCCGAACGGAAGAAGGGGTTGTCTTGGTGTCAGCCGCCCACCATCCCGGGCGGCTGTTGACGGCCCGGTCCGCACGCTCACATATCGCAAGGGGCGGACCGGGCGCCGAGACAACCCGAAGGCTCCATCCCCATGACGAGTCTCAACACACCTGTTCATGCCGCCCGTGTCGGGTGCCCCGCTTACAGCCAGACCATCCCGTGCCAGCCGTCCACCGCTGAGACCTGCCGCAAGCTCGTCCAGCGTGTACTCGGTGCGTGGTGCCTGGATGAACTCGCCGACTGTGCCGTGCTGATCGTCACGGAGCTGATTGCGAACGCGTCGAAGCACACCTCGTGCCACGACATCCGTCTGACCGTGGGACGCCCGAGCGCGTCGCGAGTCCGGGTCGGCGTCGTGGACTGGGAACCGGAGCGTCTGCCCGCCGCCGGCCACGCAGACCACTGTGATGAGTCGGGCCGCGGCCTGCTCCTCATCGACGCGGTGTCGGACTGCTGGGGCTATGACCTGTACGGCTCGGACAGGTGCCCATGGGGCAAGGAGGTCTGGGCCGAGCTTCAGCTCACCAGCGACAGATGAACGACCCGTCGGCTGCATCAATCAGTGAACCCACGAAACAAGGAGGTAGTCACCATGACGCGCAACATCGTGGTCCCCAGTCTCACCCAGGTCCGCCCCCAGGCACGGGAGGCGTCGGACGGCTTCGACCTGGACGTCTCCCTCGTCGAGATCGCCGACCCGGCTGGGCTGGTCAACCTGACCGACGACAACTGCGGCACCACCTGTGGTGCTTGCACGACCAACGTCGCCTGACCTGTCTGTGACCAGTTCGGCTGGTGCCGCCGCCTTGATGCGGCGGCACCAGCCGCCCGTTCCCGCACCCTGCGGAGGTAGTCGGTGGTTACCGTGACCGCGGCGTTTCGCGCCGGAAGGACCGCCCTCGTACGCGCCGTCGCCCAGCCGTCGCTGGCGGTCCCTCCGTGGCCCGACCTGGACGACGGGCTGCCCGATGCCACAGCAAATCATGCGGCTTGGCTGCGTGCAGTCTTGGCGGACGAGGACTTCGCCGAGACCTTGCAGCACTCCAGCCCTGCCCTGGCCGTGCAAGTGCAGGGCCTGTGCACAGCTCAACGGCCCGATCCACGGGCTCTCCGGCGCGCGGTGTTTTCCGTGATCCGATATTTGTTGCGGGCCCAGCACCGAGCGACTCCTTTTGGGCTGCTCGCCGGTGTAACCACCGCGACGTTCAGGTCACGGGCAAGTGCGGGCTGGGGCGAGGAGCACGTGCTCGTCGGCAGGGCCGGGGCCGAGTGGCTGGCCACGGTCGTACAGCGGCTGGAGTCGTGCGCGGAGCTGCTCGAACGACTGGCCGTTGTCGCCAACAGCACCGCATTGATCCGTGGGGACCGGCTCATCGTGCCGTTTCAGTCTGATGACCGAGGCGACGAGACCCGCGCTGTCGAGGCATCGCTGGCCCTTACCGCACCAGTGCAGGCGGCCCTCACTGCGGCCGAGGCACCGATCAGGATGGGCATGCTTCTGAGCAAGCTCCAAGCGGAGTTTCCCGAGGCCGGGCCGGAGAAGACTCGCCGGCTGTTGGCGGAGCTGATCCAACGGCGGGTACTGATCACCAGCCTGCACGCCCCGAGTACGGAGACCGACGCTCTCGGGTACCTCCTCGACCAGCTCGACGCCGTTGAAGCCGAGAGCATTGCACGGATCTCGAAGACGGTGGCCGAGCTGCGCACGATCCGGTCAGCCTTGAGCGAGTGCTCCACGCATGGCAGTCGGGACAGAGCCGCCGCGCGGATGCGGGAACTCGTGCCGGACGGGAAGCGCCACCCCATCGCGTTCGACCTACGGCTGAACGCCAAGCTCGTCCTGCCGGAGGCGGTGGCCCGCGAAGTCGAACGTGCCACGCTCGTCCTGACCCAGTTGAGCGTCCGCCCGTACGGAACCGCTGCTTGGGGTGAGTACCACCAGCGCTTCTACGAGCGGTATGGCATCGGCACGATGGTGCCTCTCAAGGAGGTCGTGGCGGACAGCGGCATCGGCTATCCCGACGGCTACCCGGGCACTCCGGCCGGTGCGCGCCGGCCTCGGGGCTCCGCTCGGGACGACGCACTCGTACGCCTGGCGCAGCAGGCCGCGCTCGAAGGCCAGGAGGAGGTCGTCCTCACCGACGAACTGATCGGCGCTCTCGACGTGGGCCCCGACGAACCGCGCGTCCCACCACACCTGGAAGTGGGCGTACGGGTGCACTCGGCCGGCTTGGAGGAGTTGCGGCGCGGGCGGTTCCGGCTGGAGATCGTGAGCGTGTCACGCGGGGCCGGTGTCTCCACGGGCCGCTTCCTCGGTGTGCTGGAGCCCGGTGATCGCGAGGCGTTGAGCGCCGAGCTGGCCGGTCTCCCGACCGCGGACAGCGACACCGTGCCCGCGCAGCTCTCCTTCCCGCCGCTCCTCCCCGAAAGCGCCCACGTCACTCGTACGCCTCAGGTCCTGCCCACCGTGATCAGCCTCCAGGAGCATCGCGCCCCGGGCCTGGGCGTTCTCACCCTCGACGAGCTCGCGGTCGCGTGCGACGGACGCCGGATGTACCTAGCCGCTCCCGGGCGGGGCCACCGTGTCGAAGCCGTGGGGATGAACGCGCTGAACCTGCGTACGCACACCCCACCGCCAGTGCGGCTGCTCACCGAACTGTCCCGGGCCCAGTGCGCACAGGTCACCGTGTTCGACTGGGGCATAGCCGCGGCGATGCCGTTCCTTCCGCGTCTCCGCTACGGACGTACCGTGCTGGCTCCGGCGCGCTGGCGACTCGAATCCTCGGAGCTGGCCAGCGGTGCCGAGTGGGATGCGGCCCTATCCGACTGGCGGGTCCGACGGCGGCTGCCGCGGCAGGTCTATCTCGTGGAGGGGGACCAGTACCTCTTCCTCGACCTCGACGAGCCCGGTCACCGAACGCTGCTCCGCGAGCACCTCGACCGGACGCACATCGCCGTGCTGGTCGAAGCCCCGGAGGGGTACGGCTGGTGCGGTGGACGTGCCCACGAGGTGGTCCTGCCGCTCAAGGCGGTACGGCCGACGGCGTGGCCGTCCTTACCCGCCCCCACCCCGGCTCGTTCCCTCTCACCAGCGCAGATGCAGCCGCCGGCAGCCTCCTCCGTACTCCTGGCCGCCCTGTACGGGGATGCCCGCCGCCAGGACGTCGTGCTCGCCCAGCACCTGCCCGGCCTGCTGGAGCGGCTCGGCAACCCACCCTGGTGGTTCATCCGCTTCCGCGACCCGGCCCAGCACCTCCGCCTCCGTATCGCCCTTCCCCATCCGGGGGCCTTCGGCGAGACCGCCCGTACGGTGAGTGAGTGGGCCGACGAACTGCGCCAGGCTGGCCTGCTGGCCGATCTGCGCTATCCCACCTCGTACCGCGAGATGGGCCGCTGGGGTTCCGGAGCGGCGTGGGACGCTGCCGAGGATGTCTTCCGGACCGACTCGCGCGCCGTGGTGGCGCAGCTCGCGCAGCGGCAGCGTCTCCGCCAACGTGCCCTGGTGGCGGCGCACTCCGTCGCCATCGTCTCCGCCTTCCTCGGCAGCACGAAAGCCGGGATGCGGTGGCTGGTCGATCACATTCAACCGACGGCTCCCGCACCCGTACCGCGCCCGCAGTTCGCGGAGGCCGTACGACTGGCCGACCCCCGCGACAACTGGGCGGCGCTTCGCAAAGTCCCGGGCGGGGACGCCATCGTGTCCGGGTGGGCGGAACGGGACGCGGCCCTTGCCGCCTACCGGCCCCATCTGCCGGGCCCGGACACTCAGGGCATCGCCGTCGATGACGTTCTGACGTCCCTCCTGCACGTCCACTTCGTACGGCATGTCGCGGTGAACTTCCCCGAGGAAGAGGTGTGCCTCTACCTGGCGCGCGCTGCCGCTCTCGCCTGGACCGCCCGTACAAAGGGGAGGCCGTCATGATCACCCACCCTGCCCTTGGCCTGGTCGACGCCATCGCGTCCCAGCTCGCCGATCCCGATGTGCCCCGGTCCTGGGCCATGCCTGCGTACGGGCAACACCTGGCCTACGGCCCTCCCGGCATCGCACTCCTGCACATCGAACGGGCCGCGCGGGGCCTCGGACCATGGCAACGCGCTCACGACTGGCTCGCCGCCGCCTCCCGGCAACCCCTCACCAGCGGTCCCGACAGCCACCCCTTCTACGGGTTGCCCGCCCTCGCCCATGCCCTCGCCTGCGCGGCGGACCAACTCCCCGGGTCCTACCAACGCGCCCTGGACTCAATGGACCAGCAGATTTTGATCGACGTCAGCCGTCGCCTGGACGCCGCCCACCGCCGTATCGACGCCGGGCGCCTGCCGCAGCTCGCCGAGTTCGATGCCATCCGAGGGCTCACCGGATACGGGGCCTGCTTTCTGCGCCGCAGTCCCGACGGCACCACGACGCGTGCCGTGCTCGACTACTGCGTACGCCTCACCGAACCGCTGACCGACCAGAGCGAGACCCTGCCCGGCTGGTGGACGGAGACCGGCCCCTCAGGCAAGCCGGACGACCGCTTCCCCGGCGGTCACGCCAACCGCGGCATGGCGCACGGCATAGGCGGCGTACTCGCACTTCTGGCCCTGGCGGCCCGGCGCGGCACCGTCGTGAGCGGGCACCACACGGCGATGCGCACCATCCTGGCGTGGCTGGACCGTTGGGAGGCCGACGACGGCCCAGCATGGCCGTACTGGATCACTCGGGACGAACTACGGACCGGCCGCCTCACCCCGTCCACGCGCCGGCGACCGTCGTGGTGCTACGGGGCCGCTGGCCTCGCCCGTGCTCAGCAGCTCGCGGCGTTCGCCCTTGGCGACACCCACCGCCGGATCGAGGCCGAGAACGCCCTCGTGGCCGCTCTCACTGACTCCGATCAGCTCAAGGTCATCACGGACGACGGCCTCTGCCACGGCTTCGCAGGGCTTGCCCACCTGGCGGCCCGTGTCGCCGACGACGCCCATGCCACGACCGCAGACCGGATACGCGCCGCGATCCCGGCGCTCCTGGACAAAATCCACCCACCGGGCGCAGCGCTCGGGAGCGGAGATCCTGGCCTGCTCGACGGTGCCGCCGGTGTCGCCCTGGCGCTCATCGCGCCCAGCACCACCACCCCGCCCCGATCCGCCTGGGACTCCTGCCTTCTCATCGCCTGATCCGCCTGATCGAAGGACCCCGATGCCCTCCGACCGCTGGCAACAGCACAACATCACCTTCGTCGACCGTTCACGCGCCCAGCTCGTCATCGCCAAACGCCTCGCCCCAGCACTGATCACCGCCGAGGCGGCCGGGCAGCTCTCCGGCTGGTGGTTCATGAACAAGCAGCCCTGGCCCCTCCGATACCGCGCCGACGAAACGGCCTCAGTCATGGAGTCGCTGCTGGACGACCTGGTCGGTGAGGGTTCAGTAGCATCGTGGCGGACCGGTAAGTACGAGCCCGAGACCGACGCGTTCGGCGGCCGGGCAGCCATGGACGCAGCCCACGAACTGTTCCACAGCGACTCCCACCACCTGCTGACATACCAGCCGGGCCCGAAGCACCTGGGGCGGCGAGAGACCGTCGTCCTTCTGGTGAGCGCCATGCTGCGCGGTGCCGGGCTCGACTGGTTCGAGCAGGGGGATGTCTGGTCAAAGGTCGCCGCCCTTCGAGCGGCCACCGATCCGCTGACAGCCGAACGCGTCGCCGAGCTTGCTCCCGCCGTACGGAAGTTGATGACGGCCGACGCCCGTGGTCTCTGCCACCCAGGCGGCCCGTTCCACAAGCAGGGCGAATGGGTCACTGCCTTCGAGGGGACGGGGGCGGCGCTCGCCGATCTCGCGGACCACGGTGGTCTCACCCGTGGCCTGCGGGCGGTACTCGCCCACCACGTGATCTTCCACGCCAACCGCGCCGGTCTCCTCCGGGACGATCAGAGCGCTCTGTTCAACATCGCACGAGAGGTAGTCATGGGAACCAGTGACAACACCGCGTCGCCCAGCGGGGCAGCGGCGGACGTCGATAGCGTCGGCGCGGTGAACACCGACACGATCACCGCCGACTCGGCGGAGGCCGAGCGCCTCCGGAACGCCCTGGTCGACCGGATCCGGGCGAACGGACACGCCCGCACCGCAGCCGTCGAGAACGCCCTGCGGGCCGTCCCCCGTCATGCGTTTGTGCCCGACGCGTCGCTCGAAGACGCCTACGCCAACGCGCCGGTGCACATCAAGTACGACACCGACGGCACCTCCATCTCCTGCGCCTCCCAGCCGGGGGTCGTCGCCCTCATGCTGGACCAGCTCGACGTCCGTCCCGGCGACCGCGTCCTCGAACTCGGCGCCGGAAGCGGCTACAACGCCGCACTTCTCGCGCACTTGGTCGGCGAGGCCGGCCACGTCACCACCCTCGATGTCGACGACGACCTCGTGGAGGGAGCCCGCAAACATCTCGCCGCAGCCGGGATCACCAACGTCGAGGCCGTGACCAGGGACGGAGCCCTCGGATACGCGGAGGGCGCACCGTACGACCGGATCATCGCGACCGTCGGCGCGCACGGCGTGCCGCACGCCTGGCTGGAACAGCTCGCCCCCGGCGGACGGCTCCTCGTCCCCCAGCGCCTCAAGGGCAGCGTCGCCCGCTCCATCGCGTACGAACAGCGCGACGGCCGGTGGGTGTCGCTCGGAAGCGAGATGAACACCTTCATGCCGCTCCGGCGGGGCATCGCCGACGACGACCGCCGTATCATCCCGCTCGGCGCCGACGGCACTGTCCGGCTCCAGGCCCCCGCCAGCCAGGACATTGACGCCGATGCCCTCACTCGCGTTCTGGAGCAGCCGCGCACCGCGGAATGGACCGGGATGACGGTCCGTGCCATGGAGTCGCCGGAGTGGATGGAGCTGTTCCTCACCTGCTCCCTGCCCTCCGGCCTGATCCGGATGCTTTTCCCTCAGAGCGCCAAGGGCGGGCTGCTCACCGAGGACCCGTACCCCTCGTCCACCGCGGCCGTCGAGAAGGGCGCCGTCACCTATCTGGCCCGGCGGCTGCTGGAGAAGAGGACCCCGGAGGGCGGCAAGCTCTGGGAGTTCGGCGTCATCGGCCACGGCCCTGGCAGCGACGAACTGGCCGCGACGGTCGCCGACGCCATCCGCACCTGGGACCGGGAGTACCGCGGCCGGGAAGCCACCTTCGAAATCCAGCCTCTCGACGCCCCGCCCATCGAACAGTGCCCCGGTCTCTTCGCCCTCGACACCCCGCTGAACCGGATCGTCGTCGACTGGCGGTGACAACCGACAGATGGAGGACGGTGCCCGTCGGCCTACGGCGGGCGGGCACCGTCGCCGAACCACGCCCCGGGGGACCCATGGACCCGCACGGACCCACAGCCCAGCGCTTCCCGCTCGTCGCCCGATTCCGCCCCGCCTGCTTGCCCCTGCCCCAACGCATCCGCGCGCTCGCCGATCTGGCCGACACCGCGGTACGGAAGGCCGACCAGGGCCTGGCATCGGCCGTCTACAACCAGGCCGCGCTCATCGCCTCCGACCTCGGCCTTCCCGACCTGGCGCGCGAGCTGTGCCACCAGCACGCTGCCGCGTACCTCCATGCCTGTCCGCTGCCAGGGATGAGCACGATCCGAGGACTCGAACCCGTCGTCAACCTCGCCCGCCTCCAGATCCGCGCCGGCCGCGCCGACGAAGGACGGCAACGACTGCTCGACCTGTACGGAGCCGTCGAGGCAGGCGCGCACGCCCGCTTCGACTGCGTCGGGATACCGGCGGACCTCACGGCGACCGAAGCCGACCGCCAAGAGGTCCGCGCGTGGCTCTGGCGGGTACTCCTTGCCGACGGCACCCGTACCCTGACCATCGCCGGCCGCTGGGCCGAGGCCCTGACGCACATCGAGTCGCACCGAGGCGTCGGCAAGCGGATGCTCGACGGCCGCCAGGTCGCCGTACTGGCCGCCCTCGTCTCCGGCGACACGGCATCGGCAGCAGCGCTCTTCCACGACACGACGCCCGGCGATCCGTGGGAACAACTCGTCACGGCGTGTCTGACCGCCCTGTGCCGCCGCGACGCCCAGCAGGCATGCGACGAACACCTGGCAGAACTGATCACGGCCTACCTTCAGCGGTCGCCGGAACCTGGGATGACCGTCTTCGACATCCGGCTGGGTCTCACCATTCTCGACGCGGTCGGTCCCGCCGAAACACCCGCCGCGCAGCGCATGGTGCAAGCCCTCCACCGCAGGACGACCGAAGCCGAGGACGGCTACGCGGCCCGCGAGGTCCTGGCCCACCCTCTCTTCCTCGCCCTGGCCACAGATCGGGAAGCCCAGAACTGCCGCGCCCTGGTCAGGGCCTGCGCTCTGGGAGCCGGAGCCATCCCGGATCATCTGCACGGCGAACTGACAGCGGCCCTACGCGCCAGCGACAAGGTGATCCGGGATAGCCTCGTGCCCTGATGATCAGCGTCGGCGCCCCGGCGCCGACGGCTGTGGCGGGATGAACTCTGCTGGACGAGACGGAGCGCTACTCGGTTTGGCGGTACTGCGTACCCGAGCCACACGGTCTCGGCTACTGGGCGCCTGACCTGTACTGAGTCGCTGTACGCGCCATGTCAGCACTCGGGCGGGGTGGCGGGCGTCATCCAGGGCACGCTGATCGGTGGCCTGCCGGAGCAACCGATCCGGATCATGGCCAGCGGCCTCGGCTTCGGACAGAACGGCGACGAGGGCGTCGAAGGCAGGGTCTGCGAGGACCCGCTGCGCCTGGCTGGGGACAGCACGACGTACGCGGTGGATGTACTGCTCCACGACCGGTTGGGGTGGCCGACCCTGGGCGAGGGCGGTCAATGGAGCGACAGCGGCCTGGTCGTAGGCGAACTGGAGATGCAGCAGAGCCTGGTGAGCGGCTTCGACCTGTTGGTCGTGATGGCGGAGCTGATGCCAGCGAGCTGCGGCGATGACGACGAGGACTGCGGCGTCGAGAAGCATCGCCAGGAAGGCTCCATCCTTTCGCGGGGGCTGCCGGAGCATTGCTCGTGCGGCGCTGCGCAGCGCACGGGCCTGGTTCTGCTCGGCCCGGATGCGGGAGCGGGTGGCGCGTTCGAACGTGGTGGCCGCTTCTCGGAGCTGGGTCCGAAGCTGCCAGGGCGCAAGGAGGGGAAGGGCGTCGAGGACTTCACCGAAGGCGTGGAGGTGGGCCTGGGAGGCCTCGTCGTCGGCTTGGTCCAGGTGGTGGGGAATGAGTTCGATCATGGTGATCGTCTGGCGCCATGGGTCGGGCCTGTCCCGATTCGGTTGCTGGTCGGCCTCCGACTCGATGGTGTCCAGACGTTCCCGGATCTTGGGGAAGGACAGGTCCGGGGCGAGTTGGGAGCCGGAGAACCAGATGGGATCGCCTTGGGCATTGGTGTCACCTTTGAGCGCGATCTTGTATCCACGTGCGTCCCCGGATGGGAAGTAGACGACCTGGGTGAGTACACCGTCGATCTGGCTGAGCAGGTGGGCGAATTCCTTGATGGTGGAAGCGGCGGCAACGGCGGCGCGGACGGTGGTGCGCAACTGCTCTCGCGCGGTCGTTCCCCGGCCGCGACGGGCGGCTTTCTCCTGTTCAGCGCGGGTGGGGCGCTTGGCGGCGGTGCGGTCTCCACGCGCGACTTGGCGGAGGCCGTACTCCTTTTCCACAGCGACGAGCTCGCGGTCGGCGTTGCGGTAGTCGTGCCAGTTACGGGCGCCGCTCAGGTCACCGCGAACTTTGGTGGCGGCGATGTGGATGTGGTCCGGGGCGTGGCGGACGGCTACCCAGTGGCATCCGTCCGGTTCGCCTTCGGGGGCGATGCCGGTGGCGTGGACGATACGGCGGGCTACCTCGGCCCACTCGTCGTCCGTGAGCTCTCGGTCCTCGGGCGCGGCCCGGACCGAGCAGTGCCACACATGCTGTTCGGGTGCCCGGCCGAGCCGCCTGGCCTGTTTGACCCGCAGGTCGAGGTCGGCGACGAGGAGCTTCTTGGTGGCGTCGAAGTCCTCGGCCCGGCCGGGGTCCGGGGCGAAGCCGTCCCAGGATGCGACCAGGTGCGGGTCGGTGTGGTCCTTGGCCTTCTTCGTGTCGAACAGGTACCAGATGAGGCCGGCGGTGCTCTTGCCGCTGGTGATGCTCGCGATCACTAGCCCTCCTTCCTTGTAAGGGCTTGGTTCGCGGCTGTTGCGATCCGGCGGACGGTGGTTCCGGTGTCCGCCAGGGTGCGTTCGGCTTGGGCCAGGAGCTCGGTGTCCCCAGGCTGGGGATGGCCACCGGCATTGAGCTTGCGGGCGATCTGGTTGATGTTGTTGCCGATCCTGGCGACCTCCCCGCGGAGGGCGGTCAGCTCATCGATGTAGTCGTCGAGCGGGGTGCGCTGGCCTGGCAGGGCGAGATCTCCGTGGATGTGGGCCATGACGACCGCACCGACGTAGTGGGCTCCGGCGATGTTCAGTGACCTGGCTCGGGCGAGGATCGCCGTCTTCTCGTCGACGCTGTAGCGGGCGTCGACACGCTGCTTGCGCTGGCCGCTCGGATCACGCTGGCGACGACGAGCGACGCGATGCAACGCGGCGGCTTCGGCTGCTCGCGGCAACGGGCTGGCGGCCGGGAACGCTGACGGTTCTCCCTCGGGCGCCCCCTGGTGCCCGAACTCCTCCGCCACCCCTGGGGCGGAGGCATCCGCATGGGACCGGCCCTTGGACGGTCCAGCGGCATACCTTGCTGCGCTGGTGACCGCAGTGGTCGTCTCCTTGGGGTCGAGGGATTGAGGGCTGTTCGGGTGGGGCATACGGCGGTTCTCCTCGGGGTGTGCTCGTGAAGTGGGTGCAGAGTCGTCGGATGGGTCCGGGAAAGCCATGGCGACGAGTGCTGAGGCCACAGGCATCAGGCGGCGTGGGCTCGGTGGCAGGCCAACTTCTCGTCGTCATCTGGGACCGCAGCTCAGAGGCGTCTCGGTTTCGTCCGCGACGGGTGGTCCGTGACCGGGGTGGTCGGAAGGTTCCGACCACCCCGCGCTTGTTCCGGTGGGGTGCGGTCAGCCGTTGGCGAAGGTGGTCTCGCTCTCGACTCGGAGGGTGTTCATGACCTCGGTGAGCCGCTCTCCGCTGACCTTGAGGCCCTTGTCCCTGATCGCTTGGAGGACGGTGGAGCGGGAGATACGGCCGTGCTCGGTGACGGCGATTCGGCCGATCTCGACGAGTTCGTCGAGGGTTGCGTCCGCCGGCCGGCCGCCCCGGCGGGTGGCTGCTGGTTCGCTGGTGGGCTGTTCCGGAGCGGGGAGGGATACCGGCGGGGGTGTCGTGTCGGTGGTGGTTTCGCGGGTGATGAGGATGTGGAGGTGGACGGCTCCGGCGAGGGCGAGTGGGGCGAGGGTGGACAGGATGCCGACGGTGAGGTCGCTCAGGTGGAGCGTGCCGGGCGGGTTCTGTTGGTTGATGCGTACGGCGTGGAGGGCGTTGGCCCAGATGCTGGCGCAGGTGGCGGTGCCGAAGAGGGCCCAGACGTAGAGGCGGGCTCGGAACGGGGCGGTGCGCAGGACGAGGAGGGCGCGTACGCCGTAGGCGATGAATCCGTCGATGACGAGTGGGAACAGGTAGGTGAGGAGTCCGCGGACGTGGATGGCGACGGCCATCTGCTGGAGGGCGTCGTACGAGAGGGCGCAGGCGGCGGCGCCGAGGGAGAGGATCGCGGCACGGTCCCAACTGGTCACTCGGTGACCGGTGTCGGAGTGTGCGGGCGGTATGGCGGATGGGGCCATGGGGGTATGTGCTCCTGGGGTGGTGCGTGGGGCTGTCGGCGTGGTCCGTATTTGCCGTCTTGGCCGTTGCAGGCGCAGGTCAGGGCCGGTACGTCAGCCGGGCGGTGAGAGTCCCGGTGGTGTCATGCCCTGTGGGACGGGTCGTGGACGGGTGCGGTCTGCCTCCCGTCCCAGAGCACGGGACTGTGACCTGCGGCAATACGGCGGGTACGGCTGGGACGGCACGAGACGGATCGGGACGCGGTTGGGCAGCCCCGAGGTGGGTGGTGATCGTGTTTCCGTCTTGGACCCGGTTGCCGTCTCGTTCGGATGCCTGTTGACCTGCGAGATCACGGCAGGGACGGCACGGACGGCAACCGGGGCGAAGCTGGGTCAGCCCTCGGCGGTGGCGGGGTCGGCGTCGAGCGGGTGGACGGTGGGGCAGTAGCGGCGCCAGGCGTCGGCGAACTTGTTGCGGGTGTAGCCCTTGCGCTGGATTTCGCCGACGCGGACGTTGCCGGAGGCGATGGTGTAGTCGCGGAGCAGCGCGCCGAGTCCGCGTGGTGTGAGCCCGTTGCGGCCCCATTCGGCCCAGGGGGCTTCGGTGTCGCTGTTGAGGGTGAACAGGAGGTCGTCGGTGCTGAGGCTCTCCGGGTCGCCCTTGGCGTGGAAGATCCGGCGGATGTCGGCGAGGATCTTGGCCCCGCTGGGGTTCTCGTCCTCCGCCCGCTCCTCGGCGGCGACCATCCGTGCACACGCTGCCCGTGCCAGGCGGGGCCAGGGCCCGCCGGAGAGGTCGGCGATGATCACCAGGGGTTCCCAGGTGTCGGCGGCGCGGTCCTCGACCGGGAGTTCCGGTTCCAGGTCGGCTGCTTCGTCCAGCAGCGGGCGGGCCCAGGCGGCGATCCGGTCGCGCAGTTCGTGCAGGGCCGGGATGTCGCGGCGGGAGCGGAACGGCTTGACCGCCTCGCCTTCGGCCCGGCGGCGCATGCGGATCACCACGGCGCGGTCCATGATCGTGTCGGGGAGGTCTCCGATGCCCGCGATGGCGGCCATGGCGAAGGTGGCGAACTTGTGCGGGGTGTGGTCGTTGCCGACGACCCGGGTGACGTAACGGTTCCGCTGGTGCCCGGCGTTCAGCAGGCCGCGCATCTCCTCGTTCTTCTCGGCCTGCTTCGGCGTGCCGAAGATGGTGTCCGCCTCGTCGACCAGGAGGGTGGGCGGCTCCTCGGTGATCGAGCGGAAGACCGCTGCTGGGGTGGTGTTGATGGTGAGCATCGGCTCGTGGACCGTCTCGGTGAGCACGTCCAGGAGCCGGGACTTGCCGCACCGTTTCGCCGGGCCGACGACCGCGAGGCGCGGCGCGTGCTGCCATGCGGGCTGGAGGTGCGTCGCCGCCACCCAGAGCGTCACCGCGTCCAGGGCCTCGGACGAGGGCAGGATCACGAACCTGGCTATCTGGGCACGCAGTTCGTCCAGCAGGGCGGACCCTGCGGCCGGTCCCGGATCGGGTGCCGTCTCGTGGGGCAGTACGTCTGCTGGAGCGGCCTCCGTCGCGTCCGGGCTGACCAGCAGGGACGCTTGGGCGGCGGGGTGGCCGGGGATCGCGATCGGGGGCCAGGTCGGCTTGGCGGGGGTGGAATAGGGCTCGGTGGGGGTGTGTTCCACTGGGCGGCTCCTCTTCTGGCGGTGGCGGGCTTGCACGCCCTTGCGCCGGGTTGGTTCGTGACAGGCCGATAGGGGTTGCCGGGGCCTTCGGCGTTGCACCGCCGGAGGCCCACCCCGTCCCTTCGGGGCCGGCAAGCCGTGTTCCGAAGCGGAGCGGACCGGGCGTTCCGAGACGGAACACGGGCGGTGTTCCGAGACGGAACAGGCCGGGCGTTCCCCGAGGGAACACGGACAGTACGTCCACACCCCTGCACAGTCCAGCGATTCTGTGTCAGCTCAGCGCAGAACCGCCTGCTACGCTCCCTGCCCCTCACGCCGCCAGACCGAGCAGGTCCAACAGGTCCGCCGTCACAACCCGGTAGGCGTTGCCGAGCCGCAGCACCTTGCACGGATAGGCGCCCCGCTTCGCCAGCTCGTACCCCTTGCTCCGCCCCAACCCGAGCGCACGGTTGCTGGTGTCCAGGTCAACAGCAACCGGTAGGGCCAGCAACTCCTCCCGACTCATCCCCTTCGACTGCCCGCTCGTGACGTCTCCGCGCATGCGGCACCCCCTCTTCGATGCAGCCGTCGGCGAACGCGTCCATCACGTCCGGCTCCAGGCCACTCCATCGATGATCCTCAAGCTAATGTGTCTGCATGACACAACGCGATTTCGATGATGAAGAAGACGACTTTCCGGAGTGGGTGGACCGGATCAAGGCCACCGTGGCCGGCGAGGTCCGGCGCAGAAGGAGGAGGAGAGGATGGAGCGCACAGGACCTGGCCGACCGCTGCGAGGAGCTGGGGCACCCGATCCCGCGCAACGTGATCGCCAACATGGAATCCGGCCGCCGAGCCAGCCTGCCCCTGGTGGACGTCATGGTCCTGGCCGCCGCCCTGGAGACCTACCCGGTCCACCTGATCTTCCCCGTCGGCTATGTCGAGGAGACCCAGGAACTCCCCTTCCAGGAACTCGTCCCCACCTGGGACGCCCTGCGCCGCTTCACCGGCGAGGAAGACGTCTTCGAGAACGACCCCGGAATGGTGCCCGAGTTCGAGCACCACACCCTCCTCATCCGCACCGCACTCGCCGCACTCGACGAGGAGAAGCAGGCCCGCTTCGACACCAGAACCGCCGCCTCCCGCGCCCAGCGGGAGAACGCCGAACGCCAGCGGGCCGAGTACGCCGACCGCGCCATCGCGGCCAAGAGCGAGCTCCGCAAACTCCGCCGCGAGATCCGCGAGGACGGCGCCACCCCGCCTGACCTCCCACCCGCACTCCACGACGTCGACCCACCCGAAACCGACACCGACCCCACGGAGGAAACCGCTTGAAGGGCTCCACGCACCGCCGCTGCTACTGCCGCGACCCCCACACCGGCAAACCGCTCGGCAAACAGTGCCCCAAACTGTCCAGCCGCAAGCACGGCTCCTACTCCATCCGCCAGGAACTACCGCCCCGCGAAGACGGCACCCGCCGCTCCTTCAGCCGCGCCGGCTACGACACCCTCAAGAAGGCCCAAGCCGACCTCGACCACGTCCGCGCCCTCCTCAGCCTCACCGACACAGACGACCCGGAGGGCATGACGCTGATCGCGGCCATGCTGGAGGAGATCGGCGACGAGAAGGCACCCCTCCCCGACGTGGAGGAGACGCGTCGGCGACTCAACGCGGGCCAGGACCTCGTCGGTAGCCTCACCGTCGCAGAATGGCTGGACCGGTGGCTCGCGGGCAAACGCATACGGAAGTCCGGCATCAGCCGGTACGAGACCGACATCCGCATCCACCTCAAACCACACATCGGCCACCGCCGCCTCGACCGGCTGCGCGTAAGCCACCTCAGCGACATGTTCACCACCATCACCGACACCAATACCGAGCTCCTCGAACAGAACGCCCAACGACGCGCCGCGATCGACGAACTCGCGACCATCCCGTGGAAGGGTGCGGAGCACCGGGCCCACCGCAAGACACTGAAGGCCGCGATCGACACGATGCCGCCGTTCCGCCGCGTCACCGGCCCCGCCACCCGCCAGCACGTCAAAGCCACCCTTCGCGCCGCCCTCAACGACGCCATCGGCCAGCAGATCATCACCTTCAACCCCGCCGCCCACGTCGAGATCGACCCAGCACGCAAGCCCAAGGCCCTCGTCTGGACGGACGAGCGCGTCGCTGTCTGGGAGCAGACGGGCGAGAAGCCCTCGCCCGTCATGGTCTGGACACCGGCGCAGACCGGCGCGTTCCTCGACTCCGTCGCTGAGGACCGGCTGTACGCCATGTGGCACCTGATCGCCTTCCGTGGCCTGCGACGGGGCGAGGCATGCGGCCAGCCCTGGTCGGAAACCAACCTCGACACCCACTCCCTCACCGTGTCTTCGCAGCTCGTCCAGGACGGCTGGGCTGTCGAGACCTCCGAACCCAAAACGGACAGCGGCTTCCGTGTCATCGCGCTCGACGACGACACGGTCAACGTGCTCAAGGAACATCGCGAGCGCCAAGACGCGGACCGCGAGGAGTGGGGAACGGCCTGGGTCGAGACCGGCATGGTCTTCACCCAGGAAGACGGCACCTGGCTTCACCCCGGCAAGGTCACCGACCTCTTCGAACGCCTCGTCTCCGCCTCCGGGCTCCCGCCGATCCGGCTCCACGACCTCCGCCACGGCGCGGCCACCCTCATGCTCGCCGCCGGAATCGACGTCAAGATCGTCTCCGACACCCTCGGCCACAGCGACACCCGGATCACGCGCGACATCTACCAGAGCGTCCTTCCCCATGTCGGCAAGAACGCAGCCGAGGCCACCGCCAAGCTGGTCCCGCTTCAGCGGAAGGCCGAGGCAGCAGAGGCCCGCAAGGCTGCCAAGAGGGCGGCGTCCAAGGCGAAAGCCGAGGCCAGGGCCAAGAAGAAGGGCAAGCGGAAGAAGGCCAAGAAGTAGGCACGGACCGCTCCGCTCACGCATCGCTCACGCAAGCCATCTCGCGGCACCCCAGACGTGTGACGCGTCATGCCCCAAACAACGAAAAACCCCAGGTCACGGCGAGTGAGTCCTGAGGTTCTTCAGAGCCGCCTTCGGGATTCGAACCCGAGACCTACGCATTACGAGTGCGTTGCTCTGGCCAACTGAGCTAAGGCGGCAAGCTGCGGATACAGCAGCCCTCAAGCAGAGGGATTTGCGTCAGCAGCGGCGCCAAGTCTACAGGCTTCCGGAGAGTGCCCCGAACCACCGCCATGGCTCCCATCACGGGGTTTCCGACTTGCGCACAAAGCGGCATACCAGCAGATACTTACCCAGAGATAGACAGTCGGCACAGCCAGGCATGGCGTCATCGCGCCATCGAAGGGACGGCACCGTGGCCCGAGCCGTGAAGCCCGGAGGGGCCGGGGCACAGGAGGATTACGGGGCCGAGCGCTGGGCCATGCTCGCGGTGCTCTGCGCCAGCCTGCTGCTGGTGGCCCTCGACGCCACCATTCTCAATGTCGCGCTTCCCTCGCTCATCGACGATCTCCAGCCGAGCGCGCTCGAACAGCTCTGGATCATCGACATCTACGGTCTCGTCCTCGGCGGGCTGCTCGTCACCACCGGGGCCATCGGCGACCGGTACGGGCGCAAGCTGCTCTTTCTCTCCGGGATCGTGATCTTCGGGATCGCCTCCGTGATCGCCGCGACCTCGGGGAGCACCTGGCAGCTGATCGGCGGGCGGGTGCTGCTCGGGATCGGCGGGGCCATGATCATGCCGTCCACGCTCTCGCTGATCCGGAACATCTTCGCCGACCCCCGCGAGCGGTCCCTCGCCATCGGGATCTGGGCCGCCGTCGCCGGGGCGGGGGCCGCCATCGGGCCGCTGGTCGGCGGGGTGCTGGTGGAGCAGTACGGCTGGGCCGCGGCCTTCTGGGTCAATGTGCCCGTCGTGCTGGTGACCCTGGCCGCCGGGGTGCTGCTGCTGCCGGAGGTCAAGGACGCCGGGCACGGGCCGCTCGATGTGTTCGGGGCCGTGCTCTCGGTCGTCGGGATCGTCGCCCTGGCGTGGGGGATCAAACATGTCGCCAAGGGCAGCCCGGGGGCCGTGGACATCGCGGCGCTGGCCGGCGGCGTCCTGGTACTCGCCCTGTTCGCCCGGCGCCAGCTCCGGCTGCCGGATCCGCTGCTCGATGTACGGCTCTTCAGGAACCGGGCGTTCACCGCCGCCGCGCTCGCCATCCTCATGGCGATGCTGGCGATCGGCGCGGCGCTCTTCCTGCTGTCGCTCTGGCTCCAGTACGTACACGGCTACACCCCCTCCCAGGCGGGGCTGCGCACCCTGCCGGCCGCCCTCGCGGCGCTCGCCGGCGCGCTGCTGGCGCCGTGGGCCATGGAGCGGATCGGGGTGCGGAATGTGATGGGGCTGGGGCTCGGCGGGCTGGTCGCCGGGTTCCTGGTGCTGGCGCTGTCGCCCGAGCCGACCGCGTACGGCTATGTCGCCGCCGTCCTGGTCCTGCTCGGCTTCGGCGACGGGCTGGCCATCACCACCGCCTCGTCCGTGCTGGTCTCGGCGGTACCCGCCGAGCGGGCCGGGCAGGCGGGTGCCGTCTCCGAGACCAATTACGAGCTGGGGGTCGGGCTCGGGGTCGCCCTGCTGGGCTCGGTGCACGGCGCGGTGTACGCGAGCCATATGGCCGGGCAGCCGCAGCAGGCCCGGGAGTCCATCGGCGGGGCCTTCGACATGGCGCAGAAGGAGGGCGACAGCGCGGTGCTCGACGCCGCGCGGGCCGCCTTCGACAGCGCGCTGACGACGACGGCGTTCGTCTCGGTCGGGATCGTCGCCACGGTGACCGTGCTGGTGCTCTGGCTGATGCCCCGCGAATTCACCATCACGGCCTCCCACTGAGACGCGCGGGCGGGGCCGCGCGGTCTCAGCGGCAGCGCTTGCCCTCCGGCGGGAGCTCGCCGTCCAGCAGATAGGTGTTGATCGCGGTGTCGACGCAGTCGCTGCCCCGGCCGTACGCCGTGTGCCCGTCGCCGTCGTAGGTCAGCAGGGTGCCCGATTCGAGCTGGCCGGCCAGGGCCCGCGCCCATTTGTACGGGGTCGCCGGGTCGCGGGTGGTGCCCACCACCAGGATCGGGGCGGCGCCCGGCGCCTTGATGCGGTGCGGTTCGCCGGTGGCCTCGGCCGGCCAGTACGCGCAGTTCAGCGCGGCCCAGGCGAAGCCCCGGCCGAAGACCGGCGACGCCTTCTCGAACTCCGGGACCGCCGCCTCGACCTCGCGCGGCCCGGCGAAGGCGGCGGGCAGGTCGAGACAGTTCACCGCGGCGTTCGCGTACATCAGATTGGAGTACTTGCCGTCCGCGCCGCGCTCGTAATAGGTGTCGGCGAGGGTGAGCAGCGGGGCCCCGTCCCCCTCCATTGCCGCGGTCAGGGCCTCGCGCAGCTGGGGCCAGGCGCCCTCGTCGTACATCGCCGTGAGGACCCCGGTGGTCGCCAGCGCCTCGCCCAGCTCCCGGCTCTCGCCGGTCGGCAGCGGCCGGGCGTCGAGGCCGGCGAAGAGGCTCTTGAGGCGGGCGGAGGCATCCGCGGGGGAGGTGGTGCCGAGCGGGCAGTCCGGCTGTCCGACGCAGTCCGCCGCGAAGGACCGGAAGGCGGTCTCGAAGCCCTCGGTCTGGTCGCGGTTGACCTCGCGCGCGGGAAGGGAGGGGTCGAGCGCTCCGTCGAGCACGAGCCGGCCGGTGCGCCGGGGGAAGAGCTCGGCGTAGGTGGCGCCCAGGAAGGTGCCGTACGAGGCACCGACATAGGTCAGCTTCTCGTCACCGAGCACCGCCCGCAGCACATCCATGTCACGGGCCGCGTCCACCGTGGAGACATGCGGCAGCACCATGCCCGAGCGCTTCTCGCAGCCGGCCGCGAATCCCTTGAACGACGCGGCCAGGCGGGCGGACTCGGCGGCGCTGTCCGGGGTCTGGTCGGCCTCCGTGAAGGCGTCCATCTCCTTGCCGGTCAGACACTCGACGGGCTCGCTCCGGGCCACTCCGCGCGGGTCGACGGCGACCATGTCGTACCGGGCGCGGACCGGGGCGGGGTAGCCGATGCCCGCGTACGCCTGGAGATAGCCGACCGCCGAGCCGCCGGGCCCGCCCGGGTTGACCAGCAGTGAGCCGAGGCGCCTGCCCGGGCCGGTCGCCTTCTTGCGGGCGACGGCGAGTTCGGCGGTCTCGCCGCCGGGATCGTCGTAGTCGAGCGGGGCCTTCAGGGTGGCGCACTGGAAATCGGGGACTCCGCACTTCCGCCAGGCGAGCTTCTGCGCGTAGTAGGGACGCAGTTCCGCGGCGGGCGCGGAGCCCGCCCCCGGGCCCGATCCGCCCGGGGAGGCCGCCGAGGCACCGGACGGCGACCCTCCGCCGGTGCAGCCGGATGCCAGCAGGCCGGCCGCGGCCACCGCGAGGACGGAATTGCGGAACATGTGCCGTGAGTCCATTCCCGGAGCGTAGGGGACGATTCCGCCCGGATGCCCGTCCGTACTCGTACGGGTGACGGCTGACGGGTCCACCCTCGGTGACCGCCCGTGCCGCCGTCAGCCCGCGCGCAGGGCCATCGTCATCGCCTCGACCGCCAGCAGCGGGGCGACATTCGCCTCCAGCGCCTCCCGGCAGGCGATCACCGCCTCCATCCGGCGCAGAGTGCGCTCGGGGGTCGAGGAGCGGGCGATGCGGTCGAGCGCATCGCGTATGTCGTCATGGGCGATGGCGATGCCGGTGCCGAGCTGGAGGGCGAGCACATCGCGGTAGAAGCCGGTCAGATCGCTGAGCGCGAGATCCAGGCTGTCGCGCTGGGTACGGGTCTTGCGCCGCTTCTGCCGGTCCTCCAGCTCCTTCATCGCACCGGCGGTCCCGCGCGGCATCCGGCCGCCCTGGGCCGCGCCGAGCGCCGTCTTCAGCTCCTCGGTCTCCTTGGCGTCGGTCTCCTCCGCGGCCTGCTTGGCGTCCTCCGCCGCGGCGTCGATCAGCTCCTGGGCCGCCTTGAGACAGCCGCCGACGTCGTCGATCCGCAGCGGCAGCTTCAGCACGGTGGCCCGGCGGGCGCGGGCGCGCGGGTCGGTGGCGAGGCGGCGGGCCCGGTCGATATGGCCCTGGGTGGCCACGGCGGCGGCATGGGCCGCCTCCGGCTCGATGCCGTCCCGGCGGATCAGCACATCGGCGACGGCGGCGACGGGGGGTGTGCGCAGGGTCAGATGACGGCAGCGGGAGCGGATCGTGGGCAGCACATCCTCCAGCGAGGGCGCGCAGAGCATCCAGACCGTCCGGGGTGCCGGCTCCTCCACCGCCTTCAGCAGGACATTGCCGGCGCCCTCGGTCAGCCGGTCGGCGTCCTCCATGATGATGACCTGCCAGCGGCCGACCGCCGGGGAGAGCTGGGCGCGGCGGACCAGGTCGCGGGTCTCCTTGACGCCGATGGAGAGCAGGTCCGTACGGATGACCTGGACATCGGCATGGGTGCCGATGAGCGCGGTGTGGCAGCCGTCGCAGAAGCCGCAGCCGGGCACCCCGCCGAGCGCGCGGTCGGGGCTGACGCACTGGAGGGCGGCGGCGAACGCCCGCGCGGCCGTGCCCCGGCCCGAACCGGGCGGGCCGGTGAAGAGCCAGGCATGGGTCATCTTGGAGGTGTCGTCACCCTCCTCACCGGCGGCCTGCGCGGTGACGAGGGCATCGGCGTCCCGGGCGGCGGCGCTCAGCTGCGCCTGTACCCGCTCCTGGCCCACGAGGTCGTCCCATACGGCCATGCGCCGTCACCCACCTGCCGTCTGTGCCGGGATTCTCCCGCCGACTGTTCCCTGCGTCTCCCATTGTGGGGCAGGGGTCTGACAACACGGTCCGGGCGGCGGCGCGGCACGGTGCCGCGCCGCCGCCGGGATCGCCGGAATCGCCGGGATCAGCGCCCGCGTCCCCGGCCGCCCCGGCCGCCGCGATCGTCGTCGCGCGGGCCGAGGAGTTCGTCCGCCAGTGTCGGCAGATCGTCCAGCGGGGTCTGCTCCGCCCAGTCCGAGCGGCGGCGTGGACGGTCCGATTCGGGCCGGTCGGCCTCCGGGTCGATCCTGGGGAGCTCACGCGTACGGTCGTTCCCGCCAGAGGACGGACCGGAGGTGCCGGAAGAGGCCGAGCCGCCGCGCTCATCGCGGAAGAAGCCCGGCGGAACCCGGTCGTCCGGACGGTCGTCGCGCACCGGCGGCAGCACCGCCGTCTCGTCGGCGGCACGGTCGTCGCGCACCGCGGGGAGTACGGCCGTGTCGTCGGCGGCACGGTCGTCGCGCACCGCGGGGAGTACGGCCGTGTCGTCGGCGGCACGGTCGTCGCGCACCGCGGGCAGTACGGCCGTCTCGTCCGCCGGGGAGGACCCGGACGCGGGCGGGGAGCCCGCCACCACCCTCGGGACCTGCTGTGTCTCGTCGTCGGGACGGACCGCGGACCCGGCCGGGCGCGCCTTCCGGTCGCGCGGTTCGTCATCCGGCGCGGTGACGGGCGTCTGGACCGTCACCTCGCTGTCCGGGCCGCCGGAGCGGGCGGGGGCGTCCTCGGGGCGCACCACCGGTGTCGCCACGGTCACCTCGTCGGCCGAGAGCCGTGCGGCGGCCTCGGCCTCGGCGGCCCTCGCGGCCCTCGCCGCCTCAGCGGCTTCGGCGGCCTCAGCCGCCTTCGCCGCTTTTGCCGCCGCGACCGCCGCGGCGGCCTGCCGGGCCTCCTCGGCCCGCAGCAGCGCCTCTTCCGCCTTGCGCTGCTTCTCCAGCCGGCGCTCCTCGGCCTCCGCGCGGAGCCTGGCCTGTTCCTCCGCCAGCTTGCGGAGCCGTTCCTGTTCGTCCCGGCGCGCCTTCTCCTCGGCCTCGCGCTTGCGCCGCTCCTCCTCGGCGAGCCGCCGGGCCTCCTCCGCCCGCCGGCGGGCCTCCTCGGCGAGGCGTTCGGCCTCGCGCTGCCGCACGGCCTCCTCCTCCGCCTTGCGGCGGGCCTCCTCCTCGGCGCGGAGTTTGGCGAGCTGTTCCCGGCGCTCCCGCTCCAGGCGCTCCTCCTCGGCCTTGCGCGCCGCCTCCTCCTCCGCCTTGCGGCGGGCTTCCTCCTCGGCCTTGCGGCGCGCCTCCTCACGGGCCGCCACCTCGGCATCGGAGAGCGGAAGCATCCGGTCCAGCCGATGGCGCACCACCGTGGTGATCGCCTCCGGTTCCTGTCCGGCGTCGACCACCAGATAGCGGGCGGGGTCGGCCGCCGCCAGCGTCAGAAAGCCCGAGCGGACCCGCTGATGGAACTCCAACGGTTCCGATTCCAGCCGGTCGGGGGCTTCCGTGAAGCGCTCGCGCGCCGTCTCGGGCGAGACATCGAGCAGTACGGTCAGATGCGGTACGAGACCGTCCGTCGCCCAGCGCGAGATCCGGGCGATCTCCGTCGGGGAGAGATCGCGCCCGGCGCCCTGGTAGGCGACCGAGGAGTCGATGTACCGGTCGGAGATCACGATCGCCCCGCGCTCCAGCGCGGGCCGGACCACGGAGCCGACGTGTTCGGCGCGGTCGGCCGCGTACAGCAGGGCCTCGGCCCGGTTGGTCAGTCCGGCGGACGCCACGTCCAGCAGGATCGAGCGCAGCCGCTTCCCGACCGGGGTGGCGCCGGGTTCGCGCGTGACGACGACCTCATGGCCCTTGGCCCGGATCCACTCGGCGAGCGCCTTGGCCTGGGTCGACTTGCCGGCCCCGTCGCCGCCCTCCAGGGCGATGAAGAATCCGGTCGCGGCCGGTGCCTGCGCCGGGTCGGAGCCGCGGCGCAGCGCCTCGCCGAGATCGCGGCGGAAGGGAACGCCCGACCGGTCGTCGGTCTTGGCGAGGACGACCGCGGCCACGGGCAGCAGCAGCGCGCCGGCCAGCATCAGGGCGAAGGCCGCGCCGCCGTGGGCGAGGACGAGATCGCCGCCCGCGAGCCGGTGCGGTCCGATGAGGGCGGCCAGCAGGGGCGCGGCAATCGCGCCGAGGCCGATGGTGACCCGGACGACGGCCTGGAGGTGCTCGGTCATCCGGGCCCGCCGGGTGTCCTGCGCCTCCTGGTCGATCAGGGCGTGTCCGGTGTGCGCGGCGGTTCCGGCGGAGAAGCCGGCGAGCAGCGCGATGAAGAGCACGGTGGCGGTGTCCGGCACGAGTCCCATCGCCAGCAGGGCGATGCCGGTGACCGCCAGCGCGAGAGCGAGCAGCCGCCTGCGCGACAGCGACGGAAGGACCGATTCCGCCCGGCGGATGCCAAGGGCGGTACCGCCGGTCAGGGCGAGGACCAGCAGGGCGAAGGCGGCGAGCCCGCCGCCGAGGTCGACGGCGTGGAGCACGGAGACGGCGACGGCGGCCGAGACGGCGCCCGCCACGGCCGCGCAGCCGAGGACGAAGAGCGGTATGGCTCCGGTGCGGCCCCTGTCGGCCTCGCCGCCGGGGCCGGCCGGCCGGCGCAGCCCTTCGAGCGGGGAACGCGGACGGGGGGTCGCCGAGCCGGGCAGGGTGACCAGTGCCAGCACCGACAGCGACGCGGCGAAGAGGCCGGCGGCGACATAGGAGCCGAGGGCGGCCTGGTGCAGCGAGAACCAGTCGATGCCGGTGGAGAGCGCGCGGCTGATCAGACCGGCGGCCAGCAGCACGGCGGCGCCGGCCGGGATGGCCGCGTACCCGGTGCGGAGCCAGAGCGTGCGCAGGGCGTCGAGATGATCGGGCAGCGGGCGCACCGCCGCGCCCTCCGGGGGCGGGCCGGGCAGCAGCGCGGGGGCGGCGCCGTCGCGGGCGACCGTCCAGAAGCGCTCGGCGGCCCCGAGTACGAAGACGGTGACGAGCAGCAGAAGGGCGGCGTTGCCGGGGGTCCAGTCGATCCACAGCGGTGCCACGATCAGCAGGGCGAGCCGTGTCCCGTCCGCCCCGATCATGGTCCAGCGCCGGTCGAGCGGGCCCTTGGCCGAGGTCAGGGTGGTCAGCGGGCCGAGGAGTACCGCGCCGAAGAGCACGGTCGCCAGGATCCTGGTGCCGAGCACGGCGGCGACGGAGAGCGCGGCGCCCCGGTAGCCGTCGCCGAAGGTGCCCTCCGAGAGGGCCACCTGAAGAGTGAGCAGCAGCAGCACGAAGACGCCGACGGCGTCCGCGACGCCTCCGGCCGCCTGCGCGCTCCAGAGCTTTCTGAGCGAGGGGATGCGCAGCAGGGAGCGCACCGCGCGCTCGCGGGAGTCAGCGGCGAGGGCGTCGGGGGCGTCGTCGCCGGGGCCCGGGGCGGCCTCCGAGACGGTGCTCACGGCCGCCCGCCGGTCTGCTGGCTGCTCGGATCGCGTCATCCGCCCAGCCTATCCGGAGCGGACTGCCCACCGGAGTCACCGCCCGAACATACGGACGTTCCCGGCAGGACGGACGCGGCCGGGGCGGTCACGAGGGGCGGGCTGCCGGAGCGGGACGTGTTCGGATTCGGATTCGGGTAGGGGGCGGTCCGCCGGGCAGCCGGCGGACGCGTACCCCGCGCGGATGCGGCACAGCCCCGGGCGGATGATCCGTCCGGGGCTGTCCCGTGTCACACACTCATGCCCGGCCGCCGCTCCGCTGTGCGCGAGAGCGGCACCCGATCCGCCGGAGGGCTACTCCGCGGCGGCCGTCTTCTTCGCCGCGGTCTTCTTCGCCGGGGCCTTCTTGGCGGCCGTGGTCTTGGCCGCGGTGGTCTTCTTCGCCGCGGTCTTCTTGGCCGCCGTCTTCGTCGCCGTCTTCTTGGCGGGGGCCTTCTTCGCCGGGGCCTTCTTGGCGGTCTTCTTCGCCGGAGCCTTGGCGCGCTTCTCCGCGAGCAGCTCATAGCCGCGCTCCGGAGTGATCTCCTCCACGCTGTCGCCGGTGCGCAGGGTGGCGTTGGTCTCGCCATCCGTGACATACGGGCCGAAGCGGCCGTCCTTGACGACCACCGGGCGCTCGCTCACCGGGTCGGTGCCCAGCTCCTTCAGCGGCGGCTTGGCCGCGGCCCGCCCGCGCTGCTTGGGCTGGGCGTAGATCGCGAGCGCCTGCTCCAGGGTGATGGAGAAGAGCTGGTCCTCGGTCTCCAGCGAGCGCGAGTCCGTGCCCTTCTTCAGATACGGGCCGTAGCGGCCGTTCTGCGCGGTGATCTCCACGCCGTCGGCATCGGTGCCGACGACCCGGGGCAGGGACATCAGCCTGAGCGCGTCCTCAAGGGTGACGGTCTCCAGCGACATCGACTTGAAGAGGGAGGCGGTACGCGGCTTGACCGCGTTCTTGCCGGTCTTCGGGGTGCCCTCGGGGAGAATTTCCGTGACATAGGGGCCGTAACGGCCGTCCTTCGCCACGATCTCGTGGCCGGAGGCCGGGTCGGTGCCGAGCTCGAAGTCCCCGCTCGGCTTGGCGAGCAGCTCCTCCGCGTACGCCACGGTCAGCTCGTCGGGCGCGAGGTCCTCGGGCACATCGGCGCGCTGGTGGCCCTCGGTGTCCTTCTCGCCGCGCTCGATGTACGGGCCGTACCGGCCGACCCGGAGCATGATGCCGTCGCCGACGGGGAAGCTGGAGATCTCCCGGGCGTCGATCGCGCCGAGGTCGGTGACCAGCGCCTTCAGCCCGCCGAGGTGGTCGCCGTCGCCATTGCCCGCGGAGGCGGCGGCGGTGGCGTCGGTGGCGGGGCCGGCGCCGAAGTAGAAGCGCTTCAGCCACGGCACCGCCTGGGCCTCGCCCCGCGCGATGCAGTCGAGGTCGTCCTCCATCTTGGCGGTGAAGTCGTAGTCGACCAGCCGGCCGAAGTGCTTCTCCAGCAGATTGACCACGGCGAAGCTCAGGAACGACGGCACCAGGGCCGTCCCCTTCTTGAACACATAGCCGCGGTCGAGAATGGTGCCGATGATCGACGCGTAGGTGGACGGCCGGCCGATCTCGCGCTCTTCCAGCTCCTTGACCAGCGACGCCTCGGTGTAGCGGGCGGGCGGCTTGGTGGCGTGGCCGTCCACCGAGAGCTCCTCGGCGGTCAGCGCGTCGCCCTCGGTGACCTGCGGGAGCCTGCGCTCGCGGTCGTCCAGCTCGGCGTTGGGGTCGTCGGCGCCCTCGACGTACGCCTTCATGAAGCCGTGGAAGGTGATCGTCTTGCCGGACGCGGTGAATTCCACATCGCGGCCGTCGCCGGCCGCGCCGCCGATCCTGACGGTGATGGAGTTGCCGGTGGCGTCCTTCATCTGGGAGGCGACGGTCCGCTTCCAGATGAGCTCGTACAGCCGGAACTGGTCGCCGCTGAGGCCGGTCTCCGCGGGGGTGCGGAAGCGGTCGCCGGAGGGGCGGATCGCCTCGTGCGCCTCCTGGGCGTTCTTGACCTTGCCCGCGTACACCCGGGGCTTCTCGGGCAGGTAATTCGCCCCGTACAACTGCGTCACCTGCGCCCTGGCCGCCGAGACGGCGGTCTCGGAGAGCGTGGTGGAGTCCGTACGCATATAGGTGATGAAGCCGTTCTCGTACAGCTTCTGCGCCACCTGCATGGTGGCCTTCGCGCCGAAGCCGAGCTTCCGGGACGCCTCCTGCTGGAGGGTGGTCGTACGGAAAGGGGCGTACGGGGACCGGCGGTACGGCTTGGACTCGACGGAGCGGACCGCGAAGGCGGTGTTCTCCAGCGCGGCGGCCAGGGCGCGGGCGTTCGCCTCGTCGAGGTGGAGCACCCGGGTCTGGCCCGCCTTGAGGGCGCCGTCGGCGCCGAAGTCTCGGCCCTGGGCGACCCGCTGCCCGTCGACCGTGTTGAGGCGGGCGGTGAAGGCGGAGGGGTCGGAGGCGTCACCGGGGCGTCCGGTGGCGAAGGTGCCGGTCAGATCCCAGTACTCGGCGGAGGTGAAGGCCCGGCGCTCGCGCTCCCGCTCCACGACCAGCCGGGTCGCGACGGACTGGACCCGTCCGGCGGAGAGCCGGGGCATGACCTTCTTCCACAGGACCGGCGAGACCTCGTAGCCGTAGAGACGGTCGAGGATGCGGCGGGTCTCCTGGGCGTCGACCATGCGCTGGTTCAGCTCGCGCGGATTGGCGACGGCGTCCCGGATCGCGTCCTTGGTGATCTCGTGGAAGACCATCCGGTGGACCGGGACCTTGGGCTTGAGGACTTCCAGCAGATGCCAGGCGATGGCCTCGCCCTCGCGGTCCTCATCGGTGGCGAGATAGAGCTCGTCGGAGGCGGCGAGCTGTTCCTTGAGCTTCTTGACCTGGGCCTTCTTGTCGGCATTGACGACATAGACGGGCTGGAAGTCATGCTCGACGTCGACACCGAGGCGGCGGACCTCACCGGTGTACTTCTCGGGCACCTCGGCCGCGCCGTTCGGGAGGTCGCGGATGTGCCCGACGCTCGCCTCGACGACATAGCCGGGGCCGAGGTAGCCCTTGATCGTCTTCGCCTTGGCTGGCGACTCGACGATCACGAGGCGTCGGCCGCCCTGTGCGGTCTCGCTGGTCGGGGACAACTTCGCTCTTCTCTCCGGTCGGCACTCGGTGGCGTGCACAGCAGTGCGGCACTGTCGCGCACTGCCGATGCGCCGCGGTGCTGCTGCGTGGGTCGGGCTGCGTGTTCTGCTGCTGCCGCTGCGGAGTGTGACGGTACAACCCGCCCCCGTGTCAAACGGCAAAAGCCCGCAACGGCCACTCGAACGGTAACCCGAGTCCGGCCGTTCCTGCCGCCCGGACCGGCACGCCGGTGTCCCGACACCGCCGGATCGCCCCTCGGACACCGCCCCCGCACCGGCCGGAACCCGGCTCAGAGGCGGCCGAAGCACCACACCCCGAGGGCCAGGGAGACCACACCGAAGCCGGTGGCCATCACCGCCGCGGCGGCGGGGCCCACCCCGAGCGCGACCGGCGCGCGGTGCAGTGTCCGTACTCCTGTCCACACCAGCAGCCCGGCCCCGAACAGCGCGAACGCCGTCCCGGCGAAGATCGCAGGCCCGCTCTCCATGCCCGATACCCGTCCTTCCCGCATGCCGTTCCTCCCCGGATGAGGTCCGGGGCGTCCCGGCCGAGGCTGGCACTTCCGGACGTCCCGGGCGCGAATTCGGGGTGAACGGCGCACCGGTTCACCCGGGCGGGGGCGCCGCCGCTCCCGGGCGGCGCGTCCGGCGGGGCGGCGGTGAAGAGGGGACGCCGCCCGGTCCGGGGCGGGAGCCGGGAGCCGCGGACGGGGCGGCGGTACGCGGCGGGGGCGGGGCGGGAGCCGCGGACGGGGCGGCACGCGGCGGGGACGGGGCGGTTCCGCCGCGCCGTCCGGTGCGGCCCGGCGGCGGCGCGGCCGATCGCAAACCGAACATTGGCCGATTTCACCTCATCACACAGGACCGGCCCCCGCCCGCACCGGCTCCAGGAAGCCCTCCTCCACCAGCAGCCGGATGGCCTGCGGGGTCCGGTCCCGCAGCAGCACCGGATCCTCCTCCACCAGCTGGGCGATGGCGTCCAGGATCCGGCCGGCGCTCAGCGTCCCGTCGCACGCCCCGGCGAATCCGGCGCCCACCGTGTCGACCTTCGTCGCCCGCCGCATTCCGCGGTTCTGCCGGAGCACCACATGCTCGGGGTGCTCCTCGCCCGGTGTCCCCACCTGCTCCTGGGTGACTTCGGCGGCGAGGACGAAATGCTCGGCGAGCAGGGCCGCGTCGTCGTGGGTGCGGAGGTAGTCCTGCCGGGCGAAATGGGCCGCGACGGCGGGGCCGAGCGGCTGCTCGACGGGGTGGGGCCACTCCTCGATGACGACGGAGGGGCGGTCGGACCCGGACTTGCGCAGGGTGATCCAGCCGAAGCCGACGGCCCTGGTCCCGCGCGCCTCGAATTCGTCGAGCCACTCCTCGTACCGCCGGGCATACCGCTCGGGGTCCCCGCGGTGGTCACCGCTGTCGCGCAGCCACAGCTCGGCGTACTGCGTCACATCCTGGACCTCGCGCTGCACGATCCAGGCGTCACAGCCGCGCGGGACCCAGGAGCGCAGACGCTCCTGCCACTCCTCACCGTCCACATGCTGCCAATTGGCGAGAAACTGTGCGTATCCCCCGTCCTTCAGCCGGGCTCCCGCCTGCTGAACGAGCGTCCGGCAGAGATCGTCCCCGCCCATCCCGCCGTCCCGGTAGGTCAGCCGGGCTCCGGGGGAGATCACGAAGGGCGGGTTCGACACGATCAGGTCGTAGCGCTCCTCACCGACCGGTTCGAAGAGGGAGCCCTCGCGGAGCTCGGCCTCCGGGGCCGCGGAGAGCGCGAGAGTGAGGCGGGTGAAGGCCAGGGCGCGCGGATTGAGGTCGGTGGCGGTGACCCGGGTGGCGTGCTGGGCGGCGTGCAGGGCCTGGATGCCGGAGCCCGTGCCGAGGTCGAGCGCGGCGGACACCGGCGTACGGACGGTGATTCCGGCGAGGGTGGTGGAGGCGCCGCCGACCCCGAGGACGACCTGCTCGGTCTGGCCGTCCGCGCCGCCGGCGCCGCCGACCGCGCAGCCGAGGTCGGAGACGATGAACCAGTCCTGCTCGTCCGGCCCGCCGAAGGGCCGGATGTCCGCGGTGGCGCGGATCTCCTCGCCGTCCTCGGCCAGCCAGCCCTCCGCGAGACACTCCGCCAGCGGCAGAGCCTCGGCGGCCCGCTCCCGGGTCACGGGGCGCTGGAGCAGAAAGAGCCTGATGAGGGTGGACAGAACGGTGTCGCCGCGGGTGGCGCGGAGGGCGGGGACGGTCTCGCTGCGGGCGAGGGCCGCATAGGCCGACGGGCCGAGCAGATCGAGCAGTCCGTCCGCGGTGAAGTCACCCGCGAGCAGCGCCTCGCGGAGCCGGGCGGCCGGTGCGGGCGAGGGAAGTCCTGGAACAGTGCTGGTGGTACTCACATCGCCCATTGTGGCCGCCGCCACCGACAACCGCCGACCGCGGGCCCGCCGGACGCGGCGCGCCGGGCGGGGCGTCCGGTGGGGCGCCGGGTGCCGGGTGCCGGGCTGGGTGGTCCCGCCCGGCGGGCCGGGTGGCCGCCCGCCGGGGTCAAGTGGTCGAGCGCCCGGGAATCAGGTGGTCGCGCTCGCCGGCTTGCAGCCCGGCTGCTTCGCCATGGCCGCACCGGTCTGCCCGGCCCGCAGCTTGTTGACCGCGGCCTGGTTCTGCTCGATCTTCTTCAGTCCGTCGGCGACTTCCTGGAGCCCGTCGGCGAACTTCTGCTGGTCAGCCACGTCGAGGGCGTCGATCTGGGTCTTGAGGCCGAGATAGGACTTGGCGTTGGCCTTGCGCTCGGCCTCCGCGTCCCCGGCCAGCTTCTCCCCGCCGTCCACGGGCGGCGCGCCGGCCGATTTCAGGGCGGCGGCGAGATCGTTGTTCATGTCGGAGAGGTCCTGGAACGCCTTGGAGTCGGCGGTCCGGATGTCGGCGGGCTTGCCGTCCGAGGCGGTCGAGCGGATCAGCTGTTCCGCGTCGGCCTGCTTCTTGATCTGCGGCTTCGCCAGGTCGCAGTACTTCTTGGCCCAGTCGTCGACGGTGAACTCGTCCTTGTCACCGCTGCATCCCGACAGTGCCAGTACCAGTACCGCACCACCGGACAGTGCGACCGCAAGCTTCTTGTTCACCGAATGGGTCCCTTCCAAGGCTCCTCGGCCCCGGAACATACACGTCGAGCGGACGGCGGTCGCGTGTCATGTACCCGGTTCATCACCTATTGAAGCCATTTGCACCAAGCGAGAGCGGGGAGAGAAGGCTCACGGCGGCACGGAAACGGGCGGACAGCACGTCAATATGTGCCATCCGCCCGCCTTTTGAGCGTCAATACGGGTTGCCGGCTGCTACGAGACCACCGCGGGATCCGGTGACTTCGCACCGCGCCCGGCCGAGTTGGGCTCGTCGTCCCCGACCGTGATGCCGCGCCGCTTGGACACGTACACCGATCCGACGATGATCAGAATGGCGAGTACCGCCACCACCGCCCTGACCCCGGCGCTGGCGTCGTCCCCGTAGCTGAACTGAATCACCGCGGGCGCGATGAGCAGCGCCACCAGGTTCATCACCTTCAGCAGGGGGTTGATCGCCGGGCCCGCCGTGTCCTTGAACGGGTCGCCGACCGTGTCGCCGATGACGGTCGCGGCATGGGCCTCGCTGCCCTTGCCGCCGTAATGGCCGTCCTCGACGAGTTTCTTGGCGTTGTCCCAGGCGCCGCCGGAGTTGGCGAGGAAGACCGCCATCAGGGTGCCGGTGCCGATCGCACCCGCCAGGAAGGCGCCGAGGGCTCCGACCCCGAGGGAGAATCCGACCGCGATCGGGGTGAGCACCGCGAGCAGTCCGGGCGTGGCGAGCTCCCGCAGAGCGTCCTTCGTACAGATGTCGACCACCCGTCCGTACTCCGGCTTCTCGGTGTAGTCCATGATCCCGGGGTGCTCGCGGAACTGCCGCCGCACCTCGTAGACCACCGCCCCGGCCGACCGGGACACGGCGTTGATGGCCAGCCCCGAGAAGAGGAAGACGACCGCCGCCCCGAGGATCAGCCCCACCAGGTTGTTGGGCTGGGAGATGTCCATGACGAGATTCATCGGCGCGCCGTCGCCGACCTTCTCGCCGACCTCCCTGGCCGCTGTAGAGATGGCGTCGCGATAGGAGCCGAAGAGGGCCGCCGCCGCCAGTACGGCGGTGGCGATGGCGATTCCCTTCGTGATCGCCTTGGTGGTGTTGCCGACGGCGTCCAGGTCGGTGAGGACCTGCGCGCCCGCGCCCGTCACATCGCCGGACATCTCGGCGATGCCCTGCGCGTTGTCGGAGACGGGTCCGAAGGTGTCCATGGCGACGATGACACCGACGGTGGTGAGCAGCCCGGTGCCGGCCAGCGCGACCGCGAAGAGGGCGAGCATGATCGACGTACCGCCGAGCAGGAACGCCCCGTACACGCCGAGGCCGATCAGCAGCGCGGTGTAGACCGCGGACTCCAGGCCGATGGAGATGCCGGCGAGTACGACGGTGGCGGGACCGGTCAGCGAGGACTTGCCGATGTCCTGGACGGGACGCCGGGTGGTCTCGGTGAAGTACCCGGTCAGCTGCTGGATCAGGGCCGCCAGCACGATGCCGATGGCGACGGCGACGACCGCGAGGACCCGCGGGTCACCCGCGTGGTCGCGGATGGCCGCCTCGGTGACACCCTCCAGGGCCGCGTACGAGGACGGCAGATAGAGGTAGACGGCCAGGGCGACCAGGACGAGCGAGATCGCCGCGGAGATGAAGAATCCGCGGTTGATGGCGGTCATTCCGCTGCGGTCGGCGCGCCGCGGGGCGACCGCGAAGATGCCGATCATCGCGGTGACCACGCCGATCGCCGGAACGATCAGCGGGAAGGCGAGTCCGGCGTCGCCGAAGGCCGCCTTGCCGAGGATGAGCGCCGCGACGAGTGTCACGGCGTAGGACTCGAAGAGGTCCGCGGCCATTCCCGCGCAGTCGCCGACGTTGTCGCCCACATTGTCGGCGATGGTGGCGGCGTTGCGCGGGTCGTCCTCGGGGATGCCCTGTTCGACCTTGCCGACGAGGTCGGCGCCGACATCGGCGGCCTTGGTGAAGATGCCGCCGCCGACACGCATGAACATGGCGATGAGTGCGGCTCCGAGGCCGAAGCCCTCCAGAACCTTGGGGGCGTCGGCCGCGTAGACGAGGACGACACACGAGGCACCGAGCAGGCCGAGGCCCACGGTGAACATGCCGACCACGCCGCCCGTGCGGAAAGCGATCTTCATCGCTTTGTGGGAGACGGCCGTCAGGTCTTTCTGCGGCTCGCCCTCCGCCGGTGTCGCCTCTCGCGCGGCGGCGGCCACGCGCACATTCGCCCGTACGGCAAGTCGCATCCCGATGTATCCGGTGGCCGCCGAGAAAAGCGCACCCACCAGGAAGAACACGGAACGCCCGGCACGCTGTGTCCAGTCGTCGGCCGGGAGAAGCAACAGCAGGAAGAACACCACGACTGCAAAGACGCCGAGGGTGCGCAACTGCCGCGCGAGATATGCGTTCGCGCCTTCCTGTACCGCCGCCGCGATCTTCTTCATGGAATCGGTGCCCTCGCCCGCGGCCAGTACCTGGCGAACCAGGATCTGGGCCACGACAAGGGCTGCCAGTGCCACGGCCGCGATGACAACAACGATCAACCTATTGTCATCCGTGAGTACAGCAGCCGCGAGCGCAGTGGAATGATCGGCTTGTTCTGAGGTGACGAGCCCCGCCATTCGTCCTCCTTGACGTAGTTCAGAGCTCAAGATGTGGACGGATTGTAGGGAGCTCGACCCGATCAAAACAGGGCGCAGCAAATGGAATTGACCGGCATTCGCCGCGCCGCAAATGATCGAGTTCCGAAAACAGACCCCAAAGAGCTAATGGGGCCAGGGCATTGACGCTTGATCAATGATCTGTGTATTTCTTGATCTGCAAGGCGCATAAATGAAAAAGGCCCTGCTGAGCAGGGCCTCTTCGGGGAAAACGCGAGGGGTCAGGGGAGGTCGTCGGACAGCGCGGTGGGCCAGCTCATGCGGATCACCCCGCCCTGCTCGCTGTGGCCGACTTCCATGTCGTCCACGAGACCCCTGATGACAGCGAGGCCCATTTCGTCCTCCTCATCGGCCTCGCCGGCGGCGGCACCGCGGGCCCCGGCGGGCGAACGGGAGCCGTCCGCGCCCGGGGCGGGCACCTCGTCGCCGACCTCGATGGAGAACGCCTTGTCGTCCTCGGTCAGCACCACGCGTACGGGCGAGGTGATCCCATGACTGTGGTGCAGACCGACGGCGCGGCTGCATGCCTCGCCGACCGCGAGCCGCAGCTCGTCCAGTACGGCCTCGTCGACACCGGCCCGGCGCGCCACGGCGGCGGCCACCAGGCGCGCCGTCCTGACGTGTTCGGGCTGGGCACTGAAGCGAAGTTCGACGGTGGCCATGCGATCCCCCTCGGACGTACGGGTGTGCATCTCAGGGACCCGGGCCGGCTGCCCGGTGCCCCTCCCTTCTTCCGGCTCTCTCTTCACGAGCTCTCCGGCTTGTCTCCCGCGCCTCTCCGGCGCGCGGCGGAGCTCGCTGCGGCTCCGGCCCCGAGGGGCCGGGCGCCCACAGGCGGCCCTTGGTGTCCGGCCGCGCGCGGAAGCCGCCCGGAGGCGGCGCGGGACTCCGTATGGCCGGCCGCACGGCGCCGCCGGCGATATCCGGGCACGACTCACAGCCGAGCGGTGCCGGAAGAACCGGAACAGCTCGGAGCCGCACACCACCACCCGGACCCCGGACGGTCCGCCCCCCGGCACCGGCGACTTCTCGTCGGGTACGGGAGGGTTTCCGCCGGGTTCGAGCGGATATCGACCGGCCACGGGTACGTGCTCGGCCGGCCCGGCTGCGGAACGCGCCCGCCTCCGGACACGGCCGACGACCGGGCCCGGTTACATCCGGCCACAGCCGGTCCGGGCCCCGGTCACTGACCGGAGCCGTGCTTCCTCAGTCGGTTGCCGCGACGGCCTCGTCCACCGTGTTGTGGATGGGGAACACCTTGGTCAGACCGGTGATCCGGAAGATTTTGAGAATGCGCTCCTGGTTGCAGACCAGGCGCAGCGACCCCTCGTGTGCACGCACACGCTTGAGGCCGCCCACCAGCACTCCGAGCCCGGTGGAGTCGAGGAAGTCCACGCCCTCCATGTCGACAACCAGGTGGTAGCTGCCGTCGTTCACCAACTCGACCAACTGCTCGCGCAGCTTGGGCGCGGTATACACATCAATCTCGCCACCGACCTCGACGACCGTACGGTCGCCTGCAGGCCCGGACACATTGCGAGTCGACAGGGACAGGTCCACTGATCCTCCAGCACCTTGCTATCGAGCGGCCGCCCCCTGGGGTCTCCCCGGCGGAGCCGGGCGACGGTCGCCAGCCGCGATGGCATTCAATCACTTACCAGCAGCCATGCACGACGCCTTGGGACCATTGTCCGTCACGCCAGTGACACACTCGGTGCCGATGGCCAAGAATTTCCGTCCCAGACGACCACCCGAGAGCGGGGAAACCCGCCCCTCCCCCGGTACGGTCCTCGACCGGCTCGCCGCAGGGGCGGGCCGGGCCGCGCGCATCACTCATACGGAGCACTTGCCCCCGCGACCGGGGCGCCATGCCGTCTGGCCCGACCGCATCCGCCCGGAAGTGATCAACGCCATTCAATCGGCCGGTGCCGAGCACCCCTGGGCGCACCAGGCGGCCGCCGCGGAGCACGCCCTGGACGGAGAATCGGTGGTCATCGCGACCGGGACCGCCTCCGGCAAGTCCCTGGCCTATCTCGCCCCGGTGCTCACCGCCCTCCTCGACGGCTCCGAGGCCCCGAACGGGCGCGGCGCCACCGCGCTCTACCTCGCCCCGACGAAGGCGCTCGCCGCCGACCAGTGCCGAGCGGTGAAGGAACTGGCCGCTCCGCTGGGCAACCGGGTGCGCCCAGCGGTCTACGACGGCGACACTCCGTTCGAGGAGCGGGAGTGGGTCCGCCAGTACGCCTCGTACGTCCTGACCAACCCGGACATGCTCCACCGGGGCATTCTTCCCTCGCATCCCCGCTGGTCCTCCTTTCTGCGCGCGCTGCGCTATGTCGTCGTCGACGAGTGCCACACCTACCGGGGTGTCTTCGGCTCGCATGTCGCCCAGGTGCTGCGCCGGCTGCGCCGGATATGCGCCCGGTACGGCGCGAACCCCGTCTTCCTGCTGGCCTCGGCGACCGCGGCGGAGCCCTCCGTGGCCGCCCGGCGGCTCACCGGACTGCCCGTGGCGGAGGTCTCCGACGACGCCTCGCCCCGCGGTGAGCTGGTCTTCGCGCTCTGGGAGCCCCCGCTGACGGAGCTCCACGGCGAGAAGGGCGCGCCCGTGCGCCGCACCGCCACCGCCGAGACGGCCGATCTGCTCACCGATCTGACCGTGCAGGGGGTCCGCACGGTGGCGTTCGTGCGCTCCCGCAGGAGTGCCGAGCTGATCTCGGTGATCGCCAAGGAGCGGCTCGCCGAGGTGGACTCCGCGCTGCCCGGGCGGGTCGCCGCCTACCGGGGCGGCTATCTCCCCGAGGAGCGCCGCGCCCTGGAGCGGGCGCTGCACTCCGGCGAGCTGCTCGGTCTCGCCGCCACGACCGCGCTGGAGCTGGGCGTCGACGTCGCCGGGCTCGACGCGGTCCTGATCGCCGGATACCCGGGGACCCGGGCCTCGCTCTGGCAGCAGGCGGGCCGGGCCGGGCGCTCCGGCCGGGGTGCGCTGGCCGTGCTGATCGCCCGTGACGACCCGCTGGACACCTTTCTCGTCCACCATCCCGAGGCGCTGTTCCGGCAGCCGGTGGAGTCCACGGTGCTGGATCCCGACAATCCGTATGTTCTCGCCCCCCATCTGTGCGCGGCGGCCTCCGAGCTGCCGCTGACCGACTCCGATCTGGCTCTGTTCGGCCCGGCGGCGCGCGGTCTGATGCCCCAGCTGGAGTCCGCCGGGCTGCTGCGCCGCCGGAGCTCGGGCTGGCACTGGACCCGGCGGGAACGCGCCGTCGACATGACCGACATCCGGGGCGAGGGCGGCCGTCCGGTCCAGATCGTGGAGGAGGCCACCGGCCGCCTGCTGGGGACGGTCGAGGAGTCGGCCGCCCACACCTCGGTCCACGAGGGCGCCGTCCATCTCCACCAGGGCCGCACCTATCTGGTCCGGCGGCTGGAGCTGGACGACCCGCACGGCCCGGTGGCGCTGGTGGAGGCTGCCGTGCCGCCGTACTCGACCACAGCCCGGGACACCACCTCCATCGCCGTGCTCGAGACCGACCGCGAGGTCCCCTGGGGTGAGGGGCGGCTCTGCTTCGGCTCGGTCGAGGTGACCAACCAGGTCGTCTCCTTTCTGCGCCGCAAGCTCATCACCGGTGAGGTGCTCGGTGAGACCAAACTGGACCTGCCGGCGCGCACCCTGCGCACCCGGGCCGTGTGGTGGACGGTCACCGAGGGCCAGCTGGACGCCGCGCGGATCAACCCGGAGCAGCTGGGCGGGGCCCTGCACGCCGCCGAACACGCCTCCATCGGCATGCTCCCGCTCTTCGCCACCTGCGACCGCTGGGACATCGGCGGCGTCTCGGTCCCGCTGCACCCGGACACCCTGCTCCCGACGGTCTTCGTCTACGACGGCCACCCGGGCGGCGCGGGCTTCGCCGAACGGGCCTTCCACACCGCCCGGGCCTGGCTCACCGCGACCCGCGAGGCCATCGCGGTCTGCGAGTGCGACGCCGGCTGCCCGTCCTGCATCCAGTCGCCGAAGTGCGGAAACGGCAATGAGCCACTGCACAAGCGGGGAGCGGTGAGGCTGCTGACCGAACTGCTCAGGGAGGCTGCGGATACTCCGGGCCCGGAGGCGATGGCGGATCCGGAGCAGGCGGGTTTCCATCAGGCTGCGGGGTCGGGTGAGTCCGGGGATCCGGAGCGGACGGCAGGTCCGGGGGAGCCGGCGAAGGCGGCGGAGGCGGCCGAGGCGGAGAGGGCGAAGGCGCCGGATCCGGAAGCCCCGGAAGCCCCGGGAGGTCCGCCGGGCCCGCCCGGGATCTGACGGCCGGGGCATACGGGCCGAAGCGAGTCCGGGCGGTCATCTCCGCCACCTCGCCCCGGACCTCGCAGCGGACCGGCTCCGCCCCCTGGGCCCGCACCACCTCGGCCGCCTTCGCACAGGCGGCGACCGGCCCCCACAGGGCATGGTCGGCGGCAGCCAGGGCACCCAGGTCCGCCGCCGAGCCGGCCCGGTGACGGGCCACCACCGCCTGCCCCATGGCCAGGACCACCCCGAACACAGCGCTGAGCACGGTCGCGGCCATGGCCGCCCACACCGTCGCGGACCCCCGGTCCCCCGCGCGGCCAGGGCCCGGCGCGCGGAACCGGCCCCGTCCCGGACCCCCGCCGCGGCCCGCCCTCACGACGACACCGCCTCAGGCCGGGGAGCGCCGGAATCACCCGGGACGCCCGGGCGACCCAGGGCACCCGGGCCGACGAAGCTGCCGGAGCCCTCGGAACCGCCGATTCCACGAGAGCCCCCGGGGCCGCCGAATCCACCGGAGCCGGCCGGGTTCCCGAAATCGCCCGCGCTGCCGAGACCGCCCGGGCCGTCGGGAGCACCGAGGCCGCCCGGCCCTCCGGCGGGCTGGTCGCCCACCGTGTCCTCGGCCAGGGCCACCGCTTCGGCGCTGAGCGTCAACCCCAGACCGCCCGGGCCGGGAGCGGGCGCACCCACCCGGACCCGCCACAGGTCGCCGACGCGCCGCACGGTGACCCGCGCACCGGCCGGAGCCGCCGAGCGGGCCGCGGCCACCACCTCCGCCGGTGTCTCGGAACGCGCCGCCGCCCTGGCTCCCGCCCGGGCCGCGTCCACACACCTGATCTGCGCCGAGGCCGCCACCAGCGCCCACACCAGCGTCATGGTGAAGACCACCATCGCCGGTACGGTGACGGCCGCCTCGGCCGTCACCGACCCCCGGTCCGCCGAACGGAGCTCCCCCGCCCTCCGGTGCACGGCACTCTCAGAACTGCGCATCGAGCGCCTTCCCGATCAGCGACTCCAGCGCCCCGGCGACCGCCGAACCGGTGATGACCTTGTAGAGCACCGCCGCGAAGGCACATGCGGCGATCGTCCCCATCGCGTACTCGGAGGTGGCCATTCCCGCATCGGCCCCGCCGCCCTCGCCTCCCCTGAGGTCCACGCGTTCGCGGAGCCGGCCGAATCCCGGCGGCCGCCGCCCTTTCCATGTCCGATTCCGTGTTCGATCCGTCATGCCGACCCCCACCGATCTCTCTCAGTTGCCGTGCAGCAGTCCGCCCGCCAGCCCGATGACCACCGGAGCCACCCCGACCGACAGAAACGCGGGCAGAAAACACAGCCCCACCGGGGCCGTGACCAGTACCTGGGCCCGGCGGCCGCGGGCCGCCGACGCACGGGCGCGGGTGTCGCGCAGACGCCGGGCCAGCCGGGACACCGGTTCGGCGGCCGGAGCACCCGCGCAGTCGGCGCGCTCCAGACAGCGGGCGAGCTCCGCCGCTCCCGGCAGCCGGGCGAAGGAATCCCAGGCCCGTGCCGGTTCGCCGCCCAGCCGCAGCTCCGCCGCCGCCTGTGTCAGCCCCGCGCCCACCCGGCCGCCCAGGGAGTCGCCGACCGCCTCCGCCGCCTCTCGCGGCCCCGCACCGGCCGTGAGACAGGCCGCCAGCAGATCGGCCGCGAGAGGCAGCTCCCGCTCAACAGCGGGGTCGGCGGCGGCCCCGCCCGGCCGGGTGCGCCGCCATCTCCGTACGCCGAAGGCAGCGGCGAGACCCAGCGCGAGGCCGGGGATCCCCTCGACCAGCACCCAGCAGGTGATCACCGCACCCGCCGGGGCGGCCCACACCCCGGCCCGTGCCGCGAGCGGCGCCCACCGGCGGCGGGGCTCCCGCTCCACCGCGAGCAGCCGTTCACCCCGTCCGCGGACTCGGCGCGCCCGTATCCCCGCCCCGGCCGATCCCACCAGAGCGGCGACCGCGACCAGGAGGAACACCGCGATGGCCGGCGCCTGGCCGGCGGGTACGCTCACGGCTCCTCACCCGCCCGCACGATCCGCGCGGCCCACCAGAGCCCCGCAGCCTCCAGCACCCCTCCGGCCAGCAGACAGAGCAGGCCCCCGGGGGTGTGCAGCAGCACCCGCAGCGGATCCGCGCCCAGAGCCCAGCCCATCGCCAGGCCCACCACGGGCAGCACCGCCAGCAGAACGATCGTGGACCACGCGCCCGCCAGCTGGGCCCTGGTGTCCTCCCGCTGGTCCCGCTCCGCCCGCAGGGCCGCCTCCAGCCGGTCCAGCCCGGCGGCGAGACCGGCCCCGCTGTCCACCGCGACCCGCCAGCAGGCGCCGACACCGGCCAGCCCGCCCGCTCCGGGTGCCCGGGCGGCCTCCCGAAGCGCCTGTGGCACATCGCCCCCGAACCGGGCCGCCGCGACCACCGCCGCCTCCCCGGGCCCGAGGGCGCCGGTGGAGGCCGCGGCGAACACCAGCGCCGGCCCCGGCTGCGCCCCCGCCCGCAGCTCACCGGCTACCGCGCCGCACAGGGCGATCACCCCCTCGGCGCGCCGCACCCGCTCGCGAGCCAGCTCACGGGCGCGCAGCCGGCGGCGCACCAGCGGCACCGCCAGCACACCCCCGATCACCGGCACCACCGACTCGCCCAGCGCCCCCAGAAGCAGCCCCAGCGGCGGACAGAGCCACTCCGGCCGGGCCCGCACCATGGGAAGCACCCGCTCGGGAGACCATCTCGGCGGCACCCGGACCACGCCGCCGCCTGCGAGCAGCAGCCGGGCCCGCGCCGGGCCCCGCTCCCGGCCCACCGTCAGACAGGCCGCCGCCACCACGCACAGGGCGGCCGCGTATCCCGGTTGCGTCATGATCACAGCGCATCTCCGATCAGCAGGCGCAGCCGCTCCCAGCCCCGGTCCCGCACGAAGGCGTCCGGCCCCCACCGCAGCGCGGGAGCCGTCCGCACCAGCCCGGCCGTGTCCCGCTCCAGCACATGCACCTCGGAGATCCGCCGCCGGCCGCCCTGGTCCCGCACCAGATGGATCACGACCGACAGGGCCGCGGCCAGCTGGCTGTGGAGCGCGGCACGGTCGAGACCGGCGGCGGTGCCGAGCGCCTCCAGCCGGGCCGGGACATCCGCGGCGGCGTTGGCGTGCACCGTGCCGCATCCGTCGTGGCCCGTGTTCAACGCGCTGAGCAGGTCGGATACCTCGGCGCCGCGCACCTCGCCGACGACCAGCCGGTCCGGACGCATCCGCAGCGCCTGCCGCACCAGATCGCGCAGGGTGACCCGGCCGGCGCCCTCCTGATTCGGCGTGCGGGACTCCAGACAGACCACATGGGGGTGGCAGGGCCTCAGCTCCGAGGAGTCCTCGGCGACGACGATCCGCTCCCGCTCCCCCACCAGCCCGAGCAGAGCGGCCAGGAGGGTGGTCTTGCCGGTGCCGGTGCCACCACTGACCAGGTACGACAGCCGGGCTCCGACCATCGCGCGCAGCACCCGGTCCCCGCCCGGCGGCACCGTGCCGGCCGCGATCAGCTCATCGAGCGAGAAGGCCCGGGGGCGCGTCACCCGCAGCGAGAGACAGGTGGATCCGACGGCCACCGGGGGAATCACGGCATGCATCCGGGTGCCGTCCGGGAGCCGGGCGTCCACCCACGGACGGGCGTCGTCCAGCCGCCGCCCCGCCACCGCGGCGAGCCGCTGGGCGAGTCTGCGCACCGACGCGGCGTCCGCGAAGGTCACCCCGGCGGGCTCCAGACCGCTCCCCCGGTCCACCCAGACACGGTCGGGCGCGGAGACCAGTACATCCGTGACGAGAGGGTCGGCCAGCAGCGGCTCCAGCGGGCCGGTGCCCACCAGCTCACATCTGAGTTCCTCGGTACCGCCGAGAATCTCGGTGTCGCCCAGCAGCCGTCCCTGGGCCCGCAGGGCGGCGGCGACCCTGGCGGGGGTGGGTTCGGCACCGCTCTCGGCGAGACGCCGGCGCACGGCTTCCAGCAGGGTGACGCTCATGCCGGCACCGCCTTGGCCAGCGCCCGCTCCCAGAAGGCCGTACAGAACCTCGCCAGCGGGCCGGCCGAGCTCCCCGGCGCCACGCCCTCGTCCTGTGCCTGCGGCAGCCGGGCCTCCAGCGGAAGCTCACCGGCGAGCGGAAGTCCCAGTGAGGCGGCGACCCATCCGTCGTCCAGCCCCGCCGTGTAGGGCCCGCGCGCCACCACCCGCACATCGGGGAGGACGGTACCCACCGCCGACGCCACCCGGGCCGCCGCGGCGATCGCGCGCAGTTCGCCCGGCACCACCAGCAGCGCGAGATCGAGCTGGACCAGTGCCTCCGTCACGGCCTCGTCCACCCGGCGGGGCAGATCGACGACGACCACCCCGCCGCGGCGGCGGGCGGCCGCCAGCACCGAGCGCATCGCCTCCGGCGGAACACTCACGGTGTCGCCGCGGTCCCAGCTCAACACCCTCAGCCGGTGCAGCAGCGGCAGCGACTCCTCCAGCGCCCCACCGGCGACCCGCCCCTTGGAAGAGACGAAATCCGGCCATCGTCTGCCCGCCGTCCGCTCGCCCCCGAGGAGCACATCGAGTCCTCCGCCGAGCGGATCCCCGTCGATGAGCATGGTGCGCCGGCCGGTGCGGGCGGCGGTCACCGCGAGCGCACAGGCCAGAGTGGACGCCCCGGCCCCGCCGCGCCCGCCGATCACCCCGACCGTCAGCGCCTGCTCGCCCACGCCCTCGACCACATCGGCGACGCGGTCCACGATCCAGCGCTCGCCCTGGGGCAGCCGCAGCACCGAATCGGCCCCGATCTCCACCGCCCGCCGCCAGAGATCCGGGTCGTCCTGTCCGCGGCCGATGAGCAGAACGCCCCGCCGCCGGGCGGCCCCGGCACACCGCCCGACGGCGTCGTCGCCGACCAGGATCAGCGAGGCGGCCTCCCAGACACCCCGGCGCTCGGGAACCGAATGATGAACTTCCGGTTCGGCTCCCGCGGCGGCGCACAGCCGCAGCAGATCGTCGAGGAGTTCCATGTCCTCGGTGACGATCAGAGGTCCGGGCCGCCGTACTCCGGCAGCCGCCGTCCCCTTCGATGTGTTGGATCCAGCCACGATCTCCACCCCCTGCTTACCGCGATCCCGCTTCGTCGCGAGATCGGTGAATCCCTGCGTCCGCTATCTCGGCGGCAGGAATCACGGTGCAGCGCACTCGGAAATCGTGTGGATCTTGCTGAAAAACTGTGGATAACCGACCGGTTGTGAATAACCCCGTAGCCCATACCGGTGACTCCCCGACGCACCTCTTCCGCTACACACAGTGACGAGGCAACATGAGAAAAAGGCCGCCGCGATCGAGCGGGAAAGAGAGGGGAGCGATCAAGTGAGCCGGCGACAGCGGACGAAAACCCGTCCGGACATGCGACGACCCCCGCCGGGGGGGAGAGCGGGGGTCGTCTCTCCGGCCGACTCGGGGGGGGAGGAGCCGGACCGGGTTAGCACGGTCGCGAACGATCCGTGACTTCCATGGTGTACCCGAGAGCCTTCTCAGGCAAACCCACACGCGTGAGCGTACGCCGAATGGCGGGCACCTATGCTCAGCTCGTGGAAAACCACTCCTTGCCTCGTGCAGCCGCGTTCTTTGACCTGGACAAGACGGTCATTGCGAAGTCTTCGACGCTGACCTTCAGCAAGTCCTTCTACCAAGGCGGCCTGATCAACCGACGGGCCGTACTGCGCACCGCCTATGCCCAGTTCGTCTTTCTCTCGGGCGGCGCCGACCATGACCAGATGGAGGGGATGCGGGAGTATCTCTCGGCACTCTGCAAGGGCTGGAACGTCCAGCAGGTGAAGGAGATCGTCGCCGAAACCCTGCACGATCTGATCGACCCGATCATTTACGACGAAGCCGCCTCCCTCATCGAGGAGCACCACACGGCGGGCCGCGACGTCGTCATCGTCTCGACCTCCGGCGCAGAGGTGGTCGAACCCATTGGGGAGTTGCTGGGGGCGGACCGGGTGGTGGCCACCAGGATGGTCGTGGGCGAGGACGGCTGCTTCACGGGTGAGGTGGAGTACTACGCCTACGGCCCCACGAAGGCCGAGGCGATCAGAGAGCTGGCGGAGTCCGAGGGGTACGACCTGTCCCGCTGCTACGCGTACAGCGACTCCGCCACCGATGTCCCGATGCTGGAATCCGTCGGCCATCCGTACGCGGTGAATCCGGACCGTGCGCTGCGCCGTGAGGCAATCGCCCGCGACTGGCCGATTCTCGTCTTCAACCGGCCGGTGCGGCTGAAGCAGCGGCTCCCCGGCTTCTCCATGCCGCCCCGCCCCGCCCTGGTGGCAGCGGCGGCCGTGGGGGCGGCAGCGGCGACAGCGGGCCTGGTCTGGTACGCCGGCCGCCGGCGCTCCGCGGCCGCCCGGGCCGCTGCGGAAACCCTGAACGGCCTGACGGGCCGACTCGCCCGCAGGTGAAGCGCAGAGCCCTTTATGTGAACCTAAAAGTAAAGAACTAGGACAAAAGGTTCCACTTCCCCCTCCACTGGAGTACAAAGGAGTCAACGGCCCGCGAGACCAAGGACATCCGAGAGGATCACCTGTGACACGCATGAAGGCCCACGGACCGAAGCATGGAAGCTGAGCACCCACGCGACGTCGACCCGTCGAATACGGGCCAGCCGCACCAGGTGACGGGCAGAGTTCCCGGCCTGATGGGCGCATCATCGAGGACGCTTGGTACCTCGGCGGACATGCAGGCGGCGGTACCAATTCCGGTACCGCCGCAACCCTGTCCGGGCGTCAGGCCGCGCCGCGCTGAAGCGCCTCACAGACCGCCGTCGACTCCCTGACGCCCAGTTCCACCGCCCGCCCGCAGTGCGCGATCCAGGCGGCCATGCCCTCCGGCGCACCGGAGAGATAGCGATCGAAAGCGGCGGCGTAAGCGGCCCGCCCCTGTTCGGCGTGGCCGACTTCCGCGGGGCAGATCGATTTGGGGTCGAGGCCGCTGCCGATCAGCACAATCCGCTCGGCCGCCCGCGCGACCAGGCCGTTGTGGGAAACGAAGGGACGGAGCGCCAGGAGCTCCCCGTGCACCACGGCGGCGGAGACCAGGGCCGGGGCGGAGCTTCCGGCGGTGATGAGCCCGGCCAGGCCCTCCAGCCGACCCGCCACCTCATCGGCGCCGGGCAGCCGGGCCTCGATCAGCGGCTCGTCGACCGGTTCCCCGGCCAGCCGGGGGCGTCCCACGGCGCCGTCGTCACCCGTACCGCCCGCGGCCACCAGATGCAGCCGGGCCAGCACCCGCAGCGGTGACTGCCGCCAGATGGAGAGGAGCTGGCCGGCCTCGGCCGTCAGTCGCAGCGCCGCCCCGACGGTGCGGGCCTCGGCCCCGCCCCGGAAGTCGGTGCGCCTGCGGACCTCCTCCAGCGCCCAGTCCGCGCCCGAGAGCGCCGCCGACCCGCGCGCGCCGCGCAGGGCCGCCTCCGAGGTCACCTCACCCCCGCGCCGACGCATCACCCGGTGCCCGTAGACCCGGTCGACCGCTCTGCGCACGGAATCCACGGAATCGGGGACTCCCGGCAGCGATCCGAGAGCGGCGAGAGGGTCGGCCGGAGCGGCGGACGAGGCATGCGTACTCATAGGCAGCGAGGCTACGCGCCGCGGGCGCACGCCCCACCTTGGAGTGGTCTTCCTCACCGACCTTGACAACAACGGGCAACCTGACCACTACCCTAGGTGAACATGAAGATCGCTTTCGTAGGGAAGGGCGGCAGCGGCAAGACCACGCTGTCATCGCTCTTCATCCGCCATCTGGCCGCCAATGAAGCACCCGTCGTCGCGGTGGACGCCGATATCAACCAGCATTTGGGTGCCGCGCTCGGCCTCGACGAGGAGCAGGCCGGAGCGCTCCCCGCGATGGGTGCGCAACTGCCGCTGATCAAGGAGTATCTGCGGGGCTCCAACCCCCGGATCGCGTCGGCCGACACCATGATCAAGACAACACCCCCGGGGACCGGCTCGCGGCTGCTGCGGGTCAGCGAGAGCAACCCGGTCTATGACGCCTGCGCCCGTACGGTCGAACTCGACGACGGGGACATCCGGCTGATGGCGACCGGCCCCTTCACCGAATCCGATCTCGGGGTGGCCTGCTACCACTCCAAGGTCGGCGCGGTGGAGCTCTGCCTGAACCACCTGATCGACGGGGCCGACGAGTACGTCGTTGTGGACATGACCGCCGGTTCGGACTCCTTCGCCTCGGGCATGTTCACCCGCTTCGACATGACCTTCCTGGTCGCCGAGCCGACCCGCAAGGGCGTCTCCGTATACCGCCAGTACAAGGAGTACGCCCGCGACTTCGGCGTCGCGCTCCGGGTCGTCGGCAACAAGGTGCACGGCCGGGACGACGTGGACTTCCTCCGGCAGGAGGTGGGTGACGATCTGCTGGTCACCATCGGGCACTCCGAGTGGGTGCGGGCGATGGAGAAGGGCAGGCCGCGGCGGTTCGAACTGCTGGAGGCGGAGAACCGGATGGCGCTCCAGGCCCTTCAGAACGCCGCGGAGGACTCGTACGAGGACCGCGACTGGGAGCGGTACACCCGCCAGATGGTCCACTTCCATCTGAAGAACGCGGAGACCTGGGGGAACGCGAAGACCGGGGTCGACCTGGCCGCGCAGATCGACCCCGACTTCGTCCTCGGGGAGTGGGCGGCCGACGTCAGCGCACCGCTGCCCGCCTGACCCCGGCCGCCCCGGTCCGGCCGCGCGCCGGACCGGGGCAGGGGACGGGCACGGGCACGGGCACGGACCGGGGCAGGCGGCGAGGCAGGGGACGAGGCAGCGGGAGGGGCGCGGGGCTGGAGGACGGCTCTGCGGGACCCCTGTGGGATGGTGAACAGGTGAATCTGGAGGACCTCGTCCGGCTGCGCCGGGCCCGTGACCTGATGGACCGCGAGTACGCGAAACCGCTCGACGTACCGGCGCTGGCGCGCTTCGCCCTCATGTCACCCGGCCACTTCTCCCGCAGCTTCCGCGACGCCTTCGGGGAGACGCCCCACAGCTATCTGATGACACGCCGGATCGAGCGGGCCAAGGCACTGCTGCGCCGGGGCGACCTCACGGTGACGGAGGTCTGCTTCTCCGTCGGCTGCACCTCGCTCGGGTCGTTCAGCTCGCGGTTCAGCGAGCTGGTGGGCGAGAGCCCGAGCTCCTACCGGTCCCGCCGCCATGACGACGGCGCCGCCATCCCGGCCTGCATCGCCAAGATCCACACACGACCGATCAGGAATGGAGAAGCAGGTTCCGGCCCCCGCGCGTAGCGTGAAACGCATGGGAATCAAGCTTTCACAGTGCTTCATCGCCGTCGACGACCACGACAAGGCGCTCGCCTTCTACCGGGATGTTCTGGGCCTGGAGGTGCGCAATGACGTCGGGTTCGAGGGGATGCGCTGGGTCACCGTCGGCGCGCCGTCGCAGCCCGATGTGGACATCGTGCTCGAACCGCCGCTCGCCGATCCGAACGCCTCGCCCGCCGACCGGCAGGCCATGGCGGAACTGCTGGCGAAGGGCCTTCTGCGAGGTGTCATCTTCGGAACCGACGACTGCGACGCCACCTTCGAGCGCATCCAGGCCGCGGGCGGCGAGGTGCTTCAGGAGCCGGTCGACCAGCCCTACGGAGTCCGTGACTGCGCCTTCCGGGACCCCTCCGGGAACATGCTGCGCTTCAGCCAGCCGCGCGGGAAGTGATCATCCGTCCGCGGCCGCCCGCCGGTCCTCGCCGGCCCATCCGGCTCACGACGACCGGCCGACGGCCGCGGACGTTCTCGCGCCGGCCGCGTCCTGATCCGCGGCCGGACCGCTAGGAGGACCCGCCCCCGGAATCCCCGCCGGCCTCTTCTCCCGACCCGGACTCCGCGCCCGGCTCCCGGCCGCTCTCCCCGCCGCTCTCCCCGCCGGGCTCCTCACCGTTTTCCCCGCCGGGCTTTCCGTCCGCCCCGGCGGCCTTCCTCCCCGGATCCGCAGCCTTCTTCCCCGAGCCCGCGGGCTTCGCCGGCTGTCCCGCCGGAGCCACGGCCGGAGCGGCGAGGAAGGAGGTCCAGCCGCCCCTCGGCGCCTCGCCGACCTCCAGCGTGCGCAGTTTCGCCAGTACCTCCGGATCCTGGGCGTCGAGCCAGTCGGCGAGCTGCTTGAAGGACACACACCGCACGTCCTTCTTGACGCAGACGGTGGCGATCGACTCCTCGATGGCGCGCATATAGGTGCCGCCGTTCCAGGACTCGAAGTGGTTGCCGATGATCAGCGGTGCGCGGTTGCCCTGGTACGAGCGGTCGAACGCCTGCACAAGGCCGTCCCGCATCTGGTCGCCCCAGTACTCGTGGGACGCGGGGTCGCCCTTGACCGTCCCGGACTGGTTGATCATGAAGTTGTAGTCCATGGAGAGGGTCTCGAAGGCCCGCCCCGGGAAGGGGACCAGCTGGAGCGAGAGGTCCCAGAGGCCGTTGTCCCTCTCGGGCCAGATCTGGTCGTTGACCCCGCTGGTGTCATAGCGGAAACCCAGATCCGCCGCGGCCCGCACAAAGTTCTTCCGGCCCTCCAGACACGGGGTGCGGGCGCCCACGAGTTCCTTGTCGTAGTCGAACGGCAGCGGCTGTTCGTCCGTCAGTCCGGAATTCGTCTTCCAGTTCTTCACAAAGGACTTGGCCTGGCTGATCTCGCTCTTCCACTCGTCGACCGACCAGGTGCCCACACCGCCGTCCGCGCCGCAGAAGTGGCCGTTGAAGTGGGTGCCCACCTCATTGCCCTCCTGCCACGCGGCACGGAGTTCGCGGACGGTGGCCCGGATCCCCTCGGTGTCGTTGAAACCGATGTCGGAGCGGCCCGCGGAGTGCTGCGGCGGCAGATAGAGGTCGGCCTTCTTCTCGGGAAGGAGATAGACGCCGCTGAGGAAGTACGTCATCGTCGCGCCGTACTTCCTGCCGACCGACCGGAAGTGTGAGAAGAGCTTCTGGCTGTCCTCCCCCGCGCCGTCCCAGGAATAGACGACGAACTGCGGTGGCCGCTGACCGGGCTTCAAGCGTTCGGGCAGGAGCTGGCGGGGCTGGGCGCCGGTGAAGGCGGTGGAGCCGTCCCCGATCAGGCGCGGTGCCGGCTTGGGGGCGGCGGCGGCCTTCTTGGCTCCCGGCGCGCCCTCCTTCTCGGCCTCCCCTCCGGCTCCCGTGCAGCCGGCGAGTCCCGTGATCAGCGCCGCGGCTACCGCGCCCGCGGCGATCCTCTGTGTGGCGGCCTTCATCCGCACACCCACTTTCATATGACTTTGTGATTTACCGACCGGCGTCGATGGCGCCGACAAAGTCGCATCGGGGTGTCAAAAGGGATGGTGCGACGAGCCGCATTAACCGGATTAATCACCGGAACGAATGAAACGGTGACCCATTTGCCCGGAATAACCAGCCACAGTCTTTACTCTGCATTACGATCAATTTACTGAGAGTTGAGTATCCCGCCGCTGCACGCCGTGACCCACGGCCGCGTCCCCCACATTCCGCGACCGCGCTGCCCCGGAGGAGACGGGAATCATGTCCGCCTGCGTCCCCACCCGCACCGACCCCCCATCCGAGAACCCCCGGAAGAAGACGGGCAAGAAATCCGGGAAGAAGACGAAGAAGGCGGGGGAGAACACCCCCCGCAGCCCGGGCGGCCCGCGCCGCTTCCGTATCGCCGCGACGGATCTGTCCGCGTCGATCTCCGTGTTCCTGATCGCGCTGCCGCTCTCCCTCGGCATCGCCCTCGCCACCGGGGCACCGCTCCAGGCCGGTCTGGTGGCGGCGGCCGTCGGCGGCCTGGTCGCCGGCCGGTTCGGCGGGGCGCCGCTCCAGGTCAGCGGACCCGCCGCCGGGCTGACGGTCGTCACCGCCGATCTGATCCAGCAGTACGGCTGGCGCGTCACCTGCGCCATCACCGTTCTCGCCGGCTTCGCCCAGCTCGGCCTCGCCGCACTGCGTGTGGCCCGGTCGGCCCTCGCCGTCAGCCCCGCCATCGTGCACGGAATGCTCGCGGGCATCGGTGCCACCATCGCCCTCGCACAGCTCCACATCGTGCTCGGCGGCACCCCGCAGAGCTCGGCCGTGGCCAATGTCCGGGCCCTCCCGGCGCAATTGGCCGATCTGCACCCGGCCGCCATCTCGGTCAGCGCCCTGACCGTCGCCGTCCTGCTGCTGTGGCCGCGCCTCCCCGGCCGGGTGGGCCGCGGGCTGCGCAAGATCCCGGCCGCCCTCGCCTCCGTCGCGGCGGCCACCACCCTCGCGGCCATGGCCGCGCTCCATCTGCCCCGGGTCGACCTCCCCTCCTGGCGGAGCCATGCCCTGCCCGGACTCCCCGACGGCCCGGAGCTCGGTCTCATCGCCGCGGTGCTGACCATCACCCTCGTCGCCAGCGTGGAGTCCCTGCTGTCGGCGGTCGCCGTGGACAAGCTCGCCTCCGCCCGCAAGACACCGGACGTACGCATTCCACGCGCCGATCTCGACCGCGAGCTCGCCGGTCAGGGCGCCGCCAATGTGGTCTCGGGCGCCCTGGGCGGCCTGCCCATCACCGGTGTGGCCGTCCGCAGTTCGGCCAATGTCTCCGCCGGGGCGGTCAGCCGGCACTCCACCATGCTCCACGGGCTGTGGATCGTTCTCGCCGCCCTGCTCCTCGTGCCCGTCCTCGATCTGATCCCGCTGGCGGCACTCGCCGCCCTGGTGATGGTGGTGGGCGTGCAGATGGTCAACATCACCCACCTCCGCAGCGTCAAGCGGAACCGGGAGATGCTGGTGTACGCGGTGACCTCGGCCTCCGTGGTCGTCGCCGGCGTACTGGAAGGGGTGGCGATCGGGATCGCGGTGTCGGTCGCCGTCGCCCTGCACCGGCTGACCCGGACCAGGATCACCGAGGAGGAGCAGGACGGAATCCACCGGGTGCGGGTGCGCGGCCAGCTCACCTTCCTCGCCGTCCCCCGGCTCAGCAGAGCGCTCGGCCAGGTGCCGCCCGGCACGGAGTGCGTGGTCGAGCTGGACGGCTCCTTCATGGACCACGCCGCGTACGAGGCACTCCACGACTGGCAGTCCTCGCATGTGGCTCAGGGCGGGAGCGTGGAATTCACCGGCCGGTCCGGGGGCCGGATCAGTGAACCCGCGTCGGAGACCCACGGCTGCTGCCGCCCCTGGACACCCTGGCGCAACCACCACTGCGACAACCGCCCCGACCGGGACACCGCCCATCCCCTGGTGGACGGGGTGAGTTCCTTCCAGCGCGACACGGCCCCGCTGGTGCGCGATGTGCTCGCCCAGCTGGAGCGCGAGGGCCAGCGCCCCTCGCAGCTCTTCCTCACCTGCGCCGACTCCCGGGTGGTCACCAGCATGATCACCGCGAGCGGGCCCGGTGATCTCTTCACCGTCCGCAATGTCGGCAATCTGGTGCCGCTGCCCGGCACCGAGAGCGGCGATGATTCGGTTGCGGCCGCGATCGAGTACGCCGTGGAGGTGCTCCAGGTGGACACCATCACCGTCTGCGGGCACTCCGGATGCGGCGGGATGCAGGTCCTGCTGCGCGCCCCGTCGAGCGCCCCCGCCACCCCGCTGAGCCGGTGGCTGCGGCACGGCCGGCCCAGCCTGGAGCGGATGAAGAGCAGGCACCGTTCCTGGGTGCGCATCTCCGGGCGGCTCCCCATCGACGCGGTGGAACAGCTCTGCCTGACCAATGTGGTGCAGCAGCTGGAGCATCTGCGCGCCCATGAGGCGGTGGCCAGACGGCTGGCCGAGGGCACCCTGAAACTGCACGGGATGTACTTCCATGTCGGCGAGGCCCAGGCGTATCTGCTCGCCAACGGCGACGAGCACTCCTACGACGCGGTGTTCGACCGGGTCGCCCCCGCGTCCCCCTCACTGGTGAAGGCCCGGAGCTGACCGCCCGTATCCGGACAGCTTCAGGACGGCTTCCGGACCGGCCGGGACCCGGCCCGGCGGGCCGCGCCCACCAGGGCGCGGGCCCGTCCCCTCCCGGGAGGTTCCGGCAGGTCAGCCATCCGGAGCAGTGGTCCTGAACCAATTCCCGCCCCGGTACGTGGGTAGGGATGGCTCCTCCTTCCCGCCGCCCGGGAGGGAGGGGCCGCCCTTGTCACCGCCCGGGAGACCGGCCGCGTCACCATCCGGAACCACCACCCCGTCCGGCCCCCCGGCCTCAATAGGTCTAAACCAATTATCGGAAGGCTCTTGTCACCCGGCGCTCTGGCTGGTGAGCTATGGCCTCGGACACATACGCACAGAGGACGCCCTGGGAAAGGGAGATGTCGTGAGCAACGAGAGCCTGGCAAATCTTCTGAAAGAAGAGCGGCGGTTCACGCCGCCGGCCGAGCTGGCCGCGAACGCCAATGTGACAGCGGAGGTGTACGAGCAGGCCGAGGCTGACAGGCTTGGCTTCTGGGCCGAGCAGGCACGGAGGCTCACGTGGGCCACCGAGCCGACCGAGACCCTCGACTGGAGCAACCCGCCCTTCGCGAAGTGGTTCGCGGACGGAAAGCTCAACGTCGCCTACAACTGCGTGGACCGCCATGTCGAGGCCGGGAACGGCGACCGGGTGGCCATCCACTTCGAGGGGGAGCCCGGCGACAGCCGCACCGTCACCTACGCCCAGCTCAAGGACGAGGTGTCGCGGGCCGCGAACGCGCTGACCGAGCTGGGCGTCCGGAAGGGCGACCGGGTCGCGGTCTATCTCCCGATGATCCCCGAGGCCGCCGTGGCGATGCTGGCCTGCGCCCGCATCGGCGCCGCGCACTCGGTGGTCTTCGGCGGATTCTCCGCCGACGCCGTGGCCTCCCGCATCCAGGACGCCGACGCCAAGCTGGTGATCACCGCCGACGGCGGCTACCGCCGGGGCAAGCCGACCGCGCTCAAGCCCGCCATCGACGCGGCCGTCGCCAAGTGCCCGCAGGTCGAGAATGTGCTGGTGGTCCGCCGTACCGGCCAGGACACCGAGGTCACCGAGGGCCGCGATGTGTGGTGGCACGACATCGTCGACCGCCAGTCCGCCGAGCACACCCCCGAGGCGTTCGACGCGGAGCACCCGCTCTTCATCCTCTACACCTCGGGCACCACCGGTAAGCCCAAGGGCATCCTGCACACCTCCGGCGGCTACCTCACCCAGACGTCCTACACCCACCACGCCGTCTTCGACCTGAAGCCCGAGTCGGACGTCTACTGGTGTACCGCGGACATCGGCTGGGTGACCGGCCACTCCTACATCGTCTACGGACCGCTGGCCAACGGCGCGACGCAGGTCATGTACGAGGGCACCCCGGACACCCCGCACCAGGGGCGCTTCTGGGAGATCGTCCAGAAGTACGGCGTCACCATCCTCTACACCGCGCCGACGGCGATCCGGACGTTCATGAAGTGGGGCGACGACATCCCCGCCAAGTTCGACCTGTCCAGCCTGCGCGTGCTCGGATCGGTCGGTGAGCCGATCAACCCGGAGGCGTGGATCTGGTACCGCGAGCACATCGGCGCGGGCAAGACGCCGATCGTGGACACCTGGTGGCAGACGGAGACCGGCGCGATGATGATCTCGCCGCTGCCGGGCGTCACCGACACCAAGCCCGGCTCCGCGCAGCGCGCCCTGCCGGGCATCGCCGCGACGGTCGTGGACGACGAGGCCAATGAGGTCCCCGACGGCGGTGGCGGCTATCTCGTCCTCACCGAGCCGTGGCCGTCCATGCTCCGCACCATCTGGGGCGACGACCAGCGGTTCATCGACACGTACTGGTCGCGTTTCGAGGGCAAGTACTTCGCGGGCGACGGTGCCAAGAAGGACGACGACGGCGACATCTGGCTGCTGGGCCGGGTCGATGACGTGATGCTCGTCTCCGGGCACAACATCTCGACGACCGAGGTGGAGTCCGCGCTGGTCTCGCACCCCAAGGTCGCCGAGGCGGCGGTCGTGGGCGCGGCCGACGAGACCACCGGGCAGGCGATCGTCGCCTTCGTCATCCTGCGGGGCACGGCCTCCGAGGACGAGAACCTGGTCGCGGAGCTGCGCAACCACGTGGGCGCGACGCTCGGCCCGATCGCCAAGCCCAAGCGGGTTCTGCCGGTCGCGGAGCTGCCGAAGACCCGCTCGGGCAAGATCATGCGCCGGCTGCTGCGCGATGTCGCGGAGAACCGGCAGCTGGGCGATGTCACCACGCTCACCGACTCCTCGGTCATGGATCTGATCCAGACCAAGCTCCCGAGCGCCTCCTCGGAGGACTGACCCGGACAGAGCCCGGCGACGCCGGTGGGCGCCGGGCGGCCCGCGCATCGGCGGGGACGGACGGCCGGGGTACCCCTCAGCGACATGGGGGGTACCCCGGCCGTCCGCGTTCCCGGCAGGCGTACGGGCCGCCCGGCCGGGACCCGCGCGGAGAGCCCCGTACGCCACCGGCCGCACCCGCCGGCCCGGCCGGCCCGGCCACCCCGGCCACCCCGGCCGGCCGCACCCGAAACCCCCGGGCCCGCGCCCCCAGCGCCCCCGCCCCCCGCCATCCGGCCGACAGGGCGTTATGCCCTTAAAGTAAGCACAAGTGAAAATTGCCGGATAAGCCCTTGCGCACCTTGGGTAAGGTAGGCCCCGCGTCAAGAACGCGACAAGAGAACTCAGGTGTGCCGGGAAGTCTGGTCGGCGAGTGCTTCGCCCTGCCCGACCGACCCGGAGGTTCCCTGACATGGCCGCGCCCAGCCGCCGTAAATTCCTCGGCCGACTCCCTCTCCCCGAGCGCACCTTCGTGGCGGACGCGCTGCGCACGGAGACGGTCGGCGGCGTACTGCTGCTGCTGGCCGCCATCGCCGCGCTGATCTGGGCCAACACCCCCATCAGCGAGAGCTACGACGCACTGCGCGACTTCCACATAGGCCCCGCCTCCCTCGGTCTGGACCTCTCGCTCCAGCACTGGGCCGCCGACGGCCTTCTCGCGGTCTTCTTCTTCGTCGCCGGAATCGAGCTCAAGCGGGAACTGGTCGCCGGCGAACTGCGCGACCCCAAGGCGGCGGCCCTCCCCGTCATCGCCGCCATCTGCGGAATGGCCGCCCCCGCGCTGGTCTATCTGGTCGTGAACATCGCGGGCGGCGGCTCCACCGACGGCTGGGCGGTCCCCACCGCCACCGACATCGCCTTCGCCCTCGCGGTGCTGGCGGTGATCGGCACCTCCCTGCCCTCCGCGCTCCGGGCGTTTCTGCTCACCCTCGCCGTCGTCGACGACCTCTTCGCGATCCTGATCATCGCGGTCTTCTTCACCAGCGATCTGAACTTCGCCGCGCTCGGCGGCGCGGTGGCCGGTCTGGTGCTCTTCTGGTTCCTGCTCCGCAAGGACATCCGCGGCTGGTACGTCTATGTCCCGCTCGCCCTGGTCGTCTGGGGGCTGATGTACAACAGCGGGGTGCACGCCACGATCGCCGGTGTCGCGATGGGCCTGATGCTCCGGTGCAGCCGGCGCGAGGGCGAGGACCACTCCCCCGGTGAGCACATCGAGCACCTGGTGCGCCCGCTCTCGGCCGGGCTGGCGGTGCCGCTCTTCGCGCTCTTCTCGGCCGGGGTCGCGGTCTCCGGGGGCGCGCTGGGCGATGTCTTCACCCAGCCCGAGACCCTCGGGGTCGTCCTGGGCCTGGTGGTCGGCAAGGCCCTCGGCATCTTCGGCGGCACCTGGCTGGCCGCCCGCTTCACCCGGGCGGAGCTCAACGAGGATCTGGCCTGGCCGGACGTCTTCGCCGTGGCCACCCTCGCGGGCATCGGCTTCACCGTCTCGCTCCTCATCGGCGAACTCGCCTTCTCCGGCGACCCGGTCCTCACCGACCAGGTGAAGGCCGCCGTCCTGACGGGATCGCTGATCGCCGCCGTACTCGCCGCGGTCCTGCTCAAGATGCGGGTGCGCAAGTACCGTGCCCTCTTCGAGGAGGAGGAGCGCGACGAGGACCAGGACGGCATCCCCGACGTGTACGAGCAGGACAACCCGGAGTACCACCTGCGGATGGCGGAGATCTATGAGAAGAAGGCCGCCGAACACCGCCGCATGGCCGAAGTGACGGGGGCGTCGAGCGGCGGCGGCGACCGTCCGGCATGATCTGATGGCGGAGTCCTGCGGATTCCGGACCGGCCGCCGACCGGCCGACCGGACCGGCCGCGCTCCGGAGAGGCGACGCCCGCTCCGGAGAGACGACGTTCCGGAGAGACGAAGGAGAGAGGGAGCAGCGATGAGCGACCCCGGCACCAGTGCCGAGCGCAGTCTCGGCCAGCTGGTCGCCTCGGCGACCGCCGAGATGTCCGCACTCGTACACGATGAGATCGCGCTGGCCAAGGCGGAGCTCCGGCAGGACGTGAAGCGCGGCGCGATCGGCTCGGTGGCCATCATCGTGGCGGGTGTGCTGGCGCTGTTCTCGCTGCCGGTCTTCAGCTTCGCGGCGGCGTACGGGATCCACAATCTCGGGCTCGGCCTGGCATGGTCCTTCCTGATCGTCGGCGGTGCGTTCGTTCTGCTGGCGGTGGTGCTGGCACTGCTGGCCATCTCCAAGTTCAAGAAGGTCAAGCCGCCGGAGAAGTCCATCGCATCGGCGAAGCAGACGGCGGCGGTCCTCCAGACCGTCAAGCCGCACCCCCGGGAGTCCCGCGAGCCGCGGGCGAAGATCTCCGCCTGAGCGCTCCGTCCGCCGCCCCCGCTCCGTCCGCCGCGTCCGACCGGGCGGCCGGTACGAACGGGAACGGCCCGGGTGTGGCACGCTCATCAGCATGACCGCCCCTGACACCGGTAATGGAAGCCCCGTACGCATCGATGGTCCCTGGACCCACCGCGACGTGGCCGCCAATGGCGCGCGCTTCCACATCGCCGAGATGGGTGACGGGCCGCTGGTGCTGCTGCTGCACGGTTTCCCGCAGTTCTGGTGGACCTGGCGGCATCAGCTCCCGGCACTCGCCGGCGCGGGGTACCGGGCCGTCGCCATGGACCTGCGGGGTGTCGGCGGCAGCGACCGCACTCCGCGGGGTTACGACCCCGCCAATCTCGCCCTCGACATCACGGGCGTGATCCGCTCGCTCGGCGAGCCGGACGCCGCCCTGGTAGGCCACGACCTGGGCGGATATCTGGCCTGGACGGCCGCGGTGATGCGGCCGAAGCTGGTCCGCCGGCTGGCGGTCTCCTCGATGCCGCATCCGCGCCGCTGGCGTTCGGCGATGCTCTCCGACTTCTCGCAGAGCCGGGCGGGCTCCTACATCTGGGGCTTCCAGCGGCCCTGGATCCCCGAGCGCCGGCTGGTGGCGGATGACGCGGAGCTGGTGGGAGAACTGATCCGGAACTGGTCGGGTCCGAAGCCGCCGGACGAGCTCGCGCTGGAGACCTACCGCAGGGCGATGTCGATCCCGTCGACGGCGCACTGCTCGATCGAGCCCTACCGCTGGATGGTGCGGTCGATGGCCCGGCCGGACGGCATCCAGTTCAACCGCCGGATGAAGCGCCCGGTGCGGGTGCCGACGCTTCATCTGCACGGCTCGGAGGACTCGGCGATGCGGACCCGCAGCGCCGCGGGATCGGGCGAGTACGTGGAAGCGCCCTATCGCTGGCGGCTGTTCGAGGGGCTCGGGCACTTTCCGCACGAGGAGGATCCGGTCGCCTTCTCCGCCGAGCTGATCAACTGGCTCAAGGACCCCGAGCCCGACCGCCGCTGACCCTTCGTACGCCCCGGAACCGCCCCCGCGCGGCCCCGGCGCTCTTGGCTTGATTCGTACGGTAGTACGAGCAGCGAGCCCGTCGCCGGCGGCCGTTCGGCGACATCGGGGAACGCTTGTCCTACGAACAGCCAAATGCCCGGCGCATAGGCCAATTGAGCGTCCCGGACACGGTTACCGACCTTGGGCCACGGGCACACGTCCCGGTATGGGCTGGACGTACGACTACGGTGACGCGGCACGCAACCGTCGCTCTGCCAATGGGCCGAGCACCTACAACAATGATGGCCCGCAGGGCCAGGGCCATGACCATTCAGCGCAGGGGGTGGGAATTCCCCGCATTCTGAGGCGTCGGGCACGTTGGGTTTCCGCCAGGCTGCGGCATACCCGTCAGTGACCACCGCCAGGCCCTGACTCGGGGCAACGGCTCCCGGACGATCTTCGGGGGGAGCCCCGGGCGGGGCCTTTACAGCGCGCACCCCTGGCTGTCCACTTCCTGATTCGCGGAGAGGCCGGCCGAGATGTCTCCGGCGATCTCGTCAACGGTCAGGGCGTATCCGGTCTCCGGGTCGTCCAGCGACCTGGCGAAAATCACTCCGTAGACCTTGCCCTCGGGGGTGAGCAGCGGGCCTCCGGAATTGCCCTGACGGACCGTGGTGAAGAGGGAGTAGACATCGCGGCGCACGGTGCCGCGGTGGTAGATGTCGGGGCCGTCGGCGTTGATCCGGCCGCGCACCCGGGCCGAGCGGACGTCGTACGCGCCGTTCTCCGGGAAGCCGGCCACGATCGCACTGTCCCCGCTGCGCGCGTCGGGCTCCGCGAACCGCAGCGGTGTGGCGTCGAGATCCGGCACGTCGAGTACGGCGATGTCGCGCTGCCAGTCGTAGAGCACGACCGTGGCGTCGTACCGCCGGCCCTCACCGCCTATCTGCACGGTGGGCTCGTCCACGCCTCCGACGACATGCGCGTTGGTCATGACCCGGCGCTCGCCGAAGACGAACCCGGTGCCCTCCAGCACCTTGTTGCAGCTCTGCGCGGTGCCGACGACCTTGACGATGGACTTCTTGGCGCGGGCGGCGACCGGGCTGCCCACCAGCGCCGGGTCGGGGGCCCTGACCTCGGTGATGGGCTCATTGGAGAACGGGCTGAAGACCTGCGGCAGGCCGTTCTGGGCGAGTACGGAGGAGAAGTCGCTGAACCAGCCCGCCGCCTGAGACGGCATCACCCGGGAGACGCCGAGGAGCACCTTGGAGCCGCGGACCTCCTTGCCCAGGGTGGGCAGTGAGGTGCCGGCCAGCGCCGAGCCGATCAGCCAGGCCACCAGCAGCATCGCGACCACATTGACCAGCGCGCCGCCGGTGGCGTCCAGCGCGCGGGCCGGCGTCCAGGTGATGTGGAGGCGGAGTTTGTTGCCGAGATGGGTGGTGAACGCCTGGCCCACCGAGGCACAGACGATCACGATGACCACCGCGACCACCGCGACGGTGGTGGACACCTGGGAGCCGTCGGACTCGTCCGTGACTCTGTCCCAGATCAGCGGCAGGAGATAGACGGCGATCAGTCCGCCGCCGAGGAACCCGATCACGGACAGAATGCCGACGACGAAGCCCTGTCGATAGCCGACGATCGCGAACCAGACGGCGGCGACCAGCAACAGGATGTCCAGCACGTTCACCGTCGATTGCCTCGCTATTTCGTCGCCCGCGGCACCGGGATGCCGTCTGCGGCACCGGAAGGGATCCGGTCGGTCACCGTGGCCGTGGATGGGTGGATCGGGAAGGTCGGAGATCAGCCTGTCATGCGTGCCACTCCAGCGGGACCTGTCTCTCCCGGTCCCAGGGACGCTCCCAGCCCGCGAAGTGCAGAATCCGGTCGATCACACCGGCGGTGAACCCCCAGACGAGCGCGGACTGAACGGTGAACGCCGGGCCGAGATAGCCGCTGGGGTGCACCGCCATGGCGCGATTCGCCGGATTGGTGAGATCCGCCACGGGAACGGTGAAGACCCGCGCGGTCTCGGCGGGGTCGACCGCTCCGATGGGGCTGGGGGTGTGCCACCAGCCCAGGACGGGGGTGACCACGAAGCCGCTCACCGGAATGTAGAGCTTGGGCAGGACGCCGAAGAGCTGGACCCCGGACGGATCGAGCCCGGTCTCCTCCTCGGCCTCGCGCAGTGCCGCGCACAGCGGGCCGGCGCCGGCCGGGTCGCCGTCCTGCGGATCGAGCGCGCCGCCGGGGAAGGACGGCTGCCCCGCATGGGCGCGCAGGGTGCCCGATCTCTCCATCAGCAGCAGCTCAGGCCCGCTCGGCCCCTCGCCGAAGAGCACCAGGACCGCGGACTGCCGCCCTCCGCCGCCCTCGGGCGGGAGGAACCGGCTGAGCTGGCGGGCCCGGACGGTGCCCATGGCCGACACCACGGGGTGGAGCCAGCCGGGCAGCCCCTCGGTCGTGACGGCCGTCGCGCCGCCGCGCACCGGGCCGCTCACCGGCCCGTTCCCGCCATGGGTCTCTTCATCCGTACGCATGGGCACCCCCTTGTTCACAACGCGCCGGGGCGCGCGGATCGTTCCGTCATCCGGCCTCACCCGGGGCCGTTTCGTCCGGGTCCGGGGCGCCCGCCGGCGGGGCGGGGCTGCCCGGGTAGCCGGGCGGCGGGCTGAGCCGCTGGCCGGGCCGACCGCCCATCTCGTACTTGAGGAGCTTCCGCGCCTTCTCCGGATCCGTCTCGCCCTCGCCGTACGAGGGGCAGAGATGGGCGATCGGGCAGGCCCCGCAGGCGGGCTTGCGGGAGTGGCAGATACGGCGGCCGTGGAAGATCACCCGGTGCGAGAGCATCGTCCACTCGGACTTCGGGAAGATCTCGGCGATCTCGGCCTCGACCTTCACCGGGTCCTCCTGCTCGGTCCACTTCCAGCGGCGCACCAGCCGGCCGAAGTGGGTGTCGACGGTGATACCGGGGACGCCGAAGGCATTGCCGAGTACGACAAAAGCCGTTTTACGGCCGACTCCGGGCAGGGTGACCAGATCCTCCAGCCGGCCGGGCACCTCGCCGCCGAAATTGTCCCGGAGCGCGGCGGAGAGGCCGAGCAGGGACTTCGTCTTGGCCCGGAAGAAGCCGGTGGGGCGGATGATCTCCTCCACCTCCTCCGGGGACGCGGCGGCCAGATCCTCGGGCGCCGGGTACTTCGCGAAGAGCGCCGGGGTCGTCTGATTGACCCGCAGATCGGTCGTCTGGGCGGAGAGGACGGTGGCGACCAGCAGCTCGAAGGGGTTGCGGAAGTCCAGCTCGGGGTGGGCCCAGGGGTAGACCTCGGCGAGCTCCCGGTTGATGCGGCGGGCCCGGCGGACCATCGCCAGCCGCGACTCGGGCTTGCCGGCGGCCCGCCCCCCGGACGCACCCGCGCTCCGGCCCCCGGGGCCGGCGGACGCACCCGCGCTCCGGCTTCCCGGCCCCGCGGCGGCTCGCGCGCCCCCGCCGGCGTTCGAATCGGGCTGCTCCTTCGAACGCGGCCCGGGAGTCTTCCCACGCACCGGACGGGATTCCGATTTATTCTGATTTGCGGCTTTTCGGGCACCGATTGGCGGCTGTTCGCCCACAGCGGAATTCACCTTGGCGGACACTCCTCCAGCCCCCTTGGCCTGCGCTCTCACCGGCGAATTGGACACCACGCCAGCCTACGGTCCGGCACCGACATCCGCCCCGGTCACCGGTAATCCGGACCCAATCGGCCCCCTGCCGTACGAACAGACGCTCCAGTGCGTCAGACTTGTTGTGATTGATCGCATGAATATTTACTTGCCAGGGGTCTGCGGTGGACAGGCTGTCCTACGCAGTGTCCCCCGGACCGCCACAGTTGCGGTCCGGCATCATGGGGGCCACGGTCCCTGAGCAGGTCGACAAGGAGAGAACTCGTGGACGACGTTCTGCGGCGCGCCCCGCTCTTCGCGGCGCTCGATGACGAGCAGGCCGCGGAGCTCCGCGGCTCGATGAGTGAGGTGACGCTCGCCCGCGGCGACGCGCTCTTCCACGAGGGCGACCCGGGCGACCGCCTCTATGTGGTCACCGAGGGCAAGGTCAAGCTGCACCGCACCTCCCCCGACGGCCGCGAGAACATGCTCGCCGTCCTCGGCCCCGGAGAGCTGATCGGCGAGCTCTCGCTCTTCGACCCCGGCCCGCGCACGGCGACCGCCACCGCACTGACCGAGGTCAAACTCCTCGGTCTGGGCCACGGCGACCTTCAGCCCTGGCTGAACGCCCGCCCCGAGGTCGCCACCGCCCTGCTGCGCGCGGTCGCCCGCCGGCTGCGCAAGACCAATGACCAGATGTCCGACCTGGTCTTCTCCGATGTGCCGGGACGAGTGGCCAGGGCCCTCCTCGATCTGTCGCGCCGCTTCGGCGTGCAGTCGGAGGAAGGCATCCATGTGGTCCACGACCTGACCCAGGAAGAGCTGGCCCAGCTCGTCGGCGCCTCCCGCGAGACGGTGAACAAGGCCCTGGCCGACTTCGCCCAGCGCGGCTGGCTGCGGCTGGAGGCCCGGGCCGTGATCCTGCTCGACGTGGAGCGGCTGGCCAAGCGCTCCCGCTGACGCCGCGCCGCGCGCACGCGGCCGGGAGTACGGGTGAGGGCCCGTCCGGATCTTTCCGGACGGGCCCTCACCCGTATCCATGGGGTGTACGGCCGCCGCGGCCGGGCGGCCCGGGTCAGCCGGCCGCCGCTTCGTCCCGGCGGGCGCCGGGTGCTTCCGCTCTCCGGCTGCGGGGCGCTTCCGCCTCGCGCATGCCGGCCGCTTCCGTCTCCCGGCTGCCGGCCGCTTCGGCCTCGCGCATGCCGGCCGCTTCCACGCTTCGAGCGCCGGTCACTTCTTCTTGCCGGTGCCGTCCACGATCAGCGCGTTGCCGCTGCCGCCGCCGCACGGCACGGCGTACACCGGATTCTCCGCCGCCGCCTCCTTGAAGGCGTCTATGCAGCGGTTGAGCAGGACCTTCTCGGTGAGCGAGTCATTGACGATCTTGTTCGCCTTGGCGTGACCCTCGGCCTCGATCTTGCGGCGCTCGGCGTTCGACTGCGCCTCGATCCGGGTCTTCTCCGCCTCCGCCTTCGCCGTGCGGGCCGACTCGGCCGCCCGCTCGGTGGCCTGTTCCTGCTGGATCTTCCGGTCGATCTGCTCCTGAAGCTGGTCGGACGGCTTCACATTGCGCAGATTGACGGTGGTGACATCGATCCCGCGCGGCGCCAGCCGCTCCTGGATCAGATCGCCGATCTCCGTGTTGATCTTCTCGCGTGCCGAGGAGTAGCCCTCCTCGCTCGTGTGCCGGGCGAAGACATTGCGGACGATCTCCCGGCTGTCCGGGAAGACCAGCCGCTGCTGGATCGCGTCCTCGCTGCCCGCGAGCTTGTAGAGCTCGACCGACTTGGCGGGCGTCACCGCCCACTTCACCGTCACCTCGACGAACATCACACCGCCCTGCCGGGAACGGACCTCGATCACGTCCTTGCCGGAGAGATTGAGGTCGACCGGCCGGGTGGAGAAGGTCGTGACGCTGGTGAAGGGCGAGGTGAGGTTCATCCCCGAGGTCATGGGCTTGCCGACCTTGCCGAAGGTGACCGGCACCCCGACCTCGTACGCGCTGATCACATGCACACAGCTGGCGATGCCCGCGAACACCCCGGCTATCAGGGCACCCAGGGAGCCGAGCTTGAAACCGCGGCTCTCATTGGCCCGGCCCACGAAGTACAGGACCGCCGCCGCGATCAGCAGCAGGACGAAAAGGACGAACACGGAAGCCCCCCAGAGAAATGTCAGAAGTAAACGGAGCGTAAATCACCGCTCAGCACTTCTGACGCCCGGGGGGCCGGAGCGGTTCGCCGATGGGATGGTCAGATCAGTCCGCGCTCCCGCAGATACTCCAGTTGCGCTTCCACCGAGAGCTCCGCGGCGGGCAGGAGCGACGGGTCGACCCCTGCGTACACCTGGGCCACCACCTCGGCGGCCGTCCGCCGGCCGTTCTCGACCGCCGTCTCCACCTGTGCGAGCCGGCTCGCCCGGTGGGCGAGATAGAACTCGATCACGCCCAGCGCGTCGTCCAGAACCGGCCCGTGGCCCGGCAGCACCGTGCGCACCCCTTCGTCGACGGCCAGCGCGCGGAGCCTGCGGAGGGAGTCGAGATAGTCGCCGAGCCGCCCGTCGGGGTGCGCGACCACCGTCGTTCCCCGGCCGAGAACCGTGTCCCCGGTGAGCACGGCCCGGTCGGCGGGGAGATGGAGGCAGAGCGAGTCCGAGGTGTGCCCGGGGGTGAGCAGCACCCTCAGCTCCAGCCCCCCGGTGTCGATCACCTCACCCTCCGTGAGCCCTTCGCCGCCCAGCCGGTGCGCCGGGTCCAGCGCGCGGACGGCCGTACGCGTGAGCTCGGCGAACCGGACCGCTCCGTCGGAGTGGTCGGGGTGGCGGTGGGTGAGCAGGGTCAGGGCGATCCGCTTGCCCGCCCGCTCCGCGGTGTCGATCACCCGGCGCAGATGTGTCTCGTCCAGCGGTCCGGGGTCGATCACCACCGCCGTGTCGGAGTCCGGTTCGGAGACGATCCAGGTGTTGGTGCCGTCGAGCGTCATCGCGGACGGATTGGGTGCCCGCACACGGACGGCGCGGGCCGTCGCGGGGCCGTCGAGCCCGCCGTCGCGGGGCCGCCCGGGAAGCTGCTCCGCGCCGCTCACCGCGGTACCCCCGCCGCGCTCCCGGTGCCGTTCATCGGGCTCCTCCCGCCACTGTCCCGGTGCTCATCGGGCTCCTTCCCGCCGCAGTCCCCACGCCGCTCACCGGGCTCCCCCGGTTGTCGGAATGTGCTTGGTGAACTCCTCGTGACCCGGCCAGCTGAGGACCAGCTCACCGCCCTCCAGCCGGGCCTCGGCCAGTACGGGGGCCAGATCCCGCCCGTCCGCCGCGCCCAGCGCCTCGGCGGCGGTGGCGTACGGCAGCAGGGACCGCAGGGTCGAGATGGTCGGCGGCATCATCAGCAGATCGCCCCCGTCATAGCCCGCGGCGGCCTCGGCGGGCCGGATCCACACGGTGCGGTCCGCCTCGGTGGAGGCATTGCGGGCGCGCTGCCCCTGAGGGAGCGCGGCGACGAAGAACCAGGTGTCATAGCGGCGCGGCTCGAACTCGGGGGTGATCCAGCGTGCCCAGGCACCCAGCAGATCGGAGCGCAGCACCAGCCCGCGCCGGTCCAGGAACTCCGCGAAGGAGAGCTCGCGGCCGACCAGCGCCCGGCGGTCGCTCTCCCACTCCTCGCCGGCGGTGGCCCCGATCACGGTGTCGCCGGTCAGCCCCGCGAGGAGTACGCCCGCCTCCTCGAAGGTCTCCCTGACCGCCGCGCAGACCACCGCCTGCGCCCCCGCCTCGTCCACCCCGAGCCGCGCCGCCCACTCCGCCCGGGAGGGGCCGGCCCAGCGGACCGGGCGCGCGTCCCGCTCGTCGACCCCGCCGCCCGGATAGGCGTACGCCCCGCCGGCGAAGGCCATGGAGGCACGCCGCCGCAGCATGTGGACCGAGGGGCCGTCGGGGGTGTCGCGCAGCAGCATCACGGTGGCGGCCCGTCTGGGCGGCACGGGGGTGAGCGCACCGCTCGCGAGGGCGCGGATCCGCTCCGGCCATTCCGGTGGGTACCACTGACCTTGGGACATGGCCGGATGCTATGCGCCGGCGCCCGAATGTTCGAGAGGGAACGGCTCCGTACGGCACGCCCGGCAGGTGCGGCACACCCGGCCCGGGCGCCGCGCGGGCGGACGGCGGACGGACAGCGGACGGCCCCGGGCCCGGCCGGGAGAACCGGCGGGCCCGGGGCCGTACACCTGTGGAAAGGGGGGATCAGCCCTGGACCAGCTCCACCTGGAGTTCGACCTCGACCGGGGCGTCCAGCGGGAGCACCGCGACACCCACGGCGCTGCGGGCGTGCACCCCGCGGTCGCCGAACACCTCGCCCAGCAGCTCGCTCGCGCCGTTGAGGACGGCGGGCTGGCCGGTGAAGTCCGAGGCGGACGCCACGAAGCCGACCACCTTCACCACCCGCGCGACCCGGTCCAGATCACCGGTGACCGATTTCACGGCGGCGAGGGCGTTGAGCGCGCAGACGCGGGCCAGCTCCTTCGCCTCCTCGGGGGTGACCTCGGCGCCCACCTTGCCGGTGACCGGAAGCTTGCCCTCCACCATCGGGAGCTGACCCGCGGTGTAGACATACGAGCCCGAGACCACGGCCGGCTGGTACGAGGCCAGCGGCGGCACGACGGCGGGCAGTGTCAGGCCCAGTTCGGCGAGCCTGGCCTCGACGGCGCCGCTCACGGCTTCTGCCGCTTCAGATACGCCACGAGCTGCTCGGGGTTGTTCGGCCCGGGAACGACCTGGACGAGCTCCCAGCCGTCCTCGCCCCAGGTGTCCAGAATCTGCTTGGTCGCGTGCACGAGAAGGGGCACGGTGACGTATTCCCACTTGGTCATGGGCCGACTGTAGCCGTAGCGCCGCGGTCGAGGGCCACTGGACCCGGGGCGGCGGAACCCCTGGAGCCGAAGCGGCGGGCCGACGGCGAGTCAGACGTCCATACCGCCTCAAACACGACAGCGGACGGCCGGAATCCGGGCCGCGGCCCCCGTGCCCGCCCGGGTGTGACCGGCCCGACTCCCCGAACACCCCGGCAACCCCACCCGGCGCCACCGTTGTGAGGGGAAAGGAATTAGGCTCGAATGCGTGAGCAGGCTCCAGGTCGTCAGCGGCAAGGGTGGCACCGGCAAGACCACGGTGGCCGCCGCACTCGCGCTCGCCCTCGCGACCGAGGGAAAGCGCACTCTCCTCGTGGAGGTGGAGGGAAGACAGGGCATCGCCCAGCTCTTCGAGACCGAGGCGCTGCCGTACGAGGAACGGAAGATCGCCGTCTCCTCCGGCGGCGGCGAGGTCTTCGCCCTGGCCATCGACGCCGAGCGGGCGCTGCTGGACTACCTCCAGATGTTCTACAAGCTCGGCAGCGCGGGCCGGGCGCTCAAGAAGCTCGGAGCCATCGACTTCGCCACCACCATCGCCCCCGGTGTGCGCGATGTGCTGCTCACCGGCAAGGCGTGCGAAGCCGTGCGGCGCCGGACCAAGCAGGGCTCGTTCGTCTATGACCATGTGGTGATGGACGCCCCGCCCACCGGCCGGATCACCCGCTTCCTCAATGTGAACGACGAGGTGGCCGGGCTGGCGAAGTTCGGGCCGATACACAATCAGGCGCAGTCCGTGATGCGGGTGCTCAAATCCCCCAGGACAGCGGTCCATCTGGTCACGCTGCTGGAGGAGATGCCGGTCCAGGAGACCGCCGACGGGGTCGCCGAGCTGCGCGCCGCCGATCTCGCGGTGGGCAGGGTGATCGTGAACATGGTCCGCCCGCACATCCTGGACGAGGAATCGGTGCGCGACGCGGCGGACGGACGGCGCGAGGAGATCGCCGCCGCGCTGGCCGGCGCCGGGGTCGGCGGCGGCGCCCGGCTCGTCGGCCCGCTGCTCGACCAGGCCGCGGACCACGCCCAGCGCGTGGAGCTGGAGCGGGAGCAGCGGGCCGCGCTGGACCGGCTGGAACTGCCGTCGTACGAACTCCCCCTGCTGAGCGAGGGAGTGGATCTCGCCGGGCTCTACCACCTGGCGCGGGAACTGCGGAAGCAAGGGACCGGCTCATGACTCTGGACGCGTCGGCGACCCCGCTCGCGATCGATCCCCTCCTCGATGATCCGGCCACCCGGATCATCGTCTGCTGCGGTTCGGGCGGCGTGGGCAAGACGACCACCGCGGCGGCCCTCGGCGTACGGGCGGCTGAGCGCGGCCGGCGGGTGGTGGTGCTGACCATCGACCCGGCCCGGCGGCTGGCCCAGTCGCTCGGTATCGATTCACTCGACAACACGCCGCGGCAGGTCAAGGGCATAGAGACCGACGGGGAACGGCCCGGCGGCGAGCTGCACGCCATGATGCTGGACATGAAGCGGACCTTCGACGAGATCGTCGAGGCGCACGCGGATCCCGAGCGGGCCCGCGCGATTCTGGAGAATCCCTTCTATCAGTCCCTGTCGGCCGGATTCGCCGGTACGCAGGAGTACATGGCGATGGAGAAGCTCGGCCAGCTCCGGGCGCGGGACGAGTGGGATCTGATCGTCGTCGACACCCCGCCGTCGCGGAGTGCGCTGGACTTCCTGGACGCGCCGAAGCGGCTGGGGTCCTTTCTGGACGGGAAGCTGATCAAGCTGCTCGTCGCCCCGGCGAAGATGGGCGGCCGGGCGGGGATGAAGTTCCTCAATGTCGGCATGTCGATGATGACCGGAACCCTGGGCAAGCTGCTGGGCGGTCAGCTGCTGCGGGATGTGCAGACCTTCGTCTCCGCGATGGACACGATGTTCGGCGGGTTCCGCACCCGGGCCGACGCCACCTTCCGCCTGCTCCAGGCACCGGGCACCGCCTTCCTGGTGGTGGCGGCACCGGAGCGGGACGCGCTGCGGGAGGCGGCCTACTTCGTGGAGCGGCTGGCGGAGGAGGAGATGCCGCTCGCGGGGCTGGTGCTGAACCGGGTTCACGGCAGCGGCGCGGCGGGGCTCTCGGCCGAACGGGCGCTGGCGGCGGCGGAGATCCTTGCCATGGAAATTACGTCAGAAAATCTTGACGGCGACGGCATTGTCGATCAGGCCGGCGGGAAGACTGATGTTCGTGAGACCACGGGCGCCCCTCCCGGCCCCCCGCCCGCGGATCACTCCCCGGCGCAGATCCCCGAGCCCCACCGCGATGCCTCCGAGCTCTCCGGCGACAGCCCTGAGCCCGGCGCCCTTCCGCCCGTTCCCGTACCGGCGGAGCAGACCCCTCCCACCGAGAACGCCGAGACCTCCGAGAACACCGCGAGCACGGAGCACGCCGCGATCAGCGAGCACGCCGCGGACACGGCGGCCGGCACGGACACGGCGGCTGCCGACACGAACACGGACGGCGCACAGCCGCCCGCGCGGCAGGCACCGGCACATCAGGCGGATCACCACACCGCAGAACAGCTGACGGCGGCCCTGCTCCGGCTGCACGCGGAAAGGATGCAGGTCCTCGCCCGCGAGGAGCGCACCCGCGACCGCTTCACCGCACTGCATCCCGAGGTGGCGGTGGCGCAGGTGGCCGCCCTGCCCAGTGACGTACACGATCTCGCGGGCCTGCGGGCCATTGGTGATCAGCTCGCGACCGGCGGTGGTGGTCCGGCCGGAGCGGTGTAGCCGCCCGCGGCGGCCGGCCCGTCCCGCGGCACCGGTCCGGTGTGCGCACGGCCGCCGTGTGTGCACGGCGTCGTGGCCGGACCGCGGGTACGAGGGCGAGGTGTGCGCCCGCGTACGAGGGGTGCCCAGCGGTACGAGGAGTGGGAGCCCAGGGCTCCGTACGGCGGCCGGGTGTCCTACCCGACGGCCGCGTATGTCTCATATGTCTCGTCGTCGTCGAGCCCGACGGGCAGAATGCCCGCACTGCGCTCGTACTCCGTACGCGCCGTCTCCAGGAGTCTGCGCCAGGAAGTGACCGTGGGCCGCCTGCGCAACAGCGCACGGCGTTCCCGCTCGGTCATCCCGCCCCACACCCCGAATTCGACGCGATTGTCGAGGGCATCGGCCAGGCATTCGGTCCGCACCGGGCATCCGGTGCACACCGCCTTGGCCCTGTTCTGCGCTGCCCCTTGTACGAACAGTTCATCCGGATCGGTAGTGCGGCAGGCTGCCTGCGCACTCCAGTCGGTTACCCAGCCCATCCCGGCGCCGTCCTCTCCCGAATCGAGGCTCCCCCACGGCGGTAGCGGCATATTCACCGCTGCCAGTTGAGGACGTTACGGAAGGCGGGCACAGCGCAACACCCCCTTCGGGCCCAATCTTGAATGGCCCGAACGGACTATGCGTACGCGGCAGATCACCCAGGGGAGTGACCAGAAGGCATAAAGGATTAATCCGCCAAAACATCCCATACCAACCCATGAAAAGAGGGCTCAGGACGGAACATAAGACGGATTCGCCTTGAATTCGGACATGGAATGCGAGATTCCGATTCGACTGTCCCCGCTGCCGCAGTGACTACGGGACGAGCCTCGGACCACATGAGAACTTGCTGTGGATTCCGGGAATGCCTTGATACGAAACCGCACTGTTGTGACAGTTGAGAGCAGCTTAGGCCAATGCCCATACGCCTGTCCGGCGAACGGGAACGCCGGCCTCTCGCGTTGCCGCGCGGCCCCCGGCCGAGGCCCCGGGAAGGTGCCGCCGCCGGCTGCCGGCCGTGTCCGCGGCGCGGCGCGGACGGGAACACCGCCGGTCGGCGGCACCCGGATGTCACGGTCTGGTACTCGAACGCTCCGAGAAGCACCCGCTCCTGCGGAACGCTCATAACTACGGATTAGGCTGCTTGCATGCCAAAGAAGCGCTCCGGTGGCGGTCTGACCGGGACCCAACAAGCCGCCAAGTTCCTCGGTGTCAGTGTGCTCTCCGGAGCAGTGCTGGCGGGCATCGCCCTGCCCGCCGCCGGTGTGCTGGGGCTCGCCGCCAAGGGGACGGTCAAGGAATTCGACGAAATCCCGGCCAACCTCAAGCAGCCCCCGCTCAGCCAGCGCACCACGGTGCTGGACGCCAAGGGCAAGACCATCGCGTCGATCTACTCCCGCGACCGGACCGTGGTGCCGCTCGCCGACATCTCGCCCTATATGCAGAAGGCGATCATCGCCATTGAGGACTCGCGCTTCTACGAGCACGGCGCGATCGACCTCAAGGGCGTACTGCGCGCGCTCAACAAGAACGCGACGAGCGGCGGTGTCACCCAGGGCGCGTCGACACTGACCCAGCAGTATGTGAAGAACGTCTTCGTGGAGGAGGCGGGCGACGACCCGGAGAAGGTCGCCCTCGCCACGCAGCAGACGCTCGGCCGCAAGATCCAGGAGCTGAAGTACGCGATTCAGGTCGAGGAGGAGCTGGGCAAGAAGAAGATTCTGGAGAACTACCTCAACATCACCTTCTTCGGCCAGCAGGCGTACGGCGTCGAGGCGGCGTCCAAGCGCTACTTCTCCAAGCCGGCCAAGGATCTGGAGCTGGAGGAGGCGGCGATGCTCGCCGGTCTCGTCCAGTCCCCCAGCCGCTACGACCCGGTCAATGACGCCGAGGAGGCGACCAAGCGCCGGAACATCGTGCTCCAGCGCATGGCCGAGGTCGGCGACATCACCCGGGCCGAGGCGGAGCGCGCCAAGGCGACCGAGATCAACCTCAAGGTGAGCCGCCCGAAGAACGGCTGCATCACCGCGACCAACGGCGCCGGCTTCTTCTGCGACTACGTCCGCGCGACCTTCCTCTCCGACCCGGTCTTCGGCAAGACGAAGGAGGCCCGGGCCAAGGTCTGGAACCAGGGCGGCCTGACGATCCGGACGACGCTGGACCCCAAGGCGCAGAAGTCGGCGCAGTCGTCGATCAGGGAGTACGTGAAGAAGTCCGACCGGGTCGCCAGCGCGGTGACCATGGTCGAGCCCGGGACCGGCAAGATCATGGCGATGGGCCAGTCCCGCCCGTACGGCTTCGGGAAGAACGAGACCCAGATCAACTACTCGGTCGACCAGAAGCACGGCGGCTCGAACTTCGGCTTCCCGGTCGGATCGACCTTCAAGCCCTTCGTGGCGGCGGCGGCCATAGAGAGCGGGAAGCCCGCGACGCAGGTCTACCCCTCGCCGTACCAGATGCCCTACCCCGACTCCATCCCGACCTGCGACAACAAGCCGTGGGTCAACCAGGGCGACAAGCTGGAGAACGAGAACTCCGCGGAGGTCGGCCCGTACGACCTCAAGGAGGCGATGGCGCTCTCGGTCAACACCTACTTCGTCCAGATGGTCGACGACACCGGCCTCTGCCCGGTCGTGGAGATGACCGACAAGCTCGGTGTGGTCCAGGGCAACGGCACCAAGCTGCCGGTCTCGCCCTCCACCCTGACGCTCGGCTCGACGGGTATCTCCCCGCTGGTGATGGCCAACGCGTACGCCACCTTCGCCAACCGCGGCATGTACTGCACCCCGACCGCCATCGAGTCGATCACCACGGCGACCGGTGACAGCCTGAAGGTGCCGAAGAGCTCCTGCAAGCGCGCGATGTCGGAGCGCACGGCCGACACGATCAACACCCTGCTCTCCGGAGTGGTCGAGTCCGGCACGGGCAAGAAGGCCGGTCTGCCCGACCGTGCCAATGCCGGCAAGACCGGTACGACGGACGGCCGGAAGAACGCGTGGTTCGCCGGTTACACCCCCAACCTCTCCGGCGCGGTGTGGGTGGGCAGCCCGAGCCAGCAGGTCGAGATGGTGAACATCAACATCGGCGGCCGCTACTTCCCCAAGGTCTTCGGTGGCGAGGTCCCCGGTCCGATCTGGCGCGAGGCCATGGGCGGCGCGCTGGAGGGCAGGGACGCCCCGCCCTTCAGCACCGTGCACATCCCGGACGCGCCCAAGGGCGAGGAGCCCGGCGGTGACGGGGACGGCGACGGAGACGGCGATGGGGACGGCGGCGACGGAGACGGTGACGGCCGGAGCAATGGCGGCGGCGGCTGGGAAGGCGACGGCGGCAATGGCGGCAACGGCCAGGACGACGGCAGGCCCGGCAATGGCGACGGCGGCGGTGACGGCCAGGGGCCGCTCCCCGGTATCTCCGTAGGACCCGGCCTGGTCGGCGGGGGCGACGGCGGCAGCCAGGGCAACGGGAACAACGGCCAGATGCCGGGCCGGACCGAGGGCCAGGACGGCGGCGGTCGCTGACCGCGCACGGACGACAGCGGAGGGGCCCGGGTCGGTGACCCGGGCCCCTCCGTGTGTGTCTGCGCGCTGTGTCCTCTTCGGCCCGCCGGCCCGGTGTACGGCTCGACCGGGTCGGGTGCCGCCCGGCCCGGGAGGCGCGCGGTGCTCGGCCCCGCTCGCGCGGTGCCGTCGCCGGCTCAGTCCTGCTTGCGCGGTGATCAGCCCGTGTTCGCGCCGTGCCGACACCGGCTCGGCCCTGCTCGGACAGTGTCGACACCAGCTCGGCCCTGCTCGCCCCGTGCCGTCGCCGGCTCAGCCCGCGAGCAGCTCCTTCACCACGGCGGCGACCCGGCCGCCCTCGGCGCGCCCGCCCAGCTTCGGGTTGACGATCTTCATCACGGCGCCCATGGCCCGCGGACCCTCGGCGCCGCCCGCCCTGGCCTCGGCGACGGCCTCGCCGACGATCCGCCGCAGCTCGTCATCGGTCAGCGGCTGCGGAAGATACGCGGCGAGGATGACCCCCTCGGCCTCCTCCCGCTCGGCCTGCGCGGCCCGCCCGCCCTTGGAGAACGCCTCGGCGGCCTCGCGGCGCTTCTTCGCCTCCTTGGCGATCACCTTCTGAACCTCGTCGTCGGAGAGCTCCCGGGCACTCGTGCCGGACACCTCTTCCTTGGTGATGGCGGTGAGCGTCAGCCGGAGCGTGGACGAGCGCAGCTCGTCGCGCGCCCTGATGGCAGCGGTGAGATCTTCCTTGAGCCTGGACTTGAGCGTGGTCATACCAATGAGTGTGGCAGGTGGGGACGGGTGAGCGCTGCGCCATTTTCCCGGGCGCGGCGGGCGGGGAGACCTGTGTGCGCCGGCCCCGCCGCCCCAAGATCACCAGGGCGGCCCCGCCCCGCGCCCCCTACCACCGGGTCTGCAACGATGGACGTATGCGCGCACGTTATGGAGTTCCCCTGGCCATCACGGCAGTCGGCGCGGCCGGCATCGCCTACGCGGCCGGCTTCGAGGCCCGTTCCTTCCGACTGCGACGGCTGACGGTCCCCGTACTGCCCAGAGGGATGCGCCCGCTCCGGGTCCTCCAGGTCTCCGACATCCACATGGTCAGCGGCCAGCGCAAGAAGCGTGCCTGGCTCCAGTCCCTCGCCGGCCTCCGCCCGGACTTCGTGGTCAACACGGGCGACAACCTCTCCGACCCGAAGGGTGTCCCCGAGCTGCTGGACGCGCTGGGTCCGCTGATGGAGTTCCCGGGCGTCTATGTCTTCGGCTCGAACGACTACTACGGCCCCACGCTGCGCAACCCGGCCCGCTATCTCTTCGAGAAGGCCCAGGGCCGCCACGGCCTCAATGGCAACGGCCCGGCGGTGAATGTGGTCCACAACCCGTGGGAAGAGCTGCGCGACGCCTTCGACACCGCGGGGTGGGTGGGCCTCAACAACACCCGCGGCCGGCTGAAGCTGGAGGGGTACGAGCTGGCCTTCACCGGCCTGGACGACCCGCACATCAAGCGCGACCGTTACGAGGAGGTCGCGGGCGGCCCCGAGCAGGACGCCGATCTCTCCCTGGCGATAGTCCACGCCCCGTATCTGCGCGCCCTGGACGCCTTCACCGCGGACGGCTACCCCCTGATCCTGGCCGGTCACACCCACGGCGGCCAGCTGTGCATCCCCTTCTACGGAGCCCTGGTCACCAACTGCGACCTGGACACCGGCCGGGTGAAGGGCCTGTCCACCCACGAGTCGGGCGGCCAGGTCTCCCACCTCCACGTCTCGGCCGGCTGCGGCACCAGCCGCTACACCCCGGTCCGCTTCGCCTGCCCCCCCGAGGCAACCCTGCTGACCTTGGTCGAACGCCCCTGACCGTGCCCTGGCCGGGCTCTGGCAGTGGCCCTGACCGGCCCTGGAGAGCCCACCCGGGCCACGCGGAAACCGGATTTCGTCTGGGAGCGCGGGTGGGCTAAAGTAATCGATGTCGCCACGACAGTGACGACATCGGGGTGTAGCGCAGCTTGGCAGCGCGCTTCGTTCGGGACGAAGAGGTCGTGGGTTCAAATCCCGCCACCCCGACAGCTACGCATGAGGTCAGGATCTACATCTACAGTAGAGATGTAGATCCTGACCTTTTTGCGTGACTAACTGCGTGACTACCGTTTCGGGGGCGGCGGAGTGCCGAAGATCCCGTCCATGGCGACGGCCCCGGTCTGGATCACTGGGCGGATCTGCTTCCGGCAGACCTCCTCTGTGACGGCCGTGCTGGAGTGGCCGACGAGCCGGGAGATCTCCTCCAGCGGGATGCCTCGATCGGACAGGATCGAGACGAAGGATGTCCGGGTCTCCCGCCTCGTCCACTCATGCGGCTCGATCTCGATTCCGGGCATCCGGGCGACCCTCGTGAGGATCCTCCGGAATTCGCGCCGGACGTTCGCCGCGTCCAGTTCGGTGCCCACGGCCGAGGTGAAGACGAGACCGGTCTCCTGCCACTGATCACCGGCCGCGACCCGCTGCCAGCCCTGACGCTCCCGCTGGACCCTCAGGGCATCGATCGCCCGGCCGGGCAGGGCCAGGGTCCGGCGGGACTTCCGTGTCTTGGTGTCCCCCGTGCTCCGGACCGAGCGCCATACCGCAATGTGCGCTGGGATTTCCGGAATGGCGTCCCGGACCCCGTCAAGGTCGACGTGGTCCCAGCGGAGAGGCCGCATCTCCTCGGTGCGCCCGCCGGTGAGCAGCGAGACCACGAAGTAGGCGGACAACGAGGAGTCCTCGGCCGCGACGAGCACCGCTTCCGCCTGTGCGAGGTTGAGCGACTTGGACGGCCGGCCCGCGCGGCCGGTGGGCACAGCGCACAGTTCCCCGACATTCCGCTTCACTTTGTCCCGGGCCATGGCCCGCTTGACCGCACGGTTGAGGCACGAGCGGATTCCTTGCAGGGACCGAGTACTGAGGACCTTGGCCTTGGCATCCAGCCATCTGTCCACATCGTCGGCGCTGAGGTCCCGGAGCTTTCTGGCACCCAGGGCCGGGATGATGTGGGTGTTGCACAGGATCGTGTTCGTCTTGATCGTGGCCGGATCACGACCGGCGAGACCGTACGAGAGCCAATCGGTCACAGCGTCCTTGACCGTGTAGCCGGTCGGCGCGATGGCAAGGCCGTCTTCATAGTCCCGAAGGATCTCTTTCAGTTTGTTCTTCGCCGCCGTCTTGGTGACACCACTCGCCCGCTTCACCATTCGCTTACAGCTGGGATCGAATCCCAGACTGGCCGTGGCGATCCAGCGTTGCCGCTTGTCGTCCCAGTGGAGACCACCATCGCCCCGACTCCGTCGAGTGGCCATCAGGCGGCCTCCCGCAGCTCACCGGCGATGAAGTCGCGGACGGACTGAACGGGAATGCGACGGGCCCGACCGACACGGATGGAGACGATTCGGCGGGTACAGATCAGGTCATAGACGGTGGTCCGGCTGAGCCTGAGCCGGGACACGATCTCAGCCACCGTCAGCAGTTCGTCGTCACGCATGGGTGGGTTCTCCTTCCGTGCCGGGGGCGGGGGTGATGGATGCGGCGAGCCATTCCTCTGTGGCGGTGAGGCCGGTTCCGGCGAAGACCCAGTGGGCGAGGACGTGTGTCGTGCCGGTCGGGTGTTCGCTGGTGGTCTGGGCGCGGCGCCAGTCGGCGCGGGCGATGCGGAGAGCGCCGAGAGTGGTCGAGTACGTACGGGATTTGGTGGAGAAGTGGCCCCGGAAGCCGAGCATGTGGGCCCAGGCGCGGAGGCGGAGGTGTTCGAGGTCTTTACGGGCGCCGAGGGTCCAGGCGGTGCGGATGAGGCGGCGGGCGTGGTCGGAGATGTCGAGCTGGGCGAGTTCGGCGGCGAACTTCAACGGGCGGTCGAGTGCTCCGGTCGCGGTTTCGGCGCCCTTAGTGGCGTACTTGGCGATGTAGGCGGCTACAGCCCGATCGGTCAGGGCAGCGCGGTCGGTGAAGTCGGTGCTGCGGATGGTGCGGACGTCGAGTTGCCGGCCGAAGGCGAAGGAGTGGGCCCGGCCGTCGAGGGTGAGGCCGTCGATGCGGGCTTTGGCGGTGGCGGTGCGGATGACGGCATGGAAGTGGACCGCGCCGCGCCGCTGGTATTCGGCGACCTTGGCGAAGGCCACTCGTATGTGTGTGGGGAGCTCCCGCTGGGAGAGTCCGGCGAGCTTGGCGATCTCCCGGCGCAGGTGGGTGGAGAAGCGCCGCCACAGGAGTCCGGCATGGGCGTTCCAGAGGACAGCCGATTCGTAGTCGTACCGGTCGGGGTCGAGCGGGGTGCCGAGGACGGCGTCGTCCTGGTCGTGATGGGTGCCGCAGCGGCAGGGGCGGTTCGTGCCGGTGGGCCGGTTGTGGACCGGGCCGAAGCCGGGGGCGGTGAAGGTGGCGAAGACGCGGGGGTGGGTGGTGACGGTGTCCGGGGTGCCCTTGCCGCCGCGCAGGCCGGTGGCGATGAGCTGGAAGGTGTCGCGGCGGTAGAGCTCCGCGCAGGCCGGGCAGCGGGTCGTGCGGCGGTTGTTGCAGCGGACGAGCAGATGGCCGGCCGGGAGCGCGGACGATTCGAGGTGGTGGAGGACGGGGCCGATCTCGCCGGTGAGGGTGTCGACGGCGTACTCGGTGCGGTGGCCGTCGAGGCGGATCGGGTGGGTGCAGCCGCCGAGTCCGGAGAGCTGGCGGAGGATGCCCGGCAGGGTGCCGGTGTTGGCCAGATTGAGGAGTTCGGGGAGCGGGGGCGGTGTGGTGCGGGTGAAGATGGCGTTCTCCTTCTGACTGTTCTGGTTGGGAGGGGAAGGGCCCGGGGCGGGGGATTCTTGGCGGGATCGAGCCGCCCCGGGCCTCTAGCTGTCTACTCGTCTAGTCATGTGTGCCGTTGGTGACGGAGACTCCGGACTCTGTACCGGAATGAATGGCGGGCGCGAGGAAGGTGTCCGAGAGCCAGAAGCCGAAGAGGGCGATCAGAACGACGACCCAGGTACGGACGCCGAGGAACTTGACCGAGCCCCGGCTCGCCGCCGGGGCCCTGCACTCCTGTCTCCGCCCCGCTCTGGGCACCGGCTACGCCGGTCGCGCAACTAGAGCAAGCGAGCCTGTCCGAGGGAAACGGCATACGTAAGCAGTGCCTCCGGCGGGGGCGCTCAGACTCCGGGATGGGTTGGGGCGCCGTTCTTCGCGGGTGCCGGCGGATTCGTGGCGAGCGTTGTGGGCCCCCATCCCGTCCGCCTTCACCCCCAGGCAGAGCCGCGCGGGCGTGGTTCAAGGCGTGTGGGCCGAAGGCGGACGGGATGGAAGCTGGGGTGAGTAGTGGAATGGGCGGCTGCGCTGAGTGCCGGAGGGGCCTGGCAGAAGACGCCCATGAGAGCAACGACAAAAGCCGCGACGGCTCCCTGCAAAGAAGCCGCCCCGGCATCGTTCCGTCTCAATCGCAGCCGCGGCTCTCCCCGGCCTCGAACGGTTCCGGCCGGACACCCGGCTCACCTTGCCGCACGACGGCAAGGTGAGCCCCGGGCCAGTCACTTTCAATAACTGATCAATCTACCAACAGTCAGCTACACCGCGCGCGGATGCGCTAGCAACTGCTTGCCGTGAATCTCTGCGAGATCGAACAAACCCACCACTTGACATGTACCGCACTGCCCTGGGTTTGCAGCGATTAGGAGAACGGGGCAAGTGTGGAACCGTTACGAAGCAAGCTGATTACGAAGGTCGTCGACCAGCGACATCAAGCCATCGACTTTCTGCACGATTCGGGCCTGCTCCTTCAGCGGAGGAATGGGAACGACCTGTTTTTTCAACGCAGCCAGGTTCCACTCGATCTGGTTGGTCGAGCCTGAAGCGTTGACCTCTACTGTGTCTTGTACCCAATGGCTGCGCATCCACAGAGCCACAAAGCGTGGATCCATGACCTTGAAGCGCGCAACGGTCACGTGCCCGTCAGCCACGACGCTTGAGTAATCGGCTGCGCCCTCGAAGATGCAGAGGCGCCCAATGGTCCCTGTACCAGTGGAGTTGATTAGCAGGTCACCAGGCTGAAGTAGCCGCTCTGCTGCATATTCACCGGGATTCGGGGGCGCGATAAACTTTGCGACCGACCAGTCGATACCGCCCCATCGGACGCACTTCTGAGAAAGCACTGGATAGTCGCTGCGTTCTACGTACTTCGGGGTCTTGCCTCGCTGGATGTAATTGGCAACCGTACCGAGGCGAGACCAGGCCCAATTGTCCGGCACTGGGAAAATAACGTCACCCAGGTCAGGCGGTGTCAAGTGCTCGCGCCTAGTGCCACTGCCATCTGAAAGGGCTGCTTCGATGACCGCTAGACCCTCTCCATCTTCATCTATGGCCTCGACCAGCGAGCCAGAGACTGCTAGATCAAAGATGGCAGTCTCCAGATCTCGCACGTCCTGCAACTCTGCCAGTACATCATCAATATTTTCGACCGCAGTCGAATCTAGCGTGCTGCCGAGTTGCCGAAAGGCCCCACGTGAAAGCGCGCGCCGGCTATTCGACGCGACATCACGCGCGAGCTCGAAGTTATCGACAAGTTGCATCAACATCGCTATGCGCTCAGCGATTGCGCACTGCTCGTCGAGGGGCGGCAACTTCACTTCGATGCGTCCGAGCACCTTGAGGTTGATGTTCTTCTGCGCAGTTGAAGGTGCGTCGCGCTCCAGGTCCGCCTGAATAGTCCGCAGGAAGATTTCCACGTAGCGAAGGTCAACCAGGAACTCATTGGGCACGAAGCCAACGACACTGTCCGGGAAGCACGCTGGGAACTGCAGGACACCCGTGTTACCAATATTGGCTGCGATAGTGATGCACAAGGTACCGGCTGGCCACAGACGGCTTTGCGCCACACCCGCGTCGTTGTAGAGCCCTGAGTAGGTGGTCACTTTCCCCTTGGACCGAGCGACGTCACCTGTCTGCACAAGAGGGACAGTGCCATCCGAGTAAAGGATTGAGTCGTTCCGAGGACGGTGCTTGGAGCGCCCTCGCGCCAAGACGCCCAGTGATGCAAAGGGCGCGACAATCCAGCCGGGCCGGAAGTCGGCCTCCACGTCAACCGGCTCCTTGAGTCCGGCGCTAGAACGCGCCTGGCTCTCCTCATCTCTAAGTGAGAACTGTGAACCCATGGTCAGCTCACCCGTGACAGCTAGCTTGAGGATCGTCCGACGCAGCATCTCAAGACCCCCTGGCATCGCCAGGAAGGTGTCGAGGTCACCTATAACTTGGGCTAGTTCCTCAGTTTCCATGCCGGCCAACGATCTCGCTCAAGGCATCACGGATGGCGACAACAGCCCTGGATACTTCCTGCTTGTGGCCGTGGTACGAAGCGAGAAGCTCGGACGGACTGGCGTCGGCTGCTTCCACCCGGTACGGATTCTTGATATCGAGATTAAACTGACGTTCGCGAATCTCCTCGATGGGCACTCGCCAGGCCGCGCCTCCCTCTGTGCGGTCTGTCCACCATTCCTTCTCAGGCCCGAACTCCTCTAGACGGATTGGCTTGGTCTTGCTATATGCCTTCATGGTGGGCGGGATTGGATGCTCGTAGAACCATACTTCCTTGGTCGGCGCACCCTTCGTAAAGAACAGCAGATTGCTAGCGATAGTCGTGTAGGGAGCGAAAGCCGTACCAGGAATACGAACGATCGTGTGCAGATTGCATTCTGTGAGTAGCTGCTCCTTGAGGCGCGTCTTGATTCCTTCTCCGAAGAGCGTGCCATCTGGCAAGATCACGCCGGCTCGACCACCGGGCTTGAGAAGTCGGATGATCAGCGCGAGGAACAGGTCTGCGGTCTCTCGCGTGCGAATGTTCTGAGGGAAGTTCTGTTCTATGCCCGGCTCTTCGGTGCCGCCGAACGGCGGGTTTGTCACGACGATGTCGACCCGATCTCCCGGTCCGTAATCACGTAGTGGGCGAGTCAGCGTGTTGGCACGACGGACGGCGGTGGGAGCATCGAAGCCGTGCAAGATCATGTTCGTCAGGCAGAGGAGATGCGGCAGCTGCTTCTTCTCCGTCCCTCTGATCGAGGCCTGCAAGGTCTCCTCGTCATCGGAAGTCTTTACTTGCTTGCGAACGTGGTCGATCGCGTTCGCAAGGAAGCCACCAGTGCCACAGGCGGGGTCGAAGACCAGTTCCCCGAGCTGCGGGTCAACCATCTCCACGATGAACTCGGTAAGTGCGCGAGGCGTGTAGTACTCGCCGGAGTTGCCAGCGCTCTGGAGGTCTCGCAACAGCTTCTCGTACAGGTCGTTGAACTGGTGTCGATCGGTTCGGGTGTTGAAGTCGATGCTATTGATCTTGTTGATGACCTGGCGAAGCAGCGTTCCGCTCTTCATGTAGTTGTAAGAGTCTTGGAAGGCCTCCCTGACGATCACCGTGCGGGGATTGTGGCCTGTGGGCGAAAGCGAGCGCAGCTTTGGGAACAACTCGTTGTTCACGAAGTTGGTGAGGCCGTCTCCGGTAAGCCCTTCTTCGTTCGCGGCCCAGGAGCGCCACTGCAAGGCAGGCGGCACTGCCGTCTTGTAGTCGTCTTGCATCAACTCCAGCTCACGCTCAGAGTCATCAAGAATCTTAAGAAAGATCATCCATACGAGCTGACTCAACCGCTGTGCGTCGCCGTCCACCCCGTCGTCCTGGCGCATGATGTCTTGGATGGACTTGATCAACGTGGACGAGATCACGCAGCCTCCTGGTACAGCTCGCGCTCGAGGTCTCGAACGGCTTTCTGGAATGTCTCGCGGCTACCGAACAACTGGATGATCTCCATCGGTGTGCCGATCGATCGGAATGGGTCAACTCGGAGTACCCCAATGTCTTCGACCGACCTGATGCCTGAGTCAGAGTACTTGTCGAGGAGTGCCTCGATCACCTCGCGGGCTTTGCCTTGGTACTTCGTCATGTAGCTGCTGGCACGCACGGCTCCCGCTCGGTCGCGCCGGCGAAGCGGCCGCCGATCGTACGCGATGTGCAAGATCAGATCGAACGGGTCCAGCTCAGCTCCCACCTGCTCCAGGAGGTCGTCGATGGGTATGCCCTTGTCGGCCATCTCGTCCAGTAGGGCTGAGCGCTGGTCAGCGGATGACCAGGCGGTCAGAAATTCATCGAGGGTCGCGTACTCTCCCAGGACATTCCGCTTCGTGAAGTCCTTGAGACTCTCCGTGATGAGCTTGCCGTCCGCGCCGATGAGCTGAACACGCTCACCAATGATGGTGACCTGCTGGCCGCCGACGATCAGCTTCTTCTGCTTCGCTTTGCGTTTCCCAGGCATCTCTACCCGGATGTCGGAGCCCTTGTCGTCGTCCGTCTCCTGGGCCTCGTCGACCTCATCGAGATCCTCAGTGGCTTCGTCCATGCCGCCGTCCAGGGGGAGCTCGATGATCTTGACTGGGTCGCCATCGAAGTCAGGGTCTGCGAAGAGCCTGGTGACGTTGCGGAAGTCCAGAATGACAAAGAACCACTTGTCGTAGTCCGTTCGGACGCGCGTGCCCCGACCGATCATCTGCTTGAAGTCGGTCATACTCTCGATCTTGCTGTCGAGCACGATGACCTTGCAGGTCTGAGCGTCGACGCCCGTGCTGAGCAGCTTCGACGTCGTTGTTATAACCGGGTAGCGGGACTCAGGGTCGATGAAGTTGTCGAGCTCCGCCTTGCCCTGCTGGTCGTCGCCAGTGATCTGCATGATGTAGCGCGAGTCGTGGATGACCTCTTCCCTGTTCAGGTTGGCCAGTGCGCGGCGCATGCGATTGGCGTGATCGATATCGACGCAGAACACAATCGTCTTGGCGAATCGGTCTGTGTTCTTGAGGTACTCCGTGAGTCGCTCGGCGACGCGCTTGTCGCGCTCGGGCAGCACGATCGTCCGGTCGAAGTCCTTCTGACCGTATTCCTTGTCAGGGATGACTTCGCCTGTGTCATCAACCTCGCCAGGAGCGGGGCGGTAGCCGAAAGTATCGACGTCGGTGGCGATGCGGATGACCTTGTATGGCGCCAGGTAGCCGTCTTCGATGCCTTGACGCAGCGAGTACGTGTAGATCGGGTCGCCGAAGTAGTCGATATTGCTGACTGTCTTCGTCTCTTTCGGAGTAGCCGTCATGCCCAGCTGGATGGCCGTGCTGAAATAGTCGAGGATATCGCGCCACGCGCTATCGGCCCGGGCGCTTCCCCGGTGGCACTCGTCGACGATGATGAGGTCGAAGAAGTTCGGCGAGAACTGCTTGTAGATGTTCTGGATGTCCTCGGCGCCCGTGACAGCCTGGTATAGCGACAGGTAGAGCTCGTAACTCTTGTCGATGACCTTACCGCTGGCGATGCCCAGCTCGGGCAGCTCCGACCCTGAGACCTTCTTGATTGTCTTGTGCGACGTGCTGAGCTTCGCCATGCGCCCCTTGAACATGGTGAAGTCGTTCATCATCGTCTGGTCGATCAAGATATTCCGGTCGGCCAGGAACAGGATCCGAGCCTGGGCCTTGGTGGGGTTGATCTTCTTGTACGCCTCCATGAAGCGCCAGATGATCTGGGCTGCGGTGTAGGTCTTGCCAGTGCCGGTAGCCATGACCAGCAGGAGCCGGCGCTGACCAGCGACGATCGCCTCCAGTGCCCGGTTGATCGCGACCCGCTGGTAATACCGGGGCCGTCGACCAGAGCCGTCGTCATAGAACGAGGTCGCGGTGATCGGCTCCCTATCGTCAGCGATGCCACGCCACCGCTTATAGAGGTCGTACAGCGCCTCGGGGGAGGGGAACTGGTCGAGCGGTATTTCGACCTCGAGTTCAGGACGAAGCCCAGTCCGGTCGTGCCAGACAAACGAGTCGCCGTTCGTGGTGAAGACGGAGGGTACGTCGAGTTGCTCGGCGTACTGGATAGCCTGCTGCATGCCATCGCCGGGCGCGTGGCGGTTATCCTTTGCCTCCACGACCGCCACCGGCAGGTTCGGGCGATACTCAAGCAGGTAGTCGACCCTCTTGGGGGCCTTACGGGCACTCTTCTTCCCCACGACCTGAATGCGCCCGGCGGAGAAGTAGAAGAACTCCTCGCGGAGCGAGGACAGCGGCCACCCAGCGGCGCTGAGGGCAGGTGTGACGTAACGGGTCCGAATCTCAGCCTCGGTGAGCTGCGTCTTGTCCGGCTCGCTCACTGCTGCTCCGGGGTGTCGGGCTGCCGGGTATCGAGTAGCTCGACGACGAATAGACAGACCAGCGCCACTGCCAGCCCCCACCTCTTCGTTGCGGGAACCAGTACCGGCTCCCATGGCCACCATCGGTTGAGCAAAATCCTACGCGGCGCGGTCAGGCGGCCGCCCCGCCTATCGGCGAACTGACATCAGTAGTTGACATCAACACCGTCGGACGATGGCAGACAGGACGATCCCATGAGAACAGGTAGCCACCAGGAGAGACACGGCTTCCTGCAGGCCGCAGACCTGCAAAGCAGCTGTCGTCGGCCGCGTGGCACAGGTTCGGGGCTCGCGGCCTATTCGTGGACCAGCGGAGCAGGGCTCAACGCGTGGTCCTCCCATGCGTGGCATAGGGGAGTGCGGGGAGTTGCGGCCCACTGGCGTGGGCCGCAGTGGGGCCCATACGGTTGTGCACGCTGATCAGCTCCTATCGCTGACGGCCAGGTCCCCGGACATCGCCCGTCGCGGGGACCGCTTTGTTTACGGCGGCCCAGAAAGTGCGGCCAGTCAAGCTGCTGGCGACGAGCCCGAATCGATCGGCCTCCGCCACCACTTCCAAAACCTCCCGCCACGATTCGGCGGGCAGCGCCTCCGGCACCTTCGCTTCGATCGACGTATACGTGGCGTGCGGCTCCACGCGTGTGGTCAGCCCGAGAGCCGACAACCGGACGGCGAGGTCCTCGGCCTTGCATCCGAAGCGGGCACAGAAGGGCCCCCGTCGCCGATTGAACACGTTGAGTGAAGCCAGTTAACTAGATTAGAGCTAGTGGACGGAGTACGAGTGGACGGCCGGAGATCGGCTCCCCTCACGCGCCCAGATCGCCGAAGAGTGCGGTGTCGGCGAGAACGTGGTGCGCAGGGCGCAGGAGCTGCTGATCTCGCAGGGTGTGCTGGAGGGGCGCGCAGGTTCGGGTACTTACGTCGCCGAGCCCAGGCAGCGCGTACGGGTGGTGCGATCCTCGGCGTGCGAGCAGCCGGGCGGTTCCCCGTTTCGGGCAGACATGCAGGCCTTGGGCAAGCAGGGAAACTGGGAGAGCCGAACCGAGGAGAAGGTCCCGGCGCCGGCGGAGATCGCGGCGCGACTCGGGATCGCCGAGGGTGATCTGTGCGTCCGTACCGTCTACGAGTTCCTCGCTGACGGCAGACCCGTGTAGCTGTCGACGAGTTGGGAGCCGTACGAGCTCACCGGCGGCACGCTCGTCGTACTTCCGGAAGGTGGGCCGCACGCCGGTATCGGCGTCGTGAACCGCATGGCGGAGATCGGCGTCGCGGTCACCCATGCCGTCGAGCAGCCGGAGCGCGACCGCCGATGAAGCGTCGCTCCTCGGGATTCAGAAGGCTTCCGTCGTGACCCACATCCGGCGGACGTACTACAGCGACCAGGGATAGCCCGTGGAGACGGCGGACATCATCATCCCCGCCGCGCTGTGCGAGATCGTCTACGAGATCCCCGTCAACCGCTAGCGGAGCCCGCCGACAACCCGGTGTGCCTGGTGGGGCGATGTGTCGTCTGATGCACCTTCTGCCACCACCGTGCGCCTGTCGGCCTCGACGCTTCTTCGGCACCGTGGTTCGGGGGCCGCGGGGTCCAGCGAGGGGGCGGGACTGGCTCTGCGTCGACGGCCGCAACCGAGGGACAACCGGGGAAGGTTCACGAAGACCGGCATACCCCTCTGGTTCGGGGTGCTGGCGGTAGCCTTGGTGATGATCTCTTACGTACGTTAGCGCTCCGCGTGACGGCGACTGTTGAGGTGGCCGCCCTCTCCCGGTGAGTGTCTAACTGAGTGACAACGGGGGCGGACAGCGGCGGGCTGTCTGGGACTGTTGGCGCAGGTCAGTGGCATGGTGGCCCTTGGCCGGACCAGCTCCAGGGTTACTTCGGGACGAAGAGGTCGTGGGTTCAAATCCCGCCAGCCCGACGCTGAAGTACCAGGTCAGGGGCCTGATCCGCGAGAGCGGGTCAGGCCCCTGATTCGTTTGCCGGTCTCTTGGGAGCCGTTTGGGAGCCGAGTCCAGAAAACCGGCTCCCGAGCGGACTCGCCCCGAGTGTCAGTGCCTCCGGCTAGCTTCGACACCGACAGGTTCCCTCGACCATGAGTGGTGAGGCAGACATGGCAGACGGTGTGGCCGAGGGCGACGTAGACCCTCGCAAGGTGTTTGTGATCCACGGGCGCAACAGACGCGCCCGCAAAGCGCTCTTCGAATTCCTGCGGGCGCTTGGCCTCGATCCAATCGAGTGGTCGGAAGCCGTCCAGATGACTGGCAAAGGCTCGCCTTACGTCGGGGAGGTTCTCGACACAGTCTTCGCGAGCGCCCAAGCGGTCGTGGTCCTCCAGACACCGGACGATGTCGCTTACCTGCATGAGAGCCTGGCCCCTCCAGGCGACCCGGAGTGCAGTCCTCAGATGCAGCCCCGCCCAAACGTGCTCTTTGAAGCAGGCATGGCCATGGGTCGCCACCCAGATCGCACGATCATCGTGGAACTCGGGCAGGTGAAGGTATTCAGCGACATTCACGGTCGCCACGTCGTGCGACTCAACAACAGCCCTAAGAAGCGCCAAGAGCTCGCGACCCGACTCCAGACCGCAGGCTGCGCCACGAAAATGAGCAGGACAGACTGGCACGATGCTGGAGACCTGACTCCGCCTGCCCCGCCAGGCGGCGGGCTGCCGATGGGCCGCAAGCAGCCGTCATCGCAGACTTCGGGTATGCCGCGACTGAACACTCGGTACATTGACCATGGGCGCGGCAAGATCGGCGAGGTCGAGATCACCAACCACGGTCCGGGCGACGTGTACGACCTTGAAGTGGATGCGGATGCCGAGGTTGGGCTCGTCACACGAAACGCTGATGAGTTCCCCGTGCCGAAGCTACCCGCAGGCAAGTCCGTGCGCGTGGGGCGCGTGTCATCGGACTCTATGGCGTCCCGCTCAAACTCGTACTTCCACATCACGATCACTGCCAAGACCGCCGACGGGACACCGATAGCGCTCAACGAGTTCGTGAGCGGAACCTGACATGGACATCCAGTTGACCTTGCCTCTGGACCACGACGGGTTCCTCCGCCGGGAATGCCCGCACTGCATAAGCCAGTTCAAGTGGCACCACGGCCCAGCGAACGAGGAAGCCGAAGGGCAGCCCGTTCCGGCGTCCTACTACTGCCCTCTGTGCGGGCAGCCGGCAGGGATGGACTCCTGGTGGACTCAGGGGCAGCTCGAATACGCCCAAGGCACGATTGTCCCTAGGGCAATACGAGAGATCGGGCAAGGGCTGCAAGACGCCTTCAAAGGCTCCAGCAGCAAGCACGTGAGGTTTGATCTCAAAGGCAGCATCAACACACCGGACGTACCGGCTTCTCTCACCGAGCCCGACGACATGGTCATCGTTGCATCCCCTTGCCACTCGTACGAGCCAGTAAAGGTGCCTGAAAACGTGTCGGGCCCGTATCACTGCCTCGTATGTGGTCGGGTATTCGCCGTATGACCTCAGGTGATCGAAGCAGCAGCCATACGAAGGGAGCACCTGGGCCCACACAATGATCGCGTGGGGCCCAGGTGCCGTACCTCAACCAGGCTTCATCAGGCTACGGGCCGCTTTGCGCACATGGAGGAGACCGTCAAGTACGGGCACGGGTGACGCGGGGTGCATCGCCAGCCGGGCGTCGAGTGCCGCCTCCCACTGCTCGGTGAGGCCAGCCATGAGGCGTCGGCGCATGCCCGGGGTGACGTGGGCGTAGCGGGCCGAGCCGTCGATGTGGCCCATGCGCTCAGCGGATATCGACTTCGACTGCCCCGAGATCCAGGCCGCAGAACTCCCCTCGTCCAATGGCATTGGCACCGTTCACGCACTGGCCCGCATGTACGTCGCGCTGATCAGCAAGGTGGACGGGGTACGTCCGCTCACTCCGGAGACCCTGGCCTAGGCGACCGGCGAGCAGGCCAGCGGGCAGGACCAGGTGATGCTAGTGCCCAGTCGGGTTCAGCACCGGATACATGCTGCCCACCATGACCATCCCCATGACAGGACCGAGTGCCTTCGGCCATGCCGGGCGAGGCGGCTCGCTCGGCATGGCCGATCTGGAGCACGGCATCGCGTTCGGTTATGTCATGAACCACATCATCGGGGGCTCCGATGACACACGAGCGGCCACACTGGCCAAGGCAGTAAGAACGTCGCTGACCTTAGTTCTCCGTGTAACCGGATTGAGCTCGGGAGGCCTGCCGGAACGACCTTGCATTCCGAGCGATGGTCAGATGCCATCGCCACGCAATTCCCCTCGCAACCTACGGTCCGGATCGAGGGTTCTCATCGCTATCACCAACGCCCGCGCCGCAGAAAACTTGCATGCCATCAGGCAACGACGATGCACACAAAAAGAAGCGACAGCCCGTAGAGGATGATGGCAAGATGTAGGTACACCCAAAGGCGGTGAAGTCGAACACGATGAAGCCGTGGAAATCTTCGGTAATGCTCTACGCGTGCCCGAATGAGCTCTCCATCGGAGCCCAACACTCCCTGCTCTACCAAGTTCCTGGTCAAGGCCCGCGCCTGAAAGAGGTGATAGGAAGCCCGCTCGTAGTACTTGGAGACTGCCACAGCGCCGTACACGCCCGCCAGAATGACAAAGAAGCAGAGAGGCATGACGTTCAGAGTGAATTTTTGCTGGACGATCAGTGCACTCAAGGCGGCCGTTACAACGATCAGAAGATTCGTCAGCGTGGAGCGTTGAGTTTCGCACTGCCGTAACTGCTCACGGTGCTCCTTCCAATAGAAACGTATCGCCTCTTCTGATACCTCGGCCATGAAACAACTCCCCCATCTCCACCCACTACGCCAGCCGTCCAGTTCGCCCAAGCGGCGAACCGTCAGTACTGGAGACACCGTAGCGTGAAGATCTTCATCAGTAGCTCCCGTAGAGGACTCGAAGAGGAGCGCGACTCGCTAAGTGGCCTGATCAGCGCATTGGGGCATACGCCAGTGCGATTCGAGGACTTCTCCGCACAGACCACACCCAGCCGGGAGGCCTGCCTGGAGGCGCTGGCATCTGCGGATGTCTGCCTCTTCTTGCTAGGCCCGAAGTACGGCTACACCTTCCCCGAAACAGGGCAGTCGGCAACGCACGACGAATGGGTGGCCGCTCAAGCAGCAGGAATGACCCGGCTGGTTTACCGCAAGCTGGAGGTAGATTTCGAGCCCGCTCAGGTTGATTTCACACGGATCGTACAGGCCTACGCCACTGGAGTGTTCCGTGACTCCTTCGAGACCACCTCGGAGCTTCAGACCAAAGTCGTACAGAAGATCAGAGAGCTAGAGGCTGGTACATCTCCTCTGTCCTTTGCCAGGCTGGCGGAGCCTCCTGACCTGCGCTGGACCACCGACGACGCGAGTATCAATCCGTTGGCCGGCAACGATGTTCCCCTGCTGGAGCTGCACGTCCTGCCCCTGAACTTCGTTGGCCACTCGGATCGCGAGCTGGAGCAGCTCAGCACATCGCTGGTGAGACGGATCCGAACCGCTGGACTGATCAGGGGCGACATTGCCCTATCGCCCTCCAGAGCCCAAGACCACGTAGCCGTAAGCGTCCCATCCGGAAAGCCCCGATCATGGGACACACCCCAGCCTGGCGAAATCGCAGAAGTTCGCCTCTACAAGACAGGCCAAGTCTCTACCCGGGCTACTCTCCCCAAGGACAGGTTGGGCTCGATTCTGGATCCCGAGGCCCTGCCTCAGCAGATCGCTGACCTGCTTAAATTCGTTGGCGCGTTGAACATCGTCCAGCAAGATCGGATCGTTGTTGCGGCTGCCGTAGCGTGCAGCGCACTGACCAGTGTGGATAGGTTCAATCCTCACCAGTCACGACACAGTGCCCGGCTGTCCCACCACTCGAACTTCACCCTGCGAACCGAAGCCGATGAGTCTGTCACTCTGGCCGCTCTGGGCACCGGGGCTGCGGAAGTCGCAGGGCCTCTCTCACGAACCCTGGTCAGACAGCACGCTACTGTGCGCTAGCACTCCAGGAGCGGGAGCCGTTTGGGAGCCGGTACGCTCCCCGAACCCACCGCAGGCCCCGCGAAACCACAGCCGTCACAGCGACCCTGACCTGCATAAATGCGATCCTCGCAGGCCAGGTCACTGCCCGAACCTCATTCGGGACGAAGAGGTCGTGGGTTCAAATCCCGCCACCCCGACAGCTGGTCAAAGACCCATTCGCATGATCGCGAATGGGTCTTTGTCATGCCCGGGAGCCAAACAGGGGGCCAAAGGATTTCGGTCAGACCGCCGCGTCACTCTCTTCGCCGTCCTCTCCTTCCTGACCTTCCGCGAAGCGCGAAGACGGCATTCATCGCTCGCCACATCGCAACATGGGGCGATGCCGTCTTCGGCTCCAGGGAAGACGGCATCCCGGGTGAGCGGCCGTGCCTCGTACGGACACCGCCGAGAAGCGAGAGCACGGCTTTCGCCTGGTCCATATTCAGCGCGTTGTGCGGGCGGGCCACCTACTCACGTGAGTAGGTGGCCCGCTCTGCGTGCGTGGCCAACGGTCGAGGTCGGTGTGGTGTGCCGAGGATGATGTCCATGGCGACGGACCGGTCCGCATCACTCCCCGGGCCGATCCGCCCGGGGTGGACCCTCTCCATGAGGGCAGTCGCGGAGAGATTGCGGCGGGGTGGCGGACCAGGAGTGGTGGGTCAGAGGTGCAGGGCCTCGGGGGTGCGCCAGGTGCCCTCCAACGGGCGGGCGATGTGGCTGCGGAGGGAGGTGATGTCCGGGGTCATGTATTCGCGGAGGATGTATCCCGCGTGGAGTCTTGATCTCGCTCCGAGGGAGTCCATGATCTCCCTGATGTGGCGCTGGCAGGTGCGGACGGACAGGCCGACTCGCTTCGCGATGACCTTGTCGCACTCTCCCTGGATCAGCAGGGCGACGATGCGGGACTTGATGCCCCGGGATATGGCGGATGCCTCCGCCGGCCCCAGCCTGCTGGAGACTCTGTCGGCGATGGACCAGTAGACATCGAAACTCGCGGCCGCGAAGCGGCTGACGCTGGCGTTCCGGACCATGGTGACCTGGTGGTCCTCCGTCGCCGATAAGACGAGTAAGGTCTCGGCGTCGAACAGGACGAGCCACGGCATGGGTTCGACCAGTGTCCGGAACTCGGCGCCGTACTCCCGGCGGGCGCTGTTGGCGAACTCGACCAGGTCGGGGTTGAACTGTGCGGCGCCGTGCAGAATCACCTTCAGTCCGACGCCGGGACGCATCGAGTTCATGAGGCACTCCATCACTGCCCAGGAGTCGCTCGCGCGAGGGGACCGGCCGGGCTGGGAGATTCTGATCTCCTGCCGGGCCAGTGCGGCGTACTCCGCGGCCGGCTCCTGGACACTGATCCAGCTCTCGAAACTCTCCAGGGCGTCCGCGCCCGCGCCGGGATCGGGGCGGGTCTGTTCGTCGAGTACGGAGAAGGCGTCCGAGGTGCGGTCGATCCGGGACTGCATTTCCATCGCCTGGTGGATCATGCCGGACATGTAGCGGTTCCGGGCGGCGTCCGGTGGTACCGCCGCATACCCTCTCGGGTAGCCGGGGGCCGGTCTCAGGAGCTGGAACTCGGCCAGGCGCGCGACGGCCCGGCAGATTTCGCGCTCGTCCGCGGCGGGAACGGCGGCGGAGAGCTCCGATGTGTCGAGGACATCGACACGCGAGGCATGCCGGTAGATCTCGACTTCGAGGCTGCCGAGCTTGCCGTCGGTGAGCGAGGCGAGAAGGTCCACCATTGCATCTCTCCGTTTCGATTCGGGCCGCGTGGGGGGTGCGAGTGGCGGTGGGAGATCTCAGCCGGAGGTGTGCTGTTTGCCGCCCTCTCGGCTCGGGTCGCCGTCCCTGTCCGGCGGGCGGGTGCGTGGGGGCAGGACCCGGGTGACCATCGCGCCGGTGCCGATCAGCGCGAGGGCCGCCGCTCCGGCGAAGGTCCATCTGAGGCCGTACGCCCCCGCGAGCGCCCCGCCCCCGAGATTTCCCAGCAGGCTGGAGACGGACCTGGTCGCCAGGAAGGCGCTGGTTCCGAAGGCCGTGCGGCCCGAGAACATCCCCTGGACCATGGCCATTCCGACGCTGATCACCGTTGCCACGACAAATGCGCCGACCAGTTGGAGGAGTGCCAGCTGCCACAGCGAGGTGACCAGGGCGAGACAGCCCATTTCGAAGACGGCGGCGGCACAGCCGGCCAGGACGATCCGGGGCGGGCCCCATCGGATGGCGAGGGAACCGCATATCGGGATCAGGAACAGTTCCGCCAGCGGGGCGATGGCGAGAATGAGCAGCACCTGGTCGAGGCGGATGCCGAGAACCGATGTCGCCAGCACGACCAGGAAGGCGGACCGCACGATGGGGGCCGTGAGGGTCAGGCAGAGTGCGAGCAGCGCGAATCGCGCGCGCCGGTCCAGGGGGTCGCTCCGCACACCGGCACCGGCGGCCGTGGTGCCGCGCGGGCCGGAGGTCTTCACGCAGAAGACCAGAGCCGAAGCGGCGAAGAAGGCCGCGCAGCTCACCATCGCCGGCCTGATGCCGAGCAGCGCGGTGAGTGCCGCGCCCACCATCGGGCCCATCACATAGCCCAGGGCGTACGCGGTCCGCATCGATGTGGTGACCGCGATTTCCTCCGGCTCGGAGGCGGCGGAGGATCTGCCGATGGCGAAGATCTGGGCGTTCAGCGCCTCAAAAAGGCTCAGAAAGGCGATCCCGACCGCCACCAGCCAGCCGATGGAATCGATGAAGAGGAAAAGTACGCACCCGGCGGTGACCCACGCCGTGGTGATCAGCCCCAGCATCTTCTTGTGGGCTGTGCGGTCGGCCAGCCTGCCGAGGAGGAGTGTGATCGGGATCGATGTGAGCGTCACGGCCGTGAAATAGCCGCCGATCCATAAATTTCTCTCGCCCAGCACTTCGATGATGAACACCGGAATAAGGGTGAACATTATCGACGAGGCCACACCGATGGCCACAACAGGCAGGGATGCCCGTAAGTTTCCGGCGAACAAAGACGCCACTTGCGACCTGAACGCCGAACTCAGCCCTGTCACTCAACACCGCCCCCTGTTGGCAACCGGGACGGACAGTAACCCTGGCGTCGCAGACATGTCAATACAATGATCAGCAGATGTCCGTGCCGGTGTCTCGTGTGACCTCGTCGTTAACGCGCGGAGCCGCGGACCGGGCCCGCATATGAATCAGCGCGAACTCTCCACCACCCGCGCGGAGAGGTCCAGGAGTTGGCTGCTCGTCACATCGACACTGAACCTCGAAGAGTTCTCGACGGCATGGGCCGACATTTCTTTCCTGGCGGCCGGATCCTCCGCCAGCCGGTCGATTACCCGGGCCAGCGCCTCGGCGTCACCCGCGGGATAAGGAATCCCGCCGGGCCCGAGTGTTTCTTTCATCGCGTCCACTTCCGCGTAGGCCACGGGAAGTCCATGGGCCTGTGCTTCGACCGAGACCAGGCCGAATGCCTCGACAGCCGTTGTGGTGAAGAGGAATGCGTCGTGCTGTGAGAATTCCCGCCACAGGTCCTGTCGCGGCATGAAGGGCTTGAAAGTCACCCGTTCGCCGAGGCGGAGATCCTCGGCCCGCTTCATCAGCGGCTCCAGCTCGGTGCCGCTTCCGATGATCGTCAGGTGGTGCGGGGCCGATGTGCGGGCCAGGCTCTCCACGGCGGTGATGGTGCTCTTGGTGGGATGGAGCCGTCCCGCGTGCACCAGGCGCAGCGTTTCGCTGTTCCGGGCTTCGGAGCGGGTGCTCGCCCGGTCCAGGGGGATGCCCCAGGGGATGGTGACGATCCGCCCGTCGGCGTGTTCGCCGGCGATCGAGGTCACATGGGCCCGCATCGCCTCGTTCGGGACGACGACCGCGGCGCTCCTCTCGACGATCTCACGGAGCGCGTCGGCCGCCTCGGCGGATTTCAGGGCGTCGATGATGTCGGTGCCATGGGCGATCGAGATGACGGGCAGACCCTCCGCCGCACGGCAGAAGGCGAGGCTGAGCCCGTATCCGAGATGCTGAGCGTGGATGAGATCGTGGTGGGAGCCGGAGAGCCCTCGCCTCACTTCGCGGGTCAGACTCTCCACATAGGCCGGAAAGCCGCTGCCGTAGGGCTTCTTGGCCGATTGACAGACGGTGATGCGGGAGAAGCCGTGGTCCCAGGCCTCCGCCACGGGCGCGAGACAGAAGAAGTGGGATTCGGCTCTCCCCCGCAGTCGGCCGTAGACGTCGCTGCACAGGATGGGACTGCCCGCGGACGGGGCCAGTGGAAGATCGATTCCGGTCGCGATGTGCAGCCTGCTCACAGGGGGCTCCGGGTCTAGACGGCGGTGAAGTCGCGATGGATCATCGACGGCATGGGGCGGGTTGAGTTCTGGTACTTCCCGTCATAGAGCTTGATCTCGCCCTCCGTGCACCAGAAGGTGACCTGGCCGATTCTCATCTCCGGATAGATCGTCACCGGCTGGACCGCGTGAAGTTGCAGGGTCCAGTTGTTGATGGATCCGATGTCGATGAGATCCGCTGTCACATGGACGAAGAGGCCCAGGCGCGCGATCGAGGAACGGGCGCGGATGATGGGGACATAGAATTCGCTGCCCATGCGTTCCGAGGTGCCGGCCAGATATATTTTCCCCGGTCTGAGTGTCATGCCCTCGTCGGGGATGGGCGCGTAGGTCACTCGGTTCTCGCGCCGGCAGTCCAGCACCTCGTCCTCGTACCAGCATATTTCACGGCCGAGCAGGAAATCGTAGCTGTTCGGGCTCAGACGGGATTCGTCGAAGGGCTCTATCTTGATGCGCCCGGAGCCGACCTGTCTCGCTATTTCGGGGCCCGTCAGGATCACAGCGATCCACCTTTCACGTCTCGGTAAGACCAGTAGCGATCTTCGGGTTCCACGGCGCCGGGTCCGATCGGGTTCCGTAGTGGCCGCGATAGGGTATCCGGCCCCCGCTGGGCCGCCAGAAACTCACCTGTCCCACGATCATTCCGGCATAGATGCGGATGCTCTGCGTGGCGACTATTTCCAGTGTCCATTGATGCACTGCGCCGAGCTGGCCGAGGTCGGCCGATATCTGGAGGAACATCCCGAGCCTGCCCAGCGAGGACCGGCCGATGAGGCTCGGCACATAGTGATCGCTGCCGATGCGTTCCACGGTCGTCCCCAGATAGACGCGCCCGGGGTGAATGACATGGCCGGAATCCTCGGGGATGTGTATCTCTTCGAGCTCCGGTGCCGATCGGGGATTCGCCACCTCGTCGGCAATCACACGGAGGGTCGGGGAGAGCCGGTAGTTGTGGCTGTTCGGATTGGTCATCGAGGGCTCAAAGGGATCGATACAGATCTCGCCGTCGCCCACTGCCCGCTGTATGGCCGAGCCCGTGAGGATCATGCCGCCTCCGAAAGCTTTACCCGCTGCCAGTTGCCCGAATGAGCATTCGATCATGTTGCGCGGCGGCGGCGGGTGTCGATGGCCCGAAGGTGCGACAAGTGGTCCGTGAGCGGTTCCGACAGATGGATGAACAGTGCAATTGCCTCAGAGAGGGTGCGCACGCGAAAGCCCGCCCCCGGCCCGGCGCATTCCAGGGGGCGGACCGGCCGGCTACCCCAGCCGTGCCTCGCGTGCCCGCGGTCCGGCGGGATCGGGGGCGGACACCCCGTACACGCCCTCCCTGCGGCGGGGCAGTGTCACCGTGATGTCGAGGCCGCCCTCCGGGCCCTGGGCGGTGATGATCCGGGCGCGGTGGGCGTCGGCGACCGCCGCGACGATCGAGAGGCCCAGGCCGTGGCCGTCGGCGCGGGCGGAGCGGTGGCCCAGCCGCTGGAAGGGCTGGAACAGGGAGGGGATGGCCTCGCGCGGGACCACCGGGCCGCTGTTCACGACGCGGAGTGTCGGGGCGCCGTTCCAGAGGCCGGTGGTCACCCGGATCCAGCCGCCGGGCGGGGTGTAGCGCTGGGCGTTGCCGACCAGATTGGTCACCAGGCGTTCCAGCAGGCCGGTGCTGCCCTCGGTCACGGCGGGATCGAGGGAGACACGCAGGGCGACATGGTCGGGGCGGGTGGGCGAGAGGTCGTCGAGTACGTCGGTGACGACGTCGGCGAGGTCCAGGCGCTCGGCCCGGAAGACTCCGCTCTGGCTGCTCGCCAGGGTCAGCAGCGCCTCTATCAGCCGCTCCTGGTCCTCGCCGATCGCCAGGGCCCGTTCGCACACCGCCCGCAGTGCCGCCGCGTCCGGGTCCGGTTTGCTGAGCGCGACCTCGATCACCGTGCGCTGGAGGGTCAGCGGGGTGCGCAGTTCGTGCGAGGCGTTGGCGACGAAGCGCCGCTGGGCGTCGAACGCGACGTCCAGGCGGGCGAGCAGTTCGTCGAAGGTGTCGCCGAGGTTCTTCAGCTCGTCGTCGGCGGGGCCGGGCATCGCGAGGCGTTCGTGCAGATTGTGCGCCGAGATCCGGCGGGCCCGTACGGTCATCACGCGTACGGGCCGCAGCACCCGCCCGGCCACCAGCCAGCCCAGGCCGCCGGAGACACCGGTCATCACACCGAGCGCGATCCCGGACCGGGTGAGCAGAGTGCGCTGTGCCTCCTCGCGCTCGCGGAGGGCGACATAGGAGATCTCGGCGGTGATCTTCTGCACCGCCGGGTTGCGCGAGACGTTCGTGGTGGTGACCTTGGTGCCCTTGGACGCGGGGCTCTGCACCACCAGGAGGTAGGTGACGGCGAGCAGGGCGGCGCCCGAGACCAGGAAGAGCGTCCCGTACAGGAGGGTGAGCCGGAGCCGGGCGGACCAGCGGATGCGGAACCGGCCGGCCGGCTCAGACGCGGTAGCCGACATGCGGCACCGTCTCGATCACGGGCGGGTCGCCGAGCTTGCGGCGCAGCCGGCTGACGGTCACCTTCACGGTGTTGGTGAACGGGTCGGTGGCGTCGTCCCACGCCCATTCGAGGAGCTCCTCCGCGGACACCACCGCGCCCTGCGCCGACAGCAGCAGCTCCAGTACGGCCATCTCCTTGGGGGAGAGATCGAGCTGGCGTCCGCCGCGCCAGGCGGTGTGCTCGGCGGGCGAGAGCGTCAGATCGCCGTGGGTCAGCACGGGGGGCACGGCGGGATGGGCGCGCCGGGCGAGGGCGCGGATCCGGGCGACCAGCTCGGCCAGGGCGAAGGGCTTGGTCAGATAGTCGTCGGCGCCCAGGCTCAGCCCGTCGACGCGGTCGGCGACGGTGGAGGAGGCGGTGAGCATGAGAATGCGGGCCCGGCAGCCGTGTTTGATCAGCTCGCGGCAGACCTCGTCGCCGTGCATCAGCGGGAGGTCCCGGTCGAGCACAATCACGTGGTAGTCGTACACGGTGGCCTGTTCCAGGGCCTGTTGGCCGTCCAGCGCCACATCGATGGCCATGCCCTCCTGCCGCAGTCCGGCGGCGATCGTCTCGGCGAGTTCGATGTGGTCGTCGACAATCAGCACTCTCATGGCAGCCAGAATGCCCTGGGGCCCCTAACAGGGGAATAACACCCGGAGGCCGGGCACGGTTGTTCCCCGCGTGTAACCGGGAACGGCGTAGAACTCGCTGCATGTTCTCCACACCCCGCCGTGTTCTGATCCGGCGCGCACTTCTTCCCGTATCCCTGCTGCTCACCGGTGCTTTGATCAGCGGATGTTCTGATTCGTCCGGCGATGGCGACGATGCCAAGGGGGGCTCGGACTCCTCACCGTCGGCCAACAGCGCCTTCGACCAGGCTCTGGTGTTCGCGGATTGCATGCGTGCCGAGGGCGTGCCGGACTTCCCCGATCCGCAGCAGGCCGATGGCGGTGTCCGCATGAACGCGGGTGACGTCGACACCAACTCGCCGCAGTTCCAGGGCGCCATGGAAGCCTGCCGTGACAAGGCTCCGCAGGCCCAGCAGGGCCAGGAGCAGGGCGGCAAGCCGCTCGACCCGACGAAGGTGGCCGCCTGGGCGGAGTGCATCCGCGGAAACGGTGTGCCGAAGTTCCCGGACCCCGAGATCAACGGCGGCCAGATGGCGCTCGACTTCGCCGGCGCCGGGCTCAGGATGGGCGACCCCGCCTTCCAGAAGGCCCGTGCGGCCTGCCAGGACAAGTGGCCCGGCGGCGGCATGATGATCCAGGGTGGCGGAGGCCGGTGACCACACAGGAAGAGGCGGAACACCTGCCGGCCGTCGTGGCGCCCGGCGGGGCCCCGGCGGTCACGGAGGAGACGGACCGGACACCGGCCGTCGCCGAGGAGGCGGGAAAGCCGGCGCCGGCCGAGGAGGCCGACCGGCCGCCGGTGGACCGGCGCAGGCGCCGCACCCGCCGTACGGCCCTCATCGTGGTGGTCGCCATCGCCGTGGTCGCCGCCGGGGCACTCGCCGCCACGGGTGTGCTGAGCGGTGACGACGGTTCCTCCACGACGGCCGCCCCCGACCGGCCGGTCGCCACCGCCAAGATCCAGCGGATGACGCTGACCAGCACCGAGTCCGTGGACGGCACCCTGGGGCACGGGGAGCCGACCACGGTCACCGACGGCTCGGCCGCGTCCGGACAGGGCGGGCAGGGCGGCGGGCAGGGCGGCGGCGGTGACGAGTTCATCACCCGGGTGCCCGGCGAGGGCGACACGCTCTCCCGCGGCGAGGCCGTCTACCGGGTCAACGAGCGCGAGGTGCCGCTGCTGTACGGGGCGATCCCCTTCTACCGCACGCTGGAGCCGGGCAGTGAGGGCGCCGATGTGCGGATGCTGGAGCGCAACCTCGACGCGCTGGGCTACGACGGTTTCACGGTGAACGACGAGTACACCTCCGGCACCGCCGAGGCGGTCAAGGAGTGGCAGGACGACCTCAACGCCGAGGAGACCGGGACCGTACGGCCCGGGGACGCGGTGGTCGCGTCCGGGTCGCGGCGGGTCGCGAAGCTGAAGACCTCGCCCGGCGCGCTCGCCGGCGGCGAGGTGCTGACCTGGACGGGAACCAAGCGGATCGTCTCGGTGGATCTGGACCCCCGGTACGAGGACCTGGTGAAGGAGGGCTCGAAGGCCACGGTCCGGCTGCCCGACGGGAGCACCGTGGTCGGCGAGGTCACCGACATCGGCACCGCGGGCGGCGACGCCGCCGCCGCCGGGGCCGGGGCCGCGGCGGGCGGCGAGAGCCAGGGCGCGGACGAGGCGACCCTGCCGGTCCGGCTGAAGATCGATGACCAGAAGAAGCTGGGCCGCTACCAGGCCGCTTCCGTGGACGTGATCCTGGAGGCCGACAGCCGCAAGGACGTCCTCGCGGTGCCGGTCAACGCGCTGATGGCACGGCCGGGCGGGGGCTACACCCTGGAGGTCCCGGCGGCGGCCGGCGGGAGCGGGGACATGGTGCCGGTGAAGCTGGGGATGTTCGCCAACGGACTGGTCGAGGTCACGGGTCCGGGCCTGAAGGAAGGCATGGATGTGGGGGTGCCGAAGTGACCGATGCCGTGGTCGAGTTGACGGAGGTCTCCCAGCGGTACGGGGATGTCGTCGCGCTGGCCGACACGAATCTGGTGATCGGGCGCGGTGAACTCGTCGCCATCGTCGGTCCGTCCGGGTCCGGGAAGTCGACCATGCTCAACATCATGGGCACGCTGAGCCGCCCGACCTCCGGACATGTCCGGGTCGACGGCCACCCGGTGGAGGAGCTGAACGACCGCGAGCTGTCGGCGCTGCGGGCCGGCACGATCGGCTTCGTGTTCCAGCAGTTCCATCTCACCGCGGGCATCCCGGTGCTGGACAGCGTCGCCGACGGACTGCTCTACAGCGGCACCCCGCGCGCCGAGCGGCGCCGGCTCTCCGAGACGGCGCTGCGCCGGGTGGGGCTCGGGCACCGGCTGTACCACGAGCCGCATCAGCTCTCCGGCGGCGAGAAGCAGCGAGTCGCCATCGCCCGGGCGGTGCTCGGCGATCCCCCGCTGCTGCTGGCCGACGAGCCGACCGGCGCGCTCGACTCACGGTCCGGCGCGACCGTGCTGGAGCTGCTGCACGAGCTGAACGAGGCCGGCACCACAGTCGTCGTCATCACACACGACCGGGATGTCGCCGCGTCGCTGCCGCGCGAGGTGCGGCTGAAGGACGGGCGGATCGAGCACGACTCGGCGGACCCCGCCGCCGGGGACCGGGGGATCCCGGGCCGGCGGGCGGCGGGCCGGGATCTCCCGGGTCAGGACGGCGCGGGCCGGGAGATCGCGGCCGCCGCGCCCGGGGCGGAGCGGTGACGGGGTCCGGCCGGCGCGCGGCCGGCGCCCGGCCCCGCCCGGCCCGGATGAGTCCGGCCGATGTGCTGCGGGTCGGCGGGTACGGGCTGCGGGCCCGCCCGATGCGGGTGTTCCTGTCCGCGCTGGGCATCGCCATCGGCATCGCGGCGATGGTGGGCGTGGTGGGCATCTCCACCTCCAGCACGGAGGATTTGAACCGGCGGCTGAGCGCCCTGGGCACCAATCTGCTCTCCGCCACACCGGGCCCCTCGCTCAGCGGTGACGCCTCCCGGCTGCCGCGCGAGTCGGTGCAGATGGTGGACCATCTCCCGGATGTGGAGTCGGTGACGGCGCTCGGCAAGATCGACGCCAAGGTCTACCGCAACGACCACATCCCCGTGGCCGAGACCAGCGGTATCGCCGTCAAGGCGGCGAAGACCAATCTGGTCGAGACGACCGGTGCGAAGCTGAGCGACGGCCGCTGGCTGAATTCGGCCAACGACCGCTATCCGTCGGTGGTGCTCGGCCCCAGCGCCGCCGAACAGCTCGGGGTGCACCGCGCCGGACCGGACATCCAGGTGTGGCTCGCCGACCGCTGGTTCACCGTGATCGGCGTGCTCGCGCCCAACGAGCTGATCCCGGAGCTGGACACCCAGGCGCTGATCGGCTGGCCCTACGCGGAGAAGAACCTCGAATTCGACGGCTACCCGACCGAGATCCACGCTCGGGCCGTGGAGGCGCACGTCAGCGAGGTGCGGGGCATCCTCGGTGCCACCATCAATCCGGAGAAGCCCGACGAGGTCGCCGTCTCCCGGCCCTCCGACGCGCTCGCGGCCAAGGAGGCGACGGACGACACCCTGAGCGGACTGCTCCTGGGACTCGGTGCCGTGGCACTGCTGGTCGGCGGGGTCGGCGTGGCCAACACCATGGTCATCTCCGTGCTGGAACGCCGCTCCGAGATCGGTCTGCGCCGGTCGCTGGGGGCCACCCGGGGCCAGATCCGGAATCAGTTCCTGTGCGAGTCGCAGCTGCTGTCGCTGCTCGGCGGCGCCGGCGGGGTGGCCCTGGGGATCGCGGTGACCATCGGATACGCGTCCTACCAGAGCTGGCCTTCGGTCGTCCCGGTCTGGGCGATGGCCGGCGGGATCGGCTCGACACTGATCATCGGCGCGCTGGCGGGTTTCTACCCGGCGGTGCGCGCGGCCCGGCTGCCTCCCACGGAGGCGCTGGCGACACCCTGATCACGCGCTGCCCCTTGGTAACTCCCCCGGCGAGGGGCACCGTGCCGGGTCCGGACCTCTCCGGACCCGTACCCTCCCCGGCCACACGGCCGGGGAGGGTTTCCGGTGCGCTGAAGAGGTTTTCCGGTGTGCCGGAGGGCGGCGGCGGGAGCGGGTGCGGGTGCGGGTGCGGGTGCGGTCCCGGCGGAGGCGCCGGCAGTGGGGAGAGCCGACCCGGCGGGAGCGGATGCCGGAGCCGGAGCCGCCGTCAGCCGCGGGCGGCCGCGAGCGCGGGCGACGTTCCCGGGGCGTCGTTCTCGCGTACGGCCGCCCAGCCCGCCGCGGCCAGTTTCTCCACCAGTGTGTCCGCCTCGGCCGCCGCCAGCTCGAAGCGGATCACCAGCGGCCCGTCCGGGGTGTGCGGGGCGACCGGTGCCGTGACGGTGTCGGGGCCGGCGCCGTATCCGGCCGCGGTGCCCAGCAGCCGGGCGAGTTCCCCCGGGCGGTCGGCGATGGTGACGCCGACCCGGGCGGTGCCGGCGGCGAGCGGGCCGGAGGCCGGGGCGGGCAGCGCCTCCAGTGCGGCGACACCGCGTTCCAGCAGGTCGGTGAGGTCCGCGCGGCTGCGCACCCGGTTCCGCGGATCCCGTGCCGACAGGTCCCGCATCGCCGTGAGCAGCCGGCCGAGGTCGGACTCCAGGGCGGTGAGGACGCCGGCGATCTCGGCGGCGTTGGTCTCGATGATGTCGGTCCACAGCCGGGCCTCGCCGCGGGCGATCCGGGTGGCGTCCCGGAACCCCTGGCCGGCCAGGAGCGCGGTGACCGGCGGCCGGCCGCCGAGCCGGGCCGCGACCAGGCTGGCCATCAGGTGCGGGGCGTGGGAGGTGATCGCCACGGTCTCGTCGTGGGCCGAGCTCCGCATGACCATGGGTACGCCTCCGCAGAGGGCGATCAGCTCCAGCGCGCGATCGAAGACGCGTTTGGAGGTGAGCCGGGAGGGGGTGAGCACCCAGGTCCGGTCCCGGAAGAGATCGGCGCGCGCGGCGAGCGGCCCGGAGCGCTCCCGGCCGGCCAGCGGGTGGCCGCCGATGAAGTGCGCGGGCCGCGGGGCGCGGGCCAGCACCTCGCGTTCCGGTCCGGCCTTCACGCTGGCCACGTCCGTGTAGCCGAGCGCCAGGCCCCGTCTCTGCTGTTCCGAGAGCACATCGGCGACCTTGCTCGGGGGTACGGCGAGCACCGCGAGATCCACCGGTTCCGCGGCCGGCCGCGCGGTGCCGGCGCCGAGCAGCTCGGCGGTGCGGAGCGCGGCGGCGTCGGTGTCGAGGAGGTGGACGGTGACGCCGCGCCGGGCGGCGGCGAGCGCCACCGAGGTGCCGATCAGTCCGGTGCCGACGACGGCCAGGGTGCGGATCACGAGACCGCGCCCAGGGGAGTGCCGGGCAGGCGCGAGGTGACGGCGGCGGCCAGCCGGTCGAGCCCCTCCTCGATCTGCCCGGGGGTCAGGGTGGAGATGGAGAGCCGCAGTTGACGGGAGTCGGTGCCCGCGCCGAAGAAGTGGTGCATGGGGGTGAACAGCACGCCGTGCTCGTCCCCCGCGTACTCGAGGAAGGCGTCGTCCACGGTGAACGGCACGGTGACGACCACGAAGAACCCGCCGTCGGGTCTGTTCCAGGTCACCCCGTCCAGCTCCCCGAACCGCTTGGCGAGCCCTTCCAGTACCCGGGTGAGATTGCCCTGGTAGACGGCGGTTTCCCGGGCGTTGGCGGCCACCAGGCTGAAATCGGAGGCGATCAGCTTGCCGCCGATGACGGCCTGGGCGATCGGTGAGGTGTTCACCGTCAGCATGCTCTTGATCTTCGACAGCTCGTCGGCGAGCAGCCCGCCGCCCACCGGCTGGTCGGCGACGGCGAAGCCGACCCGGGCGCCCGCGACCCCGCTCTTGGCGAAGGAGCCGAGGTAGACGACCCGGTTCCCGGTGTCGAGCGACTTCAGTGTGGGCGGGCGGCGGTCCGGGGTGCGGTGGAAGATTCCATAGGGGTTGTCCTCCAGCAGCAGCAGCCCCTCCGACGCGGCGATCTCCAGCAGCCGGTGCCGGTCGGCGACGGTCATGCTGACGCCCACGGGGTTGGCGAAGTCCGGGGTGACATAGCAGGCGCGCACCCGGCGGCCGGCGGCGCGCGCGGTGTGCAGCAGGCGCGCCAGCTCCGTCAGGTCGAGGCCGTGTTCCCCGGAGGGCACGGGCAGTACGGGCAGATCGGTGAGGAGGGCGGCGCCGGTGAGGCCCACATAGGTCGGGGACGGGGCGAGCAGCGTGTCGCGGTCGTCGGCGCGCAGGGCGCGCAGCACCAGGAAGAGGGCCTCCTGGAAGCCGACGGTGACGACGATGGAGCGCGGGTCGGCGTCGATGCCCTCGTCGACGGAGAGGTTGCGGGCGATCAGCCCGTTGATCACACCCTTGGTGTCGCCGTACTGGAGGAGGGTGCGGGAGACCTGCTGCCGCGTCATTCCGCGCTCATGTCGCAGATAGTCCGTGAACACCTTCAGGTATTCATGGACTTGATCCGTTTCGAAGAATTCTTCGCAGGGCCGGCCGGCCGCGAACGAAATTGCGTCGGGATAGGCTCCGGCAATATTGTTCAGCAGATTCATCGACTCCATGGACGCAGCGGTGAGCGATGCGTGCAGCGGCTCCGAACTCAATTCCGCAAGTTCTTCCCGGATCGGCATGCGGGTCAGTATCACGTACTCGGCCAGGTGTGACAACGCCGCTCTGCTTTGACAGGGGTGCCCAAGTTCTGACACCTGCGGTATTCGCGGATCGAGTTGTACGGTTGGGCCCGCAATTTCCGATCCTTCTTCGATCCGGGGAACCGCCATGAATGATCGAGCGAGCGGAAGCAAGCCCATCAGCCATTACACGATCGACTACGTTGAGCTGTATGTGGAGAACCTGGAGACGGCGGCCCGGGGCTGGCGGGACGCCTACGGGTTCGCCGTGGCCGGCGAGAGCACCGGTGCCGATCACAGCAGTGTCGCCCTCCGGCACGGCGATATCACCCTGGTCCTGACGACCCCGCTGAGCGACCGGCACCCCGCGTCCGCGTATCTCCCGGCCCATGGCGACGGGGTCGCCGACATCGCGCTGCGCACCCGGGACGTTTCCGCCGCGTTCGCCTCCGCCGTCTCCGGCGGGGCCCGTGCGCTGCGCGCGCCGGAGCGGACTCCGGGCGACGGGCCGCGGGCGACCGCGCTCATCGGCGGCTTCGGGGATGTCGTCCACACGCTGGTGGAACGCGAGCCCGGGGCGCCGGACGGGCTCCCGGCGGGGTTCACTCCCGTCGCCGGGGAGCGGCCCGCCTTCGCCGGCGAGGTGGGTCTGCTGGAGATCGACCACTTCGCGGTCTGCCTCCCCGCCGGCGACCTCGCCACCAGTGTGCGGTTCTACCGCAACGCCCTCGGCTTTCACGAGATCTTCGAGGAGCGGATCACCGTCGGCACGCAGGCGATGGAGTCGAAGGTGGTGCAGAGCCCGAACGGCGCGGTGACCTTCACCCTGATCGAGCCCGACACCAAGGCCGAGCCGGGGCAGATCGACGACTTCCTGAAGAACCACGACGGGGCCGGCGTCCAGCACATCGCCTTCTCCAGCGACGACGCCGTGCGCTCGGTCCGCACGCTGCGCGAGCGCGGCGTCCGCTTCCTGAACACCCCGGACACCTACTACGACCTGCTCGACGGCCGGATCTCGCCCCGGACGCACTCCATCGACAGGCTGCGGGAGGCGCGGCTGCTCGCGGACGAGGACCACGGCGGCCAGCTGTTCCAGATATTCACCGCCTCCACGCACCCCAAGCGCACGCTGTTCTTCGAGGTCATCGAGCGGCAGGGCGCGAGCACCTTCGGCAGCGCCAACATCAAGGCGCTGTACGAGGCGGTGGAACTGGAGAAGACCGGGCGGCATGGCCGGCGGTGACACCGGCCGCGTCCCGGCGGCGGTCCCGCTCGACATGGACGATGTCGAGCGGGCCGCCGCCGCGGCGCTGCCGCCCGATGTGTGGGACTTCATCGCCGGGGGCAGCGGCCGGGAGCTGTCGCTGGCGGCCAACCGGGCCGCCTTCGACGGGGTGTTCCTGCGGCCCCGGGTCCTCAACGACGTGTCCGCATGCGGTACGGAGTCGACGCTGCTGGGGCGGGCGGTGCGGCTGCCGGTGGCGATCGGGCCGGTGGCGTACCACCGGCTGGTCCATCCCGGGGGCGAGGCGGCGACCGCGCGGGCCGCGAAGGCGGCGGGGGTGCCGTTCACCGTGGCGACCCTGAGCAGTACGCCGGTGGAGGAGGTCACGGCGGCCGGCGGCTCGGTCTGGTTCCAGCTCTACTGGCTGCGGGACACCGGGCGGACGCTGGATCTGGTCCGCCGGGCGGAGGCGGCCGGCTGCCAGGCGATCGTGCTCACCGTCGATGTGCCGTGGATGGGGCGCCGGCTGCGGGATGTCCGCAATGGGTTCGCGCTGCCGGACCATGTCCGCGCGGTCCATCTGGGCGACGCCCCCTCGGCGGCGCACCGGGGCGGCAAGGGGGTGTCGGCGGTGGCCGCGCACACGGCACAGGCGTTCTCCCCCGCCCTGACCTGGGATTCGGTGGAGCGGCTGCGGGCCTGCACCGGGCTGCCGATCGTGCTCAAGGGCGTACTGGATCCCCGGGACGCGCGGCGCGCGGTGGAGCACGGCGTGGATGCCCTGGTGGTCTCCAATCACGGCGGCCGTCAGCTGGACGGCGCGGTGACCGCCGTGGACGCGCTGCCCGCCGTGGCGGCGTCCGCGGGCGGGGCATGCGAGATCTTCCTGGACGGCGGGGTGCGCGGCGGCACGGATGTCCTCAAGGCCCTCGCGCTCGGGGCGTCGGGCGTGCTGGTGGGCCGCGCCCCGGTCTGGGGGCTGGCGGCCGGCGGCGAGGAGGGCGTACGGCAGGTGCTGGAACTCCTGGCGGACGAGCTGAGGGACGCGCTGGGGCTGGCCGGGTGCGCGGGGGTCGCGGAGGCGCGGCGGCTGGAGACCTCGCGGGCGGGCGGGAGCGGGTAGGGCCTCTCTTCCGGATCCTGCCGGGCCGGCCCGATCCGGAGGAGAGAGCCCGGGTCCGTGAAAGGTACGGGGGAGGGGGCCGGGTGATCCCGGCCCCCTCCCCCGCGCCCGGTCCCGGCGGCTCAGCGGTGCGGCCCGGGTGCCGGTTCCCGGTCGTGGACCGAGATGGCATGCCCCGGGCAGCGCCAGACGACCGACCGCACGGCCGCGGCGAGCGCCGCGGCCGGTGCGGCGTTGTCGACGACGCCCACGCCCTCGTCGTCCTGGTCGAAGACCTGGGGCGCGAACATCGCGCAGACACCGCCGCTCACACACTTGTCGCGGTCGATCCGGATCTCCATCGGTCTGCCGTCTCCTCTCCGCCGGTCACCAGGCGACCGGCAGCCGGTGCACTCCATGGGCGAGCGCGCGGTTGTAGAAGCGCACCTCGCCGGCGGGTACGGCGAGCCGCAGCTCCGGGAAGCGCCGCCACAGCGCCCGGTAGGCGAGGCGCAGTTCGGTGCGGGCCAGCGCGGCGCCCAGACAGTGGTGGACGCCGTGGCCGAAGGCGACATGGGCGACCGGCTCGCGGGCGAGGTCGAGCCGGTCCGGTCCGCTGGTGAGGGCCGGGTCGCGGTTGGCCATGGTGAGCGAGCAGATGACGGTCTCGCCGGCCCTGATCACCTGGTCGCCGATGGTCACGTCGTTGACGGCGGTGCGCGGGGTGGGCGCGTTCGCCACCGACATGTAGCGGATCAGTTCGTCCAGGGCGCGGTCGGAGGCGAGCCGCCCGCCGTCCTTGGCCGGTCCGCCGTCGCGCCGGCCGAGCAGCAGCGGAAGCTGGTCCGGGTTCTCCAGCATCGCCAGGACGCCGAGGCCGAACATGCCCTCGATGTTGTCGATGCCGGCGAGGATCAGCAGGACGCACACACCGCGCATCTCGTCGTCGGTGAAGCGGTCGCCGTGCTCGCGCACCAGCGCGCCGATGAAGCCGTCGTCGGGGTCCTTGCGCTGCCGCGCCACCATCGACAGCAGATAGTGGGAGAACGCGGCGCCGTCCGCCGCCCGTACCTTCCGGCTGCGGGAGAAGTCCAGATGCCGGTGGCAGTGGCGCAGGAACTCGGGCCGGTCGTCGCGGGGCACTCCGATCAGCTCGCACAGCACCTCGCCCGGCACGGGCTGGGCGAACAGCGACATCAGATCGGCGCCGGGGCCGGTGGCCTCGACGGTGTCCAGGTGGTCCTCGATGATCTCCTCGATGCCCGGCTCCAGCCGCCGCAGCCGCCGTACGGTGAACTCGGGGGTGAGCATCTGGCGCAGCCGGGTGTGCTCCGGCGGGTCGTAGTCCATCAGATGGCCCACCAGCTCCGGCGGGCGCCAGTCGGGTCCCGCGGCGCCCCACCGGCGGCGGGTGCTGAAGTTGGTGTGGTCGCCGAGGATGCGGCGCACCTCGGCGTAGCCGGTGGCGAGCCAGACCCATTCGTCCGACTCGTTGGGGCCGATGACATAGCTGCTCAGGGGGGCGGCGGCGCGCAGTTCGTCCGCCGGGTCGAAGCGGGTGCGCCGGGTGTAGAGCAGTTCGGGGTACGCCTGCGCCTGCGGCGGCTCCTGCGGGGCCCGCTGTTGGTTCTGCTGGGGCATGAAGCGTTCTCCTCCTACCAGGCCACCGGCAGCGCGTCCACGGAGTAGGCCCGCGAGGACGGCGTACGGAACCGGATCTCGTCGTGCGGAACGGCGAGCCGCAGCCCCGGGAAGCGCCGCGCCAGCGCCAGAAAGGCGGTGCGCAGCTGCATCCGGGCCAGCGGGGCGCCGAGACAGTGGTGCACGCCGTGCCCGAACGCCATGTGCGGCCGGGTCTCACGGGTGATGTCGAGGCCGTCGTCCGTGTCATCGCCGGGGGCGGCGATCCGGTTCACCGCGAAGGCGGAGCAGATGACCCGCTCCCCCTTCGGCACCACCTGCCCGCCGAGCGGTACGTCCTCCAGCGCGGTGCGCGGCGAGAGGGTCGGGATCACCGTGACGTAGCGCAGCAGTTCCTCCACCGCGCGGTCGATGAGGCCCGGATCCTCGCAGAGCCTGGCGAATTGGCCGGGGTGTTCGAGGAGTGCGAGGGTGCCGAGTCCCAGCATGGCGGCGACGTTCTCGATACCGGCCGAGGTCAGCGACGCGGCCAGGCCCTCCAGTTCCTCATCGGTGATCCCGTCGCCGTACTCGCGCACCAGCATGCCCAGCAGATCCTCGCCGGGGTCCCGGCGCTGCCGCTCGGTGAAGCGGCCGAAGTAGGCGCGAAAGGCCCGGCCGGCGGCCATCTGGCGGGCCCGCCCCCGGCCGTCGTCGCGGGTGATGTCGAGATGGCGGGAGAGCTCCGCCCGGTCGTCGCGGGGCACCCCCAGCAGTTCGCAGGAGGTATGGCCCGGGATCTGCCAGGCGAAGTGCCGCATCAGATCGGCCGGCGACCCGGCCTGCTCCATCGCGTCGAGGCACTCCTCCACGACGTCGTCGATACGGGGCTGGAGCCGCCGCAGCCGCCGCATGGTGAATTCGGGGTTGAGCATCCTGCGCAGCCGGCTGTGCTCCGGCGGGTCGTAGTGCAGAAGGTTGCCGATGTTCTGGAGCCTGCGGGACTGCTCCTCGGTGTCGGCGGGCGGCAGCATGGTGAACCGGTGCTGGTCGCTGAGCACCTCACGGGATTCGTCGTTGCCGGTGACCAGCCAGCCGACGACCTGGCTGGAGGGGCCGCCGTGCAGTTCGGTGCGGAGCACCGGGCACTTACCGCGCAGTTCGACCAGCTCCGGGACCGGGTCGAACCGGTCCCGGCGGCTGTGGACGGGGACGTCACGGGACGCCATCGCGGGGTCTCTCCTCCCTCAGCCGGTCTTGGCCGGCAGCCAGTACATGCCGTCGGCGGAGGAGACCAGACCGCCGGGGAAGAGCGGCGCCTCGGGTTCGGCGTCCTCGCCGAGCAGCGCCCGCAGCTGTACCTGGCCCGACTCCTGCATGGCGTTGCGCACCACGGACGAGGTGAACAGCGGTACGGAGCTGCCGTCGTCGTTCGCGGCGTACTTCTCCACGGCGGAGGCGAACTCCTCGGAGTTCTCCGCCAGCCGGTCGCTCAGCGCCCCGGCGTTCATCAGGCCCTGCTCGCCGGAGGAGACACCGCCGATCAGCTCCACGAACGACTGGAGCTCCGGCTCGTTGTTCGCGGTGACCTTCTTGGCCTGCCAGAAGTAGGAGTTCTCGTCGCGGTGCATCTCGTAGAAGGAGACCAGGAACTCGTAGAAGACGCCGTACTCGCGCCGGTAGCGGGCCTCGAACTCCCGCATCGCGGCGTCCTCGTCGACCTTCCCCTCCAGAACGCTGTTGAGGGAGCGGGCGGCGAGCAGTGAGCTGTAGGTGGCCAGGTGCACACCGGAGGAGAAGACCGGGTCCACGAAGCAGGCGGCGTCGCCGACGAGCATCATGCCGGGCCGGGTGAAGGTGGTGTGGTGGTACGAGTAGTCCTTGCGGACCCGGATCTCGCCGTACTGGCCCTCGGTGACACGGGTGGCGCCGTTGAGGTAGTCGGCGATCATCGGGCACTCGTCGATCAGCCCGCGCAGCGCCTTCTCCGGGTCGCCCTGGATCTTCTCGGCCATCTCCCGCCGGACGACGGCGCCGACGCTGGTCAGGGTGTCACTGAGCGGTATGTACCAGAACCAGCCGCTCTCGAAGGCCACGCAGAGGATGTTGAAGCGGTTGGGCTCGGGCATCCTCCTGCCGTTCTCGAAGTAGCCGAAGAGGGCGAGGCTGCGGAAGAAGTCGGAGTACTCGCGGACGCCGCCGACCTTGTTGTACAGCCGGCTCTTGTTGCCGGAGGCGTCGACCACGTACCGGGCACGGATCTCGCGCTCGGTGCCGTCGGTGTCGGTCCAGGCGACGCCGCGTACCCGCTCGCCGTCCTCGATGACCCCGCGCACCGAGACACCCTCCCGGACGTCGGCGCCCTGTTTGCGGGCGTTCTTCAGCAGGATGTCGTCGAACTTCGACCGCTCGACCTGGTACGCCACGGAGGTCGGGCCCGCCATGCGGGGCGAGACGGAGAAGGAGAAGGTCCAGGGCTCGGGCCGGGCACCCCAGCGGAAGGTGCCGCCGCGCTTGAGCGGGAACCCCGCCTTGGCGAGGTCGTCCGCGGCTCCGGAGAGCCGGCACACGCCGTGAATGGTGGACGGCAGCAGCGATTCACCGATCTGATAGCGCGGGAAGGTCTCCTTTTCGAGTACGACGACCCGGTGTCCTTGTTTGGCGACGAGTGCGGCGAGGGTGGAACCAGCGGGTCCGCCACCGACGACGGCCACATCGAATTCTTCGGTATTTGCTGCCACAGCCAACTCCCCATCCGTGTCTGCGTTCTCATTGAGCCTGAATTCGCCCGGCGGACTCGTCAACCCGTCCATTTTCCTTCTCCGGACGCTCATTTCTTCCGATCAAGGTCAGCAGTGGCCCGGTCATAAAAGTGGTGACAAGGGCCATGAGGACGAGCACCGTGAAAAGCCCGGGGCCGATCACGCCGGCTTCGAGCGCCACATTGAGCACGATCAGTTCGGTGAGCCCGCGGGTGTTCACCAGCGCCGCCACCCGTGCCGACTGGTGGGGGCCGAGTCCGGTGAACCGGCAGGCCGCGTACGCCGGGACGAGCTTGCCGGCGACGGCGATGGCCAGGACCAGCGCCAGCAGCACCAGCCCGTCGGTGTCGAGCGTGCCGATGTCGAACTTCAGCCCGGTGGTGACGAAGAAGAGCGGCAGGAGCAGCCCCGCCGTCTGCTCCATCGGGCGGAGGATCTCGGCGTCCGGGACCTCATTGCGGCGGGGCATGATCAGGCCCGCGAGGAAGCCGCCGAACACCGGGTGCAGTCCCAGTTCGGACGTCACCCAGGCACTGCCCAGGGCGAGTCCCAGCGCCAGCGGCACCGGGCTGAGCAGCGACGACTCCGTGCGCCGCAGCAGCCGGTCCAGCAGCGGACGCACCAGCAGGAACATGACCGCGGCGAAGAGCACGATCAGCACCAGGGCCATCAGCCACGACGGCCCCGAGGAGTGCGCGGCGGTGCCGGCGAACGCGGCGGCCAGCACCAGCCAGGCGACCACGTCCATGATCCCGGCCGCGGTGGTGGCGATGGTGCCCGTGGGCGTGCCCGCCATACCGCGCTCGCGGACGATCGCCACCAGCACCGGCAGCGCGGTCACCGAACAGGCCACCGCCATGAACATCACGAAGGTGCCGCCGCCCGCGTCCGGTTCGACCGCGGTGAACAGACCGTCGAGAAAGGTCACCGCGCCGGTGCCGAGCGCGGCCGGGACCAGCAGCGCCAGCACGGCCACCGCCAGCACGGACCGCCCGCCGCCGCGCAGCTGGCGGTAGTTGATCTCATATCCGGCGAGGAACATGAAGATCACGACGGCGACCTGGGAGAGCACCGTCAGGAAGGGCAGCACCTCCGGCGGGAAGAGGATCCCCGTCGGATCGCCCGGCAGCCGGCCGAGCAGGGTCGGGCCGAGGGCGATTCCGGCCGCGATCTGCCCGATCACGGTCGGCTGGCCCAGCCGGCGGGCCAGCGCGCCCAGGAGCCAGGAGGCGACGACGATGAGCGCGACGTCGCCGATGACCAGGGCGGTCACCTGTTCGGTGTCCACGCGTCTCCTTCCGTCCGCGCGCCGCCGGTCAGACCGTGCCGGCGCCCTGCATCCGGGCGATGAGGCTCTTGGGCCGCATGTCGGTCCAGTGCTGCTCCACGAATTCCAGGCACTCCGCCCGGCTCGCCTCGCCGAACACACCCGTCCAGCCCTGCGGTGTCTCCGCGAACGCCGGCCAGAGCGAGTGCTGGCCCTCGTCGTTGACGAGTACGAGGAAGGTGCCGTTCTCGTTGTCGAACGGATTCGTCATGTGTCCTTCGCCTTCTGTTTCGGTACTGCCGGATATCGGGCTCGGTGGATGCGCGGGGTCACTCGGAAGCGGTGAGCCGTTCGGTCAGGACGCGGCCCACCGGCGGGAGATGTCCGGGGTGGAGCATCCGGTAGTGGTCGACCTGGATCTCATGGGCCTCGATCGTGCCGCCGGTGAAGGGCTCCCAGCTCGCCCTGGCCGCCGGGGCGGGCAGTTCGTCGGGGCGGTCGTGGGCGGCGATGAAGAGCAGGACGTCGCCGCCGAAGCGGCGCGGGGTGTGGCCGGGCGCGAACCGGGCCATGTTGCCCAGCACCTCCTGCATCCGCGACAGCACCCGGTCGCCCAGATTGCCGCGCGCGTCGACACCCGCCGACACCTCGATCTCCTGCTCCATCAGGGTCGATGTCTGCTCCTCGCGGGAGATCCCCCGGCCCCGGGAGACCGACTTGCCGGCGCTGCTGGGGTAGGCGTCGAGCAGCGCGAGCAGCGCGACCTCCTCGCCCAGTTCCTCCAGCCGGCAGGCGATGGCCTGGGCGATCATGCCGCCGAAGGACCAGCCGAGCAGGTGGTACGGGCCCTCGGGCTGCACCGAGCGGATCTCGTCGGCGTAGTCGGCGGCCATCCCCTCGATGCTGCGCGGCAGTTCCTCGGGCCCGGCGAGCCCGCGCGCCTGCACTCCGTACACCGGCAGATCGGCCGGCAGATACGGCACCAGTGCCGCGTACGACCAACTCAGGCCCATGCTCGGGTGCAGGCAGAAGAGCGGTGGCCGGCTGCCCTCGGGACGCAGCGGCAGCAGTACGCCCAGCTCGCCGCCGCTCCCGCCCGCCGCACCCGCGGCCCGCGTGATCCGCCGGTCGCGCAGCGACAGCACACCGTCGGCGTCGCGCCTGGCCCGCTTGCCGGTCCGCAGCATCCGGCCGCCGGGCCGGTACGGGTCGGCGACGAACCGCTCGGCGGTGAGCGCGGCCCGTCCCGGGTACCCCCGGGCGAGGCCGGCGCCCGCCACGTACAGCTCCCCCTCGACACCGGCGGGGACCGGGCGCAGCCGGTCGTCCAGGACCCGGGCGAGGGTGTGCGGGAGGGGCCGGCCGGCCGGGAGTCCGGAGGCGGGCGGGTGCGCGCCGGGGGCGAGCCGCGCCTCCAGCCAGGTGCCGCCGGTCCCGGCGAGTGCGTGCCCGGTGACCCGGGTGGTGACCGCGGGGATCCGCCGCGGCTCCCCGTCGGCGACCAGGATCTCCGGGTACCGCGCCGCGTCCGCTTCCTGCTCGGCGAAGAGCGCGCCGGTGGTGACCAGCAGGTCCGCGCCCGCCGCGTCACCGGCGGGGGTGCCGAAGCGCACGGTGCCGCCGGCGCCGAGGGCGGCGAGCAGCGGAACGATCAGGGAGGCGGCCGGCACCCGGGGGTCCAGCAGGACCGTCCCGGAGACGGACGAGGTGAGCGCGCGGTGCGCGACCCGGGCGGCGAGCACCCGGTGCTCGACGGCGGCCGGGGGTCCGTCCCCGCCGGGGGAAGGGAGCAGCAGGGCCGTGTGGCCGGGGAGCGGGGGGTTCGGGATCGCCTGGCCGGCGGGGTCCTCTCCGCCGGTGTCCCCCGGGAGTACGGAGGTGTCCGCGGCGGGTACGGAGGTGTCCGCGGTGGTCCCGACGTGTGCGGGGGCGTTCCCGGCGTCCGCCGGCGGTACGGGCGCGTCCCCCGCGTCCGCGAGGAGTACGGGGATGTCCCCGGCGGCCTCCCAGGACGCCGCGCCGGCGGCGGGGGTGACCCCCCCCGCGGGGCGGGGGTCCCCCGAAGCCCGGTCCGGGCCCGGGGCCGGCCACAGCGCGGCGCCGGATTCCAGCACCCCGGCCACCGCGGTGACCAGCCCGGTGCCCGCGGGCAGGTCCACGGCGACGATGTCCTCGGCGCCGATCCCCCGGGCCGCGAGCCGCCGGGCCAGTGCCCGTGCCGCCGCGTCCAGCCCGGCACGGGTGAGCCGGCCGGACGCGTCCGCCGCGGCGACCGCGCCGGGCGACTCCGCCGCCCGCGCGGCCCGCGCCGCGAGGACCGTCGTCGCGGGCGGCTCGGTGCCGTCGTCGTCACCGGATGCCAGGACCGCCCGCCGCTCGGCGTCGTCCAGCAGCAGATCGATGTCCCCGATCCGCAGCTCCGGGTCGGCGGCGACCTGTTCCAGGACCCGGACCAGACGCGCGGCGAGGACGGCCGCCGTGGCCCGGTCGAACAGGTCGGTGGCGTACCGCAGTTCGCCCGTCAGACCGCCCGGCGCGCCGTCGGGGCCCTCGGTCGCGTCGAGACGGAGCGAGAGATCGAACTCCGTCGCCTCGGTGCCGAGTTCGACGGGGCCGGTGCTCAGCCCCGGCAGCTGCCAGGAGTCCCAGGGGTCCTCGGCCTCGTCGCGGACATCGAGGGCGACCTGGAAGACGGGGTGGCGGTCGGGGGCGGGTGGCAGATCGAGGGCGTCCAGCAGCCGGGCGAAGGGCACGTCCTGGCGGCGGCGGGCCTCCCGGCCGGCCTCGTGCACCCTGCCCAGCAGCTCGGCGAAGACGGGGTCGCCGGAGAGGTCGGTGCGCAGGGCGAGGGGCCGTTCGAAGGCGCCGACCAGACCCTCCAGTTCGACCTCGTCGTCGCTGCGCGGCAGCACCGTGCCGACGGTGACGTCGTCGGTCGCGCCGAGCCGGCCGAGCAGCAGCGCGAGGGCCGTCTGGACCACGGTGAAGGCGCCGGTCCCCGACGCCTCGGCCGCCGCGGCGAGCCGGGCGTGCGTCTCGGCACCCAGCAGGACCGGCACGGATCCGGCCCGGCGGGTGGGCAGCACCGGACGGGCGCGGTCCGCGGGCAGTTCCAGCTCCCCCGGGGCGCCTTCGAGGGCGCCGCGCCAGAACTGGATCTCGTCCCAGGCCAGCGTCTCGCGGTCCTGCTCGCCGCTCAGCAGCTCCCGCTCCCACAGCGCGTAGTCGGCGAATTGCAGGGACAGCGGCGCCCGCTCGGGGGCCCGTCCCCGGCGCCGGGCGCCGTAGGCCGCGGCCAGGTCGCGCATCAGCACGCCGGTCGACCGCGTGTCGGCGGCGATGCGGTGCACGAGGAGGTGCAGGACATGTTCGGTGTCGGAGAGGGCGAAGAGGGTCCGGGTCCAGGGCACCTCGCGGGTGAGGTCGAAGGTGTGGGCCGTCGCCCGCCGGAGCAGTTCGGGCAGTTCCTCCTCGCGGGCCCCGGTGAGCCGGAGTCCGGGCCGTCCGTCCTCCGGTGCGAGCACCCGCTGGCGCACCGAGCGGCCGGTGCCGGGGAAGACGGTGCGCAGGATCTCGTGGCGGTCGGCGACATCGCCCACCGCCGCCGTCAGCGCCTCCCGGTCGAGGGCGCCGCGGATCCGGAACGCGAGCGCGTGGTGCGCGGGAGCGGCCCCGCCGTCGCCGCCGAGCCGGTCCAGCAGCCAGGTGCGGAGCTGTCCCGCGGTGACGGGCAGCGGGTCCGGGCGGTTCTCGGCCCGCCGGAGCGCGGGCCGGACCCTGGCGCCGAGCGCGCGGGCCACCCCGGCCGGGGTGGGCGCGGAGAAGAGCCGCCGGACGGGCAGGTCGACACCGAGTTCCTCGCGGATCCGGCGGGCGAGGCGCATTCCGAGGCCGGAGTCGCCGCCGAGGTCGAAGAAGTTGTCCTCGGCGCCGACCTCTTCGAGGGCGAGGATCTCGGCGAAGAGCGCGCAGACCAGCTGTTCGGTCTCGCTCTCGGGGGCGCGTCCGGCGACCCGCGAGACGAAGTCGGGGGCGGGGAGCGCCTTGCGGTCGACCTTGCCGTTGGCGGTGACGGGCAGGGTGACCATGGCCATCACCATGGCCGGGACCATGTACTCCGGCAGCACCTCGGCGACCTGGGCGCGGACGTGTTCGGGGTCGAGATCCTGCTCCTCGGCGACGACATAGCCGATCAGCCGCTGCCCGCCGGGGCCGTCGTCCCGGGCGACGACGACGGCCTGCCGGACACCTGGCTGTGCGGCGAGTACGGCCTCCACCTCGCCCGGCTCGACCCGGAAGCCCCGGATCTTCACCTGGTCGTCCGCCCGGCCGGCGAAGAGCAGTTCGCCCTCGTCCGTCCAGCGCGCCAGGTCACCGGTGCGGTACATCCGCGCGCCGTCCGCGAACGGCGAGGCCACGAAGCGCTGGGCGGTCGCGGCGGACCGCCCGGCGTATCCGTGCGCCACTCCCTCCCCGGCGAGGTACAGCTCACCGGCGACCCCGGCCGGCACCGGCTGGAGGAAGGCGTCCAGGACATGGGCGCGGCGGCCCGCCAGCGGCCGTCCGATCGGCAGCGGGCCGGCGGGGGACGGGTCGGGTGCGACGGAGTGCCAGGTGGCGCACAGGGTGGTCTCGGTCGGCCCGTAGAGATGCCGGATCCGCAGGCCCGGGCAGGCGTCCCGGACCCGCCGCACGGCCTGCGCCGGGACGACGTCGCCGCCGGTGAACACCTCGCGCAGCCCGGTGAGGCACTCCGGCTCCTCCTCGGCGAGGACCCGGAAGGTGCCGGCGGTCAGATGCAGGACGGTCAGCCCGCCGGCGATCTCGTCGCGGATCCGCGAGGCGTCGACCACGCCCGGCTCCGCCACCACCACCCGGGCCCCGGAGACCAGCGGCACCCAGATCTCGAACAGCGAGGCGTCGAAGGCGTGCGGGGCGTGCAGCAGCACCGCGTCGTCCTCGCGCACGCCCCAGCCCGGGTCCCCGGCGAGTGCGGCGACGGCGCCGTGCGGCACGGCCACGCCCTTGGGTGTCCCGGTCGAGCCGGAGGTGTACATCACATACGCGACATCGTCCGCCGTCACCCGTACCGGCGGCGGTGTGTCCCCGCCGGCGGGGAGATCGTCGATGACGAGCGGCTCCACCGGGCTGTCCGCGGGCACGGCGGCCCGGGTGGAGCGGGTGCAGAGCACGGCGGCCGGCGCGCTGTCCTTCAGCAGGAAGGTGATCCGCTCGGCCGGATTGGTCACGTCCACGGGCACCTGCGCGGCGCCCGTCCGCCAGATCGCCAGCAGCGCGGTGAGCAGATCGGCCGAGCGCTCCATGAGGACGGCGACCCGGTGACCGCGCCGCACGCCGTGGCGCGCCAGCCGGCCCGCCAGCCGGTCCGCGGCGGCGTCGAGTTCGGCGTAGGTCACGGTCCGCTCGCCGTCGGCCGCGGCGACCGCGTCCGGGGTGCGGGCCGCCCGCGCGGCGAACAGCTCGGGCACCGAACTCCCGGACAGGGCGGGCCCGGTGGTGTTCCACTCCCGTACCACCCGGTCCCGCTCCGGCCCGCCGACTGCGGCGAGCCGCCCCACGGGCACCGCCGGGTCCGCGGCGATCTGGTCCAGCACCCGGATCAGCCGGTCCAGCACGGCCTCGGCGGTGGCCCGGTCGAAGAGCTCCAGCTGATGGTCGAGTTTGACGTGCATCCGGTCGCCGGGGGCCACGACCAGCGTGAACGGATAGTGGGCCATGTCCCGGGAGAGCTTCGCCGGGCGCATGGACAGGCCCCGGGAGCCGGGTTTCGCGGGCGCGTGCGGGAAGTTCTCGTAGACGACGAGGGTGTCGAAGACCGCGCCGGGGCCGCCGAGGCGGCGCACCTCGGGCAGTCCCAGATGCTGGTGGTCGATCAGCCCGGCCTGCCGTTCCTGGAGGGCGGTCAGCATCTCGACGGCGGGCTGCCGCCCGTCCAGGGGCACCCGCACCGGCAGGGTGTTGATCAGCAGCCCCACCATGGACTCGACACCGGGGAGCTCGGCGGGGCGGCCGGAGACGGTGGCGCCGAACACCACATCGGTCCGCCCGGCGAGCTGTGCCAGCACGACCGCCCAGGCGCCCTGCACCACCGTGTTGAGGGTCAGCCCGTGTCCTCGTGCCAGGCTCACCAGACGTGCCGTCAGCTCCTCGGAGAGGTCGGTGAGCACAAAGCCGGAGTCGGGCAGCCGGGTGAGGTCGGCGGGCGCGACCAGGGTGGGATCGTCCAGACCGGCCAGCTCGGCCCGCCACACCTCCCGTGCCCGCTGCTTGTCCTGCCGGTTCAGCCAGGCGAGATAGTCGCGGTAGGAGGCGGTGGGCGGCAGCCCGGAGGCGTCGCCGCCGGCCGCGTACAGGGCGGACAGCTCGCTCATCACGACCGGCATGGACCAGCCGTCCATCAGCACATGGTGGCTGGTCACGGTCATCCAGTGCCGGTCATCGGCGAGCTTGACCAGGGCGATCCGCAGCAGCGGGGCCGCCGCGAGGTCGAACCGCCGGGCCAGCTCCTCGCCGGCCACCCGGTCGGCGGCGGCCCTCGCCTCGTCCGCGGGCAGCGCGCTGACGTCCTCCTCACGCCATGGCAGGGTCACCTCCCGGGCGATGACCTGCACCATCTGGGCGCCGCTGACATGGCGGAAGCAGGCGCGCAGCGCCGCATGCCGGGCCACCAGCGCCTCCCAGGCGGCGCGCAGCCGGGCGCCGTCGACCGGTCCGTCGAGCGCGAGGACGGCCTGCACGGTGTAGACATCGGGTCCGGAGCGGTCGTCGAGGGCCGCGTGGAAGAGCAGGCCCTCCTGGAGCGGGGACAGCGGCCACACGTCTTCGACAAGGGATCGGGGCATCGCGTTACTCCTCACAATGGCTTGCGGTCGGGTGCTGTCACTTGTCGTCGGCGAGTCCCGCCTCCAGCTCCTCGATCTGGCTCTGGGCGAGTTCCAGCAGGGAGAAGTCGGAGGGGGTGTGGCCACCGGCGGCGGGGTCGCCGGTGTGGGCGGCGATTCCGCCGAGCAGCTCGTGCCAGGCCCGGCCGAGCCTTTCGAGCGCGACCCGGCCGATGGCGCCGGCCCGGCCGCGGAGTTCGAGGGTCAGTACGGGGCCGTCCGGGGTGTTCCGCAGCACGGCGGCGGCGGTGACCGCGTGGGCCGGGGCCCGGGTGCCGGCGGAGGGGGCGAGGGGGCTCCACGGCCCGGAGGTGTCCGGCGCGTCGCCCCGGTGGGCAAAGGCCAGCGCGGGCGGGGCGAGGGCGGCGAGCCGGGGCGCGGTGGCGGGGTTGAGATGGCGCAGCAGCCCGTACCCGAGACCGTCGCCCGGTACCGCCCGGGCCTGCTCCTTGACCGTCTTCAGCAGCTCCCCGGCCGCCGCGCCGCCGGCCCGTGCCCGGCCGGTGTCGAGTCCGCCGAGCTCGATGCGCACGGGGATGTGGTGGGCGAAGCGGCCGACCGTACGGGACGGATCGGCACCGCCGACCGGCTCCCGGCCGGAGATCTCCAGATCCAGCAGCGCGCCGCCGGCCGGGCCGTTCTCGACCGCGGCGCCCACCAGGGCGGCGAGCACCACCTCGGCCGGGGTGCAGTGGAAGGTCCGCGGGGTGCGGCCGGTGAGCACGGCCGTGATCTCCGGGGTCAGGGACCAGGTGGCGCGGGTCCCGGCACCGGGGGCGGGCAGCCGCCCGCCGGGCGCCGCCGGGGAGCCCTCCGGAGCCGGCGCGGGCCGGCCGTCCGGGACCACGACGGGCTCCGGGACCGGCGACCGCCCGCCGTCCGGGACCGCGACCCGCTCCGGGAGCTCCGACGGCCGGCCGTCCGGTCCAGTCACGGGCTCCGGGACCTCCGCCGTCCAGGCGTCCAGTTCCGCGACCCGCTCCGGGGCCGTCGACCGCCCGGCGAGCAGCCGCGCCCAGTGCCGGTACGAGGTGCTCTCCCGGGCCGGCGCGGGTTCCCGCCCGGCCGCCGCCGCCTCGTACGCCGTCCGCAGGTCGGAGGCGAGGATCCGCCACGACTCCTCGTCCACGACCAGTTCGTGCGCGACGAGCGCCAGCCGGCTGTCGCCGCCCGCGTCCGCCCAGACCAGCCGGAACACCTCGCCCGCCGCCGGGTCGATCCGGGCCGCCGCGCGGGCCACGGCGTCGTCGAACCGCTCGCCGGCGCCGGCTCGGTCGATCAGTCCGGCCGCGTCCGGCGTTCCGGGGCCGCCGGCGACCAGCTCGGCGCCGTCGTCGGCGGCGGCGCCGATCCGGCAGCGCAGCATCGCATGGGTGTCGAGCACGGCCCGCAGCGCGCGTTCCAGGGCCGTCCGGTCGAGACCGGCGGGGACGGCGAGGACCGTCCACCGCGCGGGCGCCGTCCCGTCGTCGGGCACGGCCCGCATCGCCGGTGTCCACGGCACCTCGCCGACCGCCGTCTCCTCGGCCGCGGCGGCGTCGGCGAGCAGGGCCAGCCGCTCGGGTGTCTTCTCGGTGAACACCTGCCGGGGGGTGAGCACGATCCCCTCGCGGCGGCACCGCGAGGCGAGTTGCATCGAGGTGATCGAGTCGCCGCCGAGCGCGAAGAAGCTGTCGTCGGCGCCCACTCGCTCCAGCCCCAGCACCTCCGCGAAGAGGCGGCACAGCAGGGTCTCGGCGGGGGTGTCGGGGTCGCGTCCGCCCGCGCGTCCGGCGAAGTCGGGGGCGGGCAGCGCGCGCCGGTCCACTTTGCCGTGGGGGGTGAGCGGCAGCCGGTCCATCGGCACCAGGGCGGTCGGGATCATATGGGCGGGCAGCCGCAGCTCCGCGTATTCGCGGACCTCGGTCAGCAGGGCGCCGGTGCCGCGGCCGGCGGCGGGGTCGTTGGTGAGGGCCGCCGGCGGTACGGGGGCGGGTGTGTAGACGTCCACCACGGCCGCGGACCCGGTGAGCGCGGAGCGTACGAACACCGCGTCCACCTCGTCCGGGGCGGTCGCCGACCAGGTGACGCCGACCCAGTGGCCGAGCCGGTCGCCGAGCTCGTACAGCGCCTCGGCGTCGGGGCCGGACGGGCTCTCGCCGGAAGCGGCCCGCCCGGAAGGGAGCGGGGCGCCCTCGTCGAGGGCGCGGGCCAGGGCCACCTCGTGCGCGACACGGGGGTTGGGCACACCCGTCAGCCGCAGCAGGCCGGGCCCCTCGGCACGGAGCCGCTGCTCCAGCCCGGCGAGGCCGCCGGCCTCCGGCCAGGGCAGCCGGGGCGCGCCGGCCGCGGTCAGGGTCTCCGTGCCGGCCGCGCGCAGGACGACGTCATAGCGGTGCCGGCTCAGTTCATTGTCGTGCCGGGCCCGCTTGAGACGGATGTCGGCACCGGCCGCGCCGGGCAGTCCGCCGCCGAGCCCGGCGAAGAACTCCGGGTCGACCAGGAGTTCCTTCTCGATGGTGAGGTTCTGCTCCACGGCCCGGCGCAGGCCGGCCACATCCCGTTCGCCGGCGCGCGCGGTCTCCACGGCGGTCGCGAACGGCCGCAGCAGCCGGTGGTTGCGCACATCGCCGACGAACACGGCGCCGCCGGGCACGACCAGCCGCAGCGCCCAGTCGAGCACCCGTCGCAGATAGTCCGCGTCGGGGAAGTACTGGATCACGGAGTTGAGGACGACGGTGTCGAAGTGTCCCTCGGGCAGCCCGTCGGTCTCGTCCGCCGCCTGGGTCCGCAGCCGCACCTTCGCGGCCAGTTCCGGGTCCCGCCCGACCTGGCGGCGCAGTTCCTCGACGACCGGCGCGGAGAAGTCCGTGCCCCAGTACTCCTCGCACTCCCCGGCCAGGCGGGACAGCAGCAGTCCGGTGCCCACGCCGATCTCCAGCACCCGGCGGGGCCGCAGCTCCCGGATCCGGGCCACGGTGCGTTCCCGCCACTCGCGCATCTCGGCGAGCGGAATGGGCTCTCCGTCGTAACTGCTGTTCCAGCCGGCGAAGTTCTCGCCGAACTCGGCCCCGGTGGGCTCGGCGTGGACGGTGTCGTACAGCACCCGCCACTCGCCGACCTGGTCGCGGGCGATCCGCTCGTCCCGGCCCCGGTCCTCGGCGTCGGGCACGATGTAGCCGATCAGCCGCCGCTCGCCGGGGGTGTCCTCGCGGGCGATCACCGCCGCCTGCGCCACACCGGGGTGCCCGGTGAGCACCGCCTCGATCTCGCCGGGCTCGATGCGGTGGCCGCGCACCTTGACCTGCTCGTCCGCCCGGCCGGCGAAGACCAGCAGCCCGTCCGGGGTCCAGCGGGCCAGGTCACCGGTGCGGTACATGCGCTCGCCGGCCGCGAACGGCGAGGCGACGAACCGCCCCGCCGTCAGCCCGGCCCGGCCCAGATAGCCGCGCGCCAGCCCGGCGCCCGCCACATACAACTCGCCGGTGACACCGGGCGGCAGGGGCCGCAGAAAGGCGTCCAGGACATAGGTCCGCCCGTTGGCGATGGGCCGGCCGATCGGGACGGTGTCCGCTCCCGGGACCAGCGGCGGGCTCATCGACGCGCACACGGTGGTCTCGGTCGGTCCGTACGCGTTGATCATCCGGCGGTCGCCGGCCCACCGGTCGGCCAGCGCGGGCGGGCATGCCTCACCGGCGACGACGAGGGTCCGCAGGCCGCCGGGGAGTTCGTCGGCGGTGGCCAGCGCGCTCGGCGGCACGGTGACATGGGTGATGTCCCACTGGCGCAGCGCGTCGGCCAGCGACACCTGCGGCGGCAGGGTCTCGGCGGGGGCGGTGATCACGGCGGCGCCGGAGAGCAGCGCCATCAGGAGTTCGGAGACCGCCGCGTCGAAGCCGAGCGAGGCCAGTTGCAGAACACGCGCGTCCGGTGCCACGGCGAAGCGGTCGATCTGCGCGGCGGCCAGATTGCCGAGACCGGCGTGCGGGACCACGACTCCCTTCGGGGTGCCGGTGGAGCCGGAGGTGTAGATGATGTACGCGGCCTGCTCCGGATCCACCGGTGTCCGGTCCGGGAGGGCCTCGCCGGTGTCGTCATCGAGGTCATCGAGCTCGTCGAGGACGACGATCCGGCCCGGGTGTCCGGCGGGCACACCGGCCCGGGTCGCGGAGGTGCACAGCACCACCGGCGGCGCCGCGTCGCCGAGCAGATACGCGATCCGCTCGGCCGGGTGGGCGGGGTCGACGGGCACGAAGGTGCCGCCGGCCCGCGTGACCGCGAGCAGTGCCACGACCATGTCCACCGAGCGCGGCACCAGCAGTGCCACCCGGGTCTCGGCGGCCACACCGAGTGCGCGCAGCCGGCGGGCCAGCCGCCCGGACTCGCGCTCCAGCCCGGTGTAGGTCAGCTCGCGGTCGCCGCCGACGACGGCCGTCGCCCCCGGTGTGCGGGCGGCCTGGGCCGTGAAGAGCTCCGGGAGGGAGGCGCGGGGCCGGACCCCGGTGCCGGTGCCGTTCCACTCCTCCAGTACGAGGGCGCGTTCGGCGGGGCCGGTGGCCTCCAGCCGTCCGACCGGGACGGACGGATCGGCGACCAGCTGTTCCAGCAGCCGCACCAGGGCGGCGAGCAGCTCCTCCACATCGCGGTGCGCGAAGGCGTCGGGCCGGTAGACGAGGTCTCCGCGCACCCGCTCGTTCTCCAGGACCGCGACCAGGGTGAGCGGGTAGTGGCCCGCGTCCTCCGGTGTGCCGGCGGGCCGGATGGAGAGCGCGCCGGGGGCGCCGGAACCGAGCGGCGGGCGCGGGTAGTTCTCGTAGACGACAAGAGTGTCGAAGGTGGCGGCGGGCCCGGCCAGCCGCTGGATCTCGGTGAGCCCCAGGTGCTGGTGGGACATGAGCGCCACCTGCCGCTCCTGGAGATCCGTGAGCAGTTCCAGCATCGGCCGCGCGCCGTCGAGGGCGACCCGCACCGGCAGGGTGTTGATGAAGAGGCCGATCATCGACTCGACGCCCGGCAGTTCGGTGGGGCGCCCGGCCACCGTGGTGCCGAACACCACATCGGTGCGGCCGGTGAGACGGGCCAGCAGAACCGCCCACACGCCCTGGAGCAGGGTGTTGAGGGTCAGGCTGCGGCCCCGGCCGAGGGCGACCAGCTTCCGGCCCAGCTCCTCGTCCAGTTCATAGGTGATGCGCCGCGGCTCGGCGGGCGCGGCGACCCGGTCCGCCGGGACCACGAGTGTCGGCCCGTCCACGGGCCCCAGCTCGGCCCGCCAGGCGGCGCGCGCGGCCTCCTTGTCCTGCCGCGACAGCCACTCCAGATAGGCGCGGTAGGAGGTGGCGGGCGGCAGGGCGCGGGGGTCGCCGCCCGCTTCGTACAGCCGCGCGACCTCGCTCACCATCACCGGCAGCGACCAGCCGTCGGAGGCGATGTGGTGGCTGGTGAACGCCAGCCGGTGCCGCCCGTCGGCGATCCGCACCAGCAGCACCCGCAGCAGCGGTGCCCCGGTGATGTCGAAACGGTGCTCCTGGTCCTCGGCGGCCAGCCGCTCGAACGCCGTCAGTGCCTCCGCCTCCGGCAGGCCGGAGACGTCCTCCGCGCGCCACGGGATCTCGGCCTCGCGGACGACGGTCTGGACGAACCGCCCGGAATCCAGGTGCCGGAATCCGGCCCGCAGGGTGGCATGCCGGGTCACCACCGCCTGCCAGGCGGCGCGCAGCCGTGCCGGGTCGAGCGGCCCGGTCAGCTCCAGCCAGCGCTGTCCTTCGTAGACGTCGGGGCCCTGCTCGTCGTACGCGGCGTGGAAGAGGAGCCCTTCCTGGAGCGGCGAGAGCGGCCATACGTCGGCGAGCGACGGCACCGCCGCCTCGATCTCGTCCACCTCCTCCCGGGTGAGGTCGAGCAGCGGGAAGTCGGAGGGGGTGTGGCCCCCGGCGGCGGGGTCGGTGACATGGGCGGCGAGGCCGCCGAGCATCGCCAGCCAGGCCTGCCCGAGCGCCTCGGCGCCGGCGGTGTCCAGCACCTCGCCGGCCCAGCTGAGGCTGAGGGTGAGTTCCGGGCCGTCCGGTGTGTCCCGTACGGCGGCGCCCGCCTCGACGACATGCCGGACCGGTGTGGCCGGGTCGGCGGATCCGCCGATGCCGCCCACGGCCCGCCACGGCTCGATGTCCGTCCCCGCGGGGACGGGGGACCGGCCGAGGTAGTTGAAACCGATCTGCGGTACGGGGAGTTCGGCGAGGACCGGCGCGGTCTCCGGGTTGAGATGCCGCAGCAGCTCGAAGCCCCTTCCGTCGCCGGGCAGGGAACGCACCTGTTCCTTCACGGCCTTCAGCAGCGCGCCCGCCGCCGGCCCGCCGGCGAGTGCCTGCGCGAGGTCCACCCCCGCCGCGTCCAGCCGCAGGGGTCTGACGCTGGTGAACCAGCCGGCCGTACGGGACAGATCCAGGCCGTCGAGCGCCTCGCGGCCGTGCCCCTCGACATCGAGGAGCACGTCGGTGCCGCTGCCCCCGGCCCCCTCTCGCCAGTGGGCGACGCCTCCGGCGAGGGTGGCGAGCAGCACCTCGTGCACACCGCAGTGGAAGGCGCCCGGGGCGCGGTTGACCAGCTCCCGGGCCTGCGCGGGCGACAGAGTCCAGGTGGCGCGGCGCACGGTCGACACGGTGTCCCGGGCGGGGTCCAGCGGCCGGCCGCCGATCGGTGCGTCGGCCGCGCCGAGCAGTGCGGTCCAGGCGGGCAGTTCGGCGATCCGGGTCTCCGTACGGGCCTCGGCGGCAAGCCTCTCGGCCCAGCGCCGGAAGGAGACCCCGGCGGGCGCCGGCTCCGGTTCCCGCCCGGCGGCCACGGCCTCGCACGCGGCCCGCAGATCGGTGAGGAGCACCGGCCAGGACACGGCGTCCACGGCGAGGTGGTGCACGGCCAGCACCAGCCGGCCGGTCTCCCAACCCGCGTCGATCCACACGGCCTGTGCGATGACGCCGGCGGTGGGGTCGAGCCGGCCGATCGCCTCGCGGGCGGCCCGCTCGGCGAGCGCGTCCAGGCCCTCGGCGTCGCCGGCGCTGATCACGGTGACCAGACCGGAGGCGTCGACGGTGCCGCGCCCGGCCGTGAACAGTTTCGGCTCCGCGCCCGGTTCGACGCGGGCGCGCAGCATGTCGTGGGTGTCGAGCAGACTGCCCAGCCCGGCGGCCAGGGTCTCCGCGCCGAGGGCGGGCGGGGCGGCGACTACCGCCGTCTGTGCGAGACCCCCGGTCTCCAGGGCACGCGGGGCCCGGTCGCGCAGGGCCAGCATGACCGGCGTCCAGGGCACCTCACCGGCGGAGTCGGCCTCGGGGGGCTCGGCCACGGCGGAGTCGGCCGCGAGCTTCGCGACGGTGGCGATGGCGGCGGGGGTCTCGTGTTCGAAGACATGCTGGGCGCTGAAGACGATGCCCTTGCGGTTGCCGCGTGCGGCGAGCTGCATGGACATGATGGAGTCGCCGCCCAGCTCGAAGAAGCTGTCCTCCACGCCGACGCGTTCCAGGCCGAGGACGTCGGCGAAGAGCTCGCACATCAGCTTCTCGGCGGGCGTACGGGGCTCACGTCCGGTCACCCGGGCGGTGAGGTCCGGGGCGGGCAGGGCCCGGTGGTCGACCTTGCCGTTGACGGTGAGCGGCAGCGTGTCCAGGACGATCAGGGCGGCCGGGACCATGTACTCCGGCAGCAGCTCGGCGAGGTGTGTACGGACCCGCTCGGGGTCGAGTCCCTGTTCCTCGGCGACGACATAGCCGATCAGCCGCCGCTCGCCGGGGCCGTCCTCACGCGTAACGACGACGGCCTGCCGGACACCGGGCCGCGCGGCGAGCACGGCCTCCACCTCACCCGGCTCGACCCGGAAACCCCGGATCTTCACCTGAGAGTCCGCCCGCCCGGCGAAGAGCAATTCGCCGTCATCCGTCCAGCGGGCCAGATCTCCGGTGCGGTACATCCGCTGTCCGTCCGCGAACGGCGAGGCGACGAACCGCCCGGCCGTCAGCCCGGACCGGCCGAGGTAGCCGCGCGCCAGCCCGGCGCCGGCGACGTACAACTCACCGACCACACCGGACGGCACCGGCTGGAGGAAGCCGTCGAGCACATACACCTGACGGTTCGCCAGAGGGTGCCCGACAGGGAGGACTCCGGTGAGCTCGTCGCCGGGCTCCAGTACATGCCAGGTGGCGCACAGGGATGCTTCCGTCGGCCCGTACAGATGCCGTACGCGTACCTCCGGGCAGGCCGACCGCACCCGCTCCACCGCACCCAGCGGAACCACATCACCACCGGTGAGGACTTCACGGGCCCCCGCAAAGCAGTCTGGTGCCTCTTCCGCCATGACCCGGAACAGCCCGGCGGTGATGTGCACATGAGTCACCCCGGCCGAGACGTACTCCCGTACGCCCGCCACATCCACCGCGCCCTCACCCGCCACCACCACACGCGCGCCAGAGGCCAGCGGAACCCACACCTCGAAGAGCGAGATGTCGAAAGCGTGCGGCGCGTGGAACAGCACCGCGTCCCCCGGCCCCACACCCCACCCGGCATCCCCCACCAGAGCCGCCACACTCCCATGCGGCACCGCGACACCCTTCGGGATGCCCGTCGAGCCCGACGTGTACATCACATACGCCACGTCCTCGCCCGATGTCTCCACCACCGGCGGCCCGCCCGCACCGTCCAGGAGGGACAGATCATCAATCGTCACCGCCGGCGCCGAGTCCTCCAGGACAAACGCGACCCGTTCCGCCGGATAGGCCCCATCCACCGGAACGTAGGCCGCCCCCGCCTTCCACACCCCCAGCAGCGCCGCGATCAGATCCGCCGACCGCTCCAACCGGACCGCGACCCGATCACCCCGCCCCACACCACGACCACGCAGCCACCCGGCCACCCGATCCGACGCACCGTCCAACTCCCCGTACGACACCACCCGCTCGCCGTCCACCACCGCCACCGCACCCGGCGACCGCGCCACCCACCCCCGGAACAACTCCAGAACCGACGAAACAGCCGGCACCTCACCAGCGGTGGCATTCCAGCCCTCCACCACCAGACCCCGCTCCAGCGGACCCACCAGACCAACCCGGCCCACCGCCACCGACGGATCGGCGACCACCTGCTCCAGCACCCGTTCGAACTGCCGGGCCACGTGCAGGGCCTCGTCACGGTCGAGGAGATCGGGCCGGTAGGTGACATGCACCCGCATCCGGTCGCCGGGCATCACGCCGACCGCGAGCGGATAGCTGGTGCTGGCGCGGGTGTGGACGCGGTCGATGGTGATCTCGTCGTCCCCGGCGGTGAGGCCGGACGGGTCGCCGGGGTAGTTCTCGAACATCAGCATGGTGTCGAACAGGGCGCCCGCACCGCAGAGCGACTGGATCTCCGCGAGACCGACGTGCTGATGGGCGAAGAGGGCCGACTGCCGGTCCTGAAGCCGCGTCAGCATGTCCAGCACGCTCTCGTCGCCGTCGAGCCGCACCCGTACCGGCAGCGTGTTGAGGAACATCCCGACCATCGACTCCACGCCCGCCAGCTCCGGCGGACGGCCCGCGACGGAGATGCCGAAGACAACATCCGTACGCCGTGCCAGCCGGCTCAGCACCATCGCCCAGGCGCCCTGGGCGATGGTGTTCACGGTCAGTCCGTGGTCACGGGCCACGGTGGTCAGCGCGCGGGTGAGCTCCTCGGAGAGCAGCACCGAGTCGCCCTCCGTGGCCGCCGCTCCCCGGCCGGCGGCGGGGACGCTCAGTGTGGGCTCGTCGGCGCCCGCCAGCTCGGCCCGCCAGGCCGCACGGGCCGCATCCCTGTCCTGGCGTGACAGCCACGCCAGATGGTCCCGGAAGGAGGGCGCGGGACCGAGACCGGAGACATCGCCGTCCGCCGCGTAGATCCGGGAAGCCTCGCCGAGGACGATCGGGGTGGACCAGCCGTCCAGCAGGATGTGGTGGGAGGTCATCACGAGGCGGTGGCGGTGCTCGCCGAGCCGGACGAGGAGCAGCCGCAGCAGCGGGGCCCGGACCAGGTCGAAGCGTTCCGCGCGCTCCCGTTCCGCCAGCTTCTCGGCCTCCGCGAGCGCGTCGGTCTCCGTGTGCCCGGAGAGGTCGACCTGGCGCCAGTGGGGTTCGGCGGCGCGGGTGACGGCCTGGACACTGCGGCCGTCGGCCAGTTCGTGGAAGCTCACCCGCAGCATGTCGTGCCGGAGGACGAGGGCGTTCCAGGACCGGTGCAGCCGGTCGGCGTCCAGCGGGCCGGTCAGGTCGAGCACCCGCTGGGTCTCGTAGACGTCGGGGCCCCGGCCCTCGTAGGCCGTGTGGAAGAGGAGACCTTCCTGGAGCGGTGAGAGCGGCCAGACGTCGGTGAGGCCGGGGACCGTGGTCTCCAGCTCCGACACATCGGCCTGGGTGAGGGCGAGGAGGGGGAAGTCGGACGGGGTGTGGCCGCCGGCCGCCGGGTCGGCGAGGTGCTCGGCCAGGCCGGTGAGAAGGGTGAGCCACGATGTGCCGAGGAATTCGGCGGCGGTGGCGTCCAGGATGTTCTCGGCCCAGTTCAGTGTGAGGGTCAGCGTCGGGCCCTGGGAGGTGTCCCGGACCACGGCGGCGGCCTCGATCGTGTGCAGCAGCGGGGTTTCCGGGTCGATGGAGCCGCCGAGTGCGGAGGGGCCGGCGGGCTGCCAGGGCGCTGGTTCGGGCGATGGTGCCGGGAAGCGGCCGAGGTAGTTGAAGCCCACCTGCGGTATGGGGAGTTGTGCCAGTACGGGTGCCGTGTCGGCGTTGAGGTGACGCAGCAGTCCGTGGCCGAGCCCGTCCCCGGGCACCGCCCGCGCCTGCTCCTTCACCGCCTTCAGCAGCGCCCCCGCCGCCGGACCCCCGGCCAGCGCGTCCGCCACATCAACGCCCGCCAGATCGATCCGCACCGGATGGACACTGGTGAACCAGCCGACCGTACGGGACAGATCCACCCCGGCGAGCGGTTCACGGCCGTGGCCCTCGACGTCGATGAGAACCGCCGCGTCCGCCCCGGACCGCAGGCGGGTGACGGCACACGCCAGCGTGGCGAGCAGCACCTCGTGGACACCGCAGTGGAAGGCCGTGGCGACCCGGCCGATGAGGTCGTGGGCCGGTGTGCCGGACAGGGTCCAGGTGCGGTGCCGGAGGGTGGCGGCGGTGTCGCGGGTCGGGTCGAGTGCCCGCCGGCCGATCAGCGCGTCCCCATCACCCAGCACCGCCCGCCAGCCATCCAGCTCCGCGACCCGCGCATCACTCCGCGCCTCCGACTCCAGCAGCCGCGCCCACCCCCGGAACGACGCCCCCACCACACCCCGCTCAGCGGGACGCCCCCCGGCAGCCGCCTCACACGCCGCCCGCAGATCCGGCAGCAGAATCCGCCACGACACCCCGTCCACCACCAGATGATGAACAACCAGCACCAACCGCCCCACCCGATCCGCACCCGCATCCACCCACACCAACCGCACCATCACCCCACCCACCGGATCCAGCCCACCCGCCACATCCCGAGCAGCCCGCTCAACAGCCGCATCCACATCCTCACCGGCCAGGGGGCGGACCCGCGTCACCAGTCGCGCGGGGTCCACGGCGCCACGCTCCGCGACCACGAGAGCCGGCGCGTCGGCCGCGACCCCGGCGCGCAGTACGTCATGCGTGTCCAACAGGGTTCCGAGGGCGGTGACCAGCACTTCCTCGGTCAGCGCCGGCGGTGCCGCCACGACCGTCCACTGGGCGAATCCGGGGCGGGCGGCGGCGCGTCCCAGGGCCTGCGCGACAGGAGGCCAGGGCAGCTCGCCGACCGCGCCATCGGTCGTGGCCACGGGCTCGGTCCCGGCGGGCCGGGCGGCGCGCGCGAGCCTTTCGGGGGTCCGCAGATCGAAGACCTGGCGCGGTGTGAGGGTCAGACCGGCCCGTCCGGTCCGGGCGACGACCTGCATCGAGGTGATCGAGTCCCCGCCGAGGTGGAAGAAGTCGTCATCGGCACCGACGCGTTCCAGGCCGAGGACGTCGGCGAAGAGCTCGCACATCAGCTTCTCGGCGGGCGTACGGGGCTCACGCCCGCTCACCCGGCCCGCGAGATCCGGGGCCGGCAGGGCCCGGTGGTCCACTTTCCCGTTGGCGGTCAGCGGCAGCGCGTCCAGGACAATCAGGACGGCCGGGACCATGTACTCCGGCAGCAGCTCCGCGAGGTCTGTCCGGACTCGCTCGGGATCGAGTCCCTGTTCCTCGGCGACGACATAGCCGATCAGCCGCCGATCACCTGGACGGTCCTCACGCGTGACGACAACAGCCTGCCGGACACCGGGCCGCGCGGCGAGTACGGCCTCCACCTCACCCAGCTCGACCCGGAAGCCCCGGATCTTCACCTGGTCGTCCGCCCGCCCGGCGAAGAGCAGCTCACCCTCGTCCGTCCAGCGCGCCAGATCTCCGGTCCGGTACATCCGCCCGCCGTCCGCGAACGGCGAGGCGACGAACCGCCCGGCCGTCAGCCCCGTCCGTCCCGGATAGCCACGGGCCAGACCGGCGCCGGCGACGTACAACTCCCCCACCACACCGGGCGGCACCGGCTGAAGAAACGCGTCCAGTACATACACCTGACGGTTCGCCAGAGGACGTCCGACCGGCAGCGCGCCCGTGAGGCCGTCGCCGGGCTCCAGTACATGCCAGGTCGCGCACAGGGATGCTTCCGTCGGCCCGTACAGATGCCGTACGCGTACCTCGGGGCAGGCCGCGCGGACCCGCTCCACCGCACCCACCGGAACCACATCACCACCGGTCAGAACCTCACGCGCACCCGCGAAGCAATCCGGTGCCTCCTCCGCCAGCACCCGGAACAGCCCCGCCGTGATGTGCACATGCGTCACCCCGGCAGCCACATGGCCGCGCACCCCCGCCACATCCACCGCGCCCTCACCCGCCACCACCACCCGAGCCCCGGACGCCAGCGGAACCCACACCTCGAAAAGCGAGATGTCGAAAGCGTGCGGCGCGTGGAACAACACCGCGTCCCCCGGCCCCACACCCCACCCGGCATCCCCCACCAGAGCCGCCACACTCCCATGCGGCACCGCGACACCCTTCGGGGTGCCCGTCGAGCCCGACGTGTACATCACATACGCCACGTCATCCCCGGACACCGCAAAGGACAGCCGTCCGCCCTCGCCGTCCGGCAGCGACGGATCATCGACACGGACCAGTCCGACCGGCACACCGTCGGGTATGACGGCGCGGGTCCGCGCCGAGCAGACCACGACCACCGGTTCGCAGTCCTTGAGCAGGAACGAGACGCGTTCCTGCGGGTACGCGGTGTCCACCGGGACGTACGCCGCCCCGGCCTTCCCCACCGCGAGCAGGGTGATCAGCAGCTCCGCCGAGCGCTCCAGGACCACCGCGACCCGATCGCCCCCGCGCACCCCTCGGCCGGCCAGCCGCCGGGCCAACCGGTCCGACGCGGTGTCCAGTTCGGCGTAGGTCAGCTCCCGCTCACCGTCCGAGACCGCGACGGCGTCCGGTGTCCGCGCGGCCCGGCGGGCGAAGAGCTCCAGGACGGATTCGCCCGGTGTTCCGGCCCCGGTCGCGTTCCAGTGGTCGACGACCCGGGTCCGCTCGGCCTCCGGTATCGCGTCCACACGGCCCACCGGCCGCCTCGGGTCGGCCGCGAGCTGTTCCAGCACCCGCACGAGGCGGCCGAAGATCGCCTCGGCGGTCGAGCGGTCGAAGAGGTCGGGGCGGTAGTCGAGCTTGAACAGCATCCGGTCCTTGGGCACGGCGACCAGGGTCAGCGGGTAGTGGGCCGTCTCCTGGCCGGCGGCGAAGCGCAGGGTGAAGGCGTCGGGGGCGGCCGGCTCCTCCGGCGGGCGGGGGTAGTTCTCGAAGACGACAAGAGTGTCGAAGACCGCGCCGGCGCCACCGAGCCGCTGGATCTCGGCGAGGCCGAGGTGCTGGTGGGCGATGAGCGCGGACTGGCGCTTCTGGAGCTCCTTCAGGGCCTCCACCACAGGCTGTCCGCCATCGAGTTCAACGCGCACGGGCAGGGTGTTGATGAACATGCCGATCATCGACTCGACGCCCGCGAGCCCGGCGGGACGGCCGGCGACGGTCGCGCCGAAGACGACGTCCGTACGGCCGGCCAGCCGGGCCAGGACCATGGCCCAGGCACCCTGGATCAGCGTGTTGACGGTGAGGCCGTGCTGCCGGGCCAGGCCGACCAGCTCGCCCGTCAGCTTCTCGGGGATGTCGGCGATCAGGCTCTCGGGCAGGACCGGCGTACGCCCCGGGTCGGCGGGGACGACCAGCGTCGGCTCCTGGGTGCCGCTCAGTTCGGACCGCCATGCCTCGCGGGCGGCGTCCTTGTCCTGCCGGCTCATCCAGGCGAGGTAGTCGCGGTAGGAGCTGGGCCGGGGAAGCCGCGCGGCGTCGCCGCCCGCCGCGTAGACCTCGGTCAGCTCGTGGAGGAGGACCGGCATCGACCAGCCGTCCATGATCAGGTGGTGGCTGGTGACGACCAGCCGGTGCCGGTCCTCGGCCAGCCGTACCAGGAGCAGACGGAGCAGGGGCGGGCTGACCAGGTCGATCCGCCGTGCCCGGTCCTCGGCGGTCAGCTCCGCGAGCCGGGCCGCCGCCGTCTCCTCGTCCAGTCCGGAGAGATCCTCCACCCGCCACGGAAGTTCCGCGGTACGGGCGATGACCTGTACGGCCTCGCCCGACTTGCGGCGCCGGAAGCCCGCCCGCAGCACCGGGTGCCGGGCGACCAGCGCCTCCCACGACGCCCGCAGCCGTCCGGCGTCGACCGGGCCGTCCAGGTCCAGGAGCCGCTGCCCTTGGTAGACGTCCGGCCCGTCGCTGTCGAAGGCCGCGTGGAAGAGCAGGCCCTCCTGGAGCGGCGACAGCGGCCAGACGTCCTCGACCTGGGAACGGGTCATCGAGTAACTCCTCACAGACAGACGGGTGCCGGGCGATTGGCCGCCCACAGGCCGGTGTCGGGGTGGGTGACTACGGGTGCTCGTCGGCGAACTCGGCTTCGAGCGCGTCGACTTCGTCCTGATCGAGGTCGAGGAGAGGGAAATCGGATGCGGTGTGGCCGCCCGCCGAGGGGTCGGTGGTGTGCTGGGCCAGACCGTCCAGCAGCCCCAGCCAGATCCGGCCGAGCCGGTCGACCGAGCCGGCGTCGAGCGGGCCGGAGGGGTGGCTCAGCAGGAGGGTGAGTTCGGGGCCCTCGGCGCTGTCGCGGATCACCGCTCCGGCGTCGAGGGCATGCTTGACGGGTGTGTGCGGGTCGATAGAGCCGCCGAGTGCGGAGGGGCCGGCGGGCTGCCAGGGCGCTGGTTCGGGCGATGGTGCCGGGAAGCGGCCGAGGTAGTTGAAGCCCACCTGCGGTATGGGGAGTTGTGCCAGTACGGGTGCCGTGTCGGCGTTGAGGTGACGCAGCAGTCCGTGGCCGAGCCCGTCCCCGGGCACCGCCCGCGCCTGCTCCTTCACCGCCTTCAGCAGCGCCCCCGCCGCCGGACCCCCGGCCAGCGCGTCCGCCACATCAACGCCCGCCAGATCGATCCGCACCGGATAGACACTGGTGAACCAGCCGACCGTACGGGACAGATCCACCCCGGACACCGACTGACGGCCATGGCCTTCGATATCCACCAGAACGTCATTGTCTGTACTGGTGCGCCACTCTACGACGGCTGCGGCGAGCGTGGCGAGGAGTACTTCATGGACACCGCAGTGGAAGACACCGGGGGTGCGCCCGACGATGACCTGTGCGTGTGGGGCGGGCACGGTCCAGACATGGCGTTCGAGGGTGTCGGCGGTGTCGCGGGTCGGGTCGAGCGCTCTGGCACCGATCAGCGCGTCCCCATCACCCAGCACCGCCCGCCAGCCGTCCAACTCCGCGACCCGCGCATCACTCCGCGCCTCCGACTCCAGCAGCCGCGCCCACCCCCGGAACGACGCCCCCACCACACCCCGCTCAGCGGAACGCCCCCCGGCAGCCGCCTCACACGCCGCCCGCAGATCCGGCAACAGAATCCGCCACGACACCCCGTCCACCACCAAATGATGAACAACCAACACCAACCGCCCCACCCGATCCGCACCCGCATCCACCCACACCAACCGCACCATCACCCCACCCACCGGATCCAGCCCACCCGCCACATCCCGAGCAGCCCGCTCAACAGCCGCATCCAGCTTGTCGGGTTCGGTCACCCGCAGTACGGAGATCAGCGTGGCGGGGTCGAGGCCGCCGCGCTCCCCCACCACGAGCCTCGGCCCGTCCACCACGCGGGCGCGCAGCATGTCGTGGGTGTCGAGCAGACTGCCCAGCCCGGCGGCGAGGGTCTTCACATCCAGCGCCGGCGGGGCGGCGACCACCATCCACTGGGCGAATCCGGGGCGGGTGGCGGCGGTGCCGGAGGCCACGAGGACGGGTGTCGGCGCCACGGGACCCGTGTCGATGTCCGGAGCCGCCTCGTCTCCCGTCTCCAGCCTTGCGACGGTGGCGATGGCGGCGGGGGTCTCGTGTTCGAAGACGTCCTGCGCGCCGAAGACGATGCCCTTCCGGTTGCCGCGTGCGGCGAGCTGCATGGACATGATGGAGTCGCCGCCCAGCTCGAAGAAGCTGTCCTCCACGCCGACGCGTTCCAGGCCGAGGACGTCGGCGAAGAGCTCGCACATCAGCTTCTCGGCGGGCGTACGGGGCTCACGCCCGCTCACCCGGCCCGCGAGATCCGGGGCGGGCAGAGCCCGGTGGTCCACTTTCCCGTTGACGGTCAGCGGCAGCGCGTCCAAGACGATCAGCACGGCCGGGACCATGTACTCCGGCAGCAGCTCCGCGAGACCCGCCCGCAGCACACCAGTATCAACCTCCGGTCCGTCCGCGACGACATACCCGATCAGCCGCCGATCACCTGGACGGTCCTCACGCGTAACGACAACAGCCTGCCGGACACCGGGCCGCGCGGCGAGCACGGCCTCCACCTCACCCGGCTCCACACGGAAACCCCGGATTTTGACCTGGTCGTCGGCCCGGCCGGCGAAGAGCAGCTCACCCTCGTCCGTCCAGCGGGCCAGATCTCCGGTCCGGTACATCCGCCCGCCGTCCGCGAACGGCGAGGCCACAAACCGCCCAGAACTCAGCCCCGCCCGCCCCGGATAGCCACGCGCCAGCCCGGCGCCGGAGACATACAACTCACCCACCACACCCGGCGGCACCGGCTGAAGAAACCCGTCCAGTACGAAGACCTGCCGGTCACTGAGCGGCCGGCCCAGCGGCAACGCACCCGCGAGATGGTCACCTGGCTCCAGCAGATGCGAGGTCGCGCAGAGAGACACCTCGGTCGGCCCATAGAGATGCCGTACGCGTACCTCCGGGCAGGCCGACCGCACTCGCTCGACCGCACCCAGCGGAACCACATCACCACCGGTCAGAACCTCACGCACACCCGCGAAGCAATCCGGTGCCTCTTCCGCCATGACCCGGAACAGCCCGGCGGTGATGTGCACATGAGTCACCCCGGCCGAGACGTACTCCCGTACGCCCGCCACATCCACCGCGCCCTCACCCGCCACCACCACCCGGGCCCCGGAGGCCAGCGGAACCCACACCTCGAAGAGCGAGATGTCGAAAGCGTGCGGCGCGTGGAACAGCACCGCGTCCCCCGGCCCCACACCCCAACTACCGTCACCCACCAGAGCCGCCACGCTCCCATGGGGAACGGCGACACCCTTCGGGATGCCCGTCGAGCCCGACGTGTACATCACATACGCCACATCCTCGCCCGATGTCTCCACCACCGGCGTCCCGCCCGCACCGTCCAGGACGGACAGATCATCAATCGTCACCGCCGGCGCCGAGTCCTCCAGGACAAACGCGACCCGTTCCGCCGGATAGGCCCCATCCACCGGAACGTAGGCCGCCCCCGCCTTCCACACCCCCAGCAGCGCCGCGATCAGATCCGCCGACCGCTCCAGCCTCACAGCGACCCGATCACCCCGACCCACACCACGACCACGCAGCCACCCGGCCACCCGATCCGACGCACCGTCCAACTCCCCGTACGACACCACCCGCTCGCCATCCACCACCGCCACCGCACCCGGCGACCGCGCCACCCACCCCCGGAACAACTCCAGAACCGACGAAACAGCCGGCACCTCACCAGCGGTGGCATTCCAGCCCTCCACCACCAGACCCCGCTCCAGCGGACCCACCAGACCAACCCGGCCCACCGCCACCGACGGATCGGCCACCACCTGCTCCAGCACCCACTCCAGGCGCCCCAGCAGATCCCGGGCCACATCCGCGTCGATCGCGTCGGGGCGGTAGGTGATGTGCACCCGCAGCCGGTCGCCCGGCATCACCCCCAGGGTCAGCGCGTAGTGGGTGGCCTGATGGCCCTCGACATGGGTGAAGGCGAGCGCTCCGGGCTCCGACGCCGTCGCCGGCGGCCGGGGGTAGTTCTCGAACATCAGCATGGTGTCGAACAGGGCGCCGGGTCCGCCCACCCGCTGGATCTCGGGAAGGCTCAGATGCTGGTGGGGCAGGAGCGCGGACCGGCGGTCCTGGAGCTCGGTCAGCAGCCGCAGCACGGGCTGTTCGGCATCCAGCCGGACACGTACCGGCACACTGTTGATGAACAGGCCCACCATCGATTCCACACCGGGGAGTTCGGCGGGGCGGCCGGCGACGGTCGCGCCGAAGACGACATCCATACGGCCGGCCAGCCGGGCCAGGAGCATCGCCCAGGCGCCCTGCATCACGGTGTTGACCGTCAGGCCGTGCCCCCGGGCCAGTCCCGTCAGAGCGTCGGAGAGCTCACCGGAGAGGGTCAGCACCTGCTTCTCGGGCAGCACGGCCGCGCGGTCCGGATCGGCGGGGGCGACCAGGGTGGGCCCGTCCGCGTCCGTCAGCTCGGCCCGCCAAGCCGCACGGGCCGCCTCCTTGTCCTGGCGGGCGAGCCACGCCAGATGGTCCCGGAAGGAGGGCGCGGGACCGAGACCGGAGGCGTCCCCGCCGGCCGCGTAGACGGTGGCGAGTTCGCTGAGCATGACCGGCATCGACCAGCCGTCCAGCAGGATGTGGTGGGAAGTCATCACGGCCCAGTGCCGTTCGGCCGACCGCCGGACCAGCAGCAGCCGCAGCAGAGGCGCCTTGGCGAGGTCGAACCGCTGCGCCCGCTCCTCGGCGGCCAGCCGCCGCACCTCGGCGAGGGTCTCCTCCTCGGTCAGGTCGGCGTCCGACAGATCGACCTCGCGCCAGAGCAGGGCGGCCTCGCGCGGGATCAGCTGCACGGTCCCGCCCGACTTGCGGCGGTGGAAGCTGGCCCGCAGGGCGGGGTGTCTGTTCAGCAGGGCCTGCCAGGAGGTACGCAGCCGGCCGGCGTCGATGGACCCTTCCAGCAGGTCGGTGCGCTGGAGGGTGTAGAGGTCGGGGCCCTGGCCGCCGTACTCGGCGTGAAAGAGCAGACCTTCCTGCAACGGGGACAGGGGCCAGACCTCGGCGAGCGCCGAGCCGTCGACCGGGGTGGTGGATGTCACCGGGAGAGCCCTCCTTCGAGATCCGCTGCGATCGCTTCGAGCTGCTCGACCTCGTCCTGGTCCAGGTCCAGCAGGGGGAAGTCGGACGGGGTGTGGCCGCCGACCACCGGCTGATTCGAGTGGGCGGCCAGGCCGCGCAGCAGCGCCAGCCAGACCCGGCCGAGGGTGTGCACGCTCTCGTCGGCCAGCACCCGGACCGGGCGGCCCAGGGTGAGGGTCAGTTCGGGGCCGTGGCGGGTGTCCCGGACCACGGCGCCGGCCTCCAGGGCGTGGGGTGCGGGCATGCGCGGGTCGTCCGAGCTGTGCAGGGCCCGCGCGGTGGCCGGCTCCCACGGGACGGAGTGCGCGGCCTTCCCGAAGCCGCCGGCTCGGGCGTCGAACCGGCCCAGGTAGTTGAAGCCGATCTGGGGTACGGGCAGGCCGGCCAGGGCGGGTGCGGTCGCGTCGTTGAGGTGGCGCAGCAGGCCGTAGCCCAGTCCGTCGCCGGGCACGGCCCGGATCTGCTCCTTGACGGTCTTCAGCAGCCGGCCCGCCGCCGCCTCGCCGGCCATCGCCGCGCGGAGGTCCACACCGCTCACGTCGAGCCGTACGGGGTGGGCGCTGGTGAACCAGCCGACCGTACGGGACAGATCGGCGCCGTCGAGCTGCACGCGGCCGTGGCCCTCGACATTCACCAGCACCGGCGGGTACGGGTCCTGCCGCCAGTGGGCGACGGCGCCGGCCAGGGTGGCGAGCAGGATGTCGTGGACGCCGCAGTGGAACTGGGCGGCCGTCCGGCCGACGAGGGTGCCGGTGTCGTTGTTGCGCAGGGTCCAGGTGTCGTGGCGCACGGTCGCCGCCGTGTCCCGGGCCGGGTCGAGGGGCGGTACGCCGGGCAGCGGCGTGACGTCCCGCAGCGCCGCGGTCCAGGCGGCCAGTTCGGCGACCCGGTGGTCGCGGTGCGCCTCCGCCGCCAGCCGCCGTGTCCAGCGCCGGTAGGAGGTGGCGACCGGGGCGGGGCGCGGGGTGCGTCCGGCGGCGGCGGCCTCGTACGCCTCCCTCAGGTCCGGCACCAGGATCCGCCACGACACGCCGTCGACGGCGAGATGGTGCACGGCGAGGATCAGCCGGCCGGCCCGGGTGGGACCCGCGTCCAGCCAGACGGCCCGCACCATCACCCCGGCCGCCGGGTCGAGCCGGTCGACGGCCTCGCGGGCGGCCTGTTCGGCGGCGTCGGTGAGCCCGGCCGGGGTGGTGGCGCCTGCTCCGGTCGGGGTCGCGCCCAAGGTGCGGGGTCCCGTCGGGGTCGCGCCCAAGGTGCGGGGTCCCGTCGGGGTCGCGCCCAAGGTGCGGGATCCCGTCGGGGGCGTGTCCTCGGCACCGGCCCCCGTCACAGCCGCGTCCTCGGCACCGGCCCCCGTCGGGGGCGTGTCCTCGGTACCGCCGGTCGCGTCCACACGGATCAGCAGACCGGCGGTGGCCGTGTCCATGGCATCCCGGGCGCCGGCGACCAGCCTCGGCCCGCCGCCGCCGTGGTCGTCGTCACCGTCGTCGATCACCCGGGCGCGAAGCATGGCGTGCGTGCCGACGAGGGCGGTGAGCGCGGCGGTGAGGGCGTCGGGATCGAGTCCGGGCGGGGCCGTGAGGATCGTCCACTGCGCGAAGGAGCCGCCCGCGACCCGCTCGCCGAGGAAGCGTGCGGCGGGTGTCCAGATGACCTCGCCCGCGCCGTCGTCGGTGCGGTCTTCCGGCCCCTCGCCGGCGACCGGCCGGGCGACGGCGGCGATCCGTTCGGGGGTCTTCTCGTCGAAGATCTGCCGGGGTGTGACGACGAGTCCGGCCCGTCGGGCCCGGGTGACCAGTTGGAGCGAGGTGATGGAGTCGCCGCCGAGCGCGAAGAAGCTGTCGTCGGCGCCGACCCGGTCGAGGCCGAACATCTCGGCGACGGCCGTGCAGAGCGCCTCCTCGGCGGGGGTGCGCGGCGCCCGGCCGAGGGCTCCGGCGGCGAAGTCGGGTGCGGGCAGGGACTCACGGTCCAGCTTGCCGTTCGGGGTCAGGGGCGGCTCGTCGAGGATCACGACGGCCGCGGGGACCATGTAGTCGGGCAGCGTCCGGGAGACATGGGCGCGTATGTCCGAGGGGTCCGGGGCACGGCCGGCCGCGGGCACCGCGTAGCCGATCAGCCGGGTTCCGTGGATCGCGACGACCGCCTGTCCCACGTCCGGATGGCCGAGGAGCGCGGCCTCCACCTCGCCCGGCTCGATCCGGTACCCGCGCAGTTTGACCTGCTCGTCGGCCCGTCCGACGAACACCAGCTCGCCGCCGCGGGTGCGGCGGGCCAGGTCGCCGGTGCGGTACATCCGCTGTCCGTCCGCGAACGGCGAGGCGACGAACCGCCCGGCCGTCAGCCCGGACCGGCCGAGGTAGCCGCGCGCCAGCCCGGCGCCCGTCACATACAGCTCGCCGGTCACATCCGGCGGCACGGGGCGCAGAAGGCCGTCCAGGACATACGCGCCGGCGCGGGTGATGGGGCCGCCGATCGTCAGCGGGCCCGAGTCGTCCAGCGGGGCGGTGACGGTGGAGACGACGCTCGCCTCGGTGACTCCGTACTCATTGCGGAGGTCGCAGCGGCCGGCCCAGAGCCGGCGGGTGTCCGCCGGGAGGGCGTCACCGCCGCTCACCAGTACGCGCAGCGCGGGCAGTGGCCGGTCGGGGAGATGGGTGAGCTGGACGGCGGGCATCACGGCATGCGTGATGTGGTGACCGGCCAGCAGATCGCCCAGTTCGTCCCCGGTGGTGTGCCCGCCCGGCGGGGCGAGCACCAGCCGGCCGCCCGCGCAGAGCGTCGGCCAGATGTCCGCCATCGACACGTCGAAGCTCGGCGAGACCAGTTGCGCGAGCCGGGTGTCCGGGCCGAGGGCGTACCGCTGGGTCCGCTCGGCGACCAGATTCCGCAGGCCGCCCCAGGTGACGGCGGCGCCCTTGGGGGTGCCGGTGGAACCGGAGGTGTAGATGACATACGCGGTGTGGTCGGCGTCGGGCGCCACCCGGACCCGCCCGCCGGGTTCGTCCGGCGGTGGCGGTCCGTCCAGGATCAGCACCGGTCCCGCGAATTCCGGCGGCACCATCGGCCGGGTCTCGGTCGTGCAGAGGATCGCCCCGGGCGCGGCGTCGGCGAGTACGAAGGCGATGCGGTCCGCCGGATGTCCGGGGTCGACCGGGACGTACGCGCCGCCCGCGAGGGCGATGCCGAGCAGGCCGGTGATCAGCTCCGCCGAGCGGGGCGCCAGGACGGCCACCCGGGTGTCGGGGCCGACGCCGTGCGCGTCCAGCCGGCGCGCCAGGAGCTCGGCGTGCCGGCCGAGTTCTCCGTACGTCAGCTCACGGCCGGCGGCGACGAGGGCGGTGGCCCCGGGGGTGCGGGCGGCCAGGTCGGTGAAGCGGCGGGGCGGGAGCGGGGAGCCGTCCGCGTACGGTCCGTGCGCCTCGGGCGACAGGGCCGGTTCCTCGGTGACGCCGGGCACGGCCAGCCGTCCCACCGGCACCGACGGGTCCTCGATCACCTGCTCCAGCACCCGGGTCAGGGCATGCGCCAGCCCTTCGGCGTCCGTGCCGGAGAACCGGGCGAGACGGTGCGCGAGGCGGATCCGCAGGCGGTCGCCGAGCACGGCGCCCAGCGTCAGCGGGTAGTGGGTCCCCTCCACGGTGGAGACATGCTCCGTCCGGAGGGCGCCGGGGGATTCCGGGGTGCCGGCCGCGCGGGGGTAGTTCTCGAAGACGAGGACGGAGTCGAAGGCCGAGCGGGACCCGGTGAGCTTCTGGAGTTCGGAGAGTCCCAGGTGGTGGGAGCCGATCAGCGCGGACTGGCGGGCCTGCAAGCCGGTCAGCATCTCCCCCACCGGCTGCCCGGCGTCGAGCGGCACCCGGACGGGCACGGTGTTCATGAACACCCCGACCATTTTCTCGACGTCCGGCAGTTCGGTGGGGCGGGCCGCGACCGGGGCGCCGAAGACGATGTCGGTACGGCCCGTGAGGCGCGAGAGCACCAGCGCCCAGGCCCCTTGCAGCAGGGTGTTGACCGTCAGCCCGGCGCCGCGCGCGAAGGCGACCAGCCGGCCGGTGAACTCCTCGGGGAAATCGCGGCTCAGCCAACCCGCGTCGGCCGAGTCCTTCGCCAGATCAAGGGGGTCGACGAGGGTCGGCTCGTCCACCCCGGCGAGCTCGGCCCGCCACGCCTCGCGGGCCGCCTCCTTGTCCTGGCGTGACAGCCACGCCAGATGGTCCCGGAAGGAGGGCGCGGGGCCGAGGCCCGTGCCGTCGCCGCCGGAGACGTACAGCGCGGAGACCTCGTCGAGGACGACGGACATGGACCAGCCGTCGAAGAGGATGTGGTGGGTGACGACGATGAGCCGGTGCCGCTCTTCGGAGAGCCGGACGAGAACGAGCCGGAGCAGCGGCGGCCGGGCCGGGTCGAAACGTTTCGCCTGCTCCTGCGCGGCCGTCTCGGCGAGCCGGGTCCCGGTCTCCGCCGCGCCGAGTCCGGAGAGGTCGACCTCCCGCCACGGTATGCGTACGCCGTCCACGACGGCCTGGGCCAACCGCCCCGAGGCGAGCCGGTGGAAGCCGGCCCGCAGGGTCGCGTGCCGGGCCACGACGCCCTCCCAGGCCGCCCGCAGCCGGGCGGCGTCGAGCCGTCCGGTCAGCTCCAGGATCCACTGGCCCTTGTAGACGTCGGGGCCCCGCTCGTCGTAGGCGGCGTGGAAGAGCAACCCCTCCTGGAGCGGTGTGAGCGGCCAGATCTCGGCGAGGCCGGGGACCGTGGCCGCCAGCTCGGCGGACTCTTCCGCCGTGAGGTCGAAGAGGGGGGCGTCGTTCCGCGGTGCGGTCTCGTCGCCCGTGTCGAGCTTCGCGACGGTGGCGATGGCGGCGGGGGTCTCGTGTTCGAAGACGTCCTGCGCGCCGAAGACGATGCCCTTCCGGTTGCCTCGCGCGGCGAGCTGCATGGACATGATGGAGTCGCCACCCAGCTCGAAGAAGCTGTCCTCCACGCCGACACGCTCCAGGCCAAGAACATCGGCGAAGAGCTCACACATCAGCTTCTCGGCGGGCGTACGGGGCTCACGCCCGGTCACCCGGGCGGTGAGATCCGGCGCGGGCAGGGCCCGGTGGTCCACTTTCCCGTTGACGGTCAGCGGCAGCGCGTCCAAGACGATCAGCACGGCCGGGACCATGTACTCCGGCAGCAGCTCCGCGAGACCCGCCCGCAGCACACCGGTATCAACCTCCGGTCCGTCCGCGACGACATACCCGATCAGCCGCCGCTCACCGGGACGGTCCTCACGCGTGACGACAACAGCCTGCCGGACACCGGGCCGCGCGGCGAGCACGGCCTCCACCTCACCCGGCTCCACACGGAAACCCCGGATCTTCACCTGGTCGTCCGCCCGCCCGGCGAAGAGCAGTTCGCCGTCATCCGTCCACAGGGCCTGGTCACCGGTGCGGTACATCCGCTTTCCGTCCGCGAACGGCGAGGCCACAAACCGCCCGGCCGTCAGCCCGGACCGGCCGAGGTAGCCGCGCGCCAGCCCGGCACCGGCGACGTACAACTCACCGACCACACCCGGCGGCACCGGCTGGAGGCGCCCGTCCAGTACGAACACCTGTCGGCCACTGAGCGGCCGGCCCAGCGGCAGTACGCCGGCGAGGTCGTCACCGGGTTCCAGCAGATGCCAGGTCGCGCAGAGGGACGTCTCGGTGGGGCCGTACAGATGGCGTACGCGGATGTCGGGGCAGGCCGCCCGCACCCGCTCCACCGCACCCAGCGGAACCACATCACCACCGGTGAGGACTTCACGGGCCCCCGCGAAACAGTCCGGTGCCTCTTCCGCCATGACCCGGAACAGCCCGGCCGTCACATGCACATGCGTCACTCCGGCGGCGACATGGCCGCGCACCTCAGCCACGTCCACGGAACCCGGGCCCGCCACCACCACACGCGCCCCGGACGCCAGCGGAACCCACACCTCGAAAAGCGAGATGTCGAAAGCGTGCGGCGCGTGGAACAGCACCGCGTCCCCAGGCCCCACACCCCAGCCGGCATCCCCCACCAGAGCCGCCACGCTCCCATGGGGAACGGCGACACCCTTCGGGGTGCCCGTCGAGCCCGACGTGTACATCACATACGCCACGTCATCACCGGACACCGGGACAGAAAGCCGCCCATCCCCGCCGTCCACCAGCGACAAGTCGTCGATCACCACCGCCGGCGCAGAGTCCTCCAGGACAAAGGCGACCCGTTCCGCCGGATAAGCCCCATCCACCGGAACATAGGCCGCCCCCGCCTTCCACACCCCCAGCAGCGCCGCGATCAGATCCGCCGACCGCTCCAGCCGGACCGCGACCCGATCACCCCGACCCACACCACGACCACGCAACCACCCGGCCACCCGATCCGACGCACCGTCCAACTCCCCGTACGACACCACCCGCTCGCCATCCACCACCGCCACCGCACCCGGCGACCGCGCCACCCACCCCCGGAACAACTCCAGAACCGAGATGGGACCTGCCCCGGACGTGTCGTTCATGTCTCCCCCTTCGACTCGACGGACGACCGCTGCTCGGGCTGCCGGCGCTGCTCAGGGGGAACCGTCGCCGCGCCTCCGGGGGCCGGGCATTCCGCCGCCGCCCAACCCGCCTCCCAACCCGCCTCCCAAGCCGCCGCCCAGGCCACCTCCCATGCCGCCGGGCATTCCGCCGCCCATCCCTCCGGGCATTCCGCCACCGCGGGTCCTGATCTTCGGGCCGGTCGGACCCTGCGGCGGGGCCTGCTCGCGGTGGCCGTTGCCGCGGGGCGGGGGCAGTGTCTCGGACTTGCTGAACTGGGTGTTGTAGAGGCTGGAGTAGAGGCCGCCGGCGGCGAGGAGTTCGTCGTGGGTGCCGCGTTCGCGGACCCGGCCGTCGTCGATGACGAGAATCTGGTCGGCCTCGCGGATGGTGGAGAGCCGGTGCGCGATCACCAGGGAGGTGCGGTTGCTCAGCGCCGCGCTCAGGGCGCGCTGCACGGCGGCCTCCGATTCGGAGTCCAGGTGGGCGGTGGCCTCGTCGAGAACGACGATCGCCGGTGCCTTCAGCAGAAGCCGGGCCACCGCGAGCCGCTGCTTCTCGCCGCCGGAGAGCCGGAAGCCGCGGTCGCCGACGACGGTGTCGAGCCCGTCCGGCAGGGAGCTGATCAGGTCCCGGATACGGGCCTGTTCGCACGCCTCCAGCAGCTCCTCCTCGGTGGCACCGGGGCGGGCGTAGGCGAGGTTCGCGCGGATGGTGTCGTGGAAGAGGTACGCGTCCTGGGCGACGACGCCCACGGTCGCGGCCAGGGACTCGAAGGTGAGGTCGCGGACGTCCTTGCCGTCGATACGGACGGCTCCCGAGGTCGCGTCGTACAGCCGGGACACCAGATGGGTGATCGTGGTCTTGCCGGCGCCGGAGGGGCCGACGAGTGCGGTGAGCGTGCCGGGGGCGACGGTGAAGTCCAGTCCGTGCAGGACTTCGGGCACGGCCTTGGCGCGCTCGTCGGCGGTGGCGGGATGGTTCTCCAGGGAGGCCGGCGAGACTTCCTCGGGGCGGGGGTAACCGAAGGAGACCTGCTCGAAGCGGATCTCCCGGCCCCGGCCGCCACCGCCGCTGCCGCCGCTTCCATCGCCGCCGCTGCCGGGCGCGGGGAGCGCGACGGCGTCCGGGCGTTCCTCGATGAGCGGCTTGATGTCGAGCAGTTCGAAGATCCGGTCGAAACTGATCAGCACCGTGAGGGCGTTGGCCTGGATGCTGGAGAGCTGGGTGATGGGGCCGAACAGCCGGCCCAGCAGTGTGGCGAGGGCAACCAGCGTGCCGAGTCCGATCACCCCGTCGAGGACCAGTCCGCCGCCGACTCCGTACACGAGCGCGGTGGTGAGCGCGGTGAGCAGGGCCATGAGAATGAAGGCGAGGCGGCTGAAGACGGTCAGCCGTACGCCGACGTCGCGCACCTTCTCCGCTTGGCTCCGGTACTTCCCCAGTTCCTCCGCCGGGCGGCCGAAGAGCTTCGCCAGCATGGCGCCTTGCACATTGAAACGCTCGTGAATCGTCCCGCTGAGCTGGGCGTGCAGCTCCATCTGCTTCCGGGAGTACGCCTGGAGCCGGCGGCCGACATAGAGCCAGGGCAGGAAGAACACCGGCAGCAGCACCAGCGCGATCAGGGTGATGAGCCAGGAGAGATAGAACATCTCGGCGAGTACCAGCACCACCGTGAGGGCGCCGGTGGCCGACAGCAGCACCGTGGTGAGGGCCTGCTGGGCCATGACCACATCGGTGCTGAGGCGGCTGGAGAGGGCGCCGGTCTGGGTACGGGTGAAGAAGGCCAGCGGCATGCGCTGTACATGGCTGAACGCCCGGACCCGCAGATCGCGGCTCACCCCCTGGCCGATGCGCCCGGACAGGGCACTCTGCGCGAACTGGGTCAGGGCGCCGACGAGGGCGAGTCCGGCGACGATCAGCGCCAGTGTGACGACGACTCCGGCATCGTCCTTCATGATCCCGCCGTCGACGATCTCCTTCAGCAACAGCGGAGTGGTGACGATGATGAGGGAATCGACGAGGGTCACGAGAATGAGGGTGACCACGGTTCGGCGGTGCGGCCTGAGGAAGGCCAGTACCCGCCGCCCTGTTCCCGGTCTGATCTTGGAGGGCTCCGCATCATCGCCGCCCTTCATCATCACCCCACCGGGGGTCTGAGTGACCAGCATGTCGACGAATACCTCCTGCTGTAGGGATTCGGTGGAGCAGCGGCCGTGAATGGGAGAAGAAGCCCTCGGACACATCCCGGCGCCGCGGTCCGGGAGGCGACGATACCTGTCTGAATTCGGGCCAACCACGCGCCCCGGCAGGGATTTCGGGTATGCCGGAACGATCACCGAAAAAGGCAGCCCAGGGCGGGATTTACGCGGGTCGCGCGCGCAGGGAAGTGCGAGCCCGTGTGAATGAGGTGCGCCGGGCGCGCGAAAGTGCGCCGTATCAGCACGCGGACATGCCGTCGGGCCGAGCGGCGTCACTCAATGCCGCTCGGCCGGAAGGCTTGCACTCGCCGCGGGAATGATGGGCGGCTCCGGCGTCCAACCGCTCACATTGCGCAGTTGGACAAGCCGGTTGGACAGTCCGGTGAAATCAAACGGTCGGACAGGGCGTGGAATCCGCGGGAGAAGCGGCGGATTCCCCGACCTGGGCGGTGTTCTTCTCCACTTGGGCCGCGAGCTCTTCCCAGATGTGCGCACACTCGCGGGCCAGATGTGCCACGGTCCCGCTCCAGTGCGGCGGAACGATGTCGACGATTCCCTTCCACTCGTCCGGCGGGAGCATGTGCACACTGAGCAGGCGCAGTAATTGACGCCCTGTCTCATTGAATCGGAGTGTGGGATCCGCCTTGAGCAGATTCACCGCCGAGAGCCCGTCCGCGCCGGCGGCGGGGCCGGCCGGCCGGGTCTCACCGTGACCCTGCTGCGGTACGACCTTCAGCAATTCCCCGCGCGTGCGGGGCCGGACGCCCCTCTGCCTCGGCGGGAGCAGCGGCTCCTCCCCCCGGCTGAGCCGGTTGCGCACATCCCGCGCGGTCTCCGGGGAGATGCCGGCGGCCCGCGCTATCTGACGGAGCGACAGATTGGGATTCTCGGATATCAGCTGGCAGGCCCGCTTGCGCCCCTCGGCGATGTCGACACGGCGCACCCGCCCGTCCCGGCCGATCCTCGCGATGTTCTCCTCCGGGGCACCGACCGTCTGCGACCGGCGCACCTCGGCGACCGTGCGGGGGGCGATGCCCGTCACGGAGGCGATCTTCCGGTCCGACCACTGCGGATGGGTGGTGCTGATCCGCGCGGCGGCCCGCTTGCGGTCGCGCAGTGACAGCGGCAGTCCGTGCCGCACATTCGACTCGACGGCGATCACAAAGGCGTCCGCCTCGGTGCCGTCGTAGAAGGTCACCGCGATGGAGCGGTCGCCGCGCAGCTGGGCGGCGCGCAGTCGGTGCAGTCCGTCGATCACCCGCATCGAGTCGCGGTGCACAATGATGGACGGCAGGGGAACGTCCAACTCCGCCAATGCCGCCACATGGTCGGGGTCTTCGCCCGCTCTTCTTGGTGAACCCTCCGTCGACAATGATCGAATGTCGACATCAACATCGACAACTCTGACACCGGTTTCCCCCCGTCGCACCCGCATCTCCGTTCGCTCGGCCAACGCCTTCCTCACGTGTCACCTTCGGGCAGCACCCGACACACGTCGATTCCGCTGCTTCGCATCGATCAATCGGTGCTTGTCACAATTGATCGTCGGCGCTGTACGGCCGCATCACCACTGCGCTGCCGCAGTCGGGCCCGAGTCGCTTCCGCCCCCGGGTCGTGGAGTCCGCTCCGGCGAGAAGCCGAGTGGTAAGCACTCGCTTTTCGCACGAGTCTCCAGGCGAACAAGAGTTCTTTTTCTTCTGGCGCATCCACTCTAACAGCAGCACTCAGCCCAGGGAACGAGTTTCATGGTGGCCGTCAGCCTTTGAGACGGCATGTCAATTCCGCCGAACAGGCAGGTGCACGGCGGCCCGGAAGTCGGAATGTTTCATTCCCCTTAACCTTCCGGCTATTCACCGCCCATTCGTCGCCGCCCGACGACACCGTCGGGTAAGGGGGCAACTCGGCACCGAAAAACGACGGCCCGCCGCAGTGCGCGCCGAGCCCCCGGAAGCGGAAATACCGGCCCCTCCCGAGAGGGCCGCCGATCAAGGACACGCAACCCCGGTATCCGAACAAACCCGCTTTGCCACCGGCGCCCGATACTCTCACCGGCCGGGTTTCAGCGAAGTAACAGCGCTTCGGCGACCGCTGTTCCCGGCCGCATCGACCTGTCGGGTCACAGCCGGGGAAACGAAGGCGTTCCGGCGCGGTAACCACCTCCGCGCTCTACTGAGCAACGGATCGCGACGACTCCCCGACTCCACCCAGGAGGCTCCATGGGCAACGCAACCAGCCTCTGCGTCACATGTGGCGCAGAGTTCGTCCCGGCGACCCCGCGCCGGGGCCACCCCGACACACGCTTCTGCACCGCCGCCTGCCGTGCGCTCCGGGAGCGGACCCACGGTCCGCGCATCATCCCCGGGCCGGCCTCCGCGGGCGCGGCGTGCGCGGCCGAGATGGTCGAGCCGGACGAAGCGGTGGATCCGCCGGCCGGATCACTGGAGGTGGTCGGGTCGGTCAAGATGGCCGAGCCCGTCGAACTGGTGCGGCCGGTCGAAGTGATCGGGGCGGACGGGACGGCCGGGGCCGACGCCGGCCGTCCGGCCCCGCTGCCGCCGCTGGGCACCGAGCACTGCTGTCCGCATTGCGGCCATCAGTTCGCGATTGTCAATTTCGTCATGAAGAGCCTTGATTCGGCCGGCTGATGTTGATGGACACGGGCGTGAACACGGAAGCGGGACGGGACGCCGGAGCGCGGTCCGGGCGGACGCCCGGGACAGCCGGGCGACGGCGGGGCCGTACGGACACCCCGGGCCCGCCCGGCGCCGCCCGGCCGGATCAGCCGATGGGGCCGCGCACACATTTCAGCCAAAGATCGACTTCATCGAGGGGCGCGGGATCGACGGAATAGAGGCGCCGGGTGCCCTCGGGGCGCATGGTGGCGAATCCGGCCTCGCGAAGAGTCCGCAGATGCTGGGAGACGGCGGGCTGTGAGATGCCGAACTCCGCGCGGATCACCTCGGCGACCGCGCCCGAGGGACGCTCACCCGCGGCGAGCAGCTCCAGGATGCGGCGGCGGACGGGATCGCCCAGGACATCGAGTGCGTGCACGGACCGAAGGTACAGCCGAGGCTTATATAAGGCAAAGCTGAATAATCGGCACTCGATCGGCCGGGAACTGAGGGGGCACACCAGTCGTTGGCCACATTGGGCACAGCAAACGTCAAGAAAGGCGCGGCCCGCGCCGGATTGCGCAGGGGATTTCCATGGGTGTCAGCCTGTCCAAGGGCGGCAATGTCTCACTCAGCAAGGAGGCCCCGGGCCTGACGGCGGTGGTCGTGGGCCTGGGCTGGGATGTACGCAGCACCACCGGGACCGACTTCGACCTGGACGCCAGCGCCCTGCTGGTGGACGCGAACGGCAAGGTCGTCTCCGACCAGCACTTCGTCTTCTTCAACAACCTGAAGAGCCCCGACGGCTCCGTCGAGCACACCGGTGACAACCTCACCGGTGAGGGCGAGGGCGACGACGAGCAGATCAAGGTGAATCTGGCGGGCGTGCCCGCCGAGGCGCAGAAGATCGTCTTCCCGGTCTCGATCCACGAGGGCGAGAGCCGCGGCCAGTCCTTCGGCCAGGTGCGGAATGCCTTCATCCGCGTCGTGAACCAGGCCGGTGGCGCCGAGCTCGCGCGCTACGACCTCAGCGAGGACGCCTCGACCGAGACCGCGATGGTCTTCGGTGAGCTCTACCGCAATGGCGCGGAGTGGAAGTTCCGCGCCGTGGGCCAGGGTTACGCCTCCGGGCTGCGCGGCATCGCGCAGGACTTCGGCGTCAACATCTAGGACCCGTGAAGCGAGCGGGCCTCCGGGCGGGCATCGGCCCGCCCGGGGGCCGCGCCCGCCCGGGCGGGCCGGGCTCTCGCGGGATGCGCGGGCCGGTTCCGGCCCATGGGCGGGTGGGCCCGGGTGTCTCCTGGGTACCCTTGATTCCCAGCCGAGGAGTCGAGGCAGCCGAGGAGTAGGTCAGCGCATGGCAACCGAGGCCCCCACCGGCCAGCACCCGATGGCACCGCCACCGGGGGTGGAGCAGCTCTGGTTCGGCCGTGTCCCCGATCTCGTGGCGGACGCGCTCGCCCACCGGCAGCTGCTCAATGCCGAGGAGTCCGCACGGCTGGATTCCTTCCTCCGCCCGGCCCCCCGCGAGGCCTATGCCGTCGCCCATGTGGCGCTGCGGCGCCTGCTCGGCGAGCGGCTCGGGCGCTCCCCCGAGGCCGTGGTGCTGGAGCGCGACCCGTGCACCCACTGCGGCGGACCGCACGGCCGGCCCGTGGTGCCCGGCAATACCGTTCACTTCTCGCTCTCGCACACCGGCGGCATGGTGCTGATCGCCCTGGCCGCGGCACCCGTCGGGGTCGATGTCGAAGCACTCGCCGACGACGCGACGATCACCGAGATCACCGGTCAGCTGCACCCCCGCGAGCGCGCGGAGCTGGCGGCCCTGGAGGCGGGCGAGCGGTCCTCCGCCTTCACCCGCTGCTGGACCCGCAAGGAATCCGTGCTGAAGGCCACCGGCGCCGGGCTCAACGAGGGCACGGCCCATCTCTATGTGGGCACCGGCTCCCGTCCGGCCGCGCCGGACAGCGGCTGGCTGCTCAGTGACGTACCGACCGACCCGGGATACGCGGCGGCCGTGGCCGTGCGGGTCACCGGCTCCGGGCACTGACCCGGGGCCGCGGCGTATCGGCAGACCGGCCGGCGCGGGCCTTCCGCACCCCGGCCGAACCACCGGATGCACGGGAGACGGAACTCATGGAGTTCGTCGTATTCATGACCATACCGGGGCTGGTGATCGTGCTGTTGATCATCGCCTTCGCCGATCAGATCATGCGGGCCACCGGGCTCGGCAAGCGCACGGGGCAGGTCTCCGCGACCGGCTTCGAGCAGCTGCACGCCACCTTCTCGCCGGGAAAGCAGAGCGAGCTGAAGGAGCGGCAGAGCGCGCTGCTGCTGAAGGACGACGACGAGGACGGCGCACCGCCGAACCGCTCCACGGTCGATCTGGACAGCGGACGCGCGGTGGTACGGCTGCCCCGGGCACCCGAGACCTCCTGAGGTCTCCCGGGCCGGGGCTCCGGACAGCCCCGGTCAGGCGGGCCGGGACGCCTTGAGCGAGTACATCAACGGGAAGCGGGGACGGTCCGCGGGCAGCCGGTGGTAGCCGTCGGGACCCGCGGTCATGTTGTCGAAGCGCGCGAAGAGCGAGACATCGTGCTCGCGCAGGAACTCCAGCCGCAGCCCGGCCGCGCAGAGCGCGGAGACCACCTCGCCGATCGGGTGCTGCCACTCCACCGTGCGGTTGTGCACGGTCGGCGCGGTGAAGTCGGCATAGGTCCCGGACATCTCCTCGATCCAGGCGTCGCGCGAGAAGTAGTCGTGGACGACCCGGGAGCCCGTCTCGTCGTCGAGCACATCGGTGACGGGATGGAACTCGGCGAGATAGAGAAAGCCGCCGGGGGCGACGAGAGAGGCGGCGGTCTCCGCCCAGCGCGTGATGTCCGGCAGCCAGCACAGCGCGCCGCAGCCGGTGTAGACGATGTCGTACGACGAGTCCGGCACGGCCTGCGCCGCGTCGTACACATCGGCGGCCACGAAAGCGGCCCGCTCCGGTCCGAGTCCGATCTCCGCGGCGAGCCCGCGCGCCGCCTCCACGGCCGGTTCGGAGAAGTCGAGCCCCACCACCCGCGCCGCTCCCCGCCGGGCCCAGGAGAGGGTGTCCAGGCCGAAGTGGCACTGGAGGTGGAGGAGCGTACGGCCGGTGACATCGCCGACCTCCGCGACCTCGAAGTCCCGCAGCGGGTCGGCGCCGGCGCGGAAGGCGTCCAGCTTGTAGAAGTCGCTCGCGACATGGATCGGGACGCGCTCGTCCCAGTTGGAACGGTTGGTGTCGCGCCAGTCGGCGGGCTCGTCGCGCGGAATCGGGGAAGACATGCCCCCGAAGTTATCCACAGGCCGCGGATGGCGCGAACGGTTTATCCGCCGGCCCCGTGACCGCCGCTCCGCGAGGGCCGCCGGAGCCGGCCGCGCGATCGGGTTGGATGGGGGCATGAATGATGCAGAGGTCACCCCCAGCGAGGCCACGCCCGACAAGGCCGCCCCCGCCGGGATCACGCCCGACTGGGAGAAGCGATTCCGCGCTCCCCGTGTCTCTCTCCCCGACTGGGCCGAGGACGCGCCGGACCGCTCGCTCTTCGTGTCGAACGCGACGGGGACGTACGAGCTCTACGCGTGGGACCGGGCGACCGGCGGGCAGCGGCAGGCGACCGACCGGCCGAACGGGACGACGGACGGGGTGCTCTCCCCGGACGGCGAGTCGATCTGGTGGTTCTCGGACACGGACGGGGACGAGTTCGGGATATGGCTGCGGCAGCCCTTCGGCGGGGGCGCGGATGTGCCCGCCGCACCCGGGCTCGCCCCCTCCTACCCGGCCGGTCTGGCGATCGGGCGGCACGGGGCCTCGGTGGTCGGCCGGTCCACCGACGACGACGGCACCACCGTCCATGTCGTGCGCGACGGGGCCGAGCCGGTGGAGATCTACCGGCACCGGGAGTCGGCCGGGGTCGGCGATCTGTCCCACGACGGCACCCTGATCGCGATCGAGCACACCGAGCACGGCGACGCGATGCATGCGGCGGTGCGGGTGGTGCGGATCGACGGCACCCCGGTGGCCGAGCTCGACGACACCCGGGGGGGTGTGGAGGAGCTGGGCCTGGAGGTGCTCGGTTTCGCCCCGGTGGACGGGGACACCCGGCTGCTCGTGGGGCATCAGCGGCGGGGCCGCTGGGAGCCGATGGTCTGGGATGTCGCCTCGGGCGAGGAGCGCGATCTCGCGATCGAGCTGCCGGGCGATGTGAGCGCCGAGTGGTATCCGGACGGTTCGGGGCTGCTGATCGCGCACAGTTTCGAGGCCCGCGGCGAGCTGTGGCGTTACGACCTGGCCGGCGGCGGGCTGGAACGCGTGGAGACCCCCGCGGGGTCGGTCTCCGGGGCGACGGCCCGCCCCGACGGGACGGTCGAGTACCTCTGGTCGTCCGCCGCGCTGCCGCCGCAGGTGCGCTCCACGGCGGGCGGGACCGTACTCGACCCGCCCGGACCGAAGGCGCCCGGGTCGGTGCCGGTGGAGGATGTCTGGGTGGAGGGGCCGGGCGGCCGGATCCACGCACTGGTGCAGCGCCCCGCCGGATCGGCGGGAGCGGGTCCGCTGCCGACCGTGTTCGAGATCCACGGCGGCCCGACCTGGCACGACAGCGACGCTTTCGCGGCCGGCCCGGCGGCCTGGGTCGACCACGGCTATGCGGTGGTACGGGTCAATTACCGGGGCTCGACCGGGTACGGCCGGGCCTGGACCGACGCGCTCAAGCACCGGGTCGGGCTGATCGAGCTGGAGGACATCGCGGCGGTCCGCGAGTGGGCGGTGACCTCCGGTCTCGCCGACCCGGCACGGCTGGTCCTCACCGGCGGCTCCTGGGGCGGCTATCTGACCCTGCTGGGGCTGGGCACCCAGCCCGAGTCCTGGTCACTGGGGATCGCGGGCGTGCCGGTCGCCGACTATGTCACGGCCTATCACGACGAGATGGAGGCGCTGAAGGCGCTGGACCGCACCCTGTTCGGCGGCACTCCGGAGGAGGTTCCGGAGCGGTTCGCGGCCTCCTCGCCGCTGACCCATGTCGACGCGGTGCGGGTGCCGGTCCACATCTCGGCGGGGGTCAACGACCCGCGCTGCCCGATCCGGCAGGTGGAGAACTATGTGGACCGGCTGGCGGCCCGGGGCGCGGTCCACGAGGTGTACCGGTACGACGCCGGCCACGGCTCGCTGGTGGTGGAGGAGCGGATCAAGCAGGTGGGGATGGAGATCGCCTTCGCCGCCGCGCACTTGGGCGGATGAGCCGGGTCCGTACCCCGGGGCGGCCGGGTCCGTACCCCGGGGCGGCCGGGTCCGCGCCCCGGGGTACGGACGGGGTACGGGCGGGGCGCGGCCGGACAGGGGGCGGACAGGAGCGGCCGGAGCGCGTTCCGTACCGTGGAGGGGTGTACCGGTTCCTGCTGACACCCCGCTGGTGGGGCATCAACGCCTTCGTCGTGCTGGCGATCCCGTTCTGCATCTTCATGGGCTCCTGGCAGCTCGGGAAGTTCGAGGACCGGGTGGACACCCACCAGGCGGCCAAGCGGGCGCCCGCGCCCGGTGAGCAGCGGGCCGCGCCGCTGGAGGAGCTGCTGCCGGTGGACAAGAACACCTCCGGCCGTCCGGCGACGGTGACCGGGAGCTATGACGAGCAGTTCATCGTGCCCGGCCGCGAGCTGGACGGTGAGCGCGGTTCCTATGTGCTCACCCTGCTGCGGACCGACGGCGGCCGGACCCTGCCCGTGGTACGCGGCTGGCTGGCCCCGGGTGCGCCGGTGCCGGACGCCCCGGCCGGTGAGGTCACCGTGACGGGAGCGCTCCAGGCGTCCGAGAACGCGGGTACCGACGGGGTGCGGGCGGGCGGGCTGCCCGGCGGGCAGCTGGGCATGATCAGCGCCGCCGCGCTGGTGAACCTCGTCCCCGATGATGTCCACGACGCGTGGATCACACTCACGGAGACCGACGCGGCGAGCGGTCTGGTGCCGGTGCCCGCCTCCATCCCGGATGGCAGCGGGCTCGATCTGAAGGCGTTCCAGAACCTCGGCTACACCGGCGAATGGTTTGTCTTCGCGGCCTTTGTGCTCTTCATGTGGTTCCGGCTGGTGCGGCGCGAGGCGGAATCGGAGCGGGACCGCCGGCTGGGGCTGGAACCGGACCCGGTCTGACCCGGTCCGTCACCAGCCGGGGCCGGGGGCGCCGCCCGCCCGGATCCCGGCCGGCGGCGGGAGCGCGGCCGGGTCTCCGGTGGTGTCAGCCCGCGGCCAGCAGGCCGGTGCGGTAGACCGTGCCGGCGCAGGCGTTCGCGATGTCGGTGGCGGCCGTCGGGGAGCCCGCGGGTGCCGTGTGGGAGACCGAGATACTGCCGTCCTGAAGGCCGTCCGCGCGGACCAGCTGGGTGGTGATGCCGCCCGGCGCCGTGCCGAAGCCGCCGCCCGTCTCACCGGTGGGCGGCTCGCCCGAGGGGGTGGGCTCGGGGGAGGCACCGGTGGTCGGACAGGTCTCGCTCGGCACCCAGGCGAACCGCACCTCATAGGAGGCGGAGGGCGCCAGCAGCAGATCGGACGAGGACTCCGACGGGTCGGGGAGGCCGCTCGCCGCGTCGCCCGGCGACTGGTGCACCACACTGATCTTGGCCGCGTCGGCCGCGCCCATCGGCAGGACGTCGACGGTGCCGCCGCCGCTGACCGTGCAGCTGCTGCCGGAGACATTGGAGACCCGGAAACTGCCGTAGACCTTGCCCTCGCCGTCCGGGACGCCGGACTGCGCGGAGACGGTCTGGAGCTGATCGGGGGCGCAGAGCAGCGGGGTCGGGGCCCCGCCGTTGGGACGGTCGTGCGGCCGGCCGCCGTCGCCGTCACCCTGGCCGGGGCCGGGCTTCTCGCCGGGCGGGACGGACGGGTTGTCGGGGCCGCCCGGCTTGCCGGAGGCCCCGGCGGTGGGACCCGCCGGATCCCGCGACTCCGTACCGGCGCCGGGCTCGGCCTGATTGCCGCCCGTCGCATGCTGGGTGTTGCCCATGGTGATGGGGTCGGCCTTCGTGCCGCCGCCGGAATTCGCCACATGGACGAAGGCGGGCACGGCGGTGCCGATCAGCACCACCGCGGCGGCCATGCCGACCAGGGCCTGGCGCTTGCGGGCCCGGCGGGCGGGCACCGCCTTGCGGAGATGGTCGAGCGCGCCGTCGGCGGGCGCCAGATCGCCCACGGCGCCCTGGAGCAGCCTTCGCAGGGACTCCTCCTCGCCGTGCGGGCCGTCGCCGCCGCCGTCACCACCGGCACCGAAGCCGGCGCCCCGGCCACCGCCGCCACCGCCGCCGGCCGAACCGCCGAAGAGGGCGCTCAGCAGGGCCCCCTCCCCGCCGGCGGGACCGCTTGCGGGACCGGCACCGCGATCGGGACCGGTGTCTTGATCGGGATCAACGCCGCGATCGGGACCGGCCTCACCGCCGGCCGCCTCCTCGGCGGGACCGCCGGCCGCGCTCTCGGCCGCGCCCTCGGCGGGGCCCGCTCCCGGTCCCGCGGAATCCGTCACCGGATCCGCCGGAGCCGCCGCGTCCACGGACCGCGCCGGCTCCGGGGCAGCCGCGGACTCCGCCGCGGGGGTGCCGTCGTGGCCGTGGGGAGCGTTTTCCGGCCCGTTCTTCACAATTCCGTTCCCAGTCCGGTCGTCGGGCGGCCCGTCCGGCCCGTACCGCTCACAGCTGTTCCTGTCGGCACTCATGCCGTGGCCTCCATGGCGACGCGGAGCGCCGCGATGCCCCTGGATCCGTACGCCTTCACCGACCCGAGCGATATTCCCAGCGTCTCGGCGACCTGGGCCTCCGTCATGTCCGCGAAGTAGCGGAGCACCAGGACCTCGCGCTGGCGGCGCTGGAGGCCCTTCATCGCCTTGATGAGGGCGTCGCGCTCCAGCTGGTCGTAGGCGCCCTCCTCCGCGCTCGCCATGTCCGGCATCGGCTTGGAGAGCAGCTTGAGGCCGAGGATGCGGCGGCGCAGAGCGGAGCGGGAGAGGTTGACCACGGTCTGGCGCAGATAGGCGAGGGTCTTCTCCGGGTCGCGGACGCGCTTGCGCGCGGAGTGGACGCGGATGAACGCCTCCTGGACGACGTCCTCGCAGGAGGCGGTGTCGTCGAGCAGGAGCGCGGCGAGGCCGAGCAGCGAGCGGTAGTGCGCGCGGTAGGTCTCGGTGAGGTGGTCGACGGTGGTGCCGGCGGCCGCGGCCCCCTCGGCGCTCTCGCGCTGGGAGGGCAGACGGGTGGTGCCCGTGCTGGGCATGGGAGCGATCACCGGCATACCGCCGGACGGACGGGGCTTGCGCACCGGACGCGCGGTCGCGCCCCGGACGGGACCGGGAGCCCGGACCGGAACGGCGACCAGGGCCGCGACCCCGGCTCGCTCGCCGGCGAGAACCGCTGTCGCGCCGGAGCCGCGGGCCGGGTCAGCGGCGGGTGGCCGGGCGGGAACCGCCGGCCGGCCGCGCGCCGGGGAAGCTCTGCGGACGGGAACGGCCGAGCCGGCGCCGCGGACCAGACGCGCCACAGCGCCTCCGACCGGGACCACCTCTGAGATGTCGAGTACCTCTGCCACGACTGTTGGACACGCATCCCCCCATCAGGGTTGTACGCGTACGCCACCGCTTTTGACGGTGCTCCCTTTGTCGTCATGCGTACTCGCTCTTCCCCAATGGCCCATTTTTCGCGACACCGCACAGAGGTGAACGCGAAGACGCCGCTCACCCCGTGGCCGGTTGCGGTTCCGGGAAGCGAATTCTCCGAGCACCCCGACAGTCCGGCCCAAAAGGCACAGACCTTCGATTTGTTCACAGTTGAACCACGAGGTGTTCACAGATCCTACAAACCGATTCGCCGCCCCACCAGGGGTGATCGTCAATCACCGCGATCCGGGACCGGCCGGATCGCCGCCGGCCGGCGCGGTCCGGGCGCTCTCCCGGGAGCGGTGCGCGCGGTGTGTCCGGTGCGCCGGGTGTTTCAGTGCGTGAACTCGGCCGCGACCGACTCGGCGATCTGCGCCGCGTTCAGCGCGGCCCCCTTGCGGAGATTGTCGCCGCAGATGAAGAGCTCCAGCGCGCAGGGGTCGTCCGGGGCCCGCCGGACCCGTCCCACCCAGGTGGGATCCGTGCCGACCACATCGGCGGGGGTGGGGAAGTCGCCGGCCGCGGGATCGTCGTAGAGCACCACCCCCGGCGAGGTCGCCAGGATCTCGTGCGCCCGGGCCACCGTCACCTCGCTCTCGAAGCGCGCATGCACGGCCAGGGAGTGGGTGGTGATCACCGGCACCCGTACGCAGGTCGCCGCCACCCGCAGCGACGGCAGCGAGAGGATCTTCCGGGTCTCCGCGCGCAGGCCCAGCTCCTCGGAGGACCAGCCGTCCTGTGCGAGCGAGCCGCTCCAGGGCACCACATTGAGGGCGAGCGGGGCGGCGAAGGGCCCGGTCCCGTCGCCCACGGCGCGGCGCACATCGCAGGGGGCGGTGCCCAGTTCCGTGCCGGCGACCAGGGAGAGCTGCGCCCGCAGTGCGGCCACCGCGTCCCGGCCCGCGCCGCTGGCGGCCTGATAGGTGGAGACGACCAGCTCGCGCAGCCCGAATTCGGCATGCAGCGCGCCCACCGCCGGGAGCATGGCGAGAGTGGTGTCGTGCGGCCCGGCCACGATCCCGCGCGGACGCACCCGTACGGCATGGGGGTTGATCTCGGGGACCACCAGCGGCACATCCGGGTCGAGCCGGAAGGCGGCGGAGGCGTCCACGACCACCACACCCTTGGCGGCGGCGATCGGTGCCCACCGCGCGGAGATCTCCGCGGGCACCAGGAAGAGCGCGACATCGGCGCCCGCCAGGGCGTCCTCACCGAGGGCGATCACCTCGCACTCCTCGCCGCGCACGACCGGCCGCGAGCCGGCCGTGCGCGGGGAGGCGATGAGTCTGATCTCGCCCCAGATGTCCTCGTGCTGCGACAGGATCCGCAGCATCACCGCACCGACGGCCCCGGTCGCTCCCACGACCGCGAGCGTCGGTTTGCGGGTCATCGCCCGGTGCCGCCGTAGACGACCGCTTCGTCCGAGTCGCTGTCCAGGCCGAAGGCGGTGTGCACGGCGCGCACCGCTTCGTTCACATCGTCGGCGCGGGTCACCACCGAGATGCGGATCTCGGATGTCGAGATCAGCTCGATGTTCACCCCCGCGTTGGAGAGCGCCTCGAAGAAGGAGGCGGTGACGCCGGGGTTGGTCTTCATCCCCGCGCCGACCAGCGAGATCTTGCCGATCTGGTCGTCGTAGCGGAGCGAGTCGAAGCCGATCTTCCCCTTGGCCTTCTCCAGTGCGTCGATCGCCCGGGCGCCGTCCGTCTTGGGGAGGGTGAAGGAGATGTCCGTCAGCGCGGTGGTGGCCGCCGAGACGTTCTGGACCACCATGTCGATATTGATCTCGGCATCGGCGATGGTGCGGAAGATGGCCGCGGCCTCGCCCGGCTTGTCGGGCACCCCGACGACCGTGACCTTGGCCTCGGAGACGTCGTGGGCGACTCCGGAGATGATGGCGTGCTCCACCTGCTGGTCTCCCTGCGGCTCGTTGCTGACCCAGGTGCCGCGCAGTCCGGAGAAGGACGAGCGGACATGGATCGGAATGTCGTATCGGCGTGCGTACTCGACGCAGCGGTGCAGCAGCACCTTGGAGCCGGAGGAGGCCAGCTCCAGCATGTCCTCGGAGGAGATCCAGTCGATCTTCCGGGCCTTGGGCACCACCCGGGGGTCGGCGGTGAAGACGCCGTCCACATCGGTGTAGATCTCACAGACCTCGGCGTCCAGCGCGGCGGCGAGCGCGACCGCGGTGGTGTCGGAGCCGCCCCGGCCGAGGGTGGTGATGTCCTTCTTGTCCTGGGACACACCCTGGAAACCGGCGACGATGGCGATATTGCCCTCGTCCAGCGCGGTACGGATCCGGCCGGGCGTCACATCGATGATGCGCGCCTTGTTGTGGACCGAGTCGGTGATGACACCGGCCTGGCTGCCGGTGAAGGACTGGGCCTCATGGCCCAGGTTTTTGATCGCCATGGCCAGCAGCGCCATGGAGATGCGCTCTCCAGCGGTCAGCAGCATGTCGAATTCGCGCCCGGCAGGGATCGGGGATACCTGCTCGGCGAGATCGATCAGCTCGTCCGTCGTGTCGCCCATCGCGGATACCACGACGACCACCTGATGGCCGTTCTTCTTGGCATCGACGATTCGCTTGGCGACGCGCTTGATGCCCTCGGCATCGGCAACGGAGGAGCCTCCGTACTTCTGCACGACAAGGCCCACGTGCGCTCCTCGCTCGGTTCTCCACCACAGCCATGTACTGCGGTCGGCTCAGTCTAACGAGCGGCCGTTTTCGATCCCCGGGCAGTCACATCGTGAGATGTGGCGTTCAGTGGGTGATCACGGCCGCGCTCGGACCGACTACTGCCCGGTGGGCGGCGGTGTACGCGGGGTGTGCCGCGGCTCACACACCGGCGGGCGGCGGGGAACCGGGAGGTACGGGGCGGGAGCGGGCGCCGGATCAGCCGGTGCGCAGGCCCAGCGGTACGGCGATCTCCTCCGCCATCACCCGCCCGGCCTCCTCGGCCAGCGCGTCCTCCGCCAGGTCCTCGTCCGTGTCCAGCCCGTCCAGCTCCTGGAGCGGCTGGTCCAGCCGGACATGGGCGACCAGCGACTGAAGGGCGCGCAGGGTGGCGGACGCGGTCGGTCCCCAGTTGGAGAAGTACGAGAACTGCCACCACCAGAGCGCCTCGGTGACCCGGCCGGCCCGGTAGTGGGCGAGGCCGTGGCGCAGATCGGTGACCATGTCGGCGAGGTTGTCGGAGATGCGGAAGGCCACCGGAGCCTTGCGCGGCTCATACGGGTCGAAGACCTCGGAGAAGACGTCCACCGGGTCGAGCAGCAGGGCGAACCGTTCGCGCAGGTCGTCCATGTCCGGCTCCGGGCCGGTGTCCGGTTCGTAACGCTCGTCCGGAAGGATGTCCTCATGGGCACCCAGCCGGCCACCGGTCAGCAGCAGTTGGGAGACCTCCAGCAGGAGGAAGGGCACGGCGCTGTCGGGCTCGTCGCCTTTCGCGACCTCCGTGGTGGCGACGATGAAGGATTCGACCGAGTCCGCGATCTGTACGGCGAAGTCGGCCGGGTCCTGGTTCGTTGCGTGCAGCATGGCGTCAGACATCGAGAAGTCGTCTCCCCTCGAAGGCACGTCCCAGCGTGACCTCGTCGGCGTATTCCAAGTCTCCCCCCACGGGCAGACCACTGGCCAGCCGGGTGACCCTGAGGCCCATCGGCTTGATCATGCGAGCCAGGTAGGTGGCGGTCGCCTCGCCCTCCAGATTCGGGTCCGTGGCGAGGATCAGCTCGGTGACCGCGCCATCCGCCAGCCGGGTCAGCAGCTCACGAATCCGCAGGTCATCGGGGCCGACGCCGTCGATGGGGCTGATCGCCCCGCCGAGGACGTGATAGCGGCCCCGGAATTCCCGGGTCCGCTCGATCGCCACCACGTCCTTGGACTCCTCCACCACACAGATGACGGCGGGGTCGCGGCGGGGATCACGGCAGATGTTGCACTGCTCCTGCTGCGCCACATTGCCGCAGACCACACAGAACCGGACCTTGTCCTTCACCTCCAGCAGGGCATGGGCGAGGCGGCGGACGTCGGTGGGCTCCGACTGGAGGATGTGGAAGGCGATCCGCTGCGCGCTCTTGGGACCGACGCCGGGCAGTCTGCCCAGTTCGTCGATAAGGTCCTGGATCACGCCTTCGTACAACGGACTGCCTTCCCTTGTGCCCCGGCGGCGGCGCCGGGGCCTGTCACCCCGGCTTGTGCCCCGCTCCGGGGCTCGTCACGCTCCGGGGTTTCTCATCGCCCCGGAGCGGGTGTCGCCCCACGGCTCGTACGGTAGTTCCTCGGACGCCCGCCCGGAATGGCGGACGGGGCCGGGACGGCCCGGTCAGAAGGGCAGGCCCGGCATTCCGCCCAGTCCCTGGGCGAGCGGGCCGAGCTTCTGCTGCTGGAGCTGCTGGGCGTTCTCATTGGCCGCCTGGACCGCCGCGACGACCAGGTCGGCGAGGGTCTCGGTGTCCTCCGGGTCGACCGCCTTCGGGTCGATGACCAGGCCGCGCAGCTCGCCGGAGCCGTTCACGGTGGCCTTCACGAGACCACCGCCGGCCTGGCCCTCCACCTCGGTCCGCGCCAGCTCCTCCTGGGCGCGGGCGAGATCCTGCTGCATCTTCTGGGCCTGCTGGAGGAGCTGCTGCATATTGGGCTGGCCACCACCGGGGATCACGGGTCACTCCTGGCACTTCGACAACGGTTGCTCGGTAAGCCGAGCCTACGTGGTCACCGTGCGGCATGCCGCACTCCGGAGTGACAACTCTTTCGAGTGAGTATCCTGCGGGTCCGCTACCTGATCACGGCCCGGGTGAGTGCCGAAATACCAGGATTTCCGCCACACGGACCACCATTTGGCGGTATGAAGGGCATGAGCAACCTGTTGCACGCACTTCAGCGCCTGGCTCTGCCGGCCGTCAGTCACGCAGTGTCACACCGTCCCGCCGTCGGAAAACGTCACAGACGTCAAGAACGTCATAGAGGAGTGCCCCGGTGAGCCAGCCGGAGATGCAGCCCGGGGGGCCGGCCCGGGAGGAGCGCGGTGAGGTGCCGCGCGGCGACCTGACCGGACGGCCGTTCCCCCTGGGGGACTGGGGGGAGCCGGCGGAGCGCCTCGACGAGCTGTACCGGTGGGTCGAGGCGGGCGCGCTGCGCACGACGGAGTGGTATCTGGCGGACCGGGTCCGCAAGCGCCGTACGGGCCGGGCCCTGCGGGTGGGGGCCGCGCTGGGGTTTGTCGCCGGGGCGGCGCTGCCGCTGCTGGATCTCACCCGGGCGCTGCCCGGGGCGGCCGGCTGGGGCTATGTGTCGCTGCTGCTGGGTGTGGCGTTCCTGGGGTGCGACCGGTATTTCGGGGTGACCTCCGGCTGGATGAGGAACATGGCGACGGCACAGGCCGTGCAACGGCGATTGCAGACTCTGCAATTCGACTGGGCCTCGGAGAGCGTCCGGGAGGTACTGGGCCCGACGGAGGGCACCGCGAGCGAGGCGGCCGAGCGGTGCCTGGGGGTGCTGCGGCGGTTCTCGGAGGACATGACGGAGCTGGTCCGCTCGGAGACCGAGGACTGGATGCGGGAGTTCTCCGGCTCCCCCGCGCCGCTGGTGCTCCAGTCGACCCCGCTGCCGCCGGGAACCGGTATGCGGCTGCCCGAGCCGCCCGCCCCCGGCCGCTCCTCGCTGCCGCCGGGCACCCGCCCGAACATGCCGCGGCAGCGTCCGCCGGAGTCGCCCCGCTGACTCCGCCCCGGCCCGAGGTGCGCGGGGAAGCCGCGCGGCCCGGCCGGGCCGCGCGGCTTCCCCCGGGTCAGCTGAAGACGATCATCGAGCCCTGGCCCAGGCTGCGGGTGGCCGCCGCGTGCAGCCCCAGCCAGACATGGCGCTCCCGAGCGAAGGGGCTCTCGTCGTACGGAAGCGGCCCCGCCCGCTCCTCCAGCGAGGTCGGGCGCTCCGGGGCGCGCGGGGCGGCGGGCGGATTCATCGGGTCGATGCCTATCGAGGGCGCGACGAACTCCAGCTCCCGCAGCAGCCCCTGGGTCGAGCCGAGCGGGCCGCCGCCGGCCAGCAGCTCGTCATTGAAGAGCGGGGCGGCGAAATCGACCGGGACATACGCTCCGGCGTGGTCGTAGTGCCAGACCAGATGGGACTGCTGCGCCGTGGACTCGAACATCTCCAGCAACTGCTCGTAGTCCCCGCCCAGTTCATCGACGGGCGTGACCGCGAGTCCGCAGATCTGGAGGAGATAGGCGCGCCGCAGAAAGTGCAGGGCGTCGTAGTCGAACCCCGCCACCGGGGCGACATCGCCCGACAATCCAGGCATATACGCGAATACAGGTACGGTCGGTAGTCCCGCTTCGGTCAGTGCCTGGTCATAGGAGGCCAGTTCTTCCGCGAACGGGTTGTCGGGGCTGTGGCAGAGCACATCGACGAGGGGGACCAGCCACAGGTCACAGGCCAAGGGAGGGCTCGCTCTCAGGCGGGGTCGGGGCACTGTCGTACGACGGTCGGGTCAGAGTAGTGCCACGGCCGGTTCAGGCGTAGGCCGTCTCTTACGGATCTTGCTGGGCTCGCGTGCCCTGGCACCGCGCCTCGCCGCGTTGTCGTCAATCACCAATGGCCCCCTATGCCCTGCGGGCATGGGAGGTGCCCCCACCGCAGTGGCTCAATCCTCCGCCTTGCGATCCACGGCACCAGACCCTCCCCCTACGCCCGAAGGGCGTGGGAGGTACCCCCACTCACTCACCCAGCCTGATCCGTAAGAAACGACCTAGAGGCCGGTCCGGGGCTTCCGCGCCGAGGCGCGCGCCGCGCCTCGTGCGGCGCGGCAACCGCGCCGGTGCCGCACCGGGTACCACGCCCGTCCCGCGCCCCGGGTTCACACCGGGGGAAATCCGGTGTGCGGCGGGCCGGGCGGGGTTCGCGCGGCGCGGTCCCGGGGCCGGCGGGGCGGGCCCGATCGCTCCGGTACGAGCCCGGCGGCCGGACGGCGCGCGACACCGCCGCGAGCCCGGTGCCGGGACGCGAGCCCGGCCGCGCCGGTCACCGTCCGGAGCCGCCCCCGGTACGGACCCGCCCCCGGTACGGACCCTCCTCCGGTACGCACCCGGCCGGACGCCGGAGCGGGCCGGACGCGGCGGGTCACCGGCGCGAGCTCGATTTGCCCACGTCCCACACCCACACCCCGTCGACCCGCTCGCCGGGCCGTTCCAGCAGGAGCTCCACCGTCCGGTAGAGCGCCTCCGCGTTGTGCTGCGGGGTCAGGATCACCACCCCCGCCCGCCAGGTCTTCAGATCGGCGCGTGCCTGGTCGCGCCAGCCCTGGCCGATCTCCGGCACCCGGCCGGTGGAGCGGACCTCGCCGAGGAGATGGGAGGTGTGGCGGGGAGTCGCACCGTAGATGCCGATCCGGTCCGGCCCCCACGGCCCGTTGAAGTAGCCGCCCGGCAGGGTGAAGTCGAGACCGGTGGAGGACTGCCAGTGCAGGGCGTCCGCCATGCCCGGGTCGGGGAGCGGGACCGTGATCACCGTCTCGCCCTCGGCGAGATAGGAGCGGTAGGTGCCCTGGGTGATGAAGGCGGGGATCTCCGCCCTCTCCCGTACCGGATAGGGCGTCGGCACGATCGGGAGCAGTGCCGCGGCGACCGCCAGCAGCCCCGCGGCGCGCAGCGCCCCCGGTCCGGTGGTCCAGGCCCGGCCGGCCGGCACCGGTGGGGTGCGCAGCAGCCGGTCCACCGCCATGGCGAGCAGGATCCCGAGGACCGGCGCGCAGATCATCGCCACCCGGGACTCGATGACCGACTCCAGGAGCGGCTGATGGGCGAGCAGCCGCCAGGGGCCGGTGAGCACGATGTCCGTGTGGGGGATGCGGAACTTCACCCCCAGCGAGAGCGCCGCCGCGGCCAGCGCGGTGAAGGCCAGCGCCTTGACCGCCGCCGACCGCCGGAACACGATCACGACCGCCGTCGCCGCCACGAGCACCGGCCAGCCGAAGAAGGCGTTCTGCTCGGTGCGGTTCATCGCCAGCGGATCGGCCCCCGCGTCGGAGCCGAACAGCGAGCGGCCGGCGAACTCCACGAACGCCCGGGGGCTGTTCCAGGTGCCGGCGCCGTGCATCACGTGCGTATAGCTCTGCGGGCCGAAGAACTGCCAGCTCAGCGGGAACGCCACCAGCGGCAGACAGACCGCGAGCCCGATCAGGATCCCGCGCAGCAGGGGCCGCGCGGCGCGGCGCGCGGCCTCCCGGTCGGCCACCGCGTAGGCGAGCGCGAAGAACAGCATTCCCATCGCGGCGAGCAGCAGCGACTCCTCGCCGAGGAAGATCTGATACGTGGCGAAGAGCCCCAGCAGCACCCCGTCCCGCACCACCCGGCGGCCCTCGCAGAGCCGCAGCGCCCGGTCGATGATCACCGGGATCATGAAGAGGACGATGAAGTTGGGGTGGGCGTTGCCGTGCGAGATCATCGGCGGCGCGAAGGCGGCGAGACCCCCGCCGACCGCCGCCGCGAGGCGTCCGGTCGTCACCCACCGGGCGATCAGCAGGTACCAGCACACCGCCGTCGCGGCGAGCCCGCCGGTGAGGACCAGCGCCCAGGTCACGGTGGGGCCGAGGAGCAGGGTGACCGGGGTGAGCGGTACGGAGAGCCCCAGCATCACCGTGTTCGCCATCAGATTCACGCCCTCGGGATATCCCTGGAGCGTGCTGAAGAGCGGATTGCGCAGCTGGACCACGTTCTCGGCGGTGACCCGGAAGAACCACTCCCACTGGTTCTGGTCCTGGCCGGCGTCCGCGAGATAGCCGCGGTCGAGATCGGCCCAGAGGTCCTTGTAGAGGAGGAAGGAGGCGAGCAGGAAGAGGACTCCCGCCAGCAGATCGGCCCGGCGCGGCGGGCGGACCCGCAGCCGGGCCACCTCCAGCAGCACCCGGCCGTAGTCCAGCGGCCTGACCTTGGAGCCGTCCTGGTGCGACCAGCGCACCGGTACTTCGGTCACCGGCCACCCGGCCTGGCCGAAGTGCCGCAGTATCTCGACATCGATCCCCCACCCGTCCAGCCGGGAACCGGCGAACGCCGCCCGCGCCTTGTCGCCGTCGAAGAGCTTGAACCCGCACTGGGTGTCATGGATCCCGGGCACGGCGACCGCGCGTATGAGCCGGTTCCCCATCCGCCCGAGCCATTCGCGGACCCGCCACTGATGGACCTCGATACGGGAGTCGGGGTGGGCGCGCGATCCGATCGCCGCCGCCGGGCCGCCGGGTGTGACGTGTTCGTCGAGCCGGTCCAGCTCCGAGATGGGGGTGGCGAGATCGGCGTCGGTGATCAGCACCCGCCGGCCGTACGAGGCGAGCACCCCGCGCCGCAGCGCGTCGCCCTTGCCCCGGTTGACTCCGCCGGAGGCGGGGATGAGATGGATCCGGGGTTCCTCGGCGGCGGCCAGCCTGGCCACCTCCGCCGTGTCGTCGCTGGAGCCGTCGTCCACCACGAGGAGTTCCCACTCGCCCCAGCGGTCGGGATCCTCGCGCAGATGGGCGCAGATGGCGTCGAGGGTGGGGCGGAGCCTGGTCTCCTCGTTGTAGGCCGGGACGATGACGCTCAGCCCGACGCCGGTGTCGGGACCGGTGCCGGTGCCGGTGCCGGTGGGCTCGGCGCCGCGGCCGGTTCCGGTTCCGGTTCCGGTGCCGTTACCGGTGCCGGTGTCCGGGACCTCGGCGGCCCGGGGGCCGGTCTCCTCCCGGACGGGTGGGTTCCGGCGGGCCGCCGGTCCGGCGACGGGGTCCACGCTCACCGCTCCAGTCGATCCGCCCAGGCGAGCGCCCGGTTGTTGTACGCGCCGAGCACCGCACGGGCCGCCGCGAGATCTCCGAGGGTCACGGCGTCCACCAGTTCCTCGTGTCCGTGCCACAGCCACTCGCGGCGGTCCGGGTCGGTCCGCAGATGCGGTACGGCGAAGACCCAGGTCTGCACCCGCAGCTGATGCAGAAACCCGGCTATATAGGCATTGGCCACGATGGATCCGAGTTCGTGCCAGAAACGCAGGTCGTACCCGATATGAATGTCCAGCTCGCCGCAGCGCCCCGCCCGTGCGGCCTCCTCGGCCCGGCGGCGCACCGACACCGCGGCCTTGGGCCGCACCCGGGTGCGGCCCCGGCGTTCGGCGTGGCGGATGACACCGTCGATGACGAGGGAACGGGACTCGACCATGGCCCGGTAGTCGCCCACCGAGAAGCGGTGGACCCGGAATCCCTTGTGCTGGTCGGAGTCGAGGAGCCCCTGCGCGGAGAGATCCACCAGGGCCTCCCGCACCGGAGTGGCGGAGACTCCGTACTGGTCGGCGATCTCCTTGACGGTGAATTCCTGTCCGGGCAGCAGTCGCCCGGCCAGCACCTCGTCACGCAGCGCGTCCGCGATCTGCTGCCGCAGGGTGCTGCGGGTGACAGCGGAACCGGTGCCGCGCGGGCCGGGGGCGGGGCCGGACATCGATGGCTTCTCCTTTGCCGGGGGTCCCGGACACGATAGGCCAGTGTGTGCGAGCACTTGCGGCGCAGGTGGATTACAGGGTCGATGAGCAGGCCGGATACCGATTGGTGAGGGGTTCATGACACACGGGGAGCGCGATCGGGGCGAGGGTGTCTTCGAAGCGGCCACCGGCGACGGGCCGTTGCCCGCCGCCGGGGACGCGGAGACCACGGAGAGTACGGAAGGGGCGCGGGCCGCCGAGGTGCGCGCGGCGTTCGCGGGGCTGTCGCAGATACGCCGGCTCAGCGGGGCCGCCGGGAAGCCCGCCGCCTGGGAGGTGGCCCGGATGGTCCGGGCGGTCGCCCTCGCGCTGGAGGCGGCGGGCCTCCCGCCGTCGGCCCTGGACCCGGCGGGCGCCCGGGCCGCCACCGGCTACCGGGTGCGGGACGCCGACCGGCCCGGCGCGGTGGTGGTGGAGTGGCTGGGCCCGGCGGGCAGCGGCGCCGCGCACGAGGAGGAGGACCGGCTGCGCGCCTGCGCGCGGGCCCTGACGGAGGCGGGCTGGGAGGCACTGCTCTACCGGGGGCCGCGCCGGCGCCGCTTCCTGGAGGTGGAGCCGGGGGCGGGGTGAGCCTCCCCCGTACGCCTCGTCCCGGCGCGGTCCCGGGATGGACCCGGCGTCGTACCGGCCTGCCGGTGCCGTACCGGCGTGGATCCGGCGTGGATCCGGGATGGACCCGGCCGCGCCCGGTGTCGTACCGGCCCGGTCCCGGCCGCGCCCCGTGCGCACCCCTCTTTCCGGCCGCCTGATCGCGCACACGGCGGAGACGTGTCCGCGGCCTCCGGCGAGGAGGGAGGCGCGGACCCGCCGCGGCCGGTGGCACCGAAATCACCGGGCGATACGGCCGCCGCGGGCACCCGCCGTCCGGCCGGACGCGGGAGGAGCCGGGCCGGGGCGCGGGAGTGCTCCGGAGGGGCGGCGGGCGGCGGCGTTCCCGGACACCGGCCACCGGACACCGGGACGGAGGCGCCCTCACCCCGCCGGGAAACGAACCGCTTCCCCTCCCGGCGACCGCCCCCGACCACCCGTCCGCCGCCATCGACTTCGGCGGGGGCCGCTGACAGCATTGCGCCATGACCCACATCGTCAAAGGCGCCAACACCCCTGTTCCGTCCACCCTGCTGAGGGTCGCCGTGGGCCGGAGCACGGCGCCCGGGACCCCTGCCGTCGATGCCTCGGCCCTGCTGCTCGACGCGCGCGGAACCGTGCGCGGGGACGCCGATCTGGTGTTTTACAACCAGCCCCGGCATCCGTCGGGCGCGGTGCGCCACGCGGGCGTGGCGGAGGGCGGCGGACAGCGCGCCGAATGGCTGGAAGTGGAACTTCCGCTACTGGAGGCGGAGGTGCAGCGGGTGCTGATAGCCGCCTCCTGCGACGGCGGGGTCTTCGGCTCGGTGCCGGGGCTGTACACCCAGGCGCTGGGGCCGGACGGGGCGCCGGTGGTGCACTTCGCGGTGACGGACGCGACCACCGAGACGGCCTTTGTGCTCGGGGAGTTCTACCGGCGCGCGGGCGGCTGGAAGTTCCGGGCCGTGGGGCAGGGGTACGCGTCCGGGCTGGCCGGACTCGCGACGGACTTCGGGATCACGGTGGCGGAGGAGCCGCAGGCCCCCGCACCGCCCCCGGCACCGGCACCGGCACCCGTTCCCGTCCCGTACGCGGCACCCGCTCCCGTACCCGCCGCGCCGCTCCCCCGCATCCCCCAGCTCGCGTACACCCCGCCACCGCCCGCGCCCTTCCCTGCCCACGCCCCCGCTCCCCCGGCCCCCGTGCACCGGACGCAGGTCACGGACCACTTCTCCGGCTTCACGGGTTTCAGCTCCGTCACCCGCCGGGGCCGCGGCAAGGGGATCGTCCGCTTCGACGAGCCCCTCCCGACGGGGCAGTGGGTCATCGTGGAGGCATGGCACCGGGGCGAGGGTTACTTCGGCGTCCACACCCTCGACGAGCGCCATCAGCAGGCCGGTCTGCTCTTCAGTTCGGTGGTGCGGGATTTCCGGGGCCGGACCCTGGAGGTCGTCCCCGCGGGCCGGCCGCTCACCCTCAGTGTCGACGCCGAGGACGAATGGACGGCCGTGGTGCACCCGCTGCCGTCCATTCGCCGGCTCGGGAGCCGGGATGTCAGCAGCGCCAACTCCGATGTGATCGCGTACACCGGGCCGGCCGCCGGCCTGGAGGTGACCTATGAGGGGGACGAGTACCGGGAGGGGCGGATGACCATCAATGTCCTGCCCTTCTTCACCGACGTGGCCACGGGACAGGTCGAACCGTCCGAACTGCTCTTCGCCGCGGTGCCGCCGTTCCGGCAGACCCTGCCGGTCCCCGAGGGCCCGCTGGTGCTGTGCGTCGAGGCGGACGGCCCCTGGACGGCCCGCCTGCGCCCGCCCGCGGTCTGACCGGCCGGGCCGGGCCGGTACGGGTGGGGGCGCACCCGTACCGGCCGGCGGAACGGATCAGACCGTCCAGCGGTCGGCGACCGTCAGCGCCTCGTCCAGTACGGCCAGGCCCTCCTTCGCCTCCGCCTCGCTGATGGTGCACGGCGGCACCACATGCGTGCGGTTCATGTTCACGAAGGGCCAGAGACCGCGCTCCTTGCAGGCCGCGCCGAAGGCCGCCATGGGCGCGTTCGCCTCACCGGAGGCGTTGTACGGGACGAGGGGTTCCCTGGTCTCCCGGTCGCGTACCAGCTCCAGTGCCCAGAAGGCGCCCGTGCCGCGCACCTCGCCCACGCTCGGGTGGCGTTCGGCCAGTTCGCGCAGGCCGGGGCCGAGTACGGTCTCGCCGAGGCGGGCGGCCCGGGCCACGATGTCCTCCCGGTCCATGACCCCGATGGTGGCGACCGCGGCGGCGCAGGCGAGCGGATGGCCGGAGTAGGTGAGTCCGCCGGGGTAGGGGCGGGTGTCGAAGGTCGCCGCGATCTCCGCCGAGATGGCGACACCGCCGAGCGGCACATAGCCGGAGTTGACGCCCTTGGCGAAGGTGAGCAGATCGGGCACCACGTCGAAGTGCTCGGCCGCGAACCACTTGCCGGTCCGGCCGAAACCCGCCATCACCTCGTCCAGGATGAGAACGATCCCGTACCGGTCGCAGATCTCCCGTACGCCCGGGAGATAGCCGGGCGGCGGGACCATGATCCCGGCGGTGCCGGGAATGGTCTCCAGCAGGATCGCGGCGATGGTCCCGGGGCCCTCGAAGACGATGGTCTCCTCCAGGTGGCGCAGCGCGCGTTCGCCCTCCTCCGCCTCGCCGGCGGAGTGGAAGGGCGAGCGGTAGAGGAAGGGTGCCCAGAAGCGGACCACCCCGGAGGTGCCGTTGTCGGAGGGCCAGCGGCGCGGGTCGCCGGTGGCATTGATCGCGGCGGCGGTGCCCCCGTGGTACGAGCGGTACGCGGAGAGGACCTTGGGGCGGCCGGTGTGGAGCCGGGCCATCCGGAGGGCGTTCTCGATCGCCTCGGCACCGCCATTGGTGAAGAAGATCTTGTCCAGGTCGCCGGGGGTGCGCTCGGCGATCAGCCGGGCCGCCTCGGAGCGCGGCTCCACGGCGAAGGCGGGCGCGAAGGTGGCCAGCTTCCCGGCCTGCTGCTGGATGGCGGCGACCACCTCCGGGTGCTGATAGCCGATGTTGGTGTGGACGAGGCCGCTGGTGAAGTCGAGGTAGCGCTTCCCGTCGTAGTCCCAGAACCACGAGCCCTCGGCGCCGGCGACGGCGAGCGGGTCGATGAGCTTCTGGGCGGACCAGGAGTGGAAGACATGGTCCCGGTCGGCGGCCTTCACCGCGGCGCCGGCCGCCGGGTCGGGGGCGGGGCGGGCGGCCGGGGAGCTGGGGCCGGCGGCGGGCGGGTGTACGGCATCGGCAGAGGTCATGGGCCCAGCGTAGGAAGGTGCGGCCGGACGCCGACATCACCATCCTGTCTGTCCTGGGGCGCTTTCCTGATCGTTCTGTCGCCCGCACCCCGCCTCGATTGACAGCATTCTGTCGTAATGACAGTATGCTGTCATATCACCGGCCGGGAACGACGAAGAGAGCACATGATGACCAGGACCGTTCATCTCGCCGTGTACGACACCTTCGCCGACTGGGAGACCGGCCACACCACGGCCCATCTCGCGCAGAACGGCTGGACCGTCCGCACGGTCGGCCTCACCACCGACCCCGTCACCACCATGGGCGGCCTGCGTGTCCGGCCCGATCTCGCACTCGCCGACGTCGGCCCCGAAGAGAGCGGTCTGCTGATCCTCACCGGCGCGTCCGCCTGGGACACCGGCGACGAGCTCGCCCCCTTCGCCGCGAAGGCCCGCGCCTTCCTCGACGCGGGGACACCGGTCGCCGCGATCTGCGGCGCCACGCTCGGACTCGCCCGGGAGGGGCTGCTGGACGACCGCGCGCACACCAGCGCCGTCTCCTTCTATCTCGCCGCCTCCGGATACGCCGGCGGCGACCGCTACCGCGAGGCCGACGCGGTCACCGACGGCGACCTGATCACCGCGGGCCCGACCGAGCCGGTCGCCTTCGCCCGGGAGGTCTTCGCCCGGCTGGGGGTGTACGAGGGGGAGCGGCTGGACGCCTGGTACCGGCTGTTCCACGACTCGGACGCGAGCGCGTACGCCGTGCTGGAGGGCGGCGCGTGAGCCGCGCGGAGCGGGATCTGCTCACCCGTACCGCGCTCGGTGTCTTCCGGCTGAACGGCCAGTTCATCGCGGTTTCCGACGGACTGGCCCGGGAGGTCGGGCTCACCGCCTCCTGGTGGCAGGTGCTCGGCGCGGTCAACCGGGAACCGCAGCCGGTCGCCGGGATCGCCCGGACGATGGGCATCACCCGGCAGAGCGTGCAGCGGATCGCGGATCTGCTGGTGACGGACGGACTCGCGGTGTACGAGCCCAATCCGGCCCACCGCCGGGCCAAGCTGCTGCGCGCCACCGAGCGGGGCCGGGAGACGATCGAACGGCTCGATCCGGGCCACGCCCGGCTGGCGGGCCGGCTGGCGGGGGCCCTCGGGCCGGAGCGGTTCGCGGAGACGGTGCGGGTGCTGGAGGAGCTCATCACCGCGATGGAGACCATCCAGCGGGAGGACGGGGAAGGCTAGGCCGTCTCTCACGGACCAGGCTGGGTGAGTGAGCGGGGGTGCCTCCCCGGCCTCGCGCGCCGCACGATTCCCGAACGCGCTTTCCCCGCCGCCCCGTTCGGGAGGAGACCGCCCCCGGAGCGCCCCGCGCGCACTATCCTCGCGGGGGCGGCGGCGCGATCCGGGAGGGCCGACGGCCGCCGCGATCGGGGGAGGACACGCGGCCATGGAACAGCTGGCGACCGGAGATCCGCAGCGCATCGGGGCCTATCGGCTGCTGGCCAGGCTCGGTGCGGGCGGCATGGGCGAGGTCTTTCTCGCCCGCAGCGACCGGGGCCGCACGGTGGCGGTGAAACTGGTCCGGCGGGAACTCGCCGAACAGCAGGAATTCCGCGAGCGGTTCCGGAGCGAGGTGCGGGCGGCCCGGCGGGTCGGCGGCGAGTGGACGGCGCCGGTGCTCGACGCCGACACCGAGGCCCCGGTGCCCTGGGTCGCCACCGGCTACATCGCCGGGCCGCCGCTGAGCGAGGTGATCCCCCGGGGGCCGCTGCCGGAGCGCTCCGTACTGATTCTCGCGTCCGGGCTGGCGCATGCGCTGGCCGACATCCACACGGCCGGGCTGATCCACCGGGATCTCAAGCCGTCGAATGTGCTGCTCACCATCGACGGACCCCGGGTGATCGACTTCGGGATCGCCCGCGCGCTGGAGACCGGTACGGCGGCGGAGGCGGGGATCACCCGGGCCGGCGCGGTGATCGGCTCACCGGGCTTCATGGCACCGGAACAGGTGCTCGGCACCCGGGTCACCGCCGCCTGCGACGTCTTCTGCCTGGGCTCGGTACTGGCGTACGCGGCGACCGGCGGCCTTCCGTTCGGCTCGGCGGAGAGCGGGCGCCATGCGGTGATGTTCCGGATCGCCCAGGGTGAGCCCGATCTGAGCGCGCTGCCCCCGGAATTGGGTGAGCTGGTACGCGACTGTCTGCGCAAGGACCCCGGGGCGCGGCCGTCACCGGCGGAGATCGCGGCGCGCACGGCACCGGCGGTGGAGCGGGGCGAGAGCGCGGAGCCCTGGCTGCCGGCGGCCCTCATCGCCCGGCTCGGGCGGCAGGCGGTGCGGTCCCTGGAGGCGGAACAGCCGGGTGCCGCCGGGACGCCGTCCGTCCCCGGGCCGCCTCCGGCACGGGTTCCGGCCGCGCCGCCGTACGGGCCGTCGGGGTACGGGCCGTCGGCCCCGCAGACTCCGGCGTACGGCGGATACGACCGGGCCCCGGGCCCGGCCCCGGTCCCGCCGGGCCCCAGCGCGGCGGCGCCCTACCCCCGGACGGTGCGGACCCCGGCACTGCCGGCACCCGCGCCCGCCCCGGCTCCCGCGCGCGGCGGTCGCGGTGACCGCCGGGCGGTGGTGCCGACCCTCGCCGCCCTGCTGATCGCGGTGGCCGCGGGCGCCACGGCCTTCACCCTGCTGGACGGCGGCGACGGCACCGAACCCGCCGGCGCCCCGGAGCCCGCCCGCACGACGGCCTCCCCGTCCGGCTCCCCGTCCGCCTCCACCCGCCCCTCGCCCGGCCCGGAACCGGCCGGCGAGGTGCCCGAGCGGTATCTCGGCACCTGGCGGGCCTCCTTCGACACCGGGGGCGGCGCCAACAGCCGCACCATGACGATCACTCAGGGCGCCTCGGGAGAACGGGTGATGACCCTGACCGGCACCGGCCCCTCCTACGACTGCTCCTGGACGGCCACCCTCCGCACCCCCGGCCCACCCCTCGAACTGGGCCCGACCCGGGTGACCTCCGGCGACCCGGCGTCCTGCTCCCCGGGCCAGAGGAGCCGTCTCACCATCTCGGACGACAAGGCGACGATCGTCCGCGAACTGGTGGGCTCGGGCGGCGCGCCGCTCACGAACACGAGAACGGACCACTGAGCCGGGCCGGCTCCGGCGCGGGGCCCGGGTCCGAGGACCCGGGCCCCTACCGGACACCCGGCCTGCGGCTACTCCGGCAGCCGGATAGTCCGGACCAGCGGCATGTCCGCGTACAGCTCCGGCCGGACAGTCACCACGGGGCGGCCGTCGGGCCAGTCGATCGTGGGGCGCGACAGGTGGACCGCATGGCCCAGATGCCACTCAACCCCGTCCCGCATCAGCGCGCCCACGGCCGAGAGGCCGGAGAAATCGAGCTCGACTATCTCCGCCGCCGGAAGCGCGCCGACATGATCCGCCAGCCCCTTGCGGAGGCTGTCCGCCGACAGCAGGCAGAGCGCGGGCACATAGACATGCCTGGTCGGGCCGTGCTCGGTGTTGGCGACGAACTGGGAAGCCAGACTGTTGCCCGCGCCCAGTGCGAGGAGTGCGGTCTCGTCGTAGAGCACCGCCACGGATCCGCTCACAGACTGTCCACGGGCCGGCCGGCCTCCAAGTCCTTCCAGACCTGCTCGGCCCGGTCATGGTCCTCATCGGTGAGCGTGACGCCGAAGTGCGTCTCGCAGTAAGCCTTGGTCGCCCGGTAGCGCCTCTCCAACTCGGCCTTGGTCGGAGTCGCACCGGCCAGCTCGGCGATCAGATCGCGCATGGTCAGTCCCCGCTCCCTGGCGAGAACCATGAGACGGTCGCGTACGACAGGGTCAACCTTGACGGTGGTGTCAGCCATCCGAACAGTATACTCACGGTATACCGGCTGGGGCGGAGCCAACAATAAAGTCACCGAACACTTCCCTTCGGGAAACCGACACCACACACCCGGGTGTCGTCACTGGCAGCGACCATATCCCCGCCCGGCACACCTCACGCAAGCGTCGCGCATTTATGCGAGATCCGCTGATTCGAATGAATCAACCGCCAGATTCGCCCTGACATATCACACTCAAATCGGGCAATTATTCAAGCTGAATCCCCGATGCGACCGCCCCTTCAATTCACCCTCCGGGGTGAATAGGATGACCGCACCGAGTCACATGATAATCCTCAATATAAACGCGGACATGACAATGCCGGCGGAAGTCGTCACGACTCCCGCCGGCACCGAGAACCACTTCACCCCACAACGGGGAGAAACCCCTCAGCGACAGAGCGCCTCAATCGTCTCCTGGAAATCCGGGAATTCCCGCGCCGCCTCAGCGATCACGTCCTCCGCCGAGCGCCGCCCGCCCGGCGCGTACCGCTCGGCTATCGCGAGCAGCTCCTCGTGCGGGCGGGGATTCCGGCCGCCCGGGCTCTCCACCGCCTCGAAGGGGCCGTAGCCGTCGGCCAGCAGCCACAGATAGGCGGCCACATCGCGGGCGACGACTCCGGTGTCGCCCTCGGAGCCGAGGAAGACGACCGGCTGGGAGACGAGGTCGGCGCCGGGGCGGATCAGCCAGAGGGCAGCGAAGCCGCCGGTGCCGTCCTGGCCGAAGACCAGGAACTCCTCACCGGTCAGTTCGCCGTTGCCGGTCCAGGAGCGGATCCAGCTGGTGGTGTCGTCGGCGGAGAGAAACGCCTCGTACGGCTCGAAGTCGACTCCGTCGCCGTCGTCGTACTCGTACTCGGCCTCGGCCGCGGCGGCCAGCGCGAGGGGCAGTTCACGATCAAAGGTCATGGGCACAGCGGCAGAGTAGCGCCAGTGGCAGGGGTGTTGACCAGCCTTTCCGCACACAGCGGTGATCGTCACAGCGCCGGCCGCACAGCCCGGCCGCACAGCGAGGGGCGGACCGCCGGAAGCGGTCCGCCCCTGCCCTGTCACCCGTGGCGAGTCCGTGACGGACCCGCGGTCACGGGGTCTTCTTGGTCACCTGGAGATCGGCCGTCGGATCCTTGACGGTGCCGCCCGGGGTGCCGGCCACCGTGACGGTGTTGTTGGCCTCGACCGGGTCGGCGGTCGCGGCGTCGACACTCGCCGTGTTCCTGATGTCCGAGCCGTCGCCCTCGTACTCCGGGTCGAGCTTCACCCGGAAGACCCAGGTGTAGGAGGCCCCGGGAGCGAGGGTGTCGAGCGGTCCGCAGACCACCGTGTCGTGCACCACGCACTCGTCGTCCGACGAGACGAAGCGCAGTGCGGTCGGCAGACTGTCGGTCACCTTGATCTGCGCGGCCTGTGAGGGGCCCTTGTTGGTGACGGTGATCGAGTAGTCGAAGGACTCGCCGGGGGCGATCGGTGTGTTCGTCACCGGCTTCTTGGCGATGGCGAGGTCGGCGGAGGCCGCGTCGACCGAGCCGCCGGGGACCGTCGCCGTGTCCGTGTCGTTCCCGCTGTTGGGGTCGATGTTGTCGGCGGTGACCTTCGCGGTGTTCTTCAGATCGCTGCCGTCGCCGCTGTAGGCGGGGTCGACCCGCACGGTGAGGGTGTACTCGATGGTCTCGCCGACCCGCAGCGGGGTGGCCCGGCGGCAGTTGACGACCTGCCCCGAGACGGTGCACCCGGCGGGCGAGGAGGAGACATAGATCAGACCGGTCGGCAGGCTGTCCGTGAGCCGGACATTGAGCGCGTCCGCCGAGGGTCCGTTGTTGGTCACCGTGATGAGGTAGTCGAAGCTCTCGCCCGGCTTGGGCGGGGTGTTGCCGACCGGTGTCTTGGTGACCGCGAGGTCCGCGTACGGCTGGTTGACCGCGGAGCCGGGGAGTCCGGCCGGCGGGCTGGTGTTGTTGCCGGGCAGCGGGTCCTCGGTGGTGGAGGTCGCGGTGGCGGTGTTCTGGATGTCGGAGCCGTCACCGCGGTAGTTCGGATCCAGCCGCACCTTGAAGGTCCAGGTCCTGGCGGCGCCCGGGGCCAGGGTGGCCTGCGGGCCGCAGCCGACGGTCTGGCCGGAGACGGTGCAGCCGTCGGGCGAGGAGACGAAGGCCAGCGGGGCGGGCAGCACATCGGTGGCGCGGACGGCCAGCGCCTGGGAGGGCCCGTCGTTGGTGATGGTGACCGCGTAGTCGAAGGTCTGGCCGGGTGAGATCGGGGTGGTCGTGGTCGGCCGCTTGATGGTCCACAGGTCGGCCTGGGGCGCGGTGACCCCGCCGGGCGGCAGGACCGGCGGCGAGGTGTTGTCCGTCGGGTCCGGGTCGGTCGAGTCCGAGGTGCCGGTGGCGGTGTTCCGCAGATCGCTGCCGTCGCCGCTGTAGGTGGCGGCCAGCTTCACCCGGAAGGTCCAGGTCACCTTGGAGTCCGGCGCGAGGCGGGCGAGCGGTCCGCAGGTCACCCGCTGTCCGGAGACCGCGCACGGGTCGGCGGACGAGACGAAGGTGATGCCGGGCGGGAGGTTGTCCGTCACCGTCACATTGCGGGCGTCCGAGGGGCCGGTGTTCTCCGTGGTGACCTCGTAGTCGAATTCCGTTCCGGGGACCGTGGGGCCGCTGCCGAGCGCGCGCTTGACGGTGTTCAGATTGGACTCGGGGTCGAAGGGGCCGGTCGGGGTGACCGGGCCGCCGGTGTTGTTGCCCGGGTCCGGGTCGGTGGCGTCGGAGGTGCCGACCACGGTGTTGCCGAGGTCGGTTCCGTCCCCCTGGTACGAGGGGTCGAGCCGGGCGACGAAGGTCCAGTCCTTGGTCTGGCCCACGGTCAGTTCGGGCTCCGGGCCGCAGGTGACGGTCTGCCCCTGCGCCGTGCAGCCGTCGGCCGACGAGATGAACTCCAGCCCCTCGGGCAGGGTGTCGGTGGCGGTGACGTTACGGGCCACCGACGGCCCGTTGTTCCTGGCGGTGAGGGTGAAGGTGACCAGGCCGCCGGGGGGTGTGTCGGCGGCCTGCCGGGTCAGCTGGGTCACCACCGCCGCCGGTGCGGACACGGCGGCGGGCGCGGGGGCGGCCAGGGCCGCGGGCGCCGTACCGGAGCACAGGGGCAGGGCGCAGGCCAGCGCGACGATCACCGCCCGGACCGTGGGGGGCCGGCGTTTTGTCGATCTCATCTCGCATCGTTTCCGTTCCTGATCGCGTTCCTGATCCGGGGCCGCACAACGGCTGTGCGGCCACAGGTCTGAGGGGCGGGCGCGCCCGGCCGCGGACCGGCCGGCACCGTGACCACCGGCATCAGCTGTTGGCCCGCTTGGTGAACACCAGGTCGGCGGAGGGCGGGGTGATCCGTCCGCCGGGCGGCCCCGATGTCCCGCTGTTGTTGGAGGTGTCGGGGTCGTCGGTGTCCGATGAGGCGGTGGCGGTGTTGCGCAGCCCGCTGCCGTCACCCGCGTACCCGGCGTCGAGCCGCACCCGGAAGGTCCAGCTCACCTGTGCCCCCACCGCGAGCGTCGCGGCCGGCCCGCAGCTCACGGTGGTCCCGGCGGCGGTGCAGCCGCTCGCCGACGAGACGAAGGTGAGCCCGGTCGGCAGCGGGTCGGTGATCCGGATCTGGCGGGCGGCCGACGGGCCGTTGTTGGTGACCGTGACGGTGTAGTCGAAGGACTGGCCCGGAGCGACGGGGGTGCTGGTCACCGTCCGTTTGACCGTGCTCAGATCCGCCTTGGGCGCGGTCACCCCGCCGGGCGGGAACGCCGCCGCGCTGACGTTGTTGGCCGTGTTCGGGTCGGGCAGATCGTGGACGACGGTGGCGGTGTTGCCCAGATCCGAGCCATTGCCGGTGTAGGTGTCGCTGAGCTTGACGCGGATGGTCCAGGACCGGGACTGCCCCGCCGGGAGACTGGTGGCGACGGGGCAGCCGATGTTCTGGCCGGAGGCGGTGCAGCCGTCGGGCGAGGAGACGAAGGCGAGGCCCGCCGGGAGGGTGTCGGAGATCCGTGCGTTGGTGGTGTCGGACGGTCCGGCGTTCCGGGCGGTGATCCGGTAGTCGAACTGCTGGCCGGGGGAGACCGGTCCCGTGCCCAGCCCGGTCTTGAGCACGGCCACATCGGCGCGTCCGGTCACCGTGGTGGTGACGGAGGCCGAGTTGTTGGTCCTGTCGGTGTCCGAGCGGTCGCTCGGCGGGGTGACGGTCGCCGTGTTGGTGAGGGTCGCCGGCTGGGCGGGCGCGGTGCCGGTGATGGTGTACGTGGCGGAGCCGCTGCGCAGCAGATTGACGGAGGTGTTGAGGTTGTTCCCGCTCCCCGACGCCTGTCCGCAGGACGATCCGGTGGTGGCGGTGCAGGTCCAGGTCACTCCGGTCAGTCCGGGCACGGTGTCGGTGACCTGGGCGCCCATCACATCGTTGGCGGCGCTGTTGGAGACCTTGACGGTGTAGGTGACCGGGCCGCCGCCCGCCGGGACGGTGGAGACATTGGCGGTCTTGGTGACCGACAGATCCGCCGGGACATTGATGGTCAGATCGCCGATCTCATGGATGTTGGTGGCGCCGCCGGTGCCGCCGGAGAAGCCGACCTTCAGGGAGGCGGGGAGCGCGGGCTGGTTGGCGATGGTCGAGACGTTGAAGTCGGTGACCACCTTGTTCATCACGGTGCCGGGGCCGGTGTCGGACCAGATCGACACCAGCAGCTGGCCGCCGCTGGGCACCACGGTCACCCGCACGGTCCGGTAGTCGCCGCGCCCCTGGGTCTCCACGGTGCCGCCGGGGCCGTTGACGCCGGTGGCGTACCGGTAGCCGGTCCTCGCGTTGCCGCCGCCGCGGAGCACGATCTTGTTGGCCTGGGTGCCGGGGCCGCCGTTGCCGACCATGTTGGAGGAGAAGTTGCCGAATTCGTCGAGGCCGATGCCGAGGAAGGCCCCGGGGACGCCGTTGACATTGCAGGGGTTGCCGCCGCAGGCGTAGCCGAGGCTGCCGCCGGGGGCACCGGTGCCGTTGGCGGCGGTGCCGTCGGCGAGGAAGAAGGCGAGTCCGTCGCCGCGCTTGCCGTCGAAGGCGACACCGCCGTAGCTGGCGTAGGTGAATTCGGCGACGATGCCGAGGCCGGTGGAGAAGGAGTCGTTCATCTCCCAGGCGCCGGACTGGTTTCCCGCCGCGCTGGTGAGCCGGAGCCAGCCGCCGCTCTGGAAGGAGGCGGAGCCGACGGCGGTGCCCAGACTGCTCGCCGCGGAGTCGAAGGGGTCGTGCACCGGGAAGGTGAGGGCGCGCGGGGCGCGGACCCCGGCCGCCGCCGTGGCGTCCGGGGCGGGACCGTCCAGGGCCGCCGCCGGCACCGGGAGCAGGCAGAGGAGCAGTCCGGACACCATGGCCAGGGCGGCGCGTCCGCGGACGCGCCGCCTCATGGCGGCGGCGGCCGGGCCCCAGGTGGTTCTCATGTCCGCGGACCCTCATCTCAGCTGTCTCGGGCGTCGGTCGCGACGCCGCGTTCGGAAGCCGGGGACGTACGGCGGGGGAGGTACGTCCCCGGCGGGCACCGTGCGGGCCGGTGTCAGTGGCGGGACCGCCCGCCGCGGCGGGCGAGCACCACCAGCGCGCAGCCGCCGGCCAGCGTCAGCGCGGCGGACCAGGGGAGCCAGCCGGGCAGATCGCCGCCGGTGTGCGGGAGCTGGGGGCGGCCGGGGTGGTGGGGTCCGCCCGGGTTGGCCGGATGCGAGGGGTGGCCGGTGTGCGGCGGGCGCGTGGGGTGCGTCGTGTGCCCGGAGGGGCGGACGAGATGGAGCGGTCCGCCGCCGGGGCCGGTGGTGCCGGCCGCGTTGCTGTTGTTGGCGAGTACCGGGTCCGGGGTGCGGGCGGTCACGGTGGCGATGTTGTCGATCTCCTCGCGCTGCCCGCCACCGCCGTGGCCGTCGCCGCCGGCTCGGGGGCCGCTCGCGGGAACCCGTACGACCAGGACGTACACGGCGGAGTCACCGGCGGCCAGCCGGTCCCGGACCGGGCAGGTCACGGTGCGGGCCGAGCCGGCGGAGAGCCGGCAGCCGTCCGGCGAGGAGTCGAAGACCAGGGGGGCCGGAAGGGGGTCGGTGACCAGCACACCGCGGGCCTCGCCGGGCCCGAGGTTCCGGACCGTGATGCGGTACGAGAAGGTGTCGCCGGGGCTGACGTACCGCTTGCCGCCGGGCAGTACGGCGGTCTTGCGGAGCGCCAGATCCGCCTTCACGGAGCGGGGCGGCACGGGGAGCCCGGTGTGGGTGGCCGCGTTGTTGTCCGGGTCGGGGTCCTCGGTCGCGGAGGAGACGACGGCGACATTGGTGATGTCCGAGCCGTCACCGGTGTAGTCCTCGTCGAGCGCGACGATGATCATCCAGGTGTGGGAGCGGCCGACGGCGAGGGCGGGGAGCGGGCCGCAGCGGATCGTCCGGCCCTGGGCGGTGCAGCCGTCCGGGGAGGAGACGAAGGCGAGCGCGGGGGGCAGTTCATCGGTGATGACGACATCGACGGCGCGGGACGGGCCGTGGTTGACGACGGTGATCCGGTAGTCGAAGGTCAGTTCGCCGTCGACCAGCCGCCAGACGGACTCGGTGTTGTCGTCGGCCGCCGCGGCGCCGGTCTCGGCGCTCTTGCCGGCCGCGGACGGGGCGGAGCCGGCGGACTCGCTTCTCGCCGCACCACCCGAGCCGAACTCCGAACGCACCGTCAGATCCGCTCGCGCGCCCGGGACACCCGGCGCGCCCTTCGCGGCCGGCGGGCCGGCGGCCCCGGTCTCACTCCCCGGGGAGGCCGCCGATGAGACCGCCGGGGACGAGGCCGAAGGGACCGCGGCGGCCGGGGACCCCGTGCCCGCCGCCGGGGGTGTCCCGCCGGAGGAGGTCTCCGGAGTCGCGGCCTGCGGGGTCGCGACCTGCGGGGCAACGGACTCCGGGGCCACGGACGTCGCGGACTCCCGGGTCGCGGAAGCCTCCGCCGGCGGCGCCCCCGGCCGGTCCGCCGCCGCGGCGCCGGGTGGCGCCAGCACTGAGAGGCTCATCCCCAGCAGACAGCAGGCCGCCGCGAATGAGCCGGCCCGGCGGGCTCTGCCCGGGGGGTGTCCGAAGCTGTTCTTCATACGGGGTGACCTCCGTGCTCACCGGCCGATGATCCACAGCTTCAACTCCTCCCCACCCCTCCACTATTTATCTGATTATCCGTAATAATTAGCTTCAATGCACTAACAGTGCCTTTATCCCGCCTCACTTCACCGCCGTCAGCGCATACCGCTCATCCGTCACCGCGCGCCCCCAGAGCGCCGCCTCCCCGCTCAGCTCCTCGATCCGCGCCGCCCCCACCAGCGGACGCACCGCGCCCAGCAACTCCTCCGCACCGACCCCGCCACCCCACGGCAGCGCCCCCGCCCCCGCCACATAAGGCGTCGCCGTCGCGGACTCCCCCCACCGTCCCTCCACCAGGATCAGCGTGCCGCCCGGCCGGAGCAGATCGCACCAGGTCCGCAGCGCGGCAGGCGGATCGGGCAGTGTCCAGAGCAGATGCCGCGCGATCACCGCGTCGAAGACCGCCGCCCCGGCCGGCGGCGCGGCGGCGTCCCCGGTGAGGAAGTGCCCGGCCAGACCGGCGGCCGCGAACTTCTCCCGCGCCCGCTCGACCATCCGCGCGGAGAGATCGACCCCGGTGACCCGATGGCCGGAAGCGGCCATCAGCAGAGAGAGCGAGCCCGTGCCGCAGCCGGCGTCGAGCACATCGAGACCGTCCGCCCCGCCGCGTCCGCGCACCGGGAGCCAGCGGCCCAGCCTCGCGGCCCATGCCTCCCGCACCCGCGCGTCGCGCAGACCGTGGTCGGGCTCGTCGTCGAACGAGGCCGCCACCGCGTCCCAGTAACCGGCGACGGCGGCGGCGAGCGGGACGGTGTGGCCGGGGGCGGCGTGCGCGGGAGTGGAGGCGGCGGATTCACTCATGCCCGCCATCGTCCCCGCCGCCACTGACAACCGTCATCCCCGGTTGACAGCGAGCGGCCCGGCCCGGACGGACGTGCCGCCGCTCAGCCGGGTGCCACCGCGATACCGGCGGCGCGGCAGGCGTCCGGATCGTCATCGCCGGCCGGGGCCGTACCGGCGATGACCTCGTCCAGGGCGTCCCGCGCGGCCAGCAGGCCCGCCACCGCGGTGTCGATGCGCTCCCGCTCGCGGTGGAGATCGGGCAGCATCCCGGAACAGGCCGGCGCCAGGATCCGGCCGTCCTCGACCATGCAGGGCAGCAGCCCCGCGATGGTGGCGGTGTTCAGCCCGGCGGCGAGCAGCACCCGGATCCCCCGCACGGTGGCCAGATCCGCCTCCGCGAACTCGCGGTATCCGCTCGGCCGCCGTGCCGGCCTGAGCAGCCCCTGCTCCTCGTAATAGCGCAGCAGACGCTGGCTGACCCCGGTCCGCCGGGAGAACTCCCCCATGCGCATGTGATGACCACCACGTTCAGTTGACTCTCACACCGATGTGAGACCGCAGTCTATTTCGCATGACGAAAAACACCCCCATCACCGTGCACCACACGCCTGTTACCGTCCTCGGGCTCGGGCCCATGGGCCTCGCTCTCGCCGGGGCGCTGAAGGACCGCGGCCATCCCCTCACCGTCTGGAACCGCACCCCGGAGCGGGCCCGCGGCCTTGTCGCCGGGGGCGCGCGTCACGCGGAGACCGTGGCCGGCGCGGTCGCCGCGAGCCCCGTGGTGATCGTCTGTCTCAAGGACTACGAGACCGCGGACCAGGTGCTCGGCCCCGCCGCCGGCGCCCTGAAGGGCCGTGTCCTGGTGAATCTCGGCTCCGGCACCCCGGGGCAGGCGCGGACGGCCGCCGCATGGGCGGCCGGGCACGGAATCGCCCATCTGGACGGCGCGATCATGGTGCCGCCGCCCCTGGTCGGCGATCCCGGATCCGTCATTCTCCACAGCGGCCCGCGGGAGGTCTTCGAGGAGCACCGGGCCACCCTGGCCGCCCTGGGCGACCCCCGGTATCTCGGCACCGATCCCGGTCTCGCGGTGCTGTACAACGCGGCGCTGCTCGGGATGATGTACGCGACCGTCAACGGCTTTCTGCACGCCTCGGCGCTGGTCGGCTCGGCGGGTGTCCCCGCGGCCGAGTTCTCCGGCCTGGCGGTCGACTGGTTCATGTCCTCGCTGGTGACACCGACACTGGCCGGGCATGCGCCCGCTCTCGACCGGGGCGACTATCCGGGCGACGCGGGCACCCTGGAGATGAATCTGAACGCACTGGACCACATCGCCCGCACCAGCGTGGAGCAGGGCGTCCACGCCGCCCAGCCGGAGCTGATGCGCGAGATCGCCGAGCGGGCCATCGCCGACGGACACGGCGCCGAGAACTACCTGGCCGTCTTCGAGGTTCTCAAGAGGGCGGCTCGCTGACCCCCGCTCAGCGGAAGGCGGCGCACCCGCCCCCCGCACCACAGCGGGCGGGTGCGCGGCGTCCCCGCCGTACGCCCGCCGCCGCGTCCGGTGACCGGGGGCCGTCCCCCGGTCACCGGTTCACCTGTCAGGACCCGCTGTTCTCCACCACGGCCAGCCAGACGTCATTGTCCGCGCCCCCGGGGGTGCAGGTGTACTGGATGAGCCGGTTTCCCTGCCCGACCCCGTACTCGACATTGAGGCACTTGCCGGTCGACCTGACCACGAGCTGATAGCCGATGCCGGCGGGCACCAGCTTCCACTGCTCATTGGCATCGGTGCCGCACGTCCACTGGATGATGCGGGCGCCGTCCTCCGGGTCGTCGTTCTCGACGTTCAGGCACTTCCCGCTGTGCACCGCCTTCACCGTGTGGTAGCCGTTGGACGTGGGCGTGAGCTCCCAGCGCTGGTTGTCGTCGCGTGAGGCGGCCCACTGGATGACCTCGGCGCCATTGGCCGTGGAGGCCCCGGCCACATCCGCGGCCTGGCCGGCGTCGGCCGCCAGCCGCAGCGAGACCCTCGCCGTGGTGATCGCCCTCGGCTCCGCCGAGACCGGAGCGCCGGTCGCGGGTCCGGCCGCCGCCGGGCTGAGCGTCCCCAGGGTCAGGGCGAGTCCCGTACCGAGCACGGCCGCTCCGAGGGCGGCGGTCCGCCGGGTCTTCCCGATGTTCACGATCATCGTGTTTCTCCTCAACTCCACCGCACCGGAAGGAAGATGCGGATGCCTGGCTTCCGTTTCGGTCGCTATACGTAGCCAGACGTGAGGCCCATTACTCATGAAATTCTGACGAATATCAGCCAATGTCAGCTGATCTGAAATCGGTGGAAACTACCCTCCGGCCAGCGAGTCGCGGAGCCTCACCGCCTCGCTCAGCTGTGCGGCGTACGCGCCGCCGCCGGCATGGAGCGCCTCGTACACGGCCACCGCCTCCCGCGCCGCCGCCAGTGCCTCGGGACGGCGGTCCGCGCCCACCAGAAGCTGCGCGAGCCGGTGGGCGGTCTGCGCCAGCGGCGGGCGGTACGCGGGGGTCCCGGCGGCCAGTTCGCGGTAGAGGTCGCAGGCCGCGCGCTGGCTGTCGGCGGCCTCGGCGGTGCGGCCCGCGACATGCAGGGCCGCCGCCGCGTTGCCGAGCGCCCATGCCTCCTGCGCGCGGTCACCGATGGCCCGGTACACCTCCGCGCCCTCCCGGGCCGCCGCCACCGCCTCCTCGTGCCGGGCCGCCCGTGAGCCGTACACCCCCAGCATCACCAGCGCCATCGCCAGCGAGGCCCGGTACGCCGGATCCGCCCCCGCCAGCTCCCGGTGGACGGAGACGCACTGGCCCTGGGCGTCGACCGCCTCGCCGTGCCGCCCGGCGGCGGTGAGCGCGGCGGCGGCGTTGCCCAGCGCCCACGCCCACTGCGGCCGGTCCCCGATCACCCGGTAGACGTCCGCGCCCTCGCGCGCCGCCGCCACCGCGTCGTCGTGCCGCCCGGCCCGGGTGGCGTAGGTGCCGAGCATCACCAGCGCCTGGGCCAGCGCGGCCCGGTAGGCCGGATCCGACCCGGCCAGCCGCCGGTAGAGCCCGGTGGCCTCCTCCTGCGCGCCGACCGCGTCGGCATGCCGCCCGGCGCTGGTGAGGATCCAGGCGAGATTGCCCAGCGCCCACGCCTCCTGCGGCCGGTCGCCGATCGCCCGGTAGAGCTCCGCGCCCTCCCGGGCCGCCGCCGGCGCCTCCTCGTGCAGACCGGCGCGGGTCCGGTAGACGCCCAGCATCACCAGCGTCTGGGCGAGCGAGGAGCGGTACGCGTCCGACTCGGCCGCGAGCTGGGCGTACCCGTCCCGGGCCTCCTGCTGCACCGCCACCGCCTCGGCATGGCGCCCGGCACCGGTCAGCTCCCCCGCCCGGATCCGGAAGGCGTTGGCCAGCCGGTCCATTCCCGGGTGGTCCCCGGGGACCGGTTCGTACCCCTCGGTGCGCCAGAGGTGGACCGCCGTGGGGCCGCCCTCGTACGGACGGGAGTAGAGCACCCGGTCCGCCGGCCGGTAGACGGCGAGCTCGGCCCGCCCGTCGCCGTCCCAGTCACCGGGTACGGGGATGTCCCCGGGCCGCCCGAAGGGGACCGTGCGGGCGGGCGCGCCGGAGGACGGCTCGATGTGCCAGTCGCCCGCGGCGGAGTCCCAGACCGCGCTGTCCGGGCGGCCGTCGCCGTCGAAATCCGCCCCGGCCGTCATCGGGGGCACGGCGGGCAGCGCGGCGGCCGGCGGGGCGAAGAAGGCGTACCGCAGGGTGAAGTGGAGCCCGGTGAGCCCGGACAGATCCAGCCCGTTCTGCTCGGCGGAGAGCTTCTCGACGCTGACCCGCCAGGTGGTGACGGGGCTGCGGCCCCAGAAGGCGGGCCGGCCGGCGGGGGTGGCGCCCGGCACCCGCTTCACGAAGACCGCCTCGGCGGTGGTGGAGAGGGGCTGGCCGGACGTCTCCCGCAGGGCGCCGCCGCGCATCCGGTTGACGGATTTCCCGCTGTGCTGAATGTGGACATTGACGGCCGGTTCGGCGGCCCGGGCGCCCAGGAGCGCGACGTACACCTCCTCCGTCTTCAGTTCCGACCACTCCGCGGGGAAGTCCGTCAGGGGAAGGGCGAAGGTGGCGGTGCCGTTGGCGCGCAGTCCGTCCAGCACGGCGGGCGAGGTGATGGTGAGGAAGCGGGAGGCGTGCTGGAGGCCGGACTGGTACTGGTCGTAGAAGCCGCGCAGCCCCAGGAGCTGGGGCATCCGGCTCCAGGAGGAGAGATAGCTCTGGAGCAGCGGGATCACCCGGGAGTCCTCGCCCCGGGAGAGGGCGAGATGGGCGTGCTCGACCTCGTCGGGGTGGAGATGACCGAGGTCGAAGGTGAATTCGGCCGACTTGTTGCCGCTGACGGTGAAGATGTCCAGCGCCCGGTGCGCGTAGAAGGCGAACCGGATGAGGACGTCCGCGTAGGCCTGGGTCCGGTCGATCAGGGTGCGCGAGATCATGCCGAGGGCGGCGATGTCGGAGGCCCAGTCGGCCTGGAGATTGCGCAGCCGCTCCAGATCTCGCTGATTGACCACGATCTTCGCCGCCGTGACGGCCTTGAGGGCGTTGCGCTGATTGACCTCCAGGATCTGGAGGCCGCGCTGGCGGCCGAGATCGAGCTGCCGGGCGATCAGATCGCGTTCCCTGCTCTCCAGCTTCCCGTCGACCGTGGTCTGGAAGAGTTCGGCGACCGCGCGCCCCGCGTCGATGATCTGGTTGCCGGTGTCGATGAGCTCCTTCAGCCCGCCGGCGTCGTCCTTCTTGTCGTCCTTGAGCCGGGGATTGCCGGGATCCTCCCAGTCCCACCACTCGACGAGCTTTCCGGCGTCCTGCTTCTCCCCGGTCCTGGCGTCGAAGCCCTCCAGCGCCCCCACCGAATTCGCCATCAGCTGGGCGGCGGCGAGAAAGGCGACAAGGCTGGCGCCGCCGGTGTAGACGGCCGACACGGCGGCGGCGACGGCGACCGCCGCGCCGATCAGCGCCCCGAGGTCATTGCCCGGCGGGAACTCCATCCGCTTCTGGGTCATCTCCTCGCGCACCGCGTCGAGCTGGGCCCGCACCTCCCCCAGCTGCTGATCGATGATCTTCGCCTTGCCCTGGGACATCTCCAGGTCCAGCCTGGCCGCGTCGTCCTCCAGCCGGAGCACCGGCTGCATGTCGGCCACACGGTTCAGATCGGCGGTGAGCCGGGCGTTCTTCTGCCCGGTGTCGACGGAGGAGAGCAGCAGGCTCAGCGCGTTGTCGAAGAGGCTTTTGACGATGTCGTCGTAGTCGGTCACCACCTGCTCGAAGTGCGGGAAGTCCGGCATCAGGTCGAGGTTGTACGGCTGCCCGATCGGCGAGAGCCCGGTGGCGATCCAGCGGGAGAGCTCGGCGGCCCGCTCCTGCCCGGTGTCGAGGTCGAGCGCCCGCAGGAACTCCCGCGACGCCGCCTCCCGCAGCCCCTTCCGGTCGGCGACGGCGGGGGCGTAGGAGCGGAAGAGGAATTCCCCGACCCGGGTGCGGTGGGCGGACCAGCTCCGCGCGTGGCCGCCGAGCCGCAGCCGGACCAGGGCCCACCAGTTGTCGTTGCCGTGGACCACGAGGGCCGGCTGCACGGAGGGGCCGGAGCCGGGTCCGGGCACTCCCGGGAGCCCGTCCGGGCCGGAGTCCCCGACGGGGGTGCCGCCACCGCCGACGGTGCCGCCGCGCCCGCCCCGGCCGGCCGGCCCGGCGCCGCCGGGCTCGCCGCCCGCGCCGTCGAGCGCGAGTCCGGAGTGGGAGGTGGTCTCCACCAGGATCCAGGCGGCCGGGCCGCCGACGGAGCCGTTGCCGCCATTGCCCCCGGGGCCGCCGGGGCCCGGCTCCGGGGGATCGATGTCCGGCTTGTTGGGCGGCCGGGCGGCGTTGTAGCCGTGCCCGCCGGTGCCGCCCGTGCCGCCGGGTCCGCCCCGGCCGCCCCGGGCGGCGATCCGCAGATCGCTGACCTGGTGCGCCATCACGGTGACGGGCGAGGCGGGGTTGCCGGGCCCGCCGTCACCGCCCCGGCCGCCGGCCCCGCCCTGCTGGCCGGAGTGGTTCTGCCCCGGGGCGCCGGAGGGCCCCTGTCCCCCGCCCGGACCCGTGGAGCCGCTCGCGTCCACCGCGCCGCCGTTGCCCCGGTAGACCTCGGCGACCAGGACGAGCGGATGGCCGGTGAGACCGGTGAGGACATAGCCGGGGTCGTGGACGATCTCCCGGGCGACGACGGCCAGGGTGGCCGCCGGGGAGAGCATCCGGACGGTGATCTCGGCGCGGATCTCCTGGAGCAGGGCGTCATTGACGCGGATGGTGTCCCGGATGAGGATCCAGTCGACCGGGATGTCCTCCCGGAAGGAGGCGTCTGCGGGGGCGCCGGCAGGGGGGTGCGGCATCGCGGGTTCCTTCGGGCCGGGGGTGGGGCCGGGAACCCATCGTCGGCACGGCGCGGGGCGCCTCACCAGGCACCGGACCGGTGACCACCGGAATGAGGGACGCGGACGTCAGCCAGGTGACATACCGGCGCGGCCCGCCTTTCCCGTACGCACGGAAAGACCCGTTCACCCACGGAAAGGCACGTCCGCGCACGGAATCCTGCGCTCACGCACGAATCCTCCGCTCGCGCACGGAAAGACCCGATCACGCACGGAAAGACCCGATCACGCACGGAAAGGCGGATCCGCGCACGGAAACGCCCGCCCGCGCACGGAAACAGCGGCTCACGCACGGAATCAGCCCTTCACGCACGAAAAAGCCCGGGCGGGGACGGACCCCACCCGGGCGCTTCCGTGCGCGGGACCTACAGGAAGGAGTTGATCTCGATGGTCTCGGTGCGGCCGGGGCCGACCCCGATCGCCGAGATCGGCGCGCCCGACATCTCCTCCAGGGCCTTCACGTACGCCTGCGCGTTCTTCGGCAGGTCGTCGAAGGTCTTGGCCTTGGTGATGTCCTCGGACCAGCCCGGCAGCATCTCGTAGATCGGCTTCGCGTGGTGGAAGTCGGTCTGCGAGTAGGGCAGCTCCTCGACCCGCTTGCCGTCGATCTCGTACGCCACACAGACCGGGATCTGCTCCCAGCCGGTGAGCACGTCGAGCTTGGTCAGGAAGAAGTCGGTCAGACCGTTCACCCGGGTCGCGTACCGGGCGATCGGCGCGTCGAACCAGCCACAGCGGCGGTCACGGCCGGTGGTGACACCGCGCTCGCCACCGATACGGCGCAGCGCCTCGCCGTCCTCGTCGAAGAGCTCGGTCGGGAACGGACCCGCGCCGACACGCGTCGTGTACGCCTTGAGGATGCCGATGACCCGGCTGATCTTCGTCGGTCCCACACCCGCGCCGGTGCAGGCACCGCCGGCGGTCGGGTTGGAGGAGGTGACGAAGGGATAGGTGCCGTGGTCCACGTCGAGCAGCGTGCCCTGGCCGCCCTCGAAGAGGACGACCTTGCCCTCGTCGATGGCGTCATTGAGGATCAGCGTGGTGTCCGCGACATAGGGCCGGAGCCGGTCCGCGTACTGGAGCATCTCCTCGACGATCCGGCCGGACTCGATCGCCCGCCGGTTGAAGACCTTCGCCAGGAGCTGGTTCTTCTGCTCCAGCGCGGCGTCGACCTTCTGGATCAGGATCGACTCGTCGTACAGGTCCTGGACCCGGATACCGACACGGTTGATCTTGTCGGCGTACGTCGGGCCGATGCCGCGCCCGGTCGTACCGATCTTGCGGGTTCCGAGGAACCGTTCCGTCACCTTGTCGAGCGTGACGTTGTACGGGGTGATCAGATGAGCGTTTCCGCTGATCAGGAGCTTGGACGTGTCAATGCCCCGGTCATTGAGCCCGCTCAGCTCGGAGAGCAGGACGGCGGGGTCGACCACGACTCCATTGCCGATGACCGGGGTACACCCCGGCGAGAGAATGCCGGAAGGGAGGAGATGCAGCGCGTACTTCTGGTCGCCGACGACGACCGTGTGGCCGGCATTGTTGCCGCCCTGGTAACGCACCACATAGTCCACTGATCCACCGAGCAGGTCGGTGGCCTTTCCCTTGCCCTCGTCACCCCACTGAGCACCGAGCAGCACAAGTGCGGGCACAGGCGTACACCCCTTCCGGGCGGGGCATGTCCAAGGTCAGGGGGCGTGAGCCGTGCCTGAGTCCGCGGACCGGTTGCCCCGGAATAGACGAAGCCCCTGGCGCAATAGCGCAAGGGGCTCTTGCACAAAGATGCTACCCGAGGAAGGACCGAGGTGTCGGCTCACGACCAGCTGCTGGTGGTCATCGACCCGGTCGCCCGCCGAAGTGACGGCGAGTCCGTTCGGATCGCGAAGGATGTTCTGTGCGGCGGGTCGGAGGCGAAAATCTGTCTTCCCGAGGGCCCCGAGGACTTCGCCCGGGCGCTGGCCCGCCGGGGTTCCAGGCGCCCGGTGGTGATCGGTGACGACCGCGCGCTGCTGCGCGCGGTCGCGCTGCTGCACCGGGACCGCTGGCTGGGGGACGGCGCGCTGGCCCTCGTACCCGTGGGTACGGCGGTGGAGCTGGCGCACTCGCTGGGCGTGCCCCGGGGCCCGGTCGCGGCGGCCCGCGCCGTACTGGACGGGGCGGTGCGGCGGCTCGATCTGCTCGTCGACGAGAGCGACGGGGTCGTGCTGGGAGATCTGTCGATTCCGGCCCTGCCGCATCAGGCCGTCGCGGGCGCCGGGCTCGGATCGTGGCGTTCGCTCATACGCTCCGTGGTCCGCCCGGACCCGGTCCAGTCGGCGGCTCCGCACCGGCTGCGGGTGGAGGCGGACGGCAGGATACTGGCCGACCTCGACCGCGAGGTGACCGAAGTGACCCTCCGCGCGGCCGGCGGCCGGGCCGAGGTGACGGTGCGCCCGAGCGGCGCCGGTGAGCCGCTGACGACGAAGGCCCTGGCGGTGACGGTCTCCGGCCCGGACTTCCGCTACCGCGCCGACACCCTGATCACGGGCCCGGTCCGCACCCGGACGTGGACCCTGCGGGCGGGCGCGTGGGGCCTGACCCTCCCGGCGGCGGTCCGGGGCAGGGGCTGAGGGCGGGGGGCGCGGGGCCGGCGGACCGGCCCGGCGCCGCACCTCTGCCGACCCCGTCGCCCCTGAGCCGCACCCCCACCCGGAGATCACCCGCACGATAGGTTCCTCCCATGCCCGGCCGCCTCCTGGAACTCCACGTCGAGAATTTCCGAAGCCTCCGTGATGTGACCATCCCGCTCGGCCCGCTCACCGTTCTCGTGGGCCCCAATGGCGTGGGCAAGTCGAATGTCCTCAAGGTGTTCGACTTCCTCGCCGCGATCATCCGGACCGACCTCCAGCCCGCGCTCGACGAACGCGGCGGGTTCGACGAGGTGGCCTTCTGGGGCGGTGAGAAACCCCCGACGTCCATGGTGATCCACCTCAAGGCGGACTGGACGACCCATGCGAGCACGAAAGCCCCGGACGAGTACTCGCTGACGATCCGCAGGCGCTCCCAGCCGAGCAATCGGGACGCCTACACCCTCTCCCGGCAGGAAAGTTTCGCGTTCAAGCGCACCCAGGGCAGAGGGCGGCGCATCACCGTCTCGGGCGGTGAGGCCCGGGTCACCGCCACGAGAGCGGGCCGGGAGTCCGACGACGGCAGTTTCGGTATCCAGCGGCTGAGCAGCGGGCTGTCCACACTGCCCCGGCTGGGGCGGTCGGACGGGGGCGAGGAGGTCGCACGGGTCGCCGACCGGCTGTCGTCCTTCCGGGTGTTCGACGTGGACGTCACCGCCGCGCGGCAGCCCACACGGGCCCGCTCCATCCGGGCCGGCAGCCTGGATTCACACGCGGAGAATCTGGCCGCCTTCCTGGTCCAGCTCAGCACGGACGACCACCTCTGGGAGCTCCTGACACGGGACGCCCGGCGCATTCTGCCGCAGCTGGAGGCCATTGAATTCGAACAGGTCGGCGGCTACGCGGACCGGCTCGCGGTCGTCCTCAAGGAGCGCGGCCTGCGGCGTCCCACGCCCCTTGCCGACGCCTCGTTCGGCACGGTGCGCCTGCTCGGCCTGCTGGCCATGCTCTACGACCCGTATCCGCCGGCGCTCACCTGTGTCGAGGAGATCGATCACGGTCTGCACCCACAGGCTCTGGAGCTGATCGTGGAGCGGTTGCGGGAGGCGTCGGAGCGGACGCAGCTGATCGTGGCAACCCACTCACCCGCGCTCGTCGACCGGCTGAAACCGGATGAGTTCATCGTCTGCGACCGGGACGAGTCCGGTGCCTCGATCATTCCCGCCCTGACACCGGAGGAGATCGAGGAGATCGTCGCCGAGACGGGCGACCAGCCCCTTGGCGAGCTGTGGTTCTCCGGGGTGTTCGGCGGCGATCTGACGGAAGACGAACTGTGAGCCGCCGCCGGCTGGCGAAGCCCCCGGGGAAAGGCGTCGTCGTCCTCGCCGGGGAGAGCGCCAACGATCGCCGCATGCTCGCCGCTTTCATCAAGGCCGTCCACCCCGATCTCGCCGCCGCCGTCACTCTCACCGAGATAACCGACCCGGTGCGGCTGCGGAAGAAGACCGGAGTCGAACTGGCGACAGCCGCGAGTGTCCTGGTGAGAAAAGCACGGGGAAAGGCCAAGCTGAAGTCGGCGGAGTTTGTCGGCATCGCCGTCCACGAGGACATGGACGCCTGCCCAGGTCCGGAGTACGACACCACCCGGCCGATCGTCTGCGCCGCGCTGGCCAGGGCCGCCGACGCGGCGTCGTCCGTGTACGCCCTGGCCGCCGCGGAATCGGAGGCATGGCTCATGCTCTTCCCCGATGCCTTCTCTCTCCACAAGCCGTCCTGGAGTCTCCCGCCGCACTGGCGGAGCAGGGACACGGGACGGCGCCAGAATCCGAAAGAGGATCTCGCGGCCGAGCTGACGAGTCCGCGCTTCCGGGAGAGCGACGGCCCCGAGATCGCCGCCACGGCCTTGGCCCACGGGCTGCTCACCGAGCCCAGCGGCTCCAACCGCTCCTACACCGAGTTCGTCGCCGACCTCAGGAAGTGGGAGATCCCTCGCACGACCCGGCGGTGAGGTGGGTGTCGAGGACGACGGGGAGATGGTCGGAGGCGGCGCGGGCCTCGGGGGTGTCGTGTGTGCGGTAGGCGGTGACCGGGAGATCCCGGACGAGGATGTGGTCGAGCCGCAGCGGTACGGGTTCGTTGGCGTACGCGTACCCGACGGTGGGGGTGCGCGGGTGCCGGGTGAAGGTCTGGGGGTCGGTCCAGCCGGATGCGAGGAGTACGCGTACGGCGCGGCGGTCCATGGCGCCGAAACGGCCGTCGGCGGTGACCCGGCGGTAGCGGGAGTGGAGGTTGTGGGGGACGAGGGACCAGTCGGGCGGGTCGGTGTCGTACACCCCCGAGCAGTTCAGATCTCCCAGCAGCAGCGCCCGGCCGGGTGTGCCGGGGAAGGCCCCGGCGTAGTCGGTGAGCCACCGCGCCTCCCGGAGCCGGGTCTCGCCGTCGGTGTGGGCGAGGTGGGTGGCGAGGGCGAGAAAGTCGCTGTGGTCCGCCTCCCCGGCCGCGACGGGCCGCAGCCGGGCGCGGATGAGGGCGTGGTGGAAGACCTGGTCGCCGAGGGTGCGCCGGCCGACGAGGCGGAGTGCGGAGGGCCGGTACAGCAGGGTGGTGTGGTTCCGCCCGTCGCCGACCCGGGAGCGGGCCATGTGGACGGCCTCCATCCCGAGATTCCGGCACATCCAGAGCAGCCGCCGCTCCTCCTGCTCGTCCCAGTGCGTGCACTCCTGGAGCGCGAGCAGGTCGGGCCGCAGCCCGGCCAGGATCCGCCCCTGCGCCCGGAGCCGCCGCTCGGAGCCGTCGTCGATACCGCCGCACCGGAGATTCCAGGTCACGGCGCGCAGGGGCTGGGCGGTTACGGGCATGGCGGTGCTCCGGAGATCGGTGAACCGGCGCTCCTCGGCATCGGCGAGCCGCGCCATCGGCACGGGCGCCGGCCGGGCGCGGCCGAGCAGGAAACGCGCGAGCAGGCTGCGGGCGGGGCTCACCGGTCACCGCCGGGCACGACGGCCAGCACACACCAGGTGGTGGACCCGTCCGCGCCGACCCCCCAGACGTCGGCGAGCGCGTTGACGAGAAAGAGCCCCCGCCCGCCCTCGTCATCGGGCCCGGCGACCCGCGCGCGGGGCCGACACCCGGGGTCACCGGCCCCGGTGACGACCTCGACGCACAGATACGTCGCGGTCCGGGTGAGCCGGGTGGTGACGGTGCGCCCGTGACCGTGCCGCACGGCATTGGTCACCAGCTCGGAGATCAGTACGTCGACGGTCTCCGCCAGCTCCTCCACCCCCCAGTGCCGCAGCCGGAGCCGGGCCAGCCGCCGCATCCGGCAGGGCCACGACCGCTCCTGTTCAGTGGGCGAATCCCCCGCCCGCCCGGAGCGGGTCAGGCTGACCTCGAACCCGATGACGGTGCCGGGCGCCCCGGCGGCGAGCAGGCCGAGATGCCGGCGGGTCCGGGCGTGTGGGGGCAGGGCTGTGACAGGCATGGCGGAGACCTCCGCGAAGGGGGTTGGGGGGCGTGCGCGAGGGGCGTGCGAGCCCCCTGATCTGGGAACTCGACCACATCGCGGCGATGTCCAACTACGTTGATGCATGAGCGAATTAACCTGCAACTCCATCGGCCATGACGATGAAATTGGCACATGCCACAGCGTCGGCACGGGGTTGCGGAACGCATGACTGGGTCGGAGAACGACCACACATGTGAGCGCTCAGAGCCAACAGCACGCCAGAGAGGACGCACGCGTGGCAGCACGGAGAGGACCGACATACCGCAGGCGCGAACTGGGCAAGGAGCTGAGACGCCTGCGGGAATCATCGGACCTGACCATCCAGGAGGCCGTTTCGGGGCTCGGCTTCAGCGAGACAAAGCTCGGCAGAGTCGAGACGGGGCACAACAACCTTCCGCGCACGGAGGATCTGGAGCAGCTGCTGGACCGTTACGGCGTCGATGACATCGATGATCGGGACGCTCTGCTGACGATGCACAGAGACTCACTCAGCCGGAACCCTTGGATCCCGTTTCGGCATTTCATGCCATCCGGCATGCCGATGTACATGGGGCTTGAGTCTGACGCGCGCGAACTGAGGGCCTGGCATCCGATGCTGGTCTTCGGGTTGCTTCAAACCGAGGCGTACACCCGTGCGCAGTTCATGGGGGCCAAGCCGGTCGAGGAGGCCACCACTCAGTTCGTGGAGAACAACGTCCGCATGCGCATGGAGCGCAAGCAGCTCCTGATGCGCATGAGCAACCCTCTGAGCCTCCGCGTCATCCTGGATGAGTCAGCGCTGCGGCGGGTGATCGGGGGTGCGGACGTGATGAAGGAACAGTACGAGGAGATTGAGCGACTGAACTCGCTCGACAACGTCACCGTCCAGATTCTCCCGCAGCAATTCGCGGCATTCCGCGCCGACAACAACTTCCTGATCATGGACTTTGACTCGACCGTGGATTCAATCGTCCAATCAGACATCTCGGACTCGATTTCAATCACTGACAAGCCGATCGATGTCTGGAAGTACAATCAGAGGTTCGACGCGATGCGGAGCGAAGCTCTGGGCCCCTCGGCAACGGCCGGCTTTCTTCACCAACTATCGCGAGAGCTCTGAACGATGACCAATCAAATCAACTCGCCCTGGATCAGTGCTTCCTGCACGTGGAGGAAGTCCTCCTACAGCAGCTCATACGGAGGAGCGTGCCTCGAAGTCACCGACCTGACGAGTCACATCGGCATCCGTGACTCCAAGTGCGATCAGGGCCCGGCCCTGATCGCCTCCACCACCGCCTGGCACATCTTCCTCACCTTCGCGACCGGCCCGGCCGGCACGGCCTGACCGGCGACTCATCCAGCACGGCTCGGCGCGGAGTGCCCCTCACACACCACCGTGGCACTCCGGGCCCCGCGAGGCCCTGTCAACCACCACCCTTGACCCAACCCTCCACTTGACGCGAATCTGACGTGACACTAAGTGACAGCGCATGTCACTCTCAGCTCATGAGGAAAGTCGCAACGTTAGCAGTGACGGCATCGGTGGCAGCCGCCCTCCTCACCAGCCCGACCCCATCCGCGCACGCGGTGCCCCACTGGAACAAGAGGGTCAAGTGCGAGGAGACCGACCCCGACGACAGGGCTATCCCCACACGGACAGGCAACCACGAACTCGGCTGGAGTCACTTCTCCGGCAAGCACAACATCAAGAAGTGCAAGATCGTCAATGCAGCCCTCGCCGGCAGGGTCGACAAAAAGAACGGCGCTCGCCTCGAATACTGGGCCCACGCAATCAATGGCGGCCGACAGGTGAAGATCGTCGTGATCGTCCAATACGCGCGCAAGACAGCTGACGGGGTATACGATGCGGGCCGCGGTCAGAAGATCGGCGTCATCACGGCCTATTGCAAGGGTACAAACAGGTGCCCCGACTGGGTGAACGAGTGACAGTCATGGACGAAGAAATCGCGGAGTGGCAGGCAGACATCACCCGCCAACTACTCCACCACATCCACGCCCCCCTCACCGGCGCCCAGTACATCCGGGGCATCCTCCCCGTGCCTCCACCCGCCGAAGCCATCACCTTCATCACGGGCACCAAGACCGCACGAACCCCGCACAGAGTTCTCGGCTACGAGATCCCCCTCCGCACCGACAGCGGCCGGCCACGCACCTCGGGCGATATGACCGGCATTCTGCGCACTCTCTACACCGGTACTCACATCTTCTCCAGCAGTCTCGTGAGCACCGTAATGGGCATGACCGTCATCCGTGTGGACCCGAGCACCTTGACCTTGAATGCCCCGTCCGCCGACGACAACGCCCTGCGGATTCTGCGCGCCATCGTGGAGCCCTGGACCGAAGAGCAGCCGGACCCGCGTCTCAGAGGCTTCCTCTTCCTGGCTCAGGACCGACTGCGTCTCTACCTCGACACCGAGGGCGCACCCGGGGTGATCGGTGCTGATGTGCGGCCGTCCGGTGCCATTACCGCCCTGGTCGCGGCTCTGCCGTCCCTGATCGCCGAGAAAGAGCGGATTACAGTCGACAGCAGCGATCCGCACTGCTCACACCTCGTGGACCTCACCGACTGGTGAGAAGAGCACTTCCGGGCCGACGGCGCCCGCCTCAGCGATCCCAGGGAGCAGCTCGCCCTCCCATCGGCTGTGGAAGGCGACTCTCCGAGTCGATACGGTCTCCCAGGTCCTCAACACGCGCGGGTCCGTGAGTCTTCAGCATCTCGTAGCCATCCATGGTGCGCGATCGTCAGACAGGTCGGTATTCCGCGTGGGGGGTGGCCCGCTCCCACGCCGCCTCGTACGCTGCCGCGTACTGGTCCGCGAGAACCGGATCGCGGTGCACCTCCATACGCGGGCCGGTCCACTGCCCCTCGCCGCTGAAGTGGTGGAGGATCACCGTTTCCTCGTCCATGACCCAGCCGTCCAGCACGGGAAGCAAGAGGCCGCGAGCCCGTGAGCGGGGCAGCCAGCGCACGTCTTCACCCGCTGCGACATTGGTGAACGTGCCGTCGTACTCATAGCGCACGTAGTCGCTCAGCGGCTCGGAGACGACGCGCAGCCGCCGCATGGTCACGCCCCGGCCGGTCGTCGCGGCCACCACGTCGAGCCACGAGCGCCACCACGAATCGCGGTCGGCCGGGTCGTATCGGTGGCCTTCCCTCCAGCGGATGAACTCGGGATCGTCGCGCATGTAGCTGTCCCGCATCTCAAGGTGCATGGCCGAGCGCCGCGTTTTGGCGAGTGCTTCACGTACCGCTGTTGCCACCATTGGCCTCACTGTTCGGGCGGGGGATGAACTGGAGCATGCTCGCGGGGAGACGAATCACGCTTTCATGCTCCGGAACATCGGTCGAGTGGCCGGGCACCGATCCGACTTCCCGCGCTTGGCGAACCGTCTCCTCGTCCGCTGTCCACGACTGAATGATCAAGTCTCCTGTCGTGTCGTCCAGCCAGATCGTGGGCGATCCGTCATCGGGAGTGTTGGGCCAAATGCCCAGGAACTTCAGAGCCATTGAGTCCTCCTGTACCTGGTCGGTCGTGGGCGGCACGAGCCTCACCTCTGCGCGTGAGCGGCGCAAGAGCGCGTGGAAGCAGAGACGTACGCCCCCCACGCGCGTCGCCCCGGTGGGGTGACAGGCACGGGAGTTCTGTGGTGGCGCCCGCCGGCACGGCCAGCGCCGAGTGGAGAGAAGAGTGCTCAGAACCCGTCCAGCCCGATCACCGTCCCGAACGGATCCACCACCTGTGCGATCCGGCGCCCGCTCCCGTCCCCGATGTCCAGCGGCCCCCGGTGATGCGCGCAGCCCGCCGCCAGCAGACGCTCCCGGGCCGCGTCCAGGTCGGCGACCGACCAGTACGGCACCGGGCTGCCGCCCCTCGGGTTGCGGGTCTCGTCCACGGGGTGGAAGCCGAATTCGACGCCTCCCGCATCGAGCCAGGCGTATACAGCCGTGCCGTCCCTGTCGAGATGGAGCTCCGCCGACAGGACCTCCGCCCACCAGCGGGCGGAGGTCTCCGGATCCTCGGCGAAAACCATCACCGCGCGGATGCCCCGGAACAGGGGTACTGAGCTCACAGTTCGACGCGGAGTTCGTCCACGCCCCGGATCACATAGCCGGGGTTCCACTGCGGCTCCCCGGCCAGTCGCATCGTCGGGGCCTCCCGCAGCAGCTCGCCGAAGGAGGCCGTCAGCTCGACGCGGGCCAGCGGGGCGCCGAGGCAGAAGTGGATGCCGGCGCCGAAGGTGACATGAGGGTTCTCGGCGCGGGTGAGGTCCAGGGTGTCGGGGGCGGGGAAGCGGGCCGGGTCGCGGTTGGCGGAGCCGAAGAGGAGGGCGAGTTCGGAGCCGCGCGGGATGACCGTGCCGTCGATCTCGATGTCGTCCAGGACCCAGCGCTCGAACATCTGGAGCGGGGTGTCGTACCGCATCAGTTCTTCCACAGCTGTGGACAGCAGCGAGTGGTCGGCCCGCAGCGCGGCGAGCTGTTCCGGGTGGCGGAAGAGGGTCCACCAGCCGTTGGCGGTGGTGTTCACGGTGGCCTCGTGGCCCGCGTTCAGCAGCAGCACACAGGTGGAGATCATCTCCTGCTCGCTGAGCCGGTCGCCCTCGTCGTGCGCGGCGATCAGCGCGGAGATCAGGTCATCGCCCGGGGCGGTGCGGCGGTGGTTGATCAGGTCGCGGAGGTACGCGGAGAAGTCCAGCGAGGCCCGGACCGCCTTGCGGGCGGTCTCCTCGGAGGGGTTCAGCTCGAACATTCCGCAGATATCGGCCGACCAGGGACGGAGCAGGCCGCGATCCGGCTCGGGGATGCCCAGCATCTCGGCGATCACCGCGACCGGGAGGGGTTCGGCGACCTCGGCGAGGAGGTCGCCGCCGCCGTTCTTCACCAGCTCCGCGACCAGTTCGGCGGCGAGCCGCCGTACGGTCGGCTCCAGCGCGGCCACGGTCCGGGGGGTGAACGCCTTGGTGATCAGCCGGCGGATCCGGGTGTGGTCCGGGGCCTCCAGGTCGAGGATGCCGTGGTCATTGAGGGTGTGGAAGGGCTGGTGCGCGGCGGGCGGCGGGGTGCGGCCGAACTCCTCGTGGGTGAAGCGGTGGAGATAGGTGCGGCCGAGGCGGCGGTCGCGCAGCAGGGCGGAGACATCGGCGTAGTGCGGGATGAGCCACTGCCGGGTGGGCTCGAACCAGTGCGCCCGGCCGCCGGCCCGCAGCCGCTCGTACGCGGGGTAGGGATCGGCGATGAAGGCGGGCGACCATGGTTCGAAAAGTGCGTTCATATACGGACGTTAACCCTCGTTATCCCCTGCTGGCCAGAGCTGGGCGGCGGGTGCGATCCGGTTGTGACCTGGACCGGTATCGTCCCGCCGCACAGCTGTGACCTGGGGAGATGAGGGAGGCGGGCTAGCCCGGGGTGACCAGGCGGGCCTCGTACGCGAAGACCGCCGCCTGGGTCCGGTCGCGCAGGCCGAGCTTCACCAGGACCCGGCTGACATGGGTCTTGATGGTGGATTCGGCGACCACCAGCCGGGCGGCGATCTCCGCGTTCGACAGGCCCTGGGCGATCAGCACCAGCACCTCGGTCTCGCGCTCGGTCAATTCGCCCACCTGGGAGAGGGCGGCCACCTTCGGACCCTGGCCCAGCTTGGAGAATTCGGTGATCAGCCGGCGGGTCACGGTCGGCGCGAGCAGGGCCTCGCCGGCCGCCACCACCCGTACCCCGTCGGCGAGCTGCCGTGCGGAGGCGTCCTTGAGGAGGAAGCCGGAGGCGCCGGCCCGCAGCGCCTGGTAGACGTATTCGTCCAGGTCGAAGGTGGTGAGCACGAGCACCTTCGACGCGGAGTGGGAGGCCGCGATCTCCCTGGTCGCCTCGATGCCGTTCAGCTCCGGCATCCGGATGTCCATCAGGACCACGTCCGGGGCCAGCTCCGCCACCTTCGCGAGTGCCTCGCGGCCGTTCACCGCCTCGCCGATCACCTCGATGTCGGGCATCGCGTTCAGCAGGACCGAGAACCCCTCGCGGACCATCATCTGATCGTCGACGATGAGAACACGGATGGTCATGACGGGGACTCCTCGGAGGCGGTCGCCGGCGGGGCGACGGGGATGAAGGCGGTGACCTCGTAGCCGCCGTCCTCGGTCGGCTCATTGGTCATCACACCATCGAGCATGGTCACACGCTCGCGCATCCCGGTGATGCCGTGCCCCGCTCCCGGTGACGCCTTGACCAGGCCCCGGGGCGCGGTGTTCACGATCCGCAGGCCGAGGCCGCCGAGTACATAGCTGACCTCCACCCTGGCGGAGGAGCCGGGGGCATGCCGCAGGGTGTTGCTCAGGGCCTCCTGGACGATCCGGTACGCGGAGAGCTCGACGCCGGGCGGCAGCGGGCGGACGGCGCCGGTGCCGGTCTTCTCCACGTCCAGTCCGGCCTCCCGGACATTGGCGATCAGGGTGTCGAGATCGGCGAGGACCGGCTGGGGCGCGTCGGGGGCCTCGTAGTCCTCCGCGCGGACGACCCCGAGGATGCGGCGCAGCTCACCGAGGGCGGCCACCGCGTTCTCGCGGATGGTGATGAACGCCTGCTCCAGCTCGGGCGGCGGGTTCTCCACCCGGTAGGGCGCGGCCTCGGCCTGGATGGCGACCACCGACATGTGGTGGGCGACCACGTCGTGGAGCTCGCGGGCGATGGTGGTGCGCTCCTCCAGCAGGGTGCGGCGGTCGCGCTCGACGGCGGTGACGGTCTGCTGGGCGGCGACCTCCTGCTCGGCGTCCCGGCGGACATGCCAGACGGTCACCGCGAGAAGCATCAGGGCCGCGACGAAGAGCAGGCCGACACTGCTGCCGTCGCTGTAGTACGTCGTCGCGAGGAAGGTCTCCGTCACGAACACATAGGCGGCGGTCACCAGCCACATCCAGGCGGCGGTCCGGGGGCGGGTGCGCAGCGCCACCACGGTCATCACGGTGAGGTACGCGATGAAGCTGCTCGGTGTCCAGGAGGCGTTCCAGTAGCCGCTGAAGTTCTCCGCGAGGGGCGCGCAGAACAGGGCGAGCCAGAAGGCGGCGATCGGCCGTATCAGCGTCATCACCACGGCGAGGGCGGTGAGCGACGCGATGAAGAGGATGACCAGGCTGTGGGGCATCGCGGTGAAGGCGAGCGCGAAGACGAAGAGCGCGATCGACAGGACCACGGCATGCGGGGTCCAGCCCGCGTGGGCGCGTATCCGGTCGGGGAGGCGGCGGGTCACCGGGCCGTCCGTGGCCATCGGGGCCAGCGGACGGAAGGCGAACACATCGTGGAGCAGGTCGGTGCGGAGCCCCTGGAGGGCCCCGGTCATCAGGCGGTATTCAAGGCTTCTGGTCTTCTCGGTCACGTTAATGAAGGTAAGGGGGGCGGATGGGCGCGGTCGTCACCATCGCTGCGGATTCCGGCCCGTCCGTCCTGAGGACTACCCGGGGGCCGGATCGGCTGCGGGGAGGACGCCCGCGCCTCCGCCGGGCGGCTGATCAAGGACACCCGTGGGCGCCCGGCGGCGGGCCCGGAACCGTACCGGGCCCGCCGCCGCCGTGACCTCAGCCGCGCGGAAGGCGCCCGCCGCTGTGACCTCAGCCGCCCGCCGGAGCCGCGCGGAAGGCGCCCGCCGCCGTGACCTCAGCCGCCCGCCGGAGCCGCGCGGAAGGCGGCCGCGTGCTCCGCCGCCCACGCGGCGAAGGTACGGGCCGGGCGGCCGGTGACCTTCTCCACCGTGTCGGCGACGGTGCGGCCGATCTCCGGGGTGTTCCCGTACACATCCAGCAGGAACGCGATCAGCTCGTCGTCGTGCCCGGCCGCGCGCCACTCGGCCACCGCCTCGTCGCGGGTCAGCTCCACCACCGCGATCTCCCTGCCCCGGGCGGCGGCCAGCGCCGCCGCCTTGTCGTGGACGGTGAGCACCTCCGGTCCGGTGATCACATACTCCCGGCCGCCATGGCCGTCCTCGGTCAGCGCCACGGCCGCCACCGCGCCGATGTCGCCCTCGTGGACCATGGCGCTGAGCCGGCCGGTGAAGGGCTCGCGCACCCGGTCGGCGGTGGTGACGGAGTCGGCCCAGGAGAGCGCGTTGGACATGAACTCCACCGGCATGATCACCGTCCAGGCGAACCCGCTCGCCCGCACGGCGTCCTCCAGGGCGCTCGGACCGCCGCCGTGCAGCACGGTGATCCGCCGCGCCCCGGCGGCCCCGGCCAGCTCCAGAATGCGGGGGCCGGTCTCCAGCGGGGCGAAATAGGGCCCGCCGAAGGTGATCAGATGGAGGCCGGTGACCCCGTCCAGGGCGGCGGCGAGCGTGTCGGGCTCGGTGAGATCGCCGCGTACGACCTCGACTCCGGCGGGGAAGTCCGCCTTCGCGGGGTCACGGGTGAGGGCGCGCACGCTCTCGCCCCGGTCGAGCAGTTCCCGGACGATCTGGCGTCCGACGGTTCCGGTTGCTCCGGTCACAAGGTTGGTCATGGGAAGAACGTAGAAGGACTTGCGGTCAGCCACTGTCCGCGAGTCCGGACCGGGCCGGAGCCGGCCGTGCCCGTGTCACCAGGCCAGTTGGGCGATCTCCTCGGCGGCCACGGCGCAGGCGTCCGCCGCCGGGTCGACCGGCGGGAAGTGGCCGACCTCCTCCAGCAGGGTCAGCCCGACCGTCTCCCCGGCCTTCGCCGCCGCGTCCACGAAACACTCCGCGACGGTGTACGGGACGGCGATGTCGTCCCGGCCCTGGACCACCGCCGTGGCGATCCCGGTCGGCAGCAGCGCCGCCGGATCGGTGTGGGCCAGGCGTTCCGCGTACGCCTCCGGCTCCCCGAGGAGCTGGCGCACCGCCCCGTCGCAGACCTCCAGCTCCGCCGAGCGGACCAGATCGGCGATCGGGGCGAGGGCGACGACTCCGCGCAGCGCGGGCGGTGCGGACAGGCGCCACGGGGAACCGGCCGGCAGCACATGCCGGGCCGCCGCCCAGAGCGCGAGATGGCCGCCCGCCGAGTGGCCGGTGAGCACGGTGCGCCGGGCGTCCGCCCTCGGCAGCGCCCGGGCCACCAGGCCGGGGAGCGCGTCCAGAGCGGCGGCGACATCGTCGAAGGTCTCCGGCCAGCGTCCCGCGACCGGCCCGGAACCGCCCTGCTGGGGCAGGTCACGGCCGCGCCGGTACTCGACATTGGCGACGGCCAGACCGCGCCGGGCGAGGAAGTCCGCGAAGGGGGTCATGTACTGGCGGTCGTACGGGGCACGCCAGGCGCCGCCGTGCAGCACGACGACGAGCGGCACGCTCTCCGCCGCGTCCGGCGGCCGGCCGTCCCGGGGGGCATAGAAGTCGATGATCTGATCGGGATGCCCGCCGTAGGGGAGAGTCGCGTCCGGAGCCACGGCCGGATGCGAGAAAGCCGATTCGGTCTCGGCGGTGTCACGGGTGACGGGGTCCGGCATGCGTTCCAACCTTCCCAGGGTGTAGCGGGTTTGGCCCCGCGGGCTCGGAGAAGGTGACCGCGGAAAATGACCTGACCAGCGGGGACGGTATCAGTACCCCCGCCGGTCAGGTTCGAGGCCGCCTCAGGCCGCGGGGACTTCGCCGAGCACCTCGGCGAGCACGGCCGCGGCGCGCTCCGCGTCGGCGAATCGGGTGTAGAGCGGGGTGAATCCGAAACGCAGCACGTCCGGCCTGCGAAGATCCCCCACCACACCGCGTGCGATGAGCCCGGCCATCACCGCGGGCGCCTCGGCACACCGGAGCGCGATCTGGCTGCCGCGCTCCCCGTGCGCGTACGGGGTCATCGAACGGACCCTGGAATCCGGCCCGTCGAGACCGCCGGGGACGTACTCCGCGACACAGTCGAGGAAGAGATCGGTCAGGGCGAGGCTCTTCGCCCGTACGGAGTCCGGGCGGACCCCGTCCCAGACCTCCAGCGCCGCCTCCAGCGCGAGCATGGAGAGGATGTCGGGGGTCCCGACCCGGCCCCGGGTCACCCCCTCGGCGGCGGTGTACTCCTCGGTCATCGCGAAGGGGTCGCCGTGCGAGGTCCACCCCGGCAGCGGCGAGTCGAAGAACCCCTGGTGCCGCTGGGCCACATGGAGGAAGGCGGGGGCGCCGGGCCCGCCGTTCAGATACTTGTAGGTGCAGCCGACCGCGAAGTCGACCCCGCAGTCGTCCAGCGCCACCGGAAGAGCGCCCGCGCTGTGGCACAGGTCCCAGACCGCGACGGCCCCCGCTTCGTGGGCGGCGGCGGTGAGGGCGGCCATGTCGTGCAGCCGCCCGGTGCGGAAGTCGACATGGTTGATCAGCACCGCGGCGGTCGAGGGGCCGAGCGCGGCGGGGAGTTCGGCGGCCCGGACCGGGATCAGCCGCCGGCCGGTGAGCCGGGCGGCGGAGGCGGCGAGATAGCCGTCGGTCGGGAAGGTGGCGGCGTCGACCAGGACATCGGTCCGGGCGGGGTCGTCGTGCAGCCGTACCGCACCGACCACCGCCTTGAAGACATTGACGCTGGTCGAGTCCCCCACCACGATCTGGCCGGGGGCCGCGCCCACGAGGGGGGCGATCCGGTCGCCGATCCGCTCGGGCGCGGTCCACCACGCGCTCTCGCTCCAGGAGCGGATGAGGAGTTCGCCCCACTGGCGGCCGACCACATCGGCCACCCGGGCGGGGACATGGGCGGGCAGCGCGCCGAGGGAGTTCCCGTCGAGATAGACGCCCTCGGGGAGGGTGAAGCGCGCGCGCAGGGGGGCCAGTTCATCGGCGGCGTCGAGCTTGGCGGCACGCTCCAGCAGCTCACGGGAGACGGCGGCGGTGAGGTTCTCAGACATGGCTGCGCGCCGTCCACAGCTCGGGGAAGACATTCTTCCGGGCCCGCTTCTCCAGCCAGGCGACCCCGGCCGAGCCGCCGGTGCCGGTCTTGGAGCCCATGGCGCGCCGGGTCGCCACCAGATGGTCGTTGCGCCAGCGCCACACCAGCTCGCCGACATCGGTCAGCGCCTCGCCGAGCCGGATCAGCTCGGCGTTCTGGTCCGGCTCCCGGTAGACCTCGGCCCAGACCTGTTCGACCTGTGCGTCGGGCTCGTAGCGGAGGGAGAGATCGCGCGCCAGCACCTCCCGGGGCACGGCCATCCCGCGCCGGGCGAGGAACCTCAGCACCTCGTCGTAGAGGCTGGGCTGGTGGAGCGCCTTCTCCAGCTCGGCGAGGACGCGGGGCGCGCCCCGGTGCGGCACCAGCATGGACGCCGACTTCTCGCCGAGCAGGAACTCCATCCGCCGGTACATCGCCGACTGGAAGCCGGAGCCCTCGCCGAGGGCGCTGCGGTAGGAGTTGAACTGCGCGGGGGTGAGCTGCCCCAGCGGCTTCCAGCTGTCGTTCAGCGCCTCCAGCTCGCGCACCGACCGCTTCAGCGCGTCCACGGCGACGGGGACGCGGTCCTCGCGCAGGGCGCGTCCGGCGGTCTCCCACTCATGGACGATGACGGTGAACCACAGCTCCATCACCTGAGTGGTGACGAGAAAGACCATCTCTCCCGGGTCGCTGGAGAGGGGATGCTGGAGATGGGTCAGAACATCCGCCTGGACGTAGTCCTCGTACGGAGTGGTGCCCGCGAAATCGAGATTCGGGGCCGCGTCATGTGACATCACTGTCTCCTCGACGTGTCCGGGTAGCGGTCCGCCCACCTTCCTGCCGGCATGGGAGCCCCGGTCCCCAAGGCGATCATAAGCCGGGGCCCGCACCGGGCGACTTCTCAGCCGCCGGTGCGGGCCCCGGAGGACCTGCGGAGCTAACTCAGCGTGTCCGCCGCGGTCTGCGAGGAGTCGCGCAGGAAGCCGGAGCAGCGCTCGTACTCCGCCTGCTCGCCGATCGACTGCGCGGCGCGGGCGAGAGCGTGCAGGGCGCGCAGGAAGCCGCGGTTCGGCTCGTGCTCCCAGGGCACCGGGCCGTGGCCCTTCCAGCCGCTGCGGCGCAGGGCGTCGAGGCCCCGGTGGTAGCCGGTGCGGGCGTACGCGTACGACTCGACGACACTCCCCCGCTCGAAGGCGTCATCGGCGAGCCGGGCCCAGGCGAGGGAGGAGGTGGGGTACTTGGCGGCGACATCGGCCGGGGAGGCGCCGGAGGCGAGGAGCTCCCTCGGCTCGGGGTCGTCGGGGAGGTGGGTGGGGGGCGGTCCCCCGAGAAGGTCTTTATGGATGGACATGCGGCCCAGTCTCCCAGGCGGGCGGCGATCGCGCGCCGGGCCGGCGGATCCGGCGGATCCGGCGGTGATGGCGCACACGGGGCCGGGGCTCACCGCGTACGGCGCCGGGGCCGGGGCGGGCTCACCGCGCCGCCGGTTCCTCGCCCTGTGCGGCGCCGCCCTCCAGCGGCGGCGCGCCGACGCCGCAGTTCACCCGGCACTCCGGCTGGACCCCGGCCCGCGCCGGGCGGCGGACGGCGACCGCCGCGATCAGCGCGCCCAGGACCAGGATCCCCGCGCACATCGGCATCGCGCGCCGGAAGGTGTCGTTGAACTCCGTCGCCGAGCGGTACGCCTCCGGCCCCATCCCGGCGAGCAGCGGCAGCGCGGCCACGGCCAGGAGTCCGGCCGCGCGGGCGGCGGCGTTGTTGATGCCGCTGGCGATTCCGGCCCGGCCGGTGTCGACGGAGGAGAGCACGGTGGCGGTCAGCGGGGCGACCAGGGTCACCATGCCCAGGCCCATCACCACCAGCGCGGGCAGTACGTCGCGTACGTACGAGGCGTGCTCGCCCACCCGCAGCATCAGCAGCATCCCGGCGGCGCAGAACAGGGGGCCCGCGGTGAGCGGGATCCGGGGGCCGATGCGCTCCGCGAGCTGCCCGGAGCGGGCGGAGAAGAGCAGCATCAGCACGGTGGTCGGCAGCAGCGCGACACCGGCCTCCAGCGCGGAGTATCCGGAGACCACCTGGAGCTGGAGCGCGACCAGGAAGAAGAAGCCGCCGAAGGCCGCGTACACACAGAGAGTGACGAGATTGACGGCGGTGAAGAGCCGGGACCGGAAGACCGAGAGCGGCAGCATGGGCTCCGGGCGCCGCTTCTCGACCCGGACGAAGGCCACGCCCACGAGGACCCCGGCGACCCCGGCCCACCAGGCGGTGTCGATGAGGGCGTAGGTCACCAGGGTCAGCGCGGCGGCGCCGAGGAAGGCGCCGAGGATGTCGAACCGGTGGTGGTGGGCGCGCGGGTCGCGGGACTCGGGGACATGGCGCAGGGCGACGGGTACGCAGATCGCGGCGAGCGGCACATTGATGAGAAAGATCCAGCGCCAGCCGGGCCCGTCCACCAGCCAGCCGCCGACGAACGGCCCGATCGCGGCACCGACACCGCCGAGCCCGGACCAGAGCCCGACGGCGCGGGAGCGGTCGTCGGGGTGGAAGCTCGCCTGGATGAGGGCGAGGGAGCCGGGGGTGAGCAGCGCGCCGCCGACGCCCTGGAGGGCGCGGGCGACGATCAGTGTGGTGCTGTTGGGCGCGAGCCCGCAGAGCAGCGAGCCGATGGCGAACCAGACGATGCCGATGACGAAGATCTTCCGGCGTCCGTAGCGGTCGCCGAGCGCGCCGCCGAGGAGGATCAGCCCGGCGAGGGTGAGCAGATAGGCGTTGACGGTCCACTGGAGGACGGCCATGTCGGTGTCGAGATCCTCACCGATGCGCGGCAGGGCGACATTGACCACGGTGGAGTCGAGCAGGGCCATGGTGGACCCGAGCACGGTGGCGAGGATGACCCAGCGGCCCCTGGCCGTGCCGAGCCTGATGTCTCCCGGGCGGTCGTCGTCCATGTCCGGATCATCGCAGCGCGGGGGCGGGTCCACGAGTGGGCGGACGCGGCTCGGTGAACCGTGGCGACCGGCTCAGGTGTGCAGCAGGTCCGCCACGTCGAGGGTGACGGCGGGGGCTCCCTCAGGGCCCACGGAGGCGGGGAGGGTGAGCTGTTGGCCGGAGGCGAAGAGCTCATGGTTCTCGTAGCTGTCGCCGACCGGGTTGGTGAGGAGATGAACCCGGCCGTGCTTGCGGTTGATGATCAGGTAGGCCGGGACCTTGGCCTCCGCGTAGGCCCTGGGCTTGTCCCGCAGGTCGTTGTTGTAGTTACTGGACGTCACCTCCGCCACCAGGCGGAAGATGACGGGGTCGGCGCAGTTGCTCTCGACAATGTGTTCGGCGTAGTCGGCGTCGACCACCGCGAGATCGGGGATGGCGTAGTCCGACGGGCCGCTCGGCAGCCAGATGCCCACGGCCTGGACGATTCTGGTCTCCTTGCCATGCAGACCTGCGGAGATGAAGGGGAGCATGAGATCCGTGAGTACGTCGGCATGCTGAAAGTCCGCAGGCGGGGTCACGGTGAGAATGCCTCCGATGATCTCGGCGCGAAGCCCGGGGTTCTGCTCCATGAGGAGGTTCGCCACATCGAGCAGGGGCACCTCATGCTCGGGCTTGCTGCCCCAGGGGTATTCGACTGCTGCGGCAGACATGTGAACCTCCTGATGGCTGATGTCGAGACCATCATGGTAGGCCGCCCCACCCCCGTACGCCTGTATCCCTACCGCTCACCCATACGGGTGAGGCCCGGCGCTCCCCCTCGGGAACACCGGGCCTCAACGCTCTGAGCTGGGACTACTTCAGCTTCGTACCGGTGGAGCGGAGCGCGCCGCACGCCTCGGTCACGCGGGTGGCCATGCCGGCCTCCGCGAGCTTGCCCCAGGTGCGCGGGTCGTACGTCTTCTTGTTGCCGACCTCGCCGTCGACCTTCAGCACACCGTCGTAGTTGCTGAACATGTGGGCGGCGACGGGACGCGTGAAGGCGTACTGGGTGTCGGTGTCCAGGTTCATCTTCACCACGCCGTTCTCCAGCGCGGTGGCGATCTCCTCGGCCGTGGAGCCGGAGCCGCCGTGGAAGACGAAGTCGAACGGGGAGGACTTGCCGTACTTCTCGCCCACACCCTGCTGGAGGTCCTTCAGCAGCTCGGGACGGAGGACGACATTGCCCGGCTTGTAGACGCCGTGGACATTGCCGAAGGACGCGGCGAGCAGGTAGCGGCCCTTCTCGCCCAGGCCCAGGGCCTCGGCGGTGCGCAGGGCGTCGTCGACGGTGGTGTAGAGCTCGTCGTTGATCTCGTGCGTGACACCGTCCTCCTCGCCGCCGGTCGGGGTGATCTCGACCTCAAGGATGATCTTGGCGGCGACGGCCTGGGCCAGCAGCTCCTGGCCGATGGAGAGGTTGTCGGCCAGCGTCTCGGCCGAGCCATCCCACATGTGGGACTGGAAGAGCGGGTTCCGGCCCTGCGCGACGCGCTCGGCGGAGACCGCGATCAGCGGCCGGACGTAGGTGTCCAGCTTGTCCTTGGGGCAGTGGTCGGTGTGCAGCGCCACGGTGATGTCGTACTTGGCGGCGACGATGTGCGCGAACTCGGCCAGGGCGACGGCGCCGGTGACCATGTCCTTGTTGTGCTGACCGCCCAGGAACTCCGCACCACCGGTGGAGATCTGGATGATGCCGTCGCTCTCGGCCTCCGCGAAACCGCGCAGCGCGGCGTGGAGGGTCTGGGAGGAGGTCACATTGATCGCCGGGTAGGCGAACTTGCCGGCCTTCGCCCGGTCGAGCATCTCGTTGTAGACCTCGGGGGTTGCGATGGGCATGTGTCCGCTCCTTGTGATCCGCGGGTGTGCGATATGGGCCCTGACCTTGGGGCGACGTCATCGTCGGGCCCCATCTTTCCAGACTCGTGCGCGGAGTCCGTCACGGCCGGTCCGCCGGTGCGCGCTGGGCGCCCGCGCGGTCACCCGCCGTGTTCGCCCGAGGGGCCCGGGAACGCGCCGGGGGCGGCACCCGGATCCCGGATGCCGCCCCCTGTGGCCCGTACGGCTCAGCCGAGGCCGAGCTCGTCCAGGGCGTACGCGTAGAGGTACGGAACCCCCGCCGTGCCGCTGATCTTCTCCCCGGCGCCGGTCGCCCGGTCCACGATCGTGGCGACGGCGACGACCTCGCCGCCGGCCTCGCGGACCGCCTCGACGGCGGTCAGCGGGGAGCCGCCGGTGGTGGAGGTGTCCTCGACCACCAGGCAGCGTCGGCCCTTGATGTCCGGGCCCTCGACCCGGCGCTGCATGCCGTGCGCCTTGGCCGCCTTCCGCACGACGAAGGCGTCGACCGTCCGGCCCCGCGCGGCGGAGGCGTGGAGGATCGCGGTGGCGACCGGGTCGGCGCCGAGGGTGAGCCCGCCGACGCAGTCGTACTCCAGGTCGGCGGTCAGCTCGGACATGACCTGGCCGACCAGGGGCGCGGCCGTGCCGTCCAGCGTGATCCGGCGGAGGTCGACGTAGTAGTCGGCCTCCAGACCCGAGGAGAGGGTCACCCTGCCGTGCACCACGGCCTTGTCCTTGATCTGCCGGAGCAGCTCAGCGCGTACATCAGTCATGGCCATGAGCTTAGGGCCTCCGCGCCGGGGGCCGCGGTTGGAGACGGCACCCCGGTCAGAGGCGGCGCCAGCGCCAGGTGGCCGACATCTCCAGCGGGTCGATGGGGGTGACCAGGCGCGGCTCGGTGTTGAGGCCGTTCGGCGGGCCGGACTGGGGCTCCACACAGACCGCCTCGGCCTGCTCGTCGTAGACGACCACCCACTCCGCCGCGCTGGTCACGGTCAGCTCCAGCCGCTCCGGCCAGGTGAGGGTGACGGCGACCCCGTCGGGCATGCCGAAGCAGTCGTCCCAGGGGCCGGGGAGCGGGTCGATCCGGCGGCCGGTCGGGAGATGGTCGTCACCGCGCTCCTCCTGCCATCCGGCGGTGAAGCCGATCCGCACATCCCCGCCCGCGCCGAGGTTCCGGCGGAACCAGGGGTGCCAGCCGGCCTGGGCCGGGAAGGAGTTGTCGTAGGTCTCGACCCCCATGGTGAGGGTGAGGGAGTCCTCGGTCAGCTCGAACATCTGGGTGACCCGGCCGGTGTACGGCCAGGGCTCGGCCAGCTCGTAGGTGAAGACGGCCTCGGTGTCGCCCCGGCGGGCGGTGCGCCAGACCGTGTCGCGGCCGGTGCCGTGGATGGCGTGCGGCGCGGCGTTGAGCGGCAGTTGGTGGACGGTGTCGCCGTCGCGGAAACGGCCGTCCCGCACCCGGCCGCACCAGGGGACCATCGGGAAGGAGCCGTACCGGTCGCCCTCGCGCAGCAGCTCGGTGCCGCCGATGGCCAGACCGGCGATACGGCAGCCGTTCTGCGGGCTGATGGTCAACTCGACTTCTCCGGCGGCCAGCCGGACATTCTTCTCGCTGCTGCTCACGGCACGACCCTACTGGCACCGGGCGCCGGGACCGGGCAGCCGCCCCCGGCGCCGGCACCACCACCTGCGGCACCAGGGCCCGCGGCGTCTCCGGCGGCTGCGCTATCGGCGGCGGCGCAGGACCCGGCCGACGACGACCGCTCCCGCGACCGCGAGCGCGGCGGCCGGGGCGATCCAGCGCAGGGGTACCGCGCCGCTGCCGTCGTCGGGTGCCGGGACGGGGGCGTAACGGCCGCGCGGCGGGGCGTGGTCGACCTCCTCGGCACTGCGGCCGATCATGGTGCGCCGGGCGTGGGCCGCCTCCGCCGGGGGCTGGTCGTCGATGACCGGGAAGCCGTCGATCTCCTCGTCGTCACCGCCGAGCCCGGTGCGCTTCGGGGTGTCCCGCCCGGCCCCGTCGCCGGCCTCGGCATCGGCCTGGACTTCCGCTTCCGCCTCGGCCTCCGCCTCCGCCTCCATGACGTCCAGCTCCTCCGCGACATCCGCGTCGTCGGCGTTGTCCGCGCCGTCGGCGTCGTCAGCGCCATCCGCGCGGGTGCCGTCCCCGGCGCCGGGGCCGTCCTCCAGCGTCCCGTCGGAGATGTCCTCGGCCTCGGGCGAATCGGGCACGACCGGGGCGTCCCCGGCACCCTCACCGGCCTCGGCGCCCTCCGCGCCGACGATGCCGAGCCGTTCCGCGTCCCGGCTGCTCACCGGGCCGGGGCCCTCCGTGCCCGCCGCCGCTCCACCGGCGTCCGCCGAGGGCGGGGGCGACTGCTCGATCGCGACCTCGGCCAGCCGCTCCGCGAACCGGTCCAGCAGCCGGTGCACGGCCTGCACGGCCGCGCCGTCCGGGAGTTCGGCCAGCCGGCCCTCCGCCTCGGCCGTACCGGTGAACCCCAGCGCCGTACCGCCCTCCGCCGCCACCGGGCGGACGGTGAGCCTCACCTTCACCGAGCCGGTGCCCCGGGTCTCCGTACCGCCGCCCTCGACGGTGAAGACGCCGTCGCGCTCCACCACGGCCAGCGCGCCCCGGTAGGTGATCGAGTGTTTGCCGGCCCTGACCTTGAGCCGCCCGGCCAGGGGTCCGGCCGTGTCATCGGCGTCCCGTTGGAATCCCCGGAGGCAGCGGGCGACCCGGGCGGGGTCCCTCAGCAGCTGTCGGAGGGTCTCAGCCGGTACCGGAACGAACACCTCATGGTCCATGACCATCGAGCGTACCCACCGCGTACGCCGACGTCAGCGTTTCCCGCCCGGGCGACCGGGCGGGGCAGCCCCGTGCTCAGTCGCCGTAGCGCGGATGGATCAGGGTGGACGGGGGAAGGCCGGGCACTCTGGTGCGCTCGGCGCCCCAGGCGTCGGCGGCCAGCCCCGCCCCCGTCAGCGAGCGCAGCCGGGGCGCCGCGGGATCCAGGCCCAGCGGTGGCCGGCGGCCGGGCGCGGCGAGCAGGAAACCCCAGTCCTGCGGGGCGGAGACCTTCCCGGTGGCGGCGCGGTCCGGACCGGCCGCGAATCCGGAGAGCCGGCGGGTGGCGCGGTAGGCGCTGGTGCCGAAGCCGGCCGAGCGCAGGGTCGCCTCGACCGTCCAGTACGTACGGGGGCGGGCGGCGGGGGGTCCGGCGTGGACGGCGAGGCGCCCGCCGGGGGCGAGGACGCGGGCCGCCAGTCCGTAGAACTCCCGTGAGTAGAACTTGCTGCTGTCGGTGATCTCGGGGTGCGGGAGGTCGAGTATCACCACGTCCCAGCTGCCGCGCGGGGCGCGCAGCCAGTTGAAGGCGTCGGCGGTGACCACCTGTGTCCGGGGGTCGCGGTAGGCGTGTTCATTGAGGCCGCTGAGGGCCGGGTCGGTACGGGCGAGGCGGACCACGCCGGGATCGAGCTCCACCACGGTCACCGAGGCCGCGCCGGGGTAGCGCAGCACTTCACGGGCGGCCAGCCCGTCGCCGCCGCCGAGGATCAGCACCCGGGAGTGCGGCCCGCGCATCGCGGGGTGCACCAGGGCCTCGTGATAGCGGTACTCGTCGCGCCCGCTCACCCAGAGCCGCCCGTCGAGATAGAGATCGAGCGGGCCCTCCCGGCCGCCGGTGAGGACCACTTCCTGCACATCGGTGTGGACGGCGACCCGCACCTCCTCGCCGTAGACCGCGCGGCGCGCGGCCCGCTCGAAGTCGTCGGCGAGCAGGGCCGCGGTGCCCAGCACGGCGAGGACCGCCGCATTGGCCACGAGCAGCAGGGCGCGGGAGCGCCGGGTCAGATCGCGGCGGAAGAGCCAGAGCACCAGGGACCCGCCCACCACCGCGTTGACCGCGCCGGTGAGCAGACCGCCGGCGAGCTGGCCGAGCCAGGGCAGCAGCAGGAACGGAAAGGCGAGGCCGCCGATGAGCGCGCCCACGTAATCCGCGGCGAAGAGGTCGGCGACCGTGCCCTCCGCGTCCCGCCGGGAGATGCGCTGGATCAGCGACATCAGCAGGGGCAGCTCCGCGCCGATCAGGACACCGATGGCCAGCGAGAAGACGACCAGCACGGTGCGGGACTCGCCGAACCAGGCGAAGGAGGCGTACAGCACCATCGCCGAGCAGCCGCCGACCAGGGCGAGAGTCAGCTCCAGCAGCCCGAATCCGACCACCGCCCGGCAGCGCAGCCGCTTGGCGAGCAGGGAGCCGACACCCATCGCGAAGACCATCAGCGACAGCACCACGGACGCCTGGGTGACGGAGTCGCCGATCAGATACGAGGCGAGCGCGACCAGCTCCAGCTCGTACACCAGTCCGCAGGCGGCGCAGACGAAGACCACCAGCAGCACGAGATGCCGTCCCGCCGCTGGACGCACCGGCAGCCGGACCGCGCCCCGCGGCGGTTGCAACTGCTGCGAACGGTCGATCATGCAGTAACGCTACGTCACGATGTACACGCATCCTGTCACCCACACGTGTGTACCTGCCATACGGCGTACGGGGCGGGCTCCGGCCGGGGGGCGCACCGGAAGCACGGCGGGCGGGCGGATTCGCGCGGACGCCCGTCAGAGCGCGACGGGCTCCGGCGTGCGCTGGGCGCGCACACCGCGAGTGACGGCGCCGACCCGCGTACGGGTGACAACCAGCCGCCCCTCCTGGGGGTACGCATGCCAGGTGCGCCAGCGGACCTGGCCGTTCTCGCGCTGCGCCATCATCGCGGTGAAGGCATGCGGGGAGCCCGGAAAGGTCCCGGCCAGGGAGTTCGGGTGGTCCGCGACGAGCGCGAGGAGTTCCTGCGCGCGCCCCGCGAAGGAGCCCTCGGAGAGCGTCTCGACCCGGGCGGCGAATTCGTACTCCCAGTCGCCGACTCTCTTGGCCACGCCCAGCGGCAGGGGTGTGCTGCTGCCGGGCATGCAGGCGACGGTCTCGGAACAGCTGCCGCGCTCCTCTTCCAGGAGTACCTGGTGGGAGGCTCCGAGCAGTCTGAGCTGGAGCTTCGCCCCGGAGAGTTCGAGGTCGAGCAGGGCCAGGGCGGGGAGCGGCTCCCGTCCGAGCGCCCAGGCGAGGTCAGCGGCACGGGTGTCTGTGTAGGCGGTATGGAGAGTGGTGAGCATGGGTCGGCTCCGCAAACACGCTTCGGCGGTGGACACGTGAACCTGAGGCGCCCCTGAGACGGGAGTCAAGAGGGTGGGAGGCCGCCTGCTCGTGGCCGCCGGAATGCCGGCCTGAGGGCTGGATCGGTTCCAACAGGTTCCGTCAGCGACTGAATCATGAAGTACGCGGTGCTCGCAGTGTTTTTACCCAACTTGAAGGGGTTTCCATCCCCTAGGGGGCCTTACGGTTCAACTGTTCAACAAAATACCCCCGGAAAAGACCGAAAAATCCGGGTCCAGTGGTCAGAGACGGACAGAAAAGAGCACCCGGCGGGTGATCCCGCCGAGTGCTCTTCCTGTTGCGAACCGGAATCGGAACAGTCACGAAATGATTGCCCGCTGTTTGCGCGGGCAGTTACCCGTTTCGCGTGGCTTTACGCACTGATTGCGGGCCGGATTCCGGTACGGGCGGCGCACGGTGGACGCGGCACCGCGCCGGGGCCGGACACGGGGCGACAGGAGACGCGGCGACAGGAGACGGGCCGGCCCGGAGCCGTCTTCCGATCGGCTCCGGGCCGGCCCCCGGCACCGGCGGCGGACCGGCTGCCCCGTGTCAGCCCCTCCGCCACCGCGTCTCCGCATGCGCCTTCCCCCCGGCGACCCCGGCGCGGGCCGCGCGCGATTCAGCGCGCCCTCGGCCCCCGCTCAGTCACCGCCGCCACCACATCCGCCGCCACCGGAGGAGCTGCCGCAGGAGGACGAGGACGAGTCGCTGCCCGACCACCAGCTCCCACTGCCGGAAGAGCTGCCACCGCCACCGGAGGAGCTGCCGTAATCCGCGTCCCCGTCCCAACGCCGGCCACCGCCGCCGCTGTAGCCGCGGTGACGGCGAGAGCTTCCGCCGCGGGTCATCCGCAGCACACTCAACCCGAAAGCCACCATGGCGATAATGAAAATCGGCACCATAATGATGGCGAAAGAAGCTGACATAGCGGCTACCGTCCTTACATTTCCCCCGAAGCGATCCTCCGCGCCATTGCGTAACCGATATCGGTTTCGACTGCTTCGTCGTGATGATTCCTGTGTGCCAGGGGGATGCCCAAGGCGCCGATCCGCCAAAGCAGACTTGAGCTAGTCCAGAGGTTCCGCACAGGATGGGCGCCATGGCGACCATGGATGAACACCTCCGCAGCGGCCCCCGGCCCCTGCTCAACCGGCGGCTGGCGGAGTTCGGCACCACGATCTTCGCGGAGATGTCCGCGCTGGCCGTGCGGACGGATTCGATCAACCTCGGGCAGGGATTCCCCGACACCGACGGACCGGAGGAGATCCGGGAGGCGGCGGTGCGGGCCCTGCGGGACGGCCGGGGCAATCAGTATCCGCCGGGCCCGGGCGTCCCGGAGCTGCGCGCCGCGATCTCCGGACACCAGCGGCGCTTCCACGCCCTGGAGTTCGATCCCGACACGGAGGTACTGGTCACCGCCGGCGCCACCGAGGCGATCGCGGCGGCGCTGCTCGCCCTGGTCGAACCCGGCGACGAGGTGATCGCGCTGGAGCCGTACTACGACTCGTACGCCGCCTGTGTCGCCATGGCGGGGGGCCGCAGAGTCCCGGTCACCCTCCGGCCGCGGGACGGCGCCTACCGGCTCGACCTCGACGAGCTGCGGGACGCGGTCACCGACCGCACCCGGCTGATCCTGCTGAACACCCCGCACAATCCCACCGGTACGGTGCTCGGCCGCGAGGAGCTGGCCGCGATCGCGGAGCTCGCCGTGGAGCGGGATCTGCTGGTCGTCTCCGACGAGGTGTACGAGCATCTGGTCTTCGACGGCGCGCACCTCCCGATCGCCTCCTTCCCCGGCATGCGCGAGCGCACGGTCACCATCGGCTCGGCGGGCAAGACCTTCTCCTTCACCGGCTGGAAGGTCGGCTGGGTGACGGCCGCCCCGGAGCTGGTCTCGGCGGTCCGCTCGGCGAAGCAGTACCTGACCTATGTGTCGGCGGGGCCCTTCCAGTACGCGGTGGCCGAGGCGCTGCGGCTGCCCGCGGAGTACTTCCACGGGCTGCGGGACGATCTGCGGGCCAAGCGGGACCTGTTGAGCGCGGGGCTCACGGACGCCGGGTTCACCGTGTACCGGCCCGCCGGCACGTACTTCATCACCACCGACATCCGGCCGCTGGGCGAGAAGGACGGCTTCGCCTTCTGCCGGGCCCTGCCGGAGCGGTGCGGGGTGGTGGCCATTCCGAACGCGGTCTTCTACGACCACCGCGAGGAGGGCGCGCCCTTCGTCCGGTTCGCGTTCTGCAAGCGGGAGGCGGTGCTGCGGGACGCGGTGGACCGGCTGAGGACACTGGCACCGGCGGGCTGAGGACACCGGCACCGGCCGGCCGGCGGACCGGGGAGCGGGGCGGACGGGGCGGACCTCGGCCGGCGCCGCGCGGGGGCGGTCCCCCAGCCCGCCGCGCGGGGGCGGCCCTTCAACCCGCCGCACGGGCCGGTCCTTCAGCCGACCGGGTGGGAACGGGCCCGAAACCGGCCCTGTCGGATGCCAAGCGCTCGCGCGGGCGCCCCGGGCCGCTCATGGTCGGATGGACGACCCCTGCGCCCGCCCGGAGGTGCCCCCTGTCCGCCGATCCTGCCGCTCACACCGTGGTCGCCGAAGCAGCGGCGGCGACGGGAGCACGGCCCGCCGACGGACCCGGGAGCGCCGCCCGCGCGCGGGCCTCGCTGCTGCGGGCGCTCCCCGCCCTCGGGCTCTTCGCCGCCGCCCGGCTGACCGGGGTGCTGGTGATGGCGGGCTGGGCCCGGCACATCGACCGCCCGGCCCGGCGGACGCTGGCCAGATCCTGGGACTCGGACTGGTACATGCTCATCGCCGAGCACGGCTACGGCCGGGTGCTGACCTGGCCCGACGGCGCGGTCCAGAGCGATCTGGCGTTCTTCCCGCTCTACCCCGGGCTGATCCGCGCGGTGACCTCCGTACTCCCCGTCACCAGCGGAACCGCCGGACTGCTGATCTCCTGGACCGCGGCGGGCGCGGCGGCCTGGGGCATCCACGCCATCGGCGAGCGGCTGTACGGGCGGCGCGCGGCGGCCCTGCTCGTCCTGGTCTGGGGGCTGCTGCCGCACTCGGTCGTGCTCTCGATGGCCTATACGGAGCCGGTCCTCACCGCCTTCGCCGCCTGGTCGCTGTACGCGGTGCTCACCGGGCGGTGGCTCTGGGCGGGCGCGCTCGCGGCGCTGGCCGGACTCGCCCGGCCCAATGGCATCGCGGTGGCGGCGGCGGTGCTGGCGGTCGCCGTGCAGGAGGTGTTCCGGGCCCGCCGGCGCGGCGCGCGCCCCGCCCCGGGCGTCTGGGCGGCGGCCGGCGCGGCACCGCTCGGCTGGTGCGCCTATGTCCTGTACGTCGGTTTCCGCACCGGCGATCCGGCCGGCGGCTACTTCGCCGTGCAGCGCGGCTGGACCTCGAAGTTCGACTTCGGCACCGGGGCGCTGCGGGTGGTGCGGGACATCGTGCTCCGGCCCGCGCTGCTGCCGATGACGATGACCCTGGTGATCGTCGCCGTCTCGGTGGTGCTCTTCCTGCTGCTGGTGTCGGAGCGTCCGCCGCTCGCGCTGCTCGTCTACACCGGCGTGCTGGTGCTGATCACGGTGGGCGGCTCCGGCTTCTTCGAGTCCAAGCCGCGTTTTCTGCTGCCGGCCTTCCCGCTGCTGGTGCCGGCGGCGCTGGCGATGGCGAAAGCCCGGCCCGGAGCGGCGGCCGTGGTGGCCGCCGCCCTGGCCGGGCTCTCGTTCGCCTATGGGACGTATCTGCTGACACTGTCCCCGATGGCGCTCTGAGACCTCGTCCGGCGCCCCCGGAGCCGGGTGCGCGCGGGTGCGGGGTGGCTCAGGCGGCGTCGTCGGGCTTGTCGTCGGACTCCTCCGACGCGGGCGCCAGGCCCAGCTGCTCGACCAGCCACTTGTCGAACTCGATGGCGGCCCGCACCCAGCTGACCGTGGAGGACACGAAGTGCTCCAGGGCCACACCGGTGCCGATGAGCATCTGCGCCTCACCGATGAGGCGGATGGTGGCGCCGCCCTCCTCGTCCTCGTGGAGGTGCGTGTAGACCTTGGGCCACAGGGTGAGACGGTTCCAGCCGTCGATCACCTCGAGGATCTTGGCCCGCTCCTCGACCGGCAGCGGCCGGTCGTAGTAGGTCCGGACGGAGAAGACCTGCTGGTCGTCCTCGCCGCGGAACATGAAGTACGTGCGGAATTCCTCCCACGGTGCCGCGAGGTCGCCCTCGTCGTCAACGACGTACTTCAGCTCCATCTGGTCGAGGAGCTGCTTGACCAGGTCCTGGTCGGGAACGACGGGGCCCGCCGGTCCTGCGGCCTGAGGCTGGGGCTGGCCCCCGAAATTAGGAATCGAGGACGGATCGATGGTCACCGTGAATTTCCCTTCGTACGGTTGCCGCCATCCTCCCCCATGCCGGGGCGGGCGTGGCAACCCCCACCCCGGCATCGGCCCGGACCCCTCCGGCGGCGGTGCCCCGGCCGGGCACCGCACACCGGAACGATCACTGCCAAAGGGGCCCGAAAAGCCGCCATCCGGGGCAGGGCGGCGGAGCCGGGGCGGGGATCCCCCGCCCCGGCTCCGGCCGTCAGACCTCCGCCCGGCCCACGGTCAGCCCGTCCCCGACGCGGTCCACCCGCACCGTGTCCCCGTCCGAGACCTCGCCGGAGAGAATCTCCCTCGCCAGCCGGTCCCCGATCGCCGTCTGCACCAGCCGCCGCAGCGGCCGTGCCCCGTACGCCGGGTCATTGCCCTCCTCGGCCAGCCACTCCAGCGCCTTCGGGGTGACCTCCAGGGTGAGCCGGCGCTCCGCGAGCCGCTTGGCGAGCCGGTCGATCTGGAGCCTGGCGATCTGTTCCAGTTCGGCCTTGTCCAGCGCCGAGAAGACCACCAGATCGTCCAGCCGGTTGATGAACTCCGGCTTGAAGGAGGCCCGTACGACCTCCAGGACCTGCTGCTTCTTCTCCTCCGGCGTGGTCTGCGGATCCACCAGGAAGTGGCTGCCGAGATTGGAGGTCAGGATCAGGATCGTGTTCCGGAAGTCCACCGTGCGGCCCTGGCCGTCGGTGAGCCGGCCGTCGTCCAGCACCTGGAGGAGGATGTCGAAGACCTCCGGATGCGCCTTCTCCACCTCGTCGAGCAGCACCACGCTGTACGGACGGCGGCGCACCGCCTCGGTGAGCTGGCCGCCCTCCTCGTACCCCACATAGCCGGGAGGCGCGCCGACCAGCCGGGCCACGCTGTGCTTCTCGCCGTACTCCGACATGTCGATGCGGATCATCGCCCGCTCGTCGTCGAAGAGGAAGTCCGCCAGCGCCTTGGCCAGTTCGGTCTTGCCGACACCGGTGGGGCCGAGGAAGAGGAAGGATCCGGTCGGCCGGTCGGGATCGGCGATGCCCGCGCGCGTACGCCGCACCGCGTCCGACACCGCCCGTACGGCCTCGGTCTGGCCGATCAGCCGGCGGCCGAGCTCGTCCTCCATCCGCAGCAGCTTCTGGGTCTCGCCCTCCAGCAGCCGCCCGGCCGGAATGCCGGTCCAGGAGCCGACCACATCGGCGATGTCGTCGGGGCCGACCTCTTCCTTGACCATGGTGGCGCGGCTGCCGGAACGCGCCTCCTCCTCGGCCTCCGACGCCTCCGCGAGCTCCCGCTCCAGGGCCGGGATCTCCCCGTACAGCAGTTTGGAGGCGGAGTCGAAGTCGCCGTCGCGCTGCGCGCGCTCGGCCTGGCCGCGGAGCTCGTCCAGGCGCTCCTTCAGCTCACCCACCCGGTTGAGGCCCTGCTTCTCCTTCTCCCAGCGGGCGGTGAGGCCGCGCAGCTCCTCCTGCTTGTCGGCGAGATCCCGGCGCAGCTTCTCCAGCCGCTGCCGGGAGGCGGGATCCGATTCGTTCTTGAGAGCCATCTCCTCCATCAGCAGCCGGTCGACGGCCCGCTGGAGCTCGTCGATCTCGACCGGCGAGGAGTCGATCTCCATCCGCAGCCGGGAGGCCGCCTCGTCCACCAGGTCGATGGCCTTGTCGGGCAGGAAGCGGGAGGTGATGTAGCGGTCGGAGAGGGTCGCCGCCGCCACCAGCGCGGAGTCGGCGATCTGCACCTTGTGGTGGGCCTCGTAACGGCCCTTGAGCCCGCGCAGGATCGCGATGGTGTCCTCCACCGTGGGCTCGGCCACCAGCACCTGCTGGAAGCGCCGCTCCAGCGCCGGGTCCTTCTCGATCCGCTCGCGGTACTCGTCCAGGGTGGTCGCGCCGACCATGCGCAGCTCACCGCGGGCCAGCATCGGCTTGAGCATGTTGCCGGCGTCCATCGAGGAGTCGCCGCCGGCGCCCGCGCCGACGACGGTGTGCAGCTCGTCGATGAAGGTGATGATCTGGCCGTCGCTCCCCTTGATCTCGGAGAGCACGGTCTTGAGCCGCTCCTCGAACTCGCCGCGGTACTTGGCCCCGGCCACCATGGCGCCGAGGTCGAGCGAGACCAGCCGCTTGTTCTTCAGCGACTCGGGGACGTCGCCCTTCACGATCCGCTGGGCGAGTCCCTCCACGACGGCGGTCTTGCCGACGCCGGGCTCGCCGATGAGGACGGGGTTGTTCTTGGTGCGCCGGGAGAGCACCTGGACGACCCGGCGGATCTCCTGGTCCCGGCCGATGACGGGGTCGAGCTTGCCCTCCCGGGCGGCGGCGGTGAAGTCCGTGCCGAACTTCTCCAGCGCCTTGTACTGGCCCTCGGGATCGGGTGTGGTCACGCGGCGTCCTCCCCGGACGTTCTCGAAGGCGTCCAGCAGGCGTGCGGCGGTCGCGCGCTGCCCGGACAGCACTTCTCCGGCCTGGCCGCCCTTGGCGGCGATGCCGATCAGCAGGTGTTCGGTGGAGAGGAAGTCGTCGCCCAGCTCCTTGGCGCGCTCCGCGGCATCGGCGATCACCGCGAGGAACTCGCGGTTGGGCTGCGGCGGCGCGACCGTGGAACCGGCCACGCTGGGCTGGGCGGCGATGACCTGCTCCGCCCCGGCCCGCACGACGGCCTGGTCGGCCTCGACGGCGGCCAGCAGATCGACGATGTTCTCGTTGTCGGCGCCGGTGAGCAGTGCGAAGAGCAGATGCGCGGGGGTCAGATCCGGGTTTCCCGAGGACACCGCGCGGTTGGTGGCGGCATTGATGGCGTCCCGGCTCTTGTTGGTCAGCTCGGCATCCACGTGCGGTCTCTCCTCCTTACGGGGGAAGCAAGCCGTTCCCCTTGATACTGACTCATTCAACCTGCATAAAGTTGAGTCTATTCCACTCAACCCTGTTGCGCCATCCCATGGGCCTCGGACGCGTGGCGGGGGACGGCCCCCGGCGCGGAGCATTGGCGAACGCAACTAATCTGCGGTCATGTCCTCGGATGCATCCAACCTCTCGCGGGTCGATCCCGCTTTCTGGCGCGAGTACCACCTGTGCACGCTCAGCACCCAGCGGCCGGACGGCAGCCTCCATGTGGTGCCGGTCGGCGCGACCTTCGACCCCGCCTCGGGCACGGCCCGGGTGATCACCAACAGGAACAGCCGCAAGGTCGCCCACATCCTCCGGTCGGCGGACCCGGCCGGGGCGCGGGTGGCGCTCTGCCAGGTGGACCGCAAGCGCTGGTCGACCCTGGAGGGCCGGGCGCGGATCCTCACGGACGCGGCGTCGGTGGCCGACGCGGTGGAGCGCTACGCGGAGCGGTACGGGCGGACCCCGAGCCCCAACCCCGACCGGGTGGTCATCGAGATCACGGTGAGCCGCGCCCTCGGGCGCTGCTGAGGCCGGCGGCCGGGCGCCCGGGGCGGCTCAGCGGCCCCGTGCGGGGCGCGGTGGCGGCCCCGGGGGCGGTACGCACCCTTCCGCGCGGCCCGGGGACCCGGGGGCGCGAACAGGGCGGTACGGGGCGGTACGAGGCCCTGTGGCGCCGGGGGCCGGGGGCACCCTGGATGCCGGGGCCGCGCCGGGCGCGTGCGCACAGCACAGCGGCACCATCGCGTTTCAGGTCCGCGATGGTGCCGCTGTGTGGGGGAAGCGCCTGAGCGATCTGGTACGACGGGGGAATCGCTCAAGCACTGCGGGGGGTGGCGGTGGTGGTGTCGGGCTCGACCATCTGATGGTCTCGCTGGTCGAGATTGACAAAAATCATTCCGTAGCGGATGGCGCACCGTACGGGCTGCGGGGCACCCCGGGGCCTGCGAAGGCACCGGTACGCTCGGACGTCCTCGTCTTCTTCGCGTGCCACGACGATCGGCTCGCCGAACAGGGTGACCATCAACGAGTCGCCACGGTGGGGGATTGCCGTGACGAGGTCGATGAAATGCCACCCCGAGCGATAGGCCGTAGCCATCTCACGCCGGAAGACCCGGTCGTCCGGTGGAACGGTCATGCTTCTGTGCTGTTGGTCGGAGCCACATCCCACGTGGGCTCACCTTCACCCAGTGAGGGTCCGCCCTGGGTCGCCACCAGCGCGCCGGCGGGAGAGCTGTCCCAGGTGGGCTCACCGAGGGCGCCAACGCCGAGCGCGGCAGCCGCTATGGCAAGAGCACAAAGAGCACGTAGCGTCCTAGACATGGGTGATCTCCACCTCTTTTGATCATTCCTCCTCCCCCGCGCATAAGACGATGTCTCACTCCGAACGCTTGCACCAGCGACGGCAGGCATCATGTTCCTGTAATGCAGGAGCCTGAGGGGGGTGCATATGGCGCCTAGTATGGGCGAATTTGGACATTCTCATGCGGGCGGTGAGCTATGCGAGGCTGGGAAAAATCTGTACATCGCTGGTCTTCGCACCGGTCGTATCGCCCGCTCGGAAGCGGAACAAGTGTCGTGTCTCTTCGATCTCGCCCTGCTGCACCCGGATCCCGATGACCCGCAGTGGCTCCGTCCCGTCGCGCCGACGACCGCGCTGACACAGCTGATATACCCGATCGAACGCGAGATCCAAGAGCGCAGACGGCGAGCGGTCGCGCTGACCGACGCACTTGAGCCATTCATGGCCTTCACCGCGCAGAATTCCACCGCGCCCCAGGGAGTGACCGTCCTGGAGGGCCGGAACCGCATCAACGCGAGCCTCGATCAGGTGACCGCGGAGTGCAATGAGGAACTGCTCACCGTCCAGCCCGGCAGCGGCCGGCAGCCCCATGTGCTGGAGAAGGCCCTGCGCAGGGTGAAGCCGCTGATCGAGCGGGGCGTACGGATGCGCACGCTCTATCAGCACACGGCCCGTCACCACCCCGCCACGCTGGCCTACATGGAGATCGTCGGGCCGTCCGGGGTGGAGGTGCGGACACTGGAGGAGATAATCGACCGACTGATCATCGTGGACCGGAAGGTCGCCTTCATCCCGGCGAGCAGCGACCGGCTCTCCGCGCTGGAGCTGCGGCACCGGGGAATAGTCGAGTATCTCGTCGGCGTCTTCGAGCAGTTCTGGCTGCACGGACTGCCCTGGGAGGAGCCGGTCACCTACGGCCCCGATCTGGGCGGGATCACCGGAGTACAGCGATCCATCGCGAAACTGCTGGTGGAAGGCCATGTGGACGAGGCGATCGCCCGTCGTCTCGGGATGAATGTACGGACCTGCCGGGCCCACATCGCCAAGCTGGGCTCATCGCTGGGCAGCGGAAGCCGGACTCAGCTGGGGTATCTGATCGCCCAGTCGGGGATCCTGGAACAGGATTCCTGAGGCGGCGTCACCCCGCGCCGGCCGCGCTCCGTACAAGGGCCGGAAACCATCGCCCCCGACGCGCCGAACGGCGGGGGCGATGGTAGGGAGGTTTGAGATCGGCGCGGAGGCGGGCGAAACGGCCGCACGGCCGCGCCGGAGCCACGTACGGGCCCGGGGGCCCGGGATGGGGCTCTACCGGACCGGAATCGGGCTCACTGCCCGCCCTCGCCCCGTCTGGGGCGCCAGACGACCAGCGCGCTCGCCTGCTGCACCTCCTGGTACGGCACCAGATCGCGCCGGTAGGAGGCATGCACCTGCGCCTCGCGCTGGCGCATCGCCACCGCGGCGCCCTCGACCGCCGCCGACAGCTCGGCGACCCGCGACTGCAATGCCGCGACCTGGTGCTCCAGCTCGATGATGCGCTTGATGCCGGCGAGGTTGATGCCCTCGTCCTGGGAGAGCTGCTGGACGGTGCGCAGCAGCTGGATGTCACGGGCCGAGTACCGGCGGCCCCGCCCGGCGGTGCGATCGGGTGAGACCAGCCCCAGCCGGTCGTACTGCCGCAGTGTTTGCGGATGCAGACCGGAGAGCTGTGCGGCCACCGAGATCACGTACACCGGCGACTCGTCGGTCAGCTCATAGGGGTTGCGACGCCTTCCGTCCATGAAACCTCATGCTCCCTTCGCGGCCTGGAACAGCTCGGCCCTCGGGTCCTCGTCCGCGGTGGCTTCGCGGTACGCCTCCAGCGCTTCCTTCGCCTTGTCGCCCAAGTCCTCGGGAACCGCGACCTCGACGGTGACCAGCAGGTCACCACGGGTCCCGTCCTTGCGGACGGCCCCCTTGCCGCGGGCGCGCATGGTCCGGCCATTGGGAGTCCCGGCCGGGAGCTTCAGGGTGACCGGCGGCCCACCGAGGGTGGGCACCTTCACCTCGCCGCCGAGCACCGCCTCCGGATAGGTGACGGGCACGGTGATGGTGAGGTTGTCGTCCTTGCGGCCGAAGACCGGGTGGTCCCCGACATGGACCACGACATAGAGGTCACCGGCCGGGCCGCCGCGCTCGCCCGGGGCACCCTTGCCGCGCAGCCTGATCCGCTGGCCGTCGGCGACCCCCGGCGGAATCCTGACCTGCATGGTGCGCGAGGAGCGGGCGCGCCCGCTGCCCTTGCAGACCTCGCAGGGGTCCTGGGCGATCAGGCCGCGGCCCTTGCACTCCACACAGGGATCGGTCAGCGAGAAGGATCCGCTGCCGCCGCGCGAGACCTGGCCGGTGCCGACACAGGTCGGGCAGACCCTGGGGGTGCCGTTCTTGTCGCCGGTGCCCGAACACGCCTTGCACGCGGCCGAGCTGGACATCCGCAGCGGGACGGTGGCCCCGTCCACGGCCTCGGTGAAGCTGAGCGTCACCTCGGACTCGACGTCCTGGCCGCGCCGCGGCTGGACACGGGGACCGGTGGGCCCGGAGCCGCGGTTGAAGAGGCCGCCGAACACATCCCCGAGCCCGCCGCCGAACCCGCCGGCGCCGGGCTGGCCCGCGCCGGCACCGCCCGGGGCGGTGCCCCCGAAGAGGTCGCCCAGGTCGAAGTTGAAGGATCCGCCCCCGGGCCCGCCGGGACCGGGGCGGAAGCCGCCGTTGCCGAAGAGGGCGCGGGCCTCGTCGTACTCCTTGCGCCGCTTGGGGTCGCCGAGGATGTCATTGGCCTCGGAGATCTCCTTGAAGCGCTCCTCGGCCCCGGTGTCACCCTTGTTGGCGTCCGGGTGGTACTCGCGGGCGAGCTTCCGGTACGCCTTCTTGATCTCGGCCTCGGTGGCGTCCTTGGGAACGCCGAGGACCTTGTAGTAGTCCTTCTCGACGAAGTCCTTGGTGCTCATCGGCGTCCCTCCTTCCGGACGGTGTTCCGGATCTTTGTCACTGTCACGTCAACCGCTGCCGCGGTCCCGACCATCACGGCCCGGCCGGTGTTCCGGGCCCGGTCCGGAGCACTCTCCGTACCGGACCCGGAACCCGCCGCGGGCCGCTGTCCGGATGGCTCCGGACCCTCACTGCTCATGGGCCCCGGTCCTCGCGGACCGCTGCCCCGGACTGCGATGCGTCAGCCCTCGTCCGGGCCGGCGCCGTCCTCGTCGGCCGCCGCCTCGTCCTTGCCGGCGGGTGCCGCGCCCGGCTGGGGCTCGGCGACCGCGACCCGGGCGGGGCGGATGGTCCGCTCGCCGATGCGATACCCCGGCTGGAGCACCGCGACGCATGTCGTCTCGGTGACATCCGGCGCATAGCTGTGCATCAGCGCCTCGTGGATGGTCGGGTCGAAGGGCTCGCCCTCCTTGCCGAACTGCTGGAGGCCCATCTTGGCGACCGAGGTCTCCAGGGATTCGGCGACGGACTTGAAGCCGCCCACCAGCTCCCCGTGCTCCCGGGCACGGCCGATGTCGTCCAGCACGGGCAGCAGGTCGGAGAGGAGAGACGCGGTGGCGATCTCCTTGACCGTGATCCTGTCCCGCTCCACCCTGCGGCGGTAGTTCTGGTACTCGGCCTGGAGCCGCTGGAGGTCCCCGGTGCGCTCGTTGAGCGCGGTGCGGACCTGGTCCAGCTGAGCCGTCAGACCTGCGATCTTGGCTGCGTCCCCTGCCCCCGGGGCCGCCTCCCCCTCCTTGTCGGAGGGTTCGGCGGACTCGGCGGCGTCGGCGTCGTCAGAGGTGGCGCCGGAAGGGACGTCGGGCTCCTCCTCGAAGCCCGGAGTCTCCTCCGTCACGCGGCACCACCCTTGGTGTCCTTCTCGTCGTCGACGATCTCGGCGTCCACGACATCGTCCTCGGCCTTGGCCTGGCCGGCCGCACCGGCGTCGCCCGGGGCGTCACCGGCGGCGGCGCCCTGGGCGTCCGCGTAGAGCGCCTGGCCCAGCTTCTGGGAGACCGCGCCGACCTTCTCGGTGGCGGTGCGGATCTCGGCGCTGTCCTCGCCCTTGAGCTTCTCCTTCAGCTCGGCGACAGCGGCCTCGACCTCGGTCTTCACATCGCCGGGGACCTTGTCCTCGTTGTCCTTGAGGAACTTCTCGGTCTGGTAGACGAGCTGCTCGCCCTGGTTGCGGGACTCGGCGGCCTCGCGGCGGCGGTGGTCCTCGTCCGCGTACTGCTCGGCCTCCTGGCGCATCCGGTCGACCTCGTCCTTCGGCAGCGAGGAGCCGCCGGTGACGGTCATCTTCTGCTCCTTGCCCGTGCCCAGGTCCTTCGCGGTCACGTGCATGATGCCGTTGGCGTCGATGTCGAAGGCGACCTCGATCTGCGGGACCCCGCGCGGGGCCGGCGGCAGACCGGTCAGCTCGAACATGCCGAGCTTCTTGTTGTACGCCGCGATCTCGCGCTCGCCCTGGTAGACCTGGATCTGCACGGACGGCTGGTTGTCCTCGGCCGTCGTGAAGATCTCGGAGCGCTTCGTCGGAATCGTGGTGTTCCGCTCGATGAGCTTGGTCATGATGCCGCCCTTGGTCTCAATGCCGAGGGAGAGCGGGGTGACGTCGAGGAGGAGTACGTCCTTGACCTCGCCCTTGAGGACACCGGCCTGGAGGGCGGCGCCGATGGCGACGACCTCGTCGGGGTTCACACCCTTGTTGGCCTCCTGGCCGCCGGTGAGCTGCTTGACCAGCTCGGCGACGGCCGGCATGCGGGTGGAGCCGCCGACGAGCACGACGTGGTCGATCTCGGAGAGGGCGATGCCCGCGTCCTTGATGACGTTCTGGAACGGGGTCTTGCAGCGCTCCAGCAGGTCCGCGGTCAGCTGCTGGAACTGGGCGCGGGTGAGCTTCTCGTCCAGGTGCAGCGGGCCCTCGGCGGACGCCGTGATGTAGGGCAGGTTGATGGACGTCTCGGTGGACGAGGAGAGCTCGATCTTCGCCTTCTCCGCGGCCTCGCGGAGACGCTGGAGAGCCATCTTGTCCTTGGACAGGTCCACGCCGTGGCCGTTGGCGAACTGCTTCACCAGGTAGTCGACGACCCGCTGGTCCCAGTCGTCACCACCGAGGTGGTTGTCGCCGTTGGTGGCCTTGACCTCGACGACACCGTCGCCGATCTCCAGCAGCGAGACGTCGAAGGTGCCGCCGCCGAGGTCGAAGACGAGGATCGTCTGGTCGTCCTTGTCGAGGCCGTACGCCAGCGCGGCGGCGGTGGGCTCGTTGACGATGCGCAGGACGTTGAGGCCCGCGATCTCACCGGCCTCCTTGGTCGCCTGGCGCTCGGAGTCGTTGAAGTACGCCGGGACGGTGATGACCGCGTCGGTCACCTTCTCGCCCAGGTAAGCCTCCGCGTCGCGCTTGAGCTTCTGCAGAATGAAGGCGCTCATCTGCTGCGGGTTGAAGTTCTTCCCGTCCAGCTCGATCTTCCAGTCGGTGCCCATGTGGCGCTTGACCGACCGGATGGTCCTGTCGACGTTGGTGACCGCCTGGCGCTTGGCGACCTCGCCGACCAGCACCTCACCGTTCTTCGCGAAGGCCACGACGGACGGCGTGGTCCGGGCACCCTCGGCGTTGGTGATGACGGTGGGCTCGCCGCCCTCCAGAACGCTGACGACGGAGTTAGTCGTGCCCAGGTCGATGCCGACCGCACGTGCCATGTCAATTCCTCCAGCTGACTACTTGAGTGGATCTGGCTCAAGGATGCACGACCTTCCTCTCCGAGTCAACAGACCTGAGTCGGATGGACTCAACTTTTATCCCCCGCTTATCCGCACCCCGGAGAGGCCGCCCGCCTGCGGGGCGAGACCCCGCGCACCCCACGACATCCATGACCCCACCGGACGCGCGGCACCCCCACCCCGCCCACCCCGTCTGCCACAGTCATTCCCGAAACACCCCCAAAGCATCCCGAAAGAACTCAGATCACTACACAAACGACAGGAACCCTCCTCCCCCAGGGAGCATCAGTGCAGCCCAAACGGGCGTTCGACATGATCGCCGGATCGGCCCTGCTCCTTCTCCTGGCCGCCCCGCTGCTGGTGATCGCCGCGGCGGTGGCCGAGACCTCCCGCGGCCCCGTCCTCGTACCCCGGGAGCGCGCGGGCCTCGGCGGGCGCCCCTTCCCGATACTGAGCTTCCGCACGGACCGCGGCACCCGGCTGGGCAGGGCGCTGCACCGGCACTTCCTGGACCATCTGCCCCAGCTCGTCAATGTCGTGCGGGGCGAGATGTCCCTGGTGGGGCCGCGCCCGATGCCCCCGTCCGGCCCGGCCCCGGCGCCGGGCGCAGACCGGGCCCGCGCCTCCGTGCGCCCCGGGGTCACCGGTCTGTGGCAGGTGGGCGGGCGCTCCGGACTGCCGTGGGAGGAGCGGGGCGTACTGGATCTGCACTATGTGGACGAGCACTGGATCGGCATGGATCTGGCCGTCCTGGCGCGCACCCTCCCGGCGGCGGTCCGCGGCCGGCCCCCGTCCCGCCGCCCGGCGGCCCGCTGGAGACGCGCCGGGGAAGGGTGACCTGAGCGACACAGATCACCGGCCGCGTGGCTACAGTGCGGCGGAAGGAATGGGTAGTCTCAGCACGAACTGATTAAGTTACCGCTTAGTAGTGACTCCGGGCGGTGCCGGATCAGTGCCGTGTTCCCCACCTCGCAGGCGCCCGAGGAGCCCGACATGCAACTCGCCGCGATCATCGTGTCGCTGGTCCTGACCGTGGTCGGCGTTGCGCTCATCGCCCGAGCCGTCGCGCAGATCTTCCACTTCGTCAAACTCGGCCGGGCCGTGCCGGCGGGCAGCCGCACGGACCGGCCGAAAGAGCGCACGATCACCCTGGCCAGGGAATTCCTCGGCCACAGCCGGATGAACCGGTGGGGCATCGTCGGCTTCGCGCACTGGTTCGTCGCGATCGGCTTCCTCACCCTCCCGCCGACCCTGCTGCACGCCTACGGCCAGCTCTTCCAGGCCGACTGGGTGCTGCCGGTGCTCGGCGGCTTCCTGCCGTTCGAGCTGTACATCGAGTTCATCAGCCTGATGACCGTGGTCGGCATCCTGATCCTGATGGCGATCCGGCTGCTGAACCTGCCCTCACGGGCGGGCCGCAAATCGCGCTTCGCCGGCTCCAAGGCATGGCAGGCGTACTTCGTCGAGTACGTCATCCTCATCATCGGCCTGGCCATCCTCGTCCTGCGCGGACTGGAGGGCGCCCTCCACCACGTGGACGGCTACGAGGCCGCGTACTTCGCCTCGTACCCCCTGGTGGCGGCCTTCGACGGGCTCAGCCTGCCGACCCTCCAGACGCTGACCTACCTCACCGCCATGATCAAGATCGGCGCCTCGCTGATCTGGATGATCACGGTCTCGCTCAACACCAACATGGGCGTGGCCTGGCACCGCTTCCTCGGCTTCCCCAACATCTGGTTCAAGCGGAACGCCGACGGCGCGACCGCGCTGGGCGCCCTGCTGCCGATGACCTCCGGCGGCAAGGAGATCGACTTCGAGACGGTCTTCGACGACGAGGGCGAGGAGGCCGTCTTCGGCGCCTCCCAGGTCGAGCACTTCTCCTGGAAGGGCCTTCTCGACTTCTCCACCTGCACCGAATGCGGGCGCTGCCAGTCGCAGTGCCCGGCCTGGAACACCGGGAAGCCGCTCTCCCCCAAGCTCCTGATCATGTCGCTGCGCGACCACGCCCATGCCAAGGCCCCCTATCTGCTGGCCGGCGGCGGCAAGACGATGGAGGGCGAGGAGAAGGCGTCGGCCGAGGCCCTCAAGGACGTACCGGCGGCGGCCCTGGCCGAGGCCGGGCGCCCGCTGATCGGCACGTTCGAGGAGAACGGCGTCATCGACCCGGATGTGCTCTGGTCGTGCACCACCTGCGGCGCCTGTGTCGAGCAGTGCCCGGTCGACATCGAGCACATCGACCACATCGTCGACATGCGCCGCTATCAGGTGATGATCGAGTCCGCGTTCCCGTCCGAGGCGGGCACGATGCTCAAGAACCTGGAGAAGAAGGGCAACCCCTGGGGCCTGGCGAAGAAGCAGCGCGTGGAGTGGACCAAGGAGGTCGACTTCGAGGTCCCCATCGTGGGCCGGGACATCGAGGATCTCACCGAGGTCGACTATCTGTACTGGGTCGGCTGCGCGGGCGCGCTGGAGGACCGGGCGAAGAAGACGACCAAGGCGTTCGCGGAGCTGCTGCACATGGCGGGCGTGAAGTTCGCGATCATGGGCGGCGAGGAGAAGTGCACCGGCGACTCCCCGCGGCGGCTGGGCAATGAGCCCCTGTTCCAGCAGCTCGGCCAGGAGAACGTGGCCATGCTGAACACGGCCTTCGGCGAGGATGACGAGGACGACTCCACCCGGAAGCCCAGGTCGGCGAAGCGGATCGTCGCCACCTGCCCCCACTGCTTCAACACCATCGCCAACGAGTACCCGCAACTGGGCGGCGAATTCGAGGTCATCCACCACACCCAGCTGCTCCAGCATCTGATCGACGAGGGACGGCTGGTCCCGGTCACCCCGGTCGACGGCCTGATCACGTACCACGACCCCTGCTATCTGGGCCGGCACAACAAGGTCTACACCCCGCCGCGCGAGATCATGTCCGCCGTCCCGGGCCTGCGCCAGCAGGAGATGCACCGCCACAAGGAGCGCGGCTTCTGCTGTGGCGCCGGCGGCGCGCGGATGTGGATGGAGGAGCGGATCGGCAAGCGCATCAACAACGAGCGCGTCGACGAGGCCCTCTCCCTCAACCCCGACATCGTCTCCACCGCCTGCCCGTTCTGCCTGGTCATGCTGACCGACTCGGTGAACGGCAAGAAGAACGACGGGACGGCGAAGGAGGCCCTCCAGGTGGTGGATGTGGCCCAGTTGCTGCTGGAGTCGGTGAAGCGGCCCCCCGCGGACCCGGCCTCATCCGACGAGCCCGCGGGCACACCGGAACCGGAACCCGTGAAGTAGCCCCGCACCACAGGTGCCGGCGGCCGGATCCGCCTCGGGGGCGGGTCCGGCCGCCGTTCCGTACCGCCCTGCGGGAAGCGGTGTACGCGGGACGGCCGGGCCAGGGATGATGGTGCGCCGGAGCGAGGATGGGACGAGTGTGGCGCGCACGGAGCGGACGGAGCGGATGGCACGGCTTCACCTACTGCGGAGGCGTACCCGGGGCGGACTCCTGCCCCTCGCGGTCTGCGGCGCACTGCTGCTGACCGGCTGCTCGGCCGCCGCCGGCGAGGACGGCGGGAGCGGCGGCGCGGAGCCCGGCGGGCCCGGACCGGCGAGCGCCCTCCCGGTCCCCCGGGGCGACGGCGGCGAACTGCCGGACGACTTCAACGGCGACGGCCTGCGGGATCTGGTCCTGAACGATCTCGTGAAGGATCCGCGCGACAGCCACGGCGACGACGCCGGTATCGGCATCGTCTACGGCACCGCGGGACCGCGCGCGCTGAACCCCGCCGTGAACCGCCTGCTGACCGCGCGGGCCAACGCGGCCGAGGTCGGCGGAGTGATCCCGGCGGCCTTCGACGCCCGGGTCTCCTGCGACCTGGACCGGGACGGCTTCGCCGATCTGGTGGTGACCACCGACCCGCCGTACGGCGGCAAGGGCCGCCCGCCGGTCCCGCTCCAGCTCCTCTTCGGCTCCCCGGCCGGTCTTGCGGGCAAGGCGGTGGTGCTGCGCATCCCGGAGAAGGCGCGGTACGGCAACGACTGGCCGGACCACCCGGTCTGCGGTGACTTCGACGGCGACGGGGACGCGGATCTGGCGGTCACCGCGTCCGACGGCCGGATAGGTTTCCTGGGCGGCCCCTTCACCCGCGAGGGCGCCCCGCGCACCGCGGCGACGGTGGTCGAGGGCGGCGGCCCGGCCCTGTCGGCCCCCTTCCGGAAGCCCGACCAGGACGGCGACGGCCACGACGACCTGGTGGTGACCGACCGCCCGCCGGTCCCGGGCGCGGCGGTGAAGGGCACCCTGCTGCGGGGCGGCCCCGACGGCCCGGCGGGCAAGGGCACCCCGTACCGCGCCAAGGCACTCCCGCTCCCCGCGGCCGGCGATGTGCTGCGGTACGCGGACTTCGACGGCGACAAGCGCCCGGACGTGGTGCTCCGCACCCACCAGGGCGACCGGACGGACACGGTGTCGCTGTACGGCGCGGACGGCAGCCCCCTGGTGACCTTCAGCACGGCCCTGTTCCTCCCTTAGGGGAGGAGCCGCGCCGCCCTTAGGGGATGTCACAGGTCAGCCGCAAAGGCCCGTTCACACCCGGTCCGCCCGCACGTGTCGGCCCGGAAGCGGGTACGTTCAAAGCGTGGCTGGATTCAGGATCGGACGCGGCCGGGACAACCGCACGCAGCAGCAGCAACCGCAGCAGGCACCGCCACCGTACGGGGGTGGCCAGCCGGCGCCCCCGTATGCGCAGCAGCAGCAACCCCCGCAGTGGCAGCGCCCGGACGGCCGCCGCCGCCCCTCGGGCCCACCGCCCGGACATCAGGGCCGGCAGGCACCGCAGGGCCGGCAGGGCGAGCCCGAGTACTTCGGCGAGCCCTATCAGCAGCAGCAACACCACCCGCAGTCGGACCCGTACGCGAACAACCCGGGGCACACCCAGGTGTTCAGCACCGAGGACCCCTACGGCCAGGGCGCGACCTACCAGGCCGGCAACGCCCCCGCCCCGCCGGCGGGCCCCCGGCTGCCGTGGAAGCCGCTGCTGAGCGGCATCGTGCTGCGCCCGGCCGCGACCTTCTGGCAGATGCGGGACTACGCGGTGTGGGGCCCGGCGCTGGCCGTCACCTTCCTCTACGGCTGCCTGGCGATCTTCGGCTTCGACCAGGCCCGCGAGGAGACGATCAACGCGACGATCTCCACCGCGATCCCCTATGTGCTGACCACCGGCATCGCGTTCGTCATCGGCGGCCTGATCCTGGGCGCGGTGACCCACCAACTGGCCCGCCAGCTCGGCGGCACCGGATCGTGGCAGCCCACGGTCGGCCTCTCCATGCTGATCATGTCGCTCACGGACGCCCCGCGTCTGCTCTTCGCGATGTTCCTGGGCGGCGAGAACTCCCTGGTCCAGGTGGTGGGCTGGGCGACCTGGCTGGCGGCCGGAGCGCTGTTCACGGTGATGGTGAGCAAGTCGCACGATCTGCCGTGGCCGAAGGCGCTCGGCGCGTCGGCGATCCAGCTGGTCGCGCTGCTCTCGATCATCAAGCTCGGCACGCTCTGAATTCATCCGCTCTCATGGAAATGGCCCCGGCAGCCGAGCTGCCGGGGCCATTCCCATGAATCGGGTCCACGCGTCTGAGACCGGGTCTACGCGTCGAGAACCTGTCCGCTCCTGCGCACAACGGGCTTCTCGACACTCCACGGGAAATTGATCCACTCGTCGGTCCGCTTCCACACGTACTCGCACTTCACCAGCGAGTGCGACTTCTCGTAGATCACGGCGGACCGGACCTCGGCGACATGGTCGACACAGAAGTCGTGCACAAGCTTGAGCGTCTTGCCGGTGTCGGCGACATCGTCGGCGATCAGGACCTTCTTGTCGGAGAAGTCGATCGCATTGGGCACCGGCGCCAGCATGACCGGCATTTCCAGCGTGGTGCCGACACCCGTGTAGAACTCCACATTCACCAGATGAATGTTCTTGCAGTCCAGCGCGTACGCCAGCCCGCCGGCGACGAAAACCCCGCCCCGGGCGATGGAGAGCACGACATCCGGCTCGTATCCGTCATCCGCGATGGTCTGCGCGAGCTCCCGGATGGCGCCGCCGAACTTCTCGTACGTCAGGTTCTCTCGTACGTCACTCATGGTCACACCTGGGTCCGATGGAAATTCTGGAACGAACGGGACGCGGTCGGCCCGCGCTGCCCCTGATAACGCGACCCGTACGGCCCGCTCCCGTACGGGAACTCGGCCGGGGAGCTGAGCCGGAACATGCAGAGCTGTCCGATCTTCATCCCCGGCCAGAGCTTGATCGGCAGGGTCGCGAGATTCGACAGCTCAAGGGTCACATGCCCGGAGAACCCGGGGTCGATGAACCCGGCGGTGGAATGGGTCACGAGCCCGAGCCGCCCGAGGGAGCTCTTCCCCTCCAGCCGGGAGGCGAGATCGTCGGGCAGGGTGATGACCTCATAGGTGGAGGCCAGCACGAATTCCCCGGGATGCAGAATGAACGCCTCGTCGCCCTCCGGCTCCACCGTGCGCGTGAGATCGGCCTGCTCCACGGCGGGGTCGATGTGCGGATAGCGGTGGTTCTCGAACACCCGGAAGTAGCGGTCGAGCCGCACATCGATACTCGAAGGCTGCACCATGGATTCGTCGAACGGATCGATGCGAACCCGCCCGGCGTCGATCTCGGCCCGGATGTCTTTATCTGAGAGAAGCACCCCCCGAGGATACGCAGCCGACTCCCGCCCCCGCGCCTCCCCCGCCGCACCCCGCGGTTCACCCACCCCCCGCCACCTGCTGCCGCCCACCCCCCACCCGCACCACACTCCGCAACCGCGCACACCGCGGACACCGCACCAGCCGCCCGGGCCCGATCCGCCCGGCACCGAGCTGCTGCATCGGCAGCGAGGCGGTGGCGAAGACATGGCCCTCGGCACAGCGGACGACGGTGCCCTCCATCAGATCCATCGAGTCCCTTCCCCATAAATGCGGATGTAAATGCGGACGAACGCCCACATTAAGGGATACTCCGGACGGGATGACAAGCGGCACTCCGCAGGCCAACGGTATGCCTCAACTGCCCTGCCCCGCAGCCGCATCGGACATCCCGAGCACGGAAACGCGCGGCGGAGCCGCACATCGGGGCGGAGGGATGGGGTAGAGTGAGCGGAGTCGCGGTTCTTGATCATCGACCGCACTGCGGGTGTAGTTTAATGGTAGAACATGAGCTTCCCAAGCTCAGAGCGCGAGTTCGATTCTCGTCACCCGCTCCAAAGAAAAGCCCCAGGCCAGCGGCCCGGGGCTTTCGTGTTGTCTAGACCACTCTGGTGCAGCGTGCCCGCTTCGCACATCCCGTGCCCGATTGCCGGTCGCAACCCTTACCGCAAGCGGCCCGCAGCGGCCGGTCCAGACGGCCGACGGCGCCCCGTCGAGCCCAAACCCGGCCCGCATCCGCATCCGTTCGATTCCCCTGAGAGCCTTCGGTCCCCGCTTCCGGAACCTTGCCGTTGCCTGGCATCCTCCGCGTCACGCGCGGCCGCCGCAGTTACCCGGCCTCATCAGTGCGCCACGATGTAGCACCAGGTAGCACCAGGTAGCACCAGGTAGCACATGAGGTTACCGTGTAGCCATGGCAGCCCAGCACGAGATCACCCAACGCGATCTGCGCAGTCGGTCGAAAGAGATCATGGATGCCGTTCAGGGAGGGCAATCCTTCACCGTCACCCGGGATGGCCACCAGATCGGTGAGCTGATTCCCCTCCGGCGACGCCGGCGGTTCGTCCCCCGCGGCGAGTTCGCGGCGATGTCCCGCGCGGCGCCCGACATCTCCCTCGATGCCTTCCGGGCCGGCCAGGGCACCACCGCCGAGCAGGAGACAGACGATCCCTATGCCCGCTGAACACCAGCAGGGACTGCTCGACACCGACATCATGATCCTGCGCAAGTGGGTGGACCCCGAGGAACTGCCCGCCGAGGTGGCGATCAGCGCCATCACCCTGGCGGAGCTCTCCACAGGACCCCACGAAGTGCGCCGGAACGAAGACCAGGACGACTACGACGAGCACGCCGAGCGCGCACGCCGAATGGATGTCCTGCAGCGTGCCGAGAACGAATTCGACCCCATCCCGTTCGACGCCGAAGCCGCCCGTATATACGGCCGGGTGTGCGCGGCAGTCATCGGAGCCGGCCGGGGGCCCCGGCGGCGAGTGGCCGACTTGATGATCGCGGCGATCGCGATCGCCGAAGACCTGCCTCTCTTCACCACCAACCCCGATGACTTCAAAGGGCTCGAAGACCTGCTCACCGTCGTACCCGTCCGCCGGCCGGCCGTGCTCCACGATCGATGAGCCGCCGCGTCAAGGCCAGCGTTGCCCAATGAGCCGGTCCAGGTCTCAACCACGGCCTGTCCCCTATCTGCGGCCATCCTGGACACATTGACCAACCGTGCGTTGGGGAGAGCTCCTTCGGCGAGCCGGGTCGCAGCGCCCGGCCCGTATCGCCACCTGCTATCACTCACCGACCCATGGTTCATGCACGGGTAATTGCTATAGTCCGGGCACTCACTTGGGGGGTCTGAGTGTCCTGACCGCCGCGCGCTCATCGCGCGCGGCTCAGCGGCGTACGCGGAAGTCTCTCCAAGCCCTCCACCACCATCCCCGGAGAGGTCCTGCATGGGCAGACGTGTGCTCGTACGAGGCGCCACAGCCACCGCCGTTTCCTTCACGCTCGCCCTCGGGCTCGGCCCGCTCTCGGCCGGCAGCGCGTATGGGGAGACGGTCGCCGGAGAGGTGACCGTGCCCGCCACCACGGCCATGGTTCCCCGGACGAACCTGCTGAGCGCGGGGCCTTCCGGGTTCCTCCGGTACGAGGGGGAGCGGGGGCATCTGTGGACGACGTACGGCGGTGTCGAAACCGCCGTCGATGTCTCGCAGACGGATCTGCACGGCGGCACCAGTGCCGGCGCGGGCTCGGACGTCGTCGCCCGCTACGACGCGCCCACCCGGACCGTGACGCTGCGGAACATGGCGTCCGGCCAGGTCAGCAAGGTTCCGCTCCCAGCCGGGCACTCCTACTTCAGCACCCTCGGATCGACGGTCGTCACGACGGCGGGGACCCCGGGTGTCGACTCCGTGTGGCACATGCTGGACGTCCGGGCCGACGGCTCCGTCAGCGACCGCACGGTGGAGGGCGTGCCCTCCGGCGTCCGCCTGTGGGCCGCCGCCGGGCTGGGCGACGCGCGCGGACAGCTCGTGCGGTACCGGAAGGGCGACGACGAGGTCACCGGATGGCTCGATGTCGAGCGGGGGCGCTTCACCGTCCCGCCGTACAACGTGATCACCTGGTACTCCCAGGTCGCGATCAGCCCCACCCACGTGGTGTGGTGCTATGACGGCACCCTGTACGTCGCCTCCCGTCAGAACCCGGCCGCCGCCGTGCGGACCGTTCGGGTCGGCGGTGTCGCGCAGGTCCTGGGCATGGTCGGGGACACCCCCATCGTGTCCCGGTACGACTCCGCGCTGGGCCCTCACGACACCAACCGCGCGGTCTCGCGGGTGGAAGCCGTACCCCTCGACGGTTCCGCGCCGAGGACTCTGCTGGCCAGGACGTCGATGCAGGCCGTCGCGACTCCGGACGGCGGGCTGCTGGTCGCCGGCGGCGCCGGCACGGAGAACTGGGGCGTCTCCCGCGTCGAGGCCGCCCCGGGCGGCGGGGTCACCGTGCGCCGGGTCGCGGACGCGTACCCCAAGCCGACCGCCCACAAGGTCTCCCAGCTGACCCTCGCCCAGGGGCGGCTGACCACCATCGAGCAGGACCCCGTGAGTGACTGGACGTATCTCCACACCCGCGAGACCGGAGTGACCGGCTCCCCCGCGGTGGGGGCACGCACCACCCGAGGCCGTGTCGCGCCGGACCTGTACGCGTACAGCACTCCGCGTCTGCTCGACACCGGCGACGGCCGGACGGTCGTCTCCGGCTACGGCACGGACGACGTACAGCAGCCCCGGCTTCTCGGGGCCACCCAGTCGCTGCCCGGCACCCGGATCGACAGCAGCCGCAGCTATCGGACCGCGGACGCCGCCAACGGCCGCTTCGCCGCCCTGGCCGGGCCGATCGAGAGCAATGGCGTGGTGGAGACCCGGATCGTCGACCTCGACACCGGGCGCACGGCGCACACGACGAAGGAGACCGTACGGGCGATCTGGGGCACCACCGCGTGGGTGAAGGACGGCAACGACAGCGTGGTCCCCGTCGACCTGCTGACCGGGCAGCGGGGCGAGCCGGTGTGGTTCGGGCGCGGCTGTCTGCTGAACGACTTCCAGGCGGTCGGCCGCTGGCTGCTGTGGAACTGTGTCCTCAACTCGGAGGGCCAGGGTGTCTATGACACCGTCACCAAGCGGAATCTGACGCTCGTCTCCGGCTCCCGCTGGGAGCAGGCGCAGCTCGGGGACGGCTTCGTCGCGATGGTCGAGGCGGGCATGCTGAAGGTGATCGACGTCCGCGGCGGGACGCCCGTGTCGCACACCGCCGGGACGTTCGAGGGGAACGCCTGGGACGTCGACCCGTACACGGGTGTGATCGCCCAGCTCCGCTCCGACAACTCCGTCCGTCTGACCGCGAGCGGTGTCCCCGTCTCCGATCTCGCCCAGCGCGACGCCACCGTCGCGGCCTCGGTGGACGTCAAGGGCGGCGCCGCGCAGTGGAGCCCGAAGTGGTGGCTGAACAAGAGCGCGGCCTCCTGGAAGTTCGTGATCACCAACGGCACCGGTACGGCCGTGCGCACGCTCTCCGGCGGCCCGGCACTCGGTGTGGTGACCCCGGCCTGGAACGGCAAGGACGACTCCGGCCGGCTGGTGCCCAACGGCGCCCACACCTGGAAACTGACCGTCACCCCCGCGGACGGACAGGGCGCGGCGCTGACGAGGACGGGCACGGTCAAGGTCACCGGAGCGGCGGCGGTCCGCCGTGACTTCGTCGGATCGGACGGTTTCGGCGAGCTGCTGACGCTGACCGGCTCCGGCGGGCTGACATATCAGTACGGTACGGGGAAGGGCACCTTCACCGGGAAGCGGACGGGCTCCGGGTGGCCGGCCACGGTGAAGGCGGTGCCCTTCGGCGACCTGAACGGTGACCGGTGCAACGACGTGCTCGTCCGGCTGAGCAACGGCGCCCTGCGCGCCTACCGGCCCGCGTGCGACGCGGCGGTGACGCCGTCCACCACGTACACCTCGCTGGGCACGGGCTGGAATCAGTACGACGTGCTGACCTCGCCCGGGGACATCAGCGGTGACGGGCGGGCCGATCTGCTCGCCCGCCATGCCTCGACGGGCGATGTGTACCTCTACAGGTCGACGAGCACGGTCAAGTTCTCCGCCAGGGTGAGGATCGCGTCCAAGTGGACGGGATACAAGAAGATCCTGGGCGCGGGCGACCTCAACGGCGATGGCCACGGTGACCTGCTGGTGCACGACAAGTCGAACGAGCTGTGGCGTTACGACGGCACCGCGAGCGGCACGTTCAAGAGCCGGGTGAAGGTCTTCGACAACTGGGGCTCGTCGTACAACGTGACCGTGGGCGTCGGCGACATCACCGGTGACGGGAAGGCCGACCTCGTCTCCCGCGACACCTCCGGCGCCGTCTGGCGCAGCAGCGGCAACGGCAAGGGGTCCTTCGGCGGCGCCGCGAAGATCGCCACCGGCTGGCAGGGGTACAAGGGCCTCTTCTGAGCCGGCCTCCGCCACCGCACCTCGGGCCCGGACGACATGATTCGTCCGGGCCCGTTCCCTGTACGCCCGGGGAAGTGACGTCGCCCATGAGCGGGAAGCACGGTCCCGGCGGCAGCAGTATGGAGGTCTCGTATGCCGGAGAAGGTCACGAGGGAGAAGGTCCTCGTCTATGTCGTGCGGGACGGGCGCCTGCTGGTGTTCCGTCACACCGGCTACTCCTACGAGGAGGTCGGCATCCAGGTCCCCGCGGGCAGCATCCGTCCCGGTGAGACTCCGGAGGCCGCCGCTCTGCGCGAGGCAGGCGAGGAGACCGGCCTGTCGGGCTTCAGGATCGTCCGCAAGCTCGGCGAGACCGCGTACGACATCAGCCCGTACCGGTTCGAGATCCAGCACCGGCACGTTTTCCAGCTGGAGCTCACCGGGTCGGCCCCGGAGCGGTGGCCGAGCCGGGAGGACCACGACGGCGAGCGGGAACCGACTCACTTCGAGTGCTTCTGGATCCCGCTGGAGGCCGCGCACATTCTCCAGGCAGGCCAGGGTGCCCTGCTGGGGCTGGTCCGGCAGGGCACGGCGCGCGGGGACAGGGGGACGGCTCGATGACCGCTTTCCCGGACGGGCCGCGCGGTGTCGCCGTCCGGGCGGACGAGCCATCGGCTGCCCGGACATCAGTTGAACCGCGCCGGCGAAGCGCTCCGGCGTCATTACATGGTGATCGGGCCCACCGGGCCGTCGTGGAAATGCGCCGCGATTTCGGAGGCGTGATCGCCAGAGGTCTCCTGGGCGGAGAGTTCACGCCCGCCCCGATCGGGCAGGCCCCGATCACGGTGTTCGAGGTCCCCTTCGGGGCCGGCCCCGCGCAGGGCGCGACCGGACCGAGCTGTCACAGCGAACTCGGATCACCTCTCGTCCCCGGACTGCCGGAGGAGTTCGCCGAGGCGGTGCTCGCCGGGCTGCTGGATGGCTCCGCCGGTGCGCTGCCCGCAGGGGTTCTGAGGGTCGACCGGGCCGGCTTCGATGTGGCGGGCTCGTCCGAGAACACGTTCAGGGAGACCGGAGGGCTGCTGCGGAGTGTCATCGGCGCGCTCTGCGCGGGGCGTGACCCGGAGCGGGCCGCGCGGGAGGCCATGCGGAGCTGGTGATCGGCGCGCGGGCGGCACCGTCGTGCCGGGCCGGCCCCCGCGTCCCCCCGGTCTCACAGGCGCTTCGCGCTCCGCAGCGTCTTCGCGTAGTAGCCGTTGCCGTCCAGCCGGGAGACTCCGCCGACGTCGCCGATCGTGGGGCCGTTGATCTCCTCCCGGCTGGAGACGAAGATCAGGTGGCCTTCGGTGTCATGGCCGAGGACGATGCCCACATGGTCCAGCCGTTCCCCGGTCCGCTTGTCCAGCTTGAAGAACACCAGGTCACCGGGTTGGAGCTGGTCGATGGCGGAGGGGCGGTCCTGGGCCTGGACGCCGGTCAGCGGGAGGATGTCCGCGCCGCGCCCGGAACGCGCCATGCCGTTGGCCGTACGCGGGAGGCCGTCGCCCGACTTGTCCGACGACATCAGCGGGTAGCGCGCGCGGTAGCCGAGGACCATGCGTATATAGCCGGAGCAGTCCAGGGAGCGGGCGCGCATGGCTTCCGGTTTGCCGACGCCGCCGTCCCGGAAGGGGTAGGGGATTCCCAGGTAGTCGTAGAAGTCGGACTGCTCCAGCCGCAGATCGCCGGTGTTCTTCCCGGTGGTGTTCAGCGGGCCGAAGTTGGCGTCGCCCGCGAGAGCGAGGCCCTTCTCGTCCTTGCGGAGCGGCGCGCCCGCCACGTACTGGAAGGCGAAGGCGAAGACGTCGTCCTCCTTGCTGCCGGCGTACTTCTCGTACCACTCCCTGAACCACTTCTCCTTCTCCGCCCCCTCCGACCAGGGCTTCGGCATGATGCGGACCCAGTCCGTCGTGGAGACCTTGGAGGCCGTGGAGGCCGGTTCCTCGAAGGTGCGGGCCGGGCCGGACAGTTTGGCCGTCTGCGCGCCGTCCGTGAGCACCGCCTTGACCTGGCCGTCCGGGCCCCGGAGCACGCTGCGCGCCGGGTTCTCCATCCGGGTCCACTTTCCGCCGGTCCTGGCCTCGGCCGGGCCGGACACACCCCGGTTGCCCTTCAGGACGCCGACGTTCCGGATCTCCGTGACCCCGTGGTCCTCCTGTTTGCGCAGTTCCAGGGTCAGATACGCGGACACTCCGACGAGCCCGAGGACCACGGCACCCGACAGGATCCGGCGGGACTTCTTCTTCGCTGCCATCGCTGTTCCTCGATTCTCAGACGGTGGGCATGATGCCGAGCAGCAGGCCGGCGGCGACGACGATGTAGGCCATCAGCGAGACCGAGGCCGTGGCCAGCAGCGTGGGCCCCTTGGGCTGGCGCACGAGCTGGTAGGCGATCAGGCCGGGGACGATGAACCCGAGGGTCTGGTTTCCGTACAGCAGCGGGAACTCCATGGAGAGGACGATCATCACCGTGGCCTGGAGCAGCACGCCCAGCAGGACCACGGCGGCGAACAGCCGCTTGCCGTAGAGGATCATCAGCCGCTGCATGAGCCTGGTGCCCGCGTAGGTCAGGGCGGTGACGCCGACGACCATGGCCGCCCGCTGGAGGTCCTCGATCAGGGTCAGGGCGACCCAGCCCGGCGTGATCATCCCGCCGGGGGAGAGATTGGTGGTGAGGTAGCACAGCAGGGAGAAGAGCAGACCTATGGCGATGCCCAGGGCGGCCATCTCGGGGGTCAGTGTGGCAGTGGTCAACTGGGGCTCCGGGCGGGTGGTACGAGCGGTGAGCGAAACGTTCGTCCGGCGGCGGCGCGGGCCGCCCGGCCGTCAGGGATGGGAGTACGGGGGTGGTTGATCACCCTCATGAGCCGGCTGGTGGGGCGGCTCATACCTCGGCTCGTGGCCCGGCTCATGGCCCTCGTAACCCGGTTCGTGACCCGGCTCGTAGTGCGGCTCATGGCTCGGCTGGTACGCGGTGTACGCGGTGTACGCGGTGGGGTCGTACGCCGGGTCGTACGCGGGCTGCTGATCCGGGGCCGGGTTCGGGTCCTGGTACCAGCCGGCGTGTTCCCCGTTCGCGGGCCACACCTGTTCGCCGCCGCGGGTGCCGTACCCGTACCCCTGGTCGTGGGCGGGCTCGTAGCGCACGCTTCCGAAGGGCTCCGGATCGTTCTCCGCCAGCGGCACCATCGGCACCAGCGGTGGCTCCGGTGCCCGGACCACCGGGATCTCCTGGGTCCAGTACGTCTGGTAGCGCTCCTCGTACGCCTGGGGGTACGAGGCATACGGGTCCAGCCGGGCCGGCGGAGCGGGAGCGGCCGGTTCCGTGGTCGCGGCGGGGTCGGGGGCGGAGTCGTCCGCCGGGAGTTCGGCGAGGTACTCCAGCAGCTCCTCGCCCTGGCCGTGGATGTTGCCGATGGCCACGAGCGAGGAGCCCTCGGGCATGCGTCCCAGCAGGGTCGGCATGAAGTCCTCGGCCGGGCGGCGGTCGCCGCCCAGGTCCACCGCACGGTCCCGCCAGTCGGCGGGAATCGCGTCGATGGCGCTCTTCGAGGGGTGTCCGATGACGAAGACGTTGTCCGGCCGCAGATCGGGGATGATCTCGCCCATCTGGCCGTTCCGCTCGACCCGGTCGGGCCGGCAGTTGATCACCACATTCAGCGGGCGGCCGATGGCGCCGAGGTCGAGCAGCTGGTTCACGTTCATCAGCGTCGACTCGGGGTCGTTCGCGGCGAAGACATTGGCGAAGGCCAGCCGCTTGCCCTCGGGTGTCACATAGCGTTCCACGGAGAGAACACCCGGGTCCGGCGGGGCGTCGTACATGCCCTGGAGGGCCACCTCGCGTTCCACGCCGAGGAGTTCCGCCACGGTGAGGGCGATGGCGACGTTCTCCTTGAAGGTGAACCAGCTGAAGCCACGGAGTTCCGCGTCGGTGACCGTCTCGGGGTCGGCGTAGATCAGCCGGCAGTTACGGGCGTCCGCCTCCTCCTGGAGGATGTCGAAACGATCCTGCTCGGCGGTGACACAGATGCCGTTCTCCGGCATCGAGCGGCAGAGCGACCGGGCCACGTCGTCCAGGGTGGGGCCCATCTCGGCGAGGTGGTCCTCGCGGACATTGCACAGGACCCCGATGGTGGAGCGGATCAGCTTGCTCTGGTTCACCTCCTGGAGGGCGGGCATCACGGCCATGCACTCGATGACCAGGGCATGGGGGCGGTAGGCGGCGGCCCGGCGCACGATGCTGATCTGTTCCACCACATTGGCGATGCCGAATTTGCGGTAGACGGGTTCCTCGGTCGCGTCGGGGTGGATGAAGCGCGCGGCCGTCCCGGTCGTCTTGGCGACGGTGACGAGATCACCGCCGCGCAGGGCTCCCGCGCACAGCCGGGTGATGGAGGACTTCCCGCGGATGCCGTTGACGAGCACCCGGGAGGGGATGCTGTGCAGGGCCGCGTAGTGCCTGCGCTGTTCGACCACGCCCGCGGCCAGCAGGAACACCGCTCCGGTCAGCAGGACGAAATAGAGATAGAGCACGGCCTGTCACCTTCCGCCGGCGCCGGGACGGGGCTCCGCGGTCCGGCGCGACTGGTCGAGTCTGCGGGCCTGCGCCTGCTGACGCAGTAGTTCGAGGCTGCGGACGACAGCACCCACCTCGTCCTGGTAGCGGGGGTAGAGCACGGTCTTGAGGTCGCCCTCCGCCAGCTTCTCGGCGCCGGCCGCGAGGGCTCGCAGCGGGCGTACGACCACCAGATGGATCCAGCCGAGACAGAGGATGATCGCGGCCAGTCCGAGCATCCCGGCGAGTACGCTGCGGTCCTCGCGCTGGTACGGGGTGATCTGGAAGCGCTCGGCCTTCTGCCAGCTCACCACGGTCCAGCCGATGTCGGCCGTGACGCCTCCGCCGGTGAAAGGGGCCGCGGCGGCGACGGTGACGCCGCCCCCGTCGCGCAGGAGCAGACCGTTCTCCACCGGGCCGGCGCCGATCCGGACGCCGGCCGCTCTGACCAGGTCGGACTGCGATTCACCGGGCAGCTTCTCGAACGCCAGATAGCCGCTGCCGGCGGAGATGGTCCGGCCCTCGGTGTCCACCACCCGGACCTCGCCGAGGCCGGGGCGGTCCAGGAGTGAGTTCAGGAACTCCACCCGGATCTCGCCGACCAGGGTGGCCCCCTTGCGCGCCGGTACGGGGGCGCCGGCCTGGATCACCGGCTTCCCGTCGGCCTTGCCGGCCACCCGGACCGGTCGCAGGGCCTTGTCCGGGCTCCAGGGGCGGGCGGAGCCGCCCGCCCGCGCGGCGACGGCGCCGTCGGGGCCGACGACGTACAGGGACTGGTAGCGCGGGTGCTTGCGCAGCGTCTCGGTGAGCAGCCGGACGGTCGCGGCGGGGGTGTCCTCGCCGATCAGCCGGGCGGTGGAGACGATGTCCGCATGGGCCTCGTTGAGCGCTCTGCGGAGCCGGTCGGCGAGCAGATCGGTGCGGTCCCGCTGGTCGTTGACCATGGTGGTGGGCACACTGACCGAGCCGTCCGTACGGTTGAGGAGCAGGCCGACGGGCAGGCACCACAGCAGGAGCAGGGCGGCGGTCAGCACGAGCGACGCGCGGCCCCCGAGCCGGCGCTTTCTGCGGCGGGGGCCGGCGGCGCCGGAGCCCTGGCCGCCGGCGTCGGGCCCGTGGCCTCCGGACTGGCCGCCGAGCTGCCGGCGCAGGCGCTCCAGCGCGCCGGCGATCCGCGCGGCCTCCCCGCCCCGGGGCACCGAGACCGGCCGGGTCAGATCGCCGCGGGCGAGACGGCGGGACTCCAGGAACAGCCGCAGCAGGGGCCGCTGCACGGTCGCCCAGAGCACGGTCACCGCCAGCAGGCCGAGCAGGACGAGGATGCCGGAGACCGCCAGTCCGTACAGCTCGCGGCCCTGCTCCCCGTGCTGCTGCCGGACCACCGGCAGCAGGGCCACGACCGTCAGTCCGAGCCCGGCGGCCACGCTCTTGCGCTCCTCGGGGTTCGGGGAGGCGAGCGAGGCGTACCCGGCGAGGGCGGTGCGTCCGTTGTAGTCGTCGCCGACGAGGGTGCCGCTGACGCCCGGGTAGCCTCCCGAGCCCGGCTCACCGGCGCGGACGGGATGCTGTTCGGTGTACTCGGCGGCCCGGTCGGAGAGCCGGCTCATCTGCTTCTGGAGGAAGGCGAGTTCCTTGCGCTCCTGGTCGGAGTTGAGCCCCTCGGCGCGCTCGAAGCCGGCCGTGGCAAGGACCTCGCCCGCCTCGGACACGACCGCCATGGTGCGGAACGGGCCGAGGTTGATGGCGGGCACGGAGAGACCGCTGGACGCGACCAGCAGCTGCTGCGGGCGGTCGCTCCAGTCCAGGACCGCCATGGTCATCAGGCGTACGTCACCGGTCTCCAGCCGCACCATGCGGGGGGTCAGGGCCAGGTCACCGGTGAGGACGCTCTTGTCCAGCCAGGCGAGGGGGATCGTCTCGCCCCGGGCGGCGAGCACGTCGCCGCTCTCCAGGTCGACGACGGTGGTGCCGGTCCACTTCTGGTAGGCCCGCCCCAGGTCCGCCAGGATGCGTTCGGGCTTCACCGGGGAGCCCGAACTCAGCGCCCTGGCGGTCCGGTCCAGGTCGGTGACCCGCTCGTCGATCGCGGCGCGCATGGCGATGGCGCCGTCCTCGGCGAAGTACTGCTGCGAGGTCAGCACCGCCTGCGGCGCGACCATGTCCTTCCCGGGGCCGAGCACCTTCGCGGTCAGGCCGGCGAGAGCGAGGACCAGCGCACACAGCAGCGCGATCGGCGGACGGATGCCGCCGAGCAGCGGCATGTCCGCGCGTCTGCGGCTGCGCCGGCGGCCCCTGCGCGGGGAGTGCGCGGCATTGCTCGATGTCACAGGTGCCCCTTCCTGGTTGGTACAGACGTCGCCGCGAGAAGATCGCTGCGGACGCAGCCCTCGGACACCCCTGGGAGGGCCGGAATCCCCCGTTGTTCCGCGCCCGCTGTTCATCGCGCGCGTCCGGCTCGGCGAGCCGGAGCCCCATTGCTCCGTTTGCTCTGCTGCTCTGCTGCTCTGCTGCTCTGCTGCCGAGTTGTTCGGTTCCTCGGTTACCGAGGTCCTCAGATCCTCAGGTCCTCAGGTCCTCAGTTCCTCATGGACAGTTCGGCGAGGCCGTCACCGCCCGGAGCTCCCCGGTTGTAGAGGAATCCATGAGTCCGGTTAATCGCCAGGCGGTAGCGGGCGAGCCGGCCCTCGGACAGGTCGCCCGGATTGTCGAGCACCTGCCTGACATCGACGAGCCGGTGGTCCTCGACCGCACCGGCGGGGATCTTCTCCCCCACCTCGACCTCGGGCGGGATGTCCACCAGCGTGGTGCGGTGGCGGGCGGCCACCTCCCAGCCGGATTCCGTCTCATGGAATTCGAACCAGCCGATCACCCCCTCCTCGGTGAGCCCGGTGGGGGACGAGTGGCGGGCCACCTGGTTGCCGAGGCTGTAGGCGATCCAGGTGCCGTTCAGCTTCTGGATCGGCTGGACCACATGCGCGTGGTGGCCGATCACCAGATCGACGCCGGTCTCCTTGGTGAGCCTTTCCGCGAGGGCCAGTTGGGGAACGCTCGGCTCGTTGTAGTGCTCCAGGCCCCAGTGGACGGAGAGGATCACCACCTCGGCGCCCTGTTTCCGGCCCTGCGCCTCGGCCCGCTTGATCCGCTCGGTGCTCATCCGGTTGAACGCCCAGCGCTCCTTGCCGGGCGTCGGATTGAGGAAGGACTCCCACGAGTAGGAGAGATGGGCCACCTTGACGCCCTTGACGGTGCGGATGTTGACCTTCCGCGACTCCTCGGGGGTGCGGGCCGATCCGGTGTGACCGAGTCCGATCCGGTCCATGGTGTCCAGGGTGCGCCGGATGGCCTTCAGCCCGTGGTCGTAGGTGTGGTTGGAGGCGGTCGAGCAGGTGTCGTAGCCCACGTCCTTGAGAGCCGTCAGAATCTGTGGCGGCACCAGGAATTCCGGGTATCCCTCAAAGGGCCCACCGGGCTTGCCGACCGGCGTCTCCATATGGCAAATGGCCAGGTCGGCCTTGCTGATGACGGGCTTCACACCGGCCAGCAGCGGGCCGAAGTCCAGCCCGGCCTCGCCCTTGCCCGACTCCTGCGCATCCAGGGCCGCTTGTTCCACCAGCTCGGGATGGATGAGAACATCACCCGCGGCGGCCACGGTGAAGGTGCGCCCTCCCGGCTTGCGCGGCGACTCCGAGGAGGTGGACGCACAGCCGGTGGCGAGTACAGCGAAGGCCGCGAAGACGGCCAACGCGCGACCCATGTGAGGATAATCACGGAATGCCACCGGCTGATTTTCGCATGACCCCAGAGATCCAATATCCCCATGGCGTCACAAGATCGTCACTTTTCCTTCATCTCCTCATTACCTTGGGCCTGTTGGCGGCGCTGGCGGGCTGCTCGCCGGGCGGCCGCGACGACTCGGATTCCCACCGCCCTCCCGCCCGTGAGCTGGTGGATGTCGGCAACCGGATCACCGAGTACGCGAAGCGGGCCGGAAGCCGAGACCAGTACAAGCCCCCTGGAAAGGCACAGCGGGAACGCCTCTCCCGAGGCGTTGGGCACCTGCTCGACGGCGATTTCGAGACAGCCGAAAAGCTCCTGGATTCGGTGGGTTTGAGGATCACCGGACTCACGGACACAGCGTCCGGCAGGCGGTACGACGAAGTCGCGGCCCGCGAGCCCGGAAGGAGCGCGGGCTGGGGCCGGCTGTACCTCAACGCCGACACCGCACTCCGCTGGAGCGTGCAGGTTCCTCATCCGGTGGCCGACCGCGACACCGAGACGCTCGGGGCGCGGCTTCTGGAGAGCGCGCCCGGCGGGGCGCTGGTCATCGCCGGCGCGCACCGCGAGGCGGGCCGGGGGGACTCTGCGGATGTCGCGCACCGCACGGACAGTGCCTTTCACGCGATCGTCGGCGAGCTCCAGGAACGCGGCGTTCCCGGGGCGCAGTTGCACGGTTTCGCGAGGAAGTCGACTCGCCCGCACGACGCCGTCCTGTCCACCGGCGCGGCGCTGACGGCTCCCGAGGAGGCGACGGTGCTCGCCGACTTCATGGAGAACCGCGGGCTCCGGGTCTGCCGGGGGTGGTCGGACCAGTGCCCCCTGGAGGGGATCACCAACGCGCAGGGGAGATCGGCGAAGCGCCACGGGGCGACCTTCGTCCATGTCGAACTCGCCCCGCGGGCACGGGGTGACGGCGAGGACGCGGCGGTGGCGCTGAGGGCTCTGTCCCGGCTGCTGGCGGGCTGGGCCGGGGCGGGCCGGTAACCCGGTAACCCGGCGATGCGGCACCGGCAGGCCGGCGGCCCGGGGAGACCCGCGCCCGCAGGCCGGTGGCGCGGGAGACCCCGCACGGACCGGGGGCCCGTACGGGATCGTTCCCGTACGGGCCCCCGGACGCCGGATTGACTACGGCACGAGCCTGAGGAGCTTGTTCGGGGAGCCGGCTCCGATGCCCGTGAGGACGTTGTTCGTCGCGCCGCTCACGAGCGCCGCCCCCACGGTCGCCGGGGAGGAGCCGGGGTGGTTGGTCAGATAGATCGCGGCGGCGCCGGACACATGCGGCGCCGCGAAGGAGGTGCCGCTGCCCGTGTAGGTTGCGGTGTCGGAGTTGCTCCAGCCGGCCGTGATGTCGGAGCCCGGCGCGAAGATGTCGACCACGGGCCCGTAGTTCGAGTAGGTGGCCCTGGCGTCAGTTCTGGTCGTCGCGCCGATCGTGAGTGCTTCGCCCACCCTGGCCGGCGAGAAACCGGACGCGGGCGCGTTGGAATTGCCCGCCGCGATGGAGTACGTGACTCCGGACGCGATCGAGCGGCGCACGGCGGTGTCCAGCGCGGTGCTGGGCCCGCCGCCGAGCGATACGTTGGCGACGGAGTTGGTCACCCGGTTGGCGGTGATCCAGTCGACACCGGCGATCACACCGGCGGTGGTGCCGGAGCCGTTGTTCCCGAGGACGCGCACCGCGACGATCCTCGCCTTCTTGGCCACACCCCAGGTGGTTCCGGCGGCGGTCGTGGCCACGTGGGTGCCGTGCCCGTAACCGTCCTGGGCGATGGGGTCGTTGTCGACGAAGTCGTAGCCGTTGAAGGCCCGCCCGGCGATGTCCTGATGGCTGATGCGCACCCCGGTGTCGAGGACGAAGACGGTGGAGCCGATGCCCGCCGAGTCCGGGTAGGTGTACGTGCCGTTCAGCGGCAGATTCGCCTGGTCGATGCGGTCGAGTCCCCAGGGGGCGTTGTACTGGGTGGCGGTCGAGTGCACCTTCTGGTCCTGCTCGACCGAGGCGACCGCCGGGTCGGCGGCGAGCCGCTTGGCCTCGGCGCTGCTGAGCGAGGCGGCGTAGCCGTTCAGGGCGGCGGTGTAGGTGCGCTTGATCTGGCCGCCGTAGCCGGCTATCAGCTGCTTGCCGCGGGCGGTCGACGCCTTGAAGCCGGCGGTCGGCTTCAGCGTGACGATATAGCTGCCGGCCACCGGCTCGGCCGCCGAGGCATGCAGAATCCGGCCCTGGGGCTGGGCCGCCTGAGCGGGTAAGACCGCGCCCGCTCCGGCTGCCAGCGCCACTGTCGCCACGGTGGCGATCGCCGCGGTGAGCCGCCGCCTGGTGTTGCGCACTGCTGCCATCGAGAGGTCCTCCTCGAACGGGGGCGCGCCGGGGGTGCCACGCGCCGGGTGGGTGAGTGCGGCGTACGGGGTTCGTATGCCGCACCCGACGATGGCGCGGGGCTTTCGGGCGGAGCAAGGAATCCGGCAGTGTTGTCATGGCCTCGACACAGTGTTGCGCGGGCGTCAACTCGGCTTCACATCACGCAATACGGGCGTCGCCCGGCGTGCATGATTCGTGCCGGGCGCGACCCGACGGCGCACGGAGCGCCGGTACGCCTGTGCGAAAGAATGCGGGCATGGCTGAGCACGGGGAATTCAGGGACGGTCTCGCAGGGCGCCTGGCACGCTTCGACCGGGACGCGGCCGGGCGGGAAGCGGACCGGGCGGAGGAGGAGCGGCAGCGGGTACTGAAGGAGTTCCCCCTGGAGTCCTGGGCGGATCTTCCGTTGGAGCGCTATGCGCTGGGGCCGGCTGCCCACGGCGATGAGCGGCGTTCCTTCTGCCGTCTGCTGGAGTACGGCACCAACACCTTCGGCAGCATCCGCGGGGGCAGCGCGGCGAAGCACATCGTCTTTCAGCACCGGACGGGCGAGTGGCGCATCGTTCCCAGCTCCCTGCGCGGGCTCGGCGTGCGCGAGGCGTGGGAAGAGGTGCGGAACGAATTCACAACCGCCTTTGCCGCTGCGGCGGAAGGGGCATACGCCCGCATCGACGAGCTGGAGTCGCTCTCGTACGGGCAGGCACTGACCACCAAGGCGCTGGCGATCTACTTTCCCGGCGATTTCCTGCCGGTCTTCTCCGCAACGCATGTCGGTCACTTCACCACGCTGCTGGGCGGCCGACCGCACCAGCTGTACTCCTCCGGTTCACGTACCTGGCGGGCGAATCGGGAACTGCTCGCTCTCGTGCGAAGGACACCGGAGTTCGCGGGCTGGCGCCCGCATGAAGTCATGGCGTTCCTGTACGCCTTCCACGACCCGCGGCCGAGGGACCGGGTCGTCTGGAAGATCTCGCCGGGGGCCGGGGCGGGGCTCTGGGACGACTGCCTGGCGAACCGTCGCATCCGGATCGGCTGGGACGAGGTCGGCAGTCTCGGCCAGTACGAGAGCGACCGGGAGCTCAAGGATGCCCTCGACCAGCACTGGCCGCACAGCACCGGCGGGAATCTGCGGCTCGCCCGGCAGATGCTCGCCTTCCGCGACCTGGAGGCCGGCGATCTGATCGTCGCCAACCGGGGAAAGTCCGAGGTGCTGGCGGTGGGCACCGTTGCCGAGGGCTACTCCTACGACGCGGACGCCGAGACACACCGGCATGCCGTGGGGGTGGACTGGGACGTCTCGTACGCTCAGCTCTTCGACTCACCGCGGCACGCCTGGCAGCAGACCCTGGCCAGGGTTCCCGCGACACTGTGGCGGGAGATTCGGCGTGGACGCCGGGAGACGCTCGCCGAGGCCGATCAGGCGGTGACCGAGCGGCCGGCCGAGACCGATGCCGAGCTCCCCGACTCCGTGCGCAAGGTGCGGGAGCTGCTCGGCCACAAGGGGCAGGTCGTGCTGCAGGGGCCGCCGGGTACCGGCAAGACGCGGCTGGCGCTCAGTGTCGCGCTCGCCATGGCCGGACGCGAGGATCTGATCGAGGCGCCGTCCGAGGAGCGCGCGGCTGCGCTCGCCGAGCTTTCCGGTGTCCCCGCAGGCGCTGCGGCAGCTCGCCTCACCATGGTGACCTTCCATCCGTCCTATGGGTACGAGGACTTCGTCGAGGGATTCAAGCCGGATACCGCGGCCACCGGGGCGGGGCTCCATCTGACGATGACGGACGGGCTCTTCCGCCGGGTCTGCAAAGCAGCCGCAACAGCGCCCGACGACACCTTCCTGATAGTCGTGGACGAGATCAATCGAGGTGACCTGCCCAGGATTCTGGGCGAACTGATCACCCTGCTGGAGCTCGACAAGCGCGGGTCCGTCTCCGTCACCCTGCCCACCAGCGGCCGGCCTCAGACGGTGCCGCCGAACGTGCGCATCATCGGAACAATGAACTCCGCCGACCGCAGTGTGGGCCATATCGATGCCGCGATCCGGCGCAGATTCGCCTTCTTCGACGTACCGCCGGATCCGGATGCTCTGGACGGTGAGGTCGGAGGGCTCGGGCTGGCCTCCTTCCTGGAGGGTCTGAACGCCAAGCTCGACGCCTCCTTCGGGCCGGACCATCTGCTCGGCCAGGCGTATCTGCTCGCCGGGGACCGGCCGATCGCCACCGTGGAGCAGCTCTCCAACGCCTTCCACCACGAGATCGTGCCGCTGGTGGCCGACTACTGCCTGGGCCGGCCGGAACTGTTGCGGAGTGTGCTGGGCGGTCTGGTGGACGCCCGCACCGGCCGGGTCGTGCAGACCAATCCGCAGGATCTGCCCGGCATGCTGGCCGACGAGTTCGTGACCGTCGAAGCGGTGGGCGACGGCGAGGGCGCGGTGGGAGAGGACGGCTGGAGTGGGGAGTGACGGAGCAACCCCCGACGCCGGCCGGAACGAATGGGTCATCGAGGAGCACAGGTCCGTCACGATCCCGTACTCCAAGCTGTCGGGGGACGACATCGACCGACTCCTGACGACCAAGGTGGTGTCGGTCGCGGAGAGCCGCAAGGGTTACCTGCTCAAGGCGCGGGCGACCACCGGTGTGCTTCAGCTCGACCGCATACGGCTGGTCCTGCGGCCCAAGTTCCCGATCGAGGGAAAACGTCTGATCGACTGGCTCTGTTACGCCAATGGCCGGCCCGAGCCCGATGAGACGCTGCGGAACTGGCCGGTGGGCCGCGATGGATACGCGGGGCTGGTACCGGCCGCCCTGCTGCACGAGTGTCGGCTGCTGCTCCGGCACGGCCTGCGCAGGGACTATGTGCGCCGGCAACGGGTCGACACGGCCCTGCGGGGGCGGCTCGACGTGGAGGCGCAGGCGACCCGGTGCTACGGCGCGGTCGACCGGCTCCATCTCCGTACCTTCGAGTACGAGGACGGCGGCTGGGAGAATCTGGTGTGCGGCGCCGCCCTGGCCGTCGCCGCCCGACGATCCGGCGACCCGCAGCAGATCCGGTCGCTGCTCGACGCCGCGGCGCGGTTCCCCTCGCCCCGCCGGCCGCTGGACGCGCTGCCGCTCCTCGCGCGGGCGCAGTACACCCGGCTCAACAGTCACTACCGGGGCGCACACGCCTGGGCCCGGATGGTGCTCGGCGGCGGCGGGGTGACCGACCTGCTGGACCCGCACGGCTTCGGGACAAAGAGCCTGCTGCTCAATCTGAATGTCCTGTGGGAGAACGTCGTCCGGCGAATGGCCGTCGACGCGGCGGTCGATCTGGGCGGCAGGGCTGCACGAACCGACGAGGGCGCCATTGTGACGAACCGGGATCCAGAGGTCCGGCCCTCTCCGTTCCGCTCGTTCCGTCCCGATGTGCTGCTGGCCTTTCCCCGGCAGATCGGGGAGACCACCACGACACGCTTTCTCACCATCGACGCCAAGTACAAGAGGTACGTGGAGAAGAACGTCTCGTCCGAGGACCGCCACCAACTCCTCACCTACATCGCCGCCCACACCGACCCGACCGACCCTCTCGCCCTGGTGGTCCATCCCGCGCCGAACGGCCCCACCAGGCACGTCCTGGACATCGCGGGGCCGCGGGGTCGGCTGGGTCTCATCGAGGTGTTGGGGCTCGACACCCGCGCCGCGCCGAGGGACGCGGCCGACCCGCTGCTGAGGGCGATCGCGAGGTTCGCCGGTTCCGCGGTCCCGTCGTAGTCACCGATCGGCGGTCACGGACTGCCGTCGCCCGAGGAGGGGAAGTGGGCCGTGTCCCTGCCGCACAGGGCCCTGTGGTAGCGGAGATGTGCTGTGCTGATCAGGTGGTCGGGGTGGGTGCGGAGTTCGCTCACAGGGCTGTCGTCCACGGTGGAGCGAACGGTGTCCGCCATATCGATGTAGATCGCCAACGTGTCGAACTGCACATGGTGGTTCGGGCACAGCACCAGCAGATTGGCCGCCTCGTCGGGGCCGTTGTGCGGACGGCCCAGTCCACGGACATGGGCGGCCTCACTGTAGGTGCCGGTTCGGGTGGGCAGCCGTAGACCGCAGACCTGACAGCTGTTCTCGTGCATCCTCTTCACCCGGGCGACCAGGGCGGTGTCGCGGATGGTGCGCGAGAGGTGTGCCACCCGCCGTGCGACGGGGCCCGCTCCGCTCCCCTGATCCTCGTCGTCGTCCGCACCGCTCGCGCTCTCGTAACCGGTCAGCCCCAACCGCTCCATCAGGGACGGTTGATCCACCCCGGAGAGATGGTTCTCCCGCAGGACGGCAACCGTCTGGGAACGCACGTACGGGTCCTTCAGCAGTCGCTCGACCTCTTCGGTGACTCCCCCTTCGGCGTGGAGGAACCGGTCATGTGCTGCCGCAGGCAGCAGGAAATCCTGTTCGGGTGGGATGACGTGGGCATCCGGGAGCCGGCTCCCGTGATGGTGGCGGACGGGATACTCAAGAGAGACGGAGGAGCCGGACGGGACGAATTCCGTCCACAGCTCGTCCATCTCGTCGCGGAACCGGGGCCATGGTGCACGAGGCGACTCTCCCGCCACGACTCTGCCGATACCCCACAGCAGCGCCAGCGGCAGGTGCTCGTCCCGTCGACCGTGTCCCGACTGAGCCCTGAGGTTTCGCAGCCTCTCCATGAACCTGGGCGCGGTGAGCTTCCGCGACGGCGCAACCCGTGCGGGAGAGCCGGCCCCGGTGTCGTCCGGACGACGGGGGGCGGGGAACAGGGCACCGGGCTCGCCCGGGGTGGGAGGGGTGGGCGGTCGTCGCCGCTCGGGCAGGGCGGTCTGTCCCAGCTCCACCCACCGGCGCCAGGAGAGAGGGGCCGCGTCGAGTGTCTCCGCGGTCGACAGCTCCGGATTGCCGCGTGCCTCGATCCACGCCCAGTCGATCCGATTGTCCTCCGCGCTCAGGTCCAGGACGGAGAGTTCATAGCGATAGTTGGGAAAGGACTCGCCCTCTGCCTTCTGCTCGATCTGCTCGGCGTCCCTGATGACCGCCACGCCGCAGAACTGGACATACCCCTTCGGCGTCCTGTTGCGCGAGACGGCCGCGAACACCAACAGGGGCACGGCACCTGCCCGCTGCTCCTCGGTGCGGGCCCGATGCTCTCCCATTGACTCCAGCAGGACCGCATTGCCCTGGGTCTCTCCCACCGGCACGGTGTGATCGACCCGGTGGTCCCCGAAGTAGGTCACGCGGCCGTTGTCCAGGTCGAACACATCGTGCCAGGGCGTCTCGGCCGACCCGGCCTTCCAAGGACTGGAACGGATCAGGATCGACGGACGGCGCGGCCCGTCGAACGCCTTGACCCTGGCGATCGGGTTGATGCCCTTGCTGAGCTGGATCTGGGCGAGAAGCCCGGAAGCCGTGACGTGATGGATGTTCGGGTGCCCGTCGAGCATCGGTGTGGCCGGGTCTCTGTTCCGGGCCGAGCGATACACGGCACCCACACGCAACCAACCGCCCATTGAGCCTCCTCCGAAGTCCCGCTCGACCTTCCCGATACTGCCAGGCCGGTGAAGCCGCCGGTTCGGACCGTCAACCGCGGCCCGGCGGTCCGGCACCGCCCCCGTGGAATCCGGTGGTGCCCGCGTGGCAACCAGGGGAACCTCCGGAGCGGCGCGCCCGCCGGGGGCGGTGGCCGGGTCATGGTGGCCGGAGGTGACGGGACCGGGCGAGGGCGGGGCGGGCGGAAGGAGGAGCGGTGGAACCATGGGCCGTCATCGCGGCGGGGACGGTGGTCGGCGGGTACGCGGCGGTGTCGCGGCGGCTGGCCTCCACGGTGGTCTCCGGGCCCATGGTGTTCGTCGCCTGCGGGCTGCTCATCGGGCCCCCGGGGCTCGATCTCCTCGATCGCGCTCATGACACCGAGATCACCCGGGCGCTGCTGGAGAGCGCGCTGGCCCTGGTGCTGTTCACCGGGGCCGCGTCCGTCCGGCGGCGGGATCTGCGGCGGGAGCGTTCGCTGCCGGTGCGGCTGCTCGCGGTCGGGCTGCCGCTGACCATGGTTCTGGGGTGGCTCGCGGCCTGGGCCGTACTGCCCGGTCTGGGCGGGTGGGAGCTCGCGCTGGTCGGGATCGTCCTCGCTCCCACCGACGCGGCCCTCGGCCAGCAGGCCGTGTCCGACCGGCGGGTGCCCGCCCTGGTGCGGCACGGGCTCAATGTCGAGTCCGGACTCAATGACGGGATCGTGCTGCCGTTCTTCGTACTGGCCCTCGCGGCGGCCGGGGGCGGGGAGCACGGCCGGCAGGGTCCGCTCGCCGCGCTTCTGCTCGCCCTCGTGGCCAGCAGCGCCGTCGGGCTCGCGGCCGGATGGCTGGGCGCCCGGGTGCTGCGCTGGTCGGCGGAGCGGGACCGGAGCACCCCGGGCTGGCGGCAGCTCCTGGTCCCGGTGGTGCCCGCGACGGCGTACGCGCTCTGTGTCGTCGTCGACGGAAGCGGCTTCATCGGGGCCTGGGTGGCGGGCCTGGCCTTCGGATCCGTACTGCGCGGCACGACACCGGCCGACCGCCCGGCCGCCGGGGACGAGGGCATCCGCCACAGCGTCGAATTCACCGACCGGCTGGGAGAACTGCTGGCCTCGCTGAGCTTCCTGCTCTTCGGCGCCGTGATCCTGGGGCCCGTACTGGAGCATCTCGACTGGCGCATGGCGCTGTACGCCGTGCTCAGCCTCACGGTCGTCCGGATGATTCCCGTCGCCGTCTCCCTGATCGGCACCGGGCTGCGCCCGCCCACCGTGGCCTATGTCGGCTGGTTCGGCCCGCGCGGGCTGGCGTCCGTGGTGTTCGGGCTGATCGCCTTCGAGGAGCAGCTGCCCGGGACGGCGCTCTTCAGCGGGGTCATCGCGCTGACCGTGGCGCTCAGTGTCTGCGCGCACGGGGCGTCGGCCGTGTTCCTGGGGGGCCGGTACGGCTCCTGGTACGCCGATGCCGTGCGCGGCCGGCCGGGGCTGCGGGAGAAGGGGCCGGTGCCGTAGCGGCCGGGCCCGCCCCGGGAAACACTCCGCCCGGGGCGGGCCAATATCTGTGACCGCCGGATGAGAATTCAGCACGAGGCCGGGTGAGGGTACCTCACACAACAATGGGAAGGAAATTATTCATCCGGCGGGCCGGATCCCGCCGTGCTACTGTCGATCTCAGTTGCAGTTGTGGTTCCCAAAACTTCGGGTGCGCTCATCTCTTCTTTATGCGGCGGTGAGAGCACTTCTGTGTTCCCGGTCATTTCCGGTTGGGGCAATCATCGCGGCGACGCGGAGCCCGCACGGTGTGGGACTTCGGCGAACTGCCCCAAAGGAGATTCAATATGGCTGCCGGTACCGTCAAGTGGTTCAACGCGGAAAAGGGCTTCGGCTTCATCGAGCAGGACGGCGGCGGCCCCGACGTCTTCGCCCACTACTCGAACATCGCCGCCCAGGGCTTCCGCGAGCTCCAGGAGGGCCAGAAGGTCACCTTCGACATCGCGCAGGGCCAGAAGGGCCCGACGGCGGAGAACATCGTTCCCGCCTGACGTCGGCGCGCACTTCGCAGCCGGGGCCCGCATCCTTTGGGGTGCGGGCCCCGGCTGCGTGTTTCACGGGGTGAGTCCCGCTCCCCGGCCCGGCGGATTTCCGTCCGGCCCGGCGCCCGACAGGCGCATGAACGGCTCCCCATTTCCGGGTGGATTTTCCCGCCGCACGCTCCGGATGCATGTCCGTCAGAGCCACCGAAGCCGGCGCAGGGCCCCCCTCCCGGACCCGAGATTTTCCGGCGACCGCCACGCGGGTCAGTACTCGCGGAGGCGAAATCGCTTTCGTTTTTCATTCGGCTCCTTCTTGCGATTCTCCGCGCAGTTCACCGCTGCGGAATTTCCTTGATACGTGCCGCATCGAGGAAGGTTCCGCATGAACCGCACACGCACGAACGACCGTTTTTCCCGCACCCGTGACAACGGATCCGCCGCCGGCCGGACCGGCAGGGCCACAGGCCGCTCCGGTGGTGCCCCCGGGCGCTCCGGCGGTCCCCGCCGACCGAGCGGGAACAGCCGGCGGCCCGCCTCCCCGCAGGGTGAGTTCGCACTCCCCGTGACGGTCACCCCCGCACTGCCGGCCGTCGAGGCGTTCGCCGATCTCGACATGCCCGCGCCGCTGCTGGCCGCGCTGACCGCCGAGGGTGTCACCGTGCCGTTCCCGATCCAGGGTGCGACGCTGCCGAACACGCTCGCCGGCCGCGACGTCCTCGGGCGGGGCCGCACCGGCTCCGGGAAGACGCTCGCCTTCGGACTCGCGCTGCTCGCCCGCACCGCCGGCCGGCGCGCCGAGCCGGGGCAGCCGCTGGCGCTGGTCCTCGTACCGACGCGCGAGCTGGCGCAGCAGGTCACCGACGCCCTCACGCCGTACGCCCGCTCGCTGCGGCTCCGGCTGGCCACGGTGGTCGGCGGGATGTCGATCGGCCGGCAGGCCGGCGCGCTGCGCGGCGGGGCCGAGGTCGTCGTGGCCACCCCGGGGCGGCTGAAGGACCTCATCGACCGCGGTGACTGCCGGCTGAACCAGGTCGCCGTCACGGTTCTCGACGAGGCCGACCAGATGGCCGACATGGGCTTCATGCCGCAGGTCTCCGCACTCCTCGACCAGGTGCGCCCCGAGGGACAGCGGATGCTGTTCTCGGCCACCCTGGACCGCAATGTGGATCTGCTCGTACGCCGCTATCTGACCGACCCGGTGGTCCACTCCGTCGACCCGTCCGCGGGCGCGGTCACCACCATGGAGCACCACGTACTCCATGTGCACGGCACCGACAAGCAGCGGACGGCGACCGAGATCGCCGCGCGGGACGGCCGGGTGATCATGTTTCTGGACACCAAGCACGCGGTCAACCGGCTGACCGAGCACTTGCTCAACAGCGGGGTACGGGCGGCGGCGCTGCACGGCGGCAAGTCCCAGCCGCAGCGCACCCGCACCCTGGAGCAGTTCAAGACCGGCCATGTGACCGTGCTGGTGGCGACCAATGTCGCCGCGCGCGGCATCCATGTGGACAACCTGGAACTGGTCGTCAATGTGGACCCGCCGACCGACCACAAGGACTATCTGCACCGCGGCGGCCGTACCGCCCGGGCGGGTGAGTCCGGCAGTGTCGTCACCCTGGTCACCCCGAACCAGCGCCGCGACATGGTCCGCCTCATGGCCGACGCGGGGATCCGCCCGGAGACCACTCAGGTGCGCTCGGGCGACGAGGCCCTGAACCGCATCACCGGCGCGCGGACCCCCTCGGGCGTCCCGGTCGTCATCACCGCCCCGGTGACCGAGCGCCCCAAGCGCGGCGGTACGGCTCCCCGGCGCCGGCGCGGCGGCGCCTCGGCGGCCCGGCGCGCGCCCGCGCGGCGCACCGCCCTCCGGCCCGCCGCGTAGCACTCGCACGGCAAGCACGCGTACGGCCACACCCCGGGCGGTCCCCCTCCCGCCCGCTGATCCACCGCACTCCCCCGTATGGACCATCCCCTTCTCCCCTGCGAGGCACCATGCGCTGCGTCATCGCCCGATTCCCGTTCGAATTGACCAGGAGCGGCGTGCTGGAATCGATGAAGTCCGTCAAGCCCGAGCCTGTCGTGGGCGAGTCCGTGATCATCGGCCGCCGGCACTTCCCGGTCAAGCAGGTGGGGCAGGTCATCACCCGCCAGGACCGGCGCGACTTCAGCGCGGGTGAGGTCATCCGGGCCATGACCCTCCTCGGCTTCACCTGCCGCGACACGCCCAAGGCCGCCGCCGCGCCCGTCGCCGGGGACACCCCGCTCCAGCGTGCGTCGGCGATGCTCGGCACCGCCGTGTCCGCCTGACGCCTGACGAACGCCGGATCTCTCCGCCGGCCCGGTCTTCCGGCCGGCGGAGGGGAAGAACACCGAGGGCCCGACCGGCGCGCGCCGGTCGGGCCCTCGGCGCATGCACGCAGACACTCCGCACCGCCATGAGGCGCGACCCGCTCCCGGGTCGCGCCTCTCCGCTGTCGCCACATCCGCCGCCGCCACCGCACCTCTCTGCTGTACACGGTCAAATGCCTCACCGGTGCGGGCCAGAAAATCTACTCTCGCCAAGGTAGACATTCCGTGGTCATGTGCATATGGTTTCTCCCACAGCCAAGGTCGAAGGAGCCCGGCAGAGATGAACTGCCGGGCAGTGATACACGCAGTGCGCAGGTGGGTGCGGCAGTGGAGTTCCGAAGCCGGTTCATGATTTCCGGGATGGCGACGGAACGGACAGCCGCACCGGGTGGCCGCAGGATTCAGGGGCCGCCACGAGCAGTACCCGCATCACGGAAGACCGTCGAGGAACGAACGGAGGAATCGACACCATCAGGATCGTCCGGGCCCGAAGTCTTCGGTCCGGATGCCGCAAGACCCCGGAATGGAAGGTGGTCCCCGGTCACGCATCCACATCCCCGCACACCCGTCCCTCTTCGGGGCGAGACCGCGGATACAGACGGTCGGCGCAGCACTGAAGCCGGCAGATGGTGTTGAATTTCCTTCGGGGCCCTGGTGCCGTACGGCACCGGGGCCCCTCGACGCGTTTCCGGGGAAGCCCAGGAATCCCGAGAAAGAGGTGCAGATGACAGCGGATGATTCGCTCGGCGGACGGCTGGACGACGACGACTACCCCGCCTACACGATGGGACGGGCCGCCGAACTGCTCGGCACCACTCCCGGCTTCCTCCGCGCCATTGGGGAGGCCCGGCTGATCACCCCGCTCCGCTCCGAGGGCGGGCACCGGCGCTACTCCCGCTACCAGCTCCGCATCGCGGCCCGCGCGCGCGAGCTCGTCGACCAGGGCACCCCGGTCGAGGCCGCCTGCCGCATCGTCATCCTTGAGGACCAGCTCGAGGAAGCCCAGCGCATCAACGCGGAATTCCGCCGCGCCGCGGCCACGCCGCACGACAGCTCCCACTGAGCCGCCCGCCCCGCGCCGGCGCCCGGACGGGCAGCCGGCCCGGCGTCATGCGCCGATACCGGTGAGCGGCGGGCCGCGGGCTCAGGAGTCCGGCCCCGCCCGCCGTCCGGCTCACCCCCCGCACGTCCGGCCCGACCATGCGTCCGGCCCGACCATGCGTCCGGCCCACCCGGCTCGCCCCGCCCCGCCGCCGCGCATCCGTGCCCGGCCGGACGCCACCCCGGGCCGTCCTGACGCCCGGGCCGCCGCGGCACCGCTGACGGATTCCCCCCTCCCGCCGGCCGGGACCGGGCCCACCTCCCCCTGAACACCGCTCTCGGCGCCACCGCCGGCCGAACTTCCAACTCCCCTCCCCCACGGGCGACTTCGGCACGACCTCACGCCCGCTCCCGCGCACCGGAACACACCTCTCCGCGCGCCCTTTGACTTTCCGGGCGACCGTCCTCCACAATCGCCCCACACCATTCCACTAACTAACTAGTGAAAGGGGGGGTTGATGAGCAGCGACCCCTACCCCTACGCCGTCGAGGCCCGGGGCCTGGGCCGGAAGTATCTGCGCGGCTGGGCGGTGCGCGAGGTCTCCTTCCGGCTTCCCACCGGGTGCGTCAGTGCGCTCGTCGGCCCCAACGGTGCGGGAAAGTCGACACTCCTCCGCATGGCCGCACGGCTCCAGCGGCCGACCGCCGGGGAGCTCCGGCTGTTCGGCATGGAGGTGGACGACCCGGCCGTACTGGAACATGTCGCCTTCGTCGACCAGGAACGCCCCCTCTACAAGGGATTCAGCGTCGCCGATACCCTGCGCCTGGGCCGCGAGCTCAATCCCGGCTGGGACCAGGCCGCCGCCGAGCGGATCGTGGAGGCCGGGAACGTCCCCTTCGACGCCCGTGTCGGCACGCTCTCCTCGGGCCAGCGCACCCGGGTCGCACTGGCACTGGCGCTCGCCAAACGGGCCCGGCTCCTGCTCCTCGACGAGCCCATGGCGGATCTCGACCCGCTGGCACGCCACGAACTCTCCTCGCTGCTGCTCGCGGAGGCCGTCGAGCGCGGACTGACCGTACTGATGTCCTCGCACCTCCTCTCCGAACTGGAGGACATGTGCGATCACCTGGTCGTCGTCGCGGGCGGCCGGCTGAGAATGGCCGGCCGCACGGAGCAGCTGCTGCCGGCGCACCGGCTGGTCACCGGCCTCGCCGATCCGGGGACGGGCCCCGACGGCGTACTGCCGGGCCGGTTCGCGGAGCGGCACATCGTGATCGACTCGCGTTGTACGGGGCGCCAGTTCACCGCTCTGATCAGGCCGGGAGCGGAGCTGGACGACTCCTGCCAGAGCGTGGAACCCACTCTTGAGGAGGTACTCCTCGGCTATCTGCGCTCGCCCGGCGCGCCCGCGCTGATCGCACCCGACGCCCGGGTGCCGGCCTCCTCCGTACCCGCTCCGCCGAAGGCATCCACCGCACGGAAGGGCGGAAACGCATGAGCACCCCGACCACCACCATCGCCGGCCCCGCCGGCACCGGGCGCCGAAGCCTTCTGCGCGGTATGAGCTGGGTGGTGTGGCGGCGCAATCGCACCGCTCTGCTGCTGATGCTCGCCGTCACCGCCGTGTTCTGCGCCCTCAGCCTCTATGAGCGGATCGGGCTGATGGACTTCCTCGACGCGCAGCAGGGCGTGAAGGAGGCGGGCGGACTCCCCGAGTCGCCGAAGTCGTTCATCAACAACGGGACCTTCGCGATCGGCTTCCTGCCGATCGTCATCGGAGTCTTCCTCGGCGCCCCGCTGCTGGCCGCCGAGGAGGAGAGCGGCACTCTGCGGCTCACCATGACGCAGTCCACCGGCCGGCTGCGGGTCATCGCGTCGACCCTGGCGGTGCCGCTGCTCGCCGTGCTCCTGTGCACCACCCTGATCGCCGCCGCGTTCACCGCGCTGTGGTCGCCGGCGAGGAATGTGTACATGGGCGGGGACTGGTGGGTCTCCGGAATCGTGGCCACGACGGGCCCGATGCCGGTGGCGCTGAGTCTCTTCTCGGCCGCTGTCGGCATCACCGCCGGGGCCTTTCTGCGCCGCTCGGTGCCCGCGATGGCGCTCACTTTCGTCATCCTCGCGCTGGGGGCCATCTTCATGGTGCAGCGCGTCGCGAACTGGCTCGCCGACCCGCATCTGCTCTCCTACCCGATCAACAGCGAGCAGCCGCCGCTGAAGACCGGCCAGGTGCAGATCGACCGCTGGTTCGGCACCGCGGACGGAGAGCTCTTCGGTTACGGCAACTGCGCCCTCCCGACGGAGAAGGCGACGGAGGAGTGCTACTCCCGGCTCGGCATCATCAACGACGTGGTGGGCTATCTGGAGTACGGGCAGCTCGGCACCATCCAGTGGACCATGGCGGCGATACTGCTGTCGGCGACTGCGATGCTGATCGCCGTCACGGTGTGGTGGACACGCCGCAAGTCGCTGTGAGGCGGAACGTGGGAAGAGTGGAGCGGTAACCGTGGTCGAATTCCGGATCGACCGGCGCAGCGGGGTCGCCACCTATCTTCAGATCGTTCAGCAGGTGAAGCAGGCGCTGCGGCTCGGTGTCCTGGTGGAGGGCGACCGGCTGCCGACGGCCGCACAGGTGGCCGCGTCCACCAGGGTGAATCCCAACACCACGCTCAAGGCGTACCGGGAGCTGGAACGCGAGGGTCTGGTCGAGCCCCGACCCGGCGTCGGCACCTTCGTCAGCCGGTCGATGACCCTGATGCCGTCCCAGGACGGGGAGCGGCTCTCGGTCGAACTGGCCTCCTGGATGGAGGAGGCGCGGGCGGCGGGGTTCGAGCGCGAGGACGTGCGCGCGCTGATGAACGCGACGCTGGACGAGCGGTTCCCTGCCGAGCCCGGGTGAGCCGGGTGAGCCGGGGGTGGCGGCCCGGCGCTCCGGAAGGCCGGGGCGCGGGGGCGATAATGCCGGCATGGGAAACGCCCTCGACCGTCCCGGCCGGATGAATCCGACCGCGTCCCAGCGGCGGCTCGTCGCCGATGTTCTCGCCATCGGGGCCCCCTATCCGCTGCTGCTCGCGGGGGAGTACGCGGCCGGGGCTCATGGGCTGCCCGCGCGGATCGGGCGGGAGCTCGATGTCGTCACCGACAATCCCCAGCCCATGGCGGTCATCGCCGCGACCGTCCGCACCGAACTGGAGCTGCGCGGCCGGCGGGTCACCGCGCCGGAGGCGACACCGCTCTCGGCCCGGCTGATCGTCACCGACCCCTTCGACGAACCCGGTCTCGGGACCGGCCCGGGCACCGGGTCCGCCGGCGGGTACACGCTTCAGATCCTGAAGGAGACGCTCTGGCAGCCGCCGGTGCAGACCGAGCACGGGCTGGTGCTCTCCCTGGAGGACGTGGCCGGGACCCGGGTCCGTGCGCTGGCCGGGTTCGGGCTCGCGCGCGATCTGATCGCCGTACGCGCCGTGTCGGACCGGTGGAGCCTGATCGAGCTGGAGGAGCTGGGGCGGCGCCACTCCCGTGACACCTTCGATCTCACCGATCTCCAGGCCCGGCTCACCGGGATCGACTGGATCGCCCCCGGGGAGTTCGCGGCGTACGGGGTCGGCGGCGACGAGGGCATCGGCGCGCTCGGGCGGTGGGCGCAGGAGTGGGCCGACGACATCGCGGAACGGCTGATGGAGACGGAGACCCCGGAGGACTGACACCGGGTGCGCCGGATCTGAGGGAGCTCCGCGGCGGGGCGGCCGGTGTCCCTCTCAGTGGTCGTCGCCCGCGGAGAGCTGGAGCGATTCGAGCTTGCGGCCGTGGCGCCGGTAGCTGGCGCCGGTGAGGGTGATCACCTCGGCGTGGTGGGCGAGCCGGTCGGTCATGGCCCTGGTGAGCGGGGTGTCGCCGAACACCTCGCTCCAGCGGCCGAAGGGCTGGTCGCCGGTGACGATGAGCGAGCCGCGCTCGTACCGGTGCGAGATGAGACGGAAGAACAGACCGGCCGTCTCACCGCCGAACGGGAGATAGCCGATCTCGTCGATGATCAGGAGCTCATGGCGGTCGAGCCCGGAGAGCTCATCGGCGAGGCGGCCGGCGGCCTCGGCCCGGCCGAGGCGGCTCGCCCACTCCGCGGCGGTGGCGAACTGCACCCGGTGGCCCGCCTGGCAGGCCCGGATGCCGAGGGCGATGGCCAGATGGGTCTTGCCGGTGCCGGGCGGGCCCAGGAAGACCGCGTTCTCGTGCTCGGCGATGAAGTCGGTCTTGCCGAGACGGCTGACGATCTCCCAGTCCAGGGAGCGCTGGTGCTCGCGGTCGAACTCCTCCAGGGTCTTGCGGGCGGGGAACCCGGCGGCGCGGACCCGGGCCTCGACTCCGGGTGCCCCGGTCGCCGCCCGGCCCGCGCTGGTGGTCGTGTAGCGGTCGGTGGCCGGGGCCGGGATGTTCACCGGCCGGCCGGCGCCGTCCGCCGCCTCGGCGGATTCCCGCGATCCCGCGCTCTCGTGTCCGGACGGCTCCCCGGCGCGCTCCGCGTGCCCGGGCGAGGTGGCGAATTCGGCCGGTGTCGCGGTGTGGTGGTCCTTGCGGGGCGTCTCGGCCGCACCGTGGCCGTTGGACTCCATGGGGCCGGACATATAGGCGAGGATCGCGGCCGAGGCGATGAAGGCCATATGGATCACGGTCCCCCACAGCAGCGAGTGCCGTGAGGTGTGGCCGACGTCCACGAACATCTGGAGCAGATGGACGGAGGAGATGCCCACGATCGCGGTCGCGAGCTTCACCTTCAGCACATTGGAGTTGACGTGCGACAGCCACTCGGGCTGATCGCGGTGGCCCTGGAGACCGATGCGCGAGACGAAGGTCTCGTAACCCCCCACGATGACCATGATCAGCAGGTTGGCGATCATCACCACGTCGACGAGCTTGAGGACCGCGAGCATCACATAGGTCTCATTGGCCTGCCCGGTGACGACATGCAGGATCAGGCTCCACAACTCATTGAAGAATTTGTAGACATATACCCCCTGTGCCGCCACCAGGCCGAAATACAGAGGTGCTTGGAGCCATCGGGTGGCGAAAAGGGCGTATCCGAGCGATGAGGCGGCAATACTCCGGACATCCGGCTTGGGTGATACCGGCGGGGTGGCGTGATGGAGCATCGGAATCTCCAGGCGGAGTCATGGCGACGGACGGGAATCGCCCGCGGTATATGACCCTCAACGACCTGGCCCGCCATGGCGTAACGGACTGTCCGGTGGCGATAACTCGCCATGTCCGTACGGCTGATGGGGTGCGCGGAATGGTGACGGGGGGATGGGCGCCGGCGTGACGGGCAGCGGGACCGCCCGCGTACACCGGACCCGGGCAGGAGGAAGGGCCGGCCGGTGTGGATCACCGACCGGCCCCGTGTGGGCCCGAGTCCGGGTTGCGGCTCCGGTTCCCGGTTCCGGTTCCGGATCCGGATGCGGATGCGGATGCGGATGCGCCGGGAATTCGCTAGCGGACGTCGATGCCGTCGCCCGTGGCGTTCACCGCGGGGGTGGTGGCCGTACCGGCGAAGCTGTAGCGGTAGTAGCCGTCCGCGGATGCCTTCACCGTGGTCCGCAGCTTGCCCTTGCTGTCGGTCTTCACCGTCTTGACGGTGGTGTACGCCTTGGCGTTCTTCTTGCGGAACTGAAGCTTCACCGGCTGGGCGGTGTAGCCCGAGTAGGTGCCGTAGTCCCAATTGGCCCGGGTGAGGGCGCCGGTCACGGTGAGGGTCTTGCCCTTCTTGACCGGCTCGGGGGTGGCGTTGACCGTCAGCTTGGACAGGCGCTGGATCGCGAACGACTTCACATTGTCCTCCAGGAGGAGGTCGAAGTCGGTGCCGAAGGCGATGACGGAGACCTTCCAGGCACCGGCGTCGTCGTTGTAGATGTCCCACTCGGGGTCGACGGTGAAGGTCTGCTTGCAGACCACCTTGACACCCTTGCCGCAGGTGGCGCTCTTGTCGGAGATGATCATCGCGTCGGGGTTCCGGAAGCTGCTGCCGTGCCACAGCTCGGCGTCGGCCGAGTCGACACCCGAGGCGTCGCTGATGGTGAAGGTGACCGTGACCTTCTTCGCCGCGGTGGCGCCGACCACCAGGGGCTTGCCCGCGTTGACGGAGACACTGGAGATCTTGATGTCGCCGTCGGACTGCGCGCCGGCGGCGAACGCCGCGCGGGGAGAGGCGTACCTCGGGTTCTCCTCCGCCTGCGCGGTGGGAGCGGCGAGCGCGGTGATGGCCATGGCGCCGGTCACAGCGGCGGCGGATGCACGAAGGCGCATAAGTTTCCCGGGTTCGAGAGGGGCCCTGAGCGTCGCGCGAACAGCGTGCATACGGCATCCGGGGCCCGGTGGTCAGTAGGAGTCTGTTGACTCACTGAATCCGACGGCGAACTCCGGCGAATGGTTGTACGGGAAAACAAACTTCCGCGCGGAATGGGCGGTGGCCGTGGCAGTGGGAGTGGGAGTGGCGGTACCGCCGGACGGGGTGATTTCCGCGTCCGTCTCGATTCGGCGTTCGCGGCGGTTCCGCTGCGCGGCCGGCGGGTTCGTTCCGTCGCACGGGTCCGCACGGTTGGGTTCCGTCGCACGGGTCCGCGCGGTTCGGTTCCGTTCCGCTGTCCGCACGGTTCGGTTCCGTTCGGGGAATCGGCGGCCCGGGCACCCGCACCGGCCGAGGCGGGCCCGCCCCCGCCGTACCCCGCCCGGACGACCCCGGATGCCGGGGCGGGCGAGTACCGGCAGGGTGGCCTTGCACCGCGATTTCCCGCACAGACAAGGACCGCCATGTCCGTGACCCGCCACCGGCCGCTCACCGGCGCCGCCGCGGCAGTACTGCTGGCCCTCGCCGTCACCGGCTGCTCCGGCCTGGGGCGCACCGCCGTGGGCACGGTGTCCTACGACACCGCCGACCACAAACACGTGACGGTCTCGAACCCGCTGGTGGTGGGCTGTCACCAGCTCGTCCCGGCCGGTGCCGTGGGGGTGCTCAACGACACCCTGGTCGACATCATCATGTACCCGACCACCGACTGCTCCGGCGGCGACTCGATCTACATCGCGAGCAAGACCTCCGACACCCGGGCGCCCCGCGCGAAGTCCTGGCGCAGCTACTCACTCGTGCACTGAGCGGCCCGCCGGGACCCCGCGGCGGGGCGCCGCCGGGCTCACTCGCCGCCGGAGCGGACCACCGCGACCGGGCAGTGCGCGTGGTGCAGCAGCGCCTGGCTGACCGATCCGAGCAGCAGTCCCGCGAATCCGCCGCGTCCGCGCGCGCCCACCACCAGCAGTTGGGCCTCCTCGCTCGCCTCGATCAGCGCCGGGCGGACCCGGCCCCTGATCAGCCGGCGCTCCACGCCGACCTCGGGGTACTTCTCCCGGAGCCCGGCGATGGCCTCGGCCAGCACCCGCTCCTCCGTGCCCCGGAGCCGTCCGGCGTCGCCGACCAGATTCTGCGGATGGCCGGGGTCGTCGTCACCCGGTTCGGTCCACTCGTTCCAGGCGTGCAGGGCGACCAGCCCCACCCCGCGCAGGGACGCCTCGGCGAAGGCGAACTCCACCGCCCCGGCCGCCTCCGGGGAGCCGTCCACGGCCAGCAGTACGGGACCCTCTCGGTCCGGTTCACCGCGTACCACCAGGACCGGGCAGCGGCCGTGGGCCGCGAGGTGCACGGCCGTGGAGCCCACCAGCAGTCCGATGAATCCGCCCATGCCCCGGCTGCCGACGACCGCCAGCGACGCGGTGCGCGAGCGCTCCTCCAGTACGGTCAGGGGCTCGCCCGTGACGATCTCCCCGGTGACCGCGACTCCGGGCGCCACATCGCGGGCGCGGGTCACCGCCTCGTCCAGGGTGCGCTCGGCGAGATTCCGCAGTCCGCCGTCGCGCGGGCCCACGGCCGCCGGGCCGAGCGGCACCTTCATGGCGGGCCAGATGAAGGCATGCACCACCCGCAGGCCGGTGCCGCGCAGCTTCGCCTCCCGGGCCGCGGTCTCCACGGCGGCGAGGCTCGAGGCCGAGCCGTCCACTCCCACCACGACCGGACCGTTCGCGTTCATCACAGCGCTCCCATCTCCCGCTCGGCGGGCCGGGCCGCCGAGCCGTGCCGCGTTCCGTACGCGGTGGGACCGGCGTCGCCCGCCTGCCTGTGCTGCCTGCTCTGGTGTCCTGCGCCTTCAGTCTTCTCCCGCCCGGCGGTGCCCGCCATGGGCCGAATGGCCATGGCCGACGGGCCCATCTGCCCCCGGCGGGCGGCCGGGAGACCCGCCCCGGTGAGTACGGCGGCCCCGCCCATCCGGCCCATTCCGACATGCGGCCGGCGCCGATGGGAGGTCGACTGAACCGGATCGGGTCGGGCGGCCAGGAGGAGTGGAGACATGGGCGGAAGCGGACATGGACGGGGACGGGCGCACGGGCGCGGGCGCCGGGCGCGGGTGATCGCGTCGGCCGGGCTGGTGGCCGTGGTGTCGTTCACGGCGGCCGGATGTTCCGACGACGGCGGCAGTCCCGCCGATGTGGTCTCCCAGGCGGCGTCCGCGGTGGCCTCGGCCGGCTCGAAGGTGACCGGCGCGGCGTCGGCCGCCGCCTCCCAGGCTTCCGCGGCGGTCGCCTCGGCAACCGCCGCGGCGGGGAAGAAGCTCGAGGACATCAAGGGCGGTGTCGATGTCAAGGACGCGGTCACCCTCGGCTCGCCGGGCAAGAGCTCGGACGGCCGGGCGACGGTCCCGGTGAAGGTGAAGAACACCGCCGACTCGGCCAAGACCTTCGCCGTACAGGTCAACTTCAGGGACAGCGGGGGCAATCTGCTGGACGCGGTGGTGGTCACCATCGACGGTGTGGCGGCCGGGAAGTCCGGGGACGGAACCGCGCGGAGCAATCGCTCGCTCTCCGGCGATGTGCGGACGGAGGTCGGCACGGCGGTCCGGTACTGAGCGCGCGCACGCACTGAGCCCGTGCGCGGACCGAGCCCTCCCGGCCGTACGGCGTACGGCGCCGGTTCCGTGCGGCGGTCGTCAGTCCGCGGTCCGCGCCGGCTCCGACCAGCCCTGGCCGCGCAGGACCGACGCCACATCCGGGGCCCGGTAGTGCTCCCCCTTCAGCACCTTGCCGTCCGCCCGGAGCACCGGAGTGCCGTCGGGGCCGAGCTTGGTCATGTTCGCGCGGTGCACCTCGGCGATCACCTGGTCCAGATCGATGCCGTGGACCAGAGCGGTGCCGTACGCCACGTACACCACATCGGCCAGCTCGTGCGCCAGGCTGGGCAGCGGCCCGGTGACGGAGACCTCGGCCACCTCGGCGGCCTCCTCCGTGAGGAGATCGCGGCGCTGGACGGCCAGTGACGGCGGGATCTCCGTGGGGGTGTCCCGGGCGTCCAGCCCGAACGCATGGTGGAACTCACTGACCAGGGCGGCGGGCGACTGCTGCATTCCGCCGACTCTACCGGGGCCCGGGAAGCGCTCCCCCGCCTCATCCTCCCGGGGAGTGGAAGGCCGCCCGGTACGCCTGCGGGGAGACCCCGGTGAGCCGGGCGAAGTGCTGGCGGAAGGTCGAGGGCGCGCCGAAGCCCGTCTCGCAGGCGATCCGTTCGACCGGGATCGCGGTGGTCTCCAGCAGCTGCCGCGCCCGGTTGACGCGGGCCCGCAGCAGCCACTGGAGCGGGGTGGTCCCCGTCTGCGCGCGGAAGTGCCGGTTGAGGCTGCGGGCGCTCATCGCCGCCTGGCGGGCGATGTCCTCCAGCGTCAGCGGCTCGTGCAGCCGCGACTCCAGCCACCGGAGTGTGGGCTGGAGTGCGCTGTCCCGGTCGGCGGGGACCGGATGCTCGATGAACTGGCTCTGCCCGCCGTCCCGCTGGAGCGGCATGACGGTGCGCCGGGCGGTGGCGGCGGCGACCGCGGCGCCCAGGTCGCGGCGGACCAGATGGAGGCAGAGATCGAGCACGGCGGCCACCCCCGCCGAGGTGATCACCCGGCCGTTGTCGATGTAGAGGCTGCCGCCGTCGACCTCCACCGCCGGGTACCGGGCGGCCAGTTCGTCCGCCTGCGTCCAGTGGGTGGTGGCGCGCAGGCCGTCGAGCAGGCCGGTCGCCGCGAGGGTGAACGCCCCGACGCAGACGGAGGCGATCCGGGCGCCGCGCGCGCCGGCCGCGCGCAGTCCGGCGAGGACGGCGGGCGGCGGCTCGGCCAGGAAGCCCGCATGGCCGGGGATCATGACCGTGTCCGCGTCGGCGAGCGCCTCCAGGCCCCAGGGGGTCTCCATCCGGAAGCCGCCGAAGGAGTCGTCCGTGCGGACCGACCGGCCCTCGGCGCAGACGCGCAGGGTGTAGTGGGGGCGGCCCGCCGCGTCGTTGGCGGTGCCGAAGATCTGTCCCGGTGCGGCGAGCTCGAAGGGCAGAACCCCGTCGAGCGCCAGCAGTGCGACAACCGTCATGGCAGGAATCTAGCGGGTGATGGGGTTCCCGCCATCGCCGGGCGCCATCGCGAGGCGTCGTCGCGGGGCTTCGTCCGGCAGAATCCGGCGGAATCCGGCGGAATCCGGCGGAATCCGGGAGGGCTGGGGGCTACGCGGTGTGGCGGTTCGGCCGGGTGAGCCAGAGCCCCGTACCCGAGCCCAGCACCAGGACGCCGGAGGCGACCTTGGCGGCGATCTCGGCGCCGGTGCCGAGATCGGCGAAGGTGGTCGACCAGACATTGACGGCGATGCCGAGCGCGAACAGCAGCCAGAGCGCGGACCTCATGGGTGATATCTCCTCGAAGGGGGTCGGGGTGGCGCGACCGCGGGTCGGGCGGTACGCGGTGAACGTGCCGTCCGGCGGTGGTTCCATCCTCGCCGCGCGGACACCGTCCGGTCAGCGGTGCGGACCCCCCGGTCCGGGGTGTAGCGGGCTCCACCGCGCGTTCCGTGCCTGGTCACCTAGCATGACCTGACCGGACGACCGAGGAGACGGGGCGCGGTATGGGCGAGGAGATCCGCCGGGCCACCCGGGCATCGGCGCATCTGGTGACCGGTGCCGGGATCGCGCTGCTCTGCCAGATCATGGCCGCCTTTCTGGCGGTCACCGCGATTCTCACCGTCGCCGTGTTCGGCGCCGGTGTGCTGCCCGAGACCGTACTGGCGCTGCGCCGACTGGCCGGTCTGGAACGGCGCCGTACCGCCGAGTGGTCCGGGAAGCCGGTGCCGGAGGCGTACGAACCGCTGACCGGGCCGCTGCGGGAGCGGATCCGGACGGCGGTCACCGACCCGGCCACCCGGCGCGATCTGATCTGGGGCGCGGCGCAGATCGTCTACGGCATCGTCCTGTTCTCGGTGGCGCTGACCCTGTGGCCCTTCGCGCTGCTGGTGGACTTCTTCTGGTGGGGGCTGGCGGGACGCCGGTGCCTGCTGCTGCCGCTGATCACCCGGCTCGCGGAGCTGGAGGCGGGCTGGTCGCGCGCCCTGCTGCTGCCCTCGCCCCGGGCCCGGCTCTCCCGCCGGATCGAGCAGCTGACGGTGACCCGGGCGGAGGCGGTGGCCGCGCAGGGCGCCGAGCTGCGGCGGATCGAGCGCGATCTGCACGACGGCGCGCAGGCCAATCTCGTCGCGCTCTCCATGCGGCTGGGGCTGGCCCGGCGGCTGCACGCCTCCGACCCCGACGCCGCCCTGCGGATGCTGGAGCAGGCCCAGGACCAGGCGGAGACCGCGCTCACCGAACTGCGGCACGTGGTGCGCGGGATCCATCCGCCGATCCTCACCGACCGGGGCCTCGTCGGGGCGGTGCGGGCGCTGGCCGCCGGGAGCGGTCTTGAGGTCGCGGTGGACACCGGCGGCGCGGAGGACGGGCCGCGGGCGCCGGCGGCCGTGGAGGCCGCCGCGTACTTCGCCGTCGCCGAGGCGCTGACCAACGCGGCCAAGCACAGCGGGAGTCCGCGTGCCGCCGTGGAGCTGCGGCGCGGGCCCGGCAGGCTGTGGATACGGGTGCGGGACGAGGGGCACGGCGGCGCGGACGAGCGCGGCGGCTCCGGTCTGGTCGGGCTGCGGCGCCGGATCGCCGCGCTGGATGGGACCGTGGATGTGAGCAGCCCCGCCGGGGGGCCGACCGTGATCGAAGTGGAGCTGCCGTGCGCGTGGTGATAGCCGAGGACAACGCCCTGCTGCGGGAGGGCCTGATCCTGCTGCTGAGCTCATCGGGGCACGAGGTGGCCGGGGTCGCCTCGACCGGCCCGGAGGTGCTGCCGCTGCTGCTGGAGCACCGCCCGGATATCGCCGTGCTCGATGTCCGGATGCCGCCCGGCTTCCGCGACGAGGGCCTGCGGGCCGCGCTCGCCGCCCGGCGGGAGCTGCCGGATCTGCCGGTGCTGGTGCTCTCGCAGTACGTGGAGGAGACCTACGCGGCCGAGCTGCTGAGCGGCGGGGCGCGCGGGGTCGGCTATCTGCTCAAGGACCGGGTGGGCCGGGTGGACGAGTTCCTGGACGCTCTGGAACGGGTCGCGGGCGGCGGGACCGCGCTCGACCCGGAGGTGGTGACCGAGCTGCTCTCCCGGCGCCGGGACTGTCCGCTGGAGGTGCTGACCCCGCGCGAGCGGGAGGTGCTGGAGCTGATGGCGCAGGGGCACGGCAACGGCACGATCGCGGACTCGCTGACGATCACCGAGCGTTCGGTGCACAAGCACATCGGCAATGTGTTCGCGAAGCTCGGCCTGCCGCCGGGCGAGTCCGGCGGGCACCGGCGGGTACTGGCCGTGCTGGCGTACCTGAACGCGTAGCCGCGTCTCCGCCCGGAGGGCGGCAGGGGCGGGGGCCGGCCCCCGCCGGGTGCGGGCCGCCCCGGCACACCTCGGCGCGTGACGGCGGCCCGCCGCCGGGCGAGGCCGGCGCACCTCGCCCCCTCGCCGATGTGCCCGCGGTCCCGCGTCCCTCCCGCAACCGGCGGCAGCGGCCGCCGGCCGTCCCGGCCCGGCTCCATCCGTGAGCATCCCCCCGCCCTCACACCCGGCGGCGGCGCAGCCCGCGCCGGGCCGGCAGCAGCGCCCCCGCCCAGGCGACGGCGGCCGTCACCGCGCCCAGCACCGCCGCGTGCACCGGGTCGAGATACGGCAGGGTGTGCGCGGCCGTGTGGCCGAAGGCGAGCAGCGGTACGGCGGCGACCGCCGCGCCCACCGCGAGGCCGGCCAGCACGACGCAGGCCGTCTCCGCCCGGAGCATCCACCGGAGCTGGTTCCGTCCGGCGCCGACCCGCCGCAGCAGGGCCAGTTCGTCCCGGCGGCCCGCGGTGACGAGGGCGAGCGTGGTCAGTACGGTGACCGCGGTCAGCGCGCCGATCGCCCCGACCGCCACCACCGACACCGCCGACCCGGCCCGCTCGTCCTCCGGGACGAGCCGCTCGGGCTCCGGTGAGGTGTCCACCCGGGCCCCGCCGATCCGGGCCACGGCGGCGCGGACCGCCTCCCGGTCCGCGCCGGGGGCGGTGACGACCAGGACCCGGGCGGGTGCGGGCGCCGACATGTGCCGGGCGAGTTCGGCGGAGGAGAAGAGGAAGTCGCCGAGGGCGAGGGAGTTGCGGTGGACGGCGGCCACCCGCAGCTCCCGTTCGACGCCGTCGCCCATCCGGAGGGTGACCCGGGAGCCGGGCCGCAGCTCCAGTGACGCGGCCCGGTCCTCGCCGACGGAGACCGTGCCGGGGCGGGCGAGCCGGGCGAACTCCCCGGCGACCGCGCCCGGGTCGAGGGTGCGGGAGAGTCCGGCGGGGGTGACCCCGAGCACCTGGAGCCGCCGGGCGACGGGGGCTCCGGCCTCCTTGCCGGTCAGTACCACCGTGCTGCGCAGAATGTCGGTGGCGACCGCGACACCGGGCACCGCGCGCAGCCGCGCCGCCTCGGTCCCGGTGACCGAGAACTGCGCGCGGAGGGCGTGTGCGGCCTGCTGGTCGGCGGCCCGCTGCATGGTCGCGCCGGCCGAGAGCTGCACCCCGGCGAAGGCGGTCATCAGGATGACCGGGGTGATCGCCGCGCCGTGCCGGGCCGCGTTGGCGGCACCCGACGCGGCGGCGAGCCGGCCCGCGGGGCCGCCGAGGCGGCGGAGCGGACCGTTGAGTACGCGCAGGGCGCCGCGGGCGATCCACGGTCCGAGGACCGCGCAGCCGGCCACCATGGTCACGGCGGCGGTGCCGACCATCGCGGCGGCGGTCTGGCCGCTCTGGAGCGCGGCGGTGCCGGACGCGGCGGCCCCGCCGGCGAGGAGCAGGATGCCGGTGATCCGGCGCCCGGTGCCGGGGGCGGCCGGGGGCTTCTCCCCGGCGCGGGCGAAGGGCACGACCAGCCGGGCCACCCCGGCGGTCAGCGCGGCGGTGACGAGGACGCCGGGCGGCAGCCACCAGGGGGTGGGGAGTTCGAGCCCGCCGGGCAGGACGTCCCGGGCGCGCAGCCATGCCATCAGCGCGAGATGCGCGGGGACCGCGAGGGCCGCGCCGGCGAGCGCGGCCACCGTCGCGACGGCGGCCACCTCGCGTCCGGCGGCGGCCCGGATCTGGCGCGGGGTCGCGCCGACCGCCCGGAGCAGCGCGAGTTCACCGGCGCGCTGGCGCAGCGCCTGGCCGACGAGGGAGCCGAGCACCAGCACGGCGATGATCAGCACGGTGCCGCCGACGGAGGCGAGCATGCCGATCAGCCCGTCGCGGGCGGGGGCGGCGGCGAGGTGTTCGGCGAGCCCGCGGCCGTTTCCGGTGAGTACGCGGGGGGCTTGGCCGGCCGCGAGATCGCGGATGTCCGCCCGTTCGAGGGCCGCGCGGACCCGGGTGTGCAGGGCGGCGGCGGTGACCCCCGGCTCGGCGGTGATCCCGATCGCGTCGACGGCACCGGACCGGCCGGCGAGCCGCCGGGTCTCGGCGGCGGTGAGCCAGACGGTGCCGGTCCCCCCGGCGGTCCCGGTGATCCGGAGCGTACGGGTGTGGCCCCCGGCGGCGCGTACGGTGACGCGCTCGCCGGTGCGCGGGCCGAGCCCGGCCGAGACCACGGCCTCGTCCGCCGTGCGCGGGGCCCGGCCGTCGCGAAGGGTGTGGGGCGCGAGGACGGCGGCGGCCCAGGGCCGTCCCTCGGCCGGGACACCCGTCTTCCGGGCGCCGCCCGTCAGGGTCAGTGCGACCGAGCTGTCGGGGACGGCGGCGCGTACGCCCTCGACCGCGCCGAGCAGCCCCGCCGTCCGCTCCGGCAGCCGCACCCGCTCGGTGAGCGCGGCCCGCGCGGTGGTGCGCTGCCCGCCGAACTCCTGGGCGGTGTGGCTGGTGCCGTGGTCGCCCGCGACGACCAGATCGGCGGCGGCGTACCGGTCGACCCGGGCATGACCGAGCGCGGCGGACCCGACGGTGAGCCCGGTGGCGCCGAGCAGCGCCGAGGTCAGCACGACGGCGGCGAAGACCGGGGCCCATGCCTTGCGGTGGGCGCGCAGCGAGCGCCGGGCGAGCAGCCGTACGGCGTCGACGGGCTTCCGCGCCCGCCGCCGCGACCTGGCGGGTACGGGACCGGGGGCCGGCGGGCGGTCCGCCGAACCGGGCGCGGGAACGGGGGTGTTCACCGTCGCACGGATGCTCATCGGCTCTCCCCCAGACCGCGCAGCATCCGGCGGACCCGCCCGGCGTCCGGGCCGGTCATCAGATCGGCGACCCGCCCCCGGTCCAGGAACAGCGCCTCGTCGGCCCACTCGGCCGCGACCGGGTCGTGGGTGACGAGCACCACCGCCCGCCCGGCGTCCGCCGCCCGCCGCAGCAGTGCGAGCACCACGGCCGCGGTCTCCGGGTCGAGCGCGGCGGTCGGTTCGTCAGCGAAGATCACATCGGGCCGGGTGACCAGCGCCCGCGCGACCGCGACCCGCTGCCGCTGACCGCCGGAGAGCCGGTCGGGGGTGTCCCGCGCCCGGTCCGCGAGCCCGACACCGTCGAGCGCGGCGAGGGCCCGCCCGTCGTCGGGGACCCCGGCGAGGAGGAGCGGCAGGGCGGCGTTCTCCAGCACGGTGAGGGACGGCACCAGATTGAGCGACTGGAAGACGAAGCCGATCCGGTCGCGCCGCAGCCGGGTCAGTTCGCGGTCCCGCAGCGCGGCGAGCGGCTGCCCGCCGACCGTGACGGTCCCCGAGGTGGGCCGGTCGAGCCCGGCGGCGCACTGGAGCAGGGTCGACTTCCCGGACCCGGACCGCCCCATGACGGCGACGAACCGCCCGGCCGGCACGGTGAGACTCACCCCGTCGAGCGCGGCCGGCCCCTCCCCGTACACCCGCCCGACCCGGTCGAGCGCGAGCGCGGCGGATGGGCCGGCCGGCCTGTCGAGTGTGCTTCCGCCGCCGCGCTGCCGCCTGAACATTCCCCGCGCCCCCTGGTGATGGTTCTCCGTCACCGCTGACGCTAGGGAGCCGGGGGCCCGGGCCCCAGACAGCACGCACCCGGTCCGGGGGTGGAGTCCGCTACACCCCGGGTCAGTCGGTGTAGAAGTCGGCGCTCGCCGGCCGCACGGGCCAGCGGGCGGCTCCCCGCCGCGTCATCGGATAGCGCACGGAGAAGAGTTCCGCGCTCATCCTGATGTCGTTCACCTCCACGACCAGCGGTCTGCCGTCGATCCTCACCGTCGACGACCGGACGATCCGGAGCACCGGCACCCCGGGCGGCAGCAGCAGTGCGGCCGCCTCGGCCGGGCTCGGGGTCACGGCGGTCACTTCCTCCTCCCAGAGGATCGGCTGCTCGGCCCACTCCTCGATCCGGTCGTAGATCCCGCCGAGCCCCGAATCCCCGGCGAGGACGGGGAGGGCCTCGACCGCCTCCGGATGGAGCCAGCTGTCCGTCAGCTGCCGGTGCGCCTGATTCCCGGGATCTCCGTTGAGCCGCTTCCTGACCACACCGGGGGTTCCGGGCGTCACCCCGAGGACTATGGCGATGTCATCGGGCACGGGCTCGGTCACCACGGTCGTGCCGGTGCCCGGCACCAGCCGCCAGTGCTGAACGTTCGCGCCGGAGTAGTAGCCGAGATGGTCTCGCTCCATGCCCCTGGACCGGGCCAGTCGGGTCACGGGCCGCTCCCGGACAGTCGTCCCCGAACGCCCTCCCCGGTACTCGACGAGCCCTTCCCGCTTCAGCAGGTTCAGGGCCTCTCGCGCCGTCTGGCGAGATACCCCGTGCTCCTCGATCAGGTCGGTCATCGTCGGCAGCCGGTCGCCAGACCTCAGCTCCGCACGCTGGATGCGACCTCGCAGCTCAGCCGCGATCTCTTCCGCGGTGCGCGCCATCCGGCGCCTCCTCTCCACGTCATCCCTATGAGTGACTCCACCTTACGTGCTAGCAGATATGGCTTGACTGCCGGAGCAGGCCACGCCACCATCAACAAATCATTAGGTGCTAGCACCTAATGATTTCGCGGGCCGGTCTTCACCGCCGCGTTCCGCGCGCCCGCCCTTCACCGACGGAGACGTGGCCCCGGGGTTGCGCCCCCGAGGCCACTGCGGGCCATCCACCACCGAGAGGGGCACGACCCATGTCCGACGGTATCGCTCCGGAGGGATTTCCCGTGGAAAGAGACGACTTGGCGCCACTGTCGTACGGGACACCCGGCACATCGACCGCTCCGGAGCGCTGGTGATCATCACAGAGGGCACCGAGACCGGCTTCCGCACGGACTTCACCGGCGAGCTCGCCGAACTGGGCAACCTGCGCCGCGCCATCCGGAAGGAGCTGACCGAATGGGGCCTGGAGAGGCTGACCGACGATGCGGTCCTGGTCATCGACGAGCTGTTGGCCAATGTGCACGAACACTCAGGCGGAACCGGCGAACTGAACATCGCACTCGGCAAGGATCGACTGATCGTCAGGGTCAGCGACCCCGACCCCACACCCCCCACCCCGCGAACACCCGCCGTCACGGCCGAATCCGGCCGAGGGCTGCTCCTGGTCGACGCGCTGACCGATCACCGGGAGACGGTGATCACCGACATGGGCAAGACCGTCGTCTGCACCTTCCGGCTCGACACGGAGCACCCCCCGGTTCAGCCCTGACACGCGGGAGTTGACCCGCCCGGGGCGCGACTCCGCTCCGGAGCCGCGCCCTGGTTCGCGGTGGATTTCCATCCGATACCCGCTCGGTCTTTCATTCCATTTCGCGGACCCCCTGGCCAGATCGGGGGACGGCATGTTTACAGTAAGCCAAGCCTAACCAAACTTGGCGTGCCCGAAGGGCCCACTGCCAGCACGAAAGCAGACCGCACATGATCAGCTCCATCGCTCAGCGCCGCCGTGTCGCCGCCCTGGCCGCCGCTCTCGCCGGTGCCGTGGCCCTCACCGCTTGCGGCGGGTCCGACTCCGGCTCGGAGGACACCGCCGAGAAGGGCGGCGACAAGGCCGGGGTGCGCACCGTCAAGACGGCCATGGGCGATGTGAAGGTGCCGGCCGAGCCGAAGCGGGTCGTCGTGCTGGACACCGCCGAGCTGGACTCGGTGATCACGCTCGGGGTCAAGCCGGTGGGCGCGACCACGAGCGACACCCCCTCGGGCTTCCCGGAGCACCTTCCTGCGGACAAGGTCGAGGGCGTCAAGCTCGTCGGCGACATGAGCGCCCCCAACATGGAGGCCATCGCCGCGCTCAAGCCCGACCTGATCCTCACCAGCAAGCTCCGCCACGGCGACAAGTACAACGAGCTCAAGGCCATCACCGCCACGGTGATGACCGAGGAGACCGGCCTGCCGTGGAAGGAGAACTTCCGCGTCCACGCGACGGCCCTGAACAAGGAGGCCGAGGCGGACAAGGCCGTGGCCGACTACACCGCGAAGGTCGCCGAGGTCACCGCGGCGCTGGGCGGCAAGGAGAAGGCCGCGGGCATCGAGGTCAACATGGTGCGCTTCGTCGAGGGCGCGGATATCCGCCTCTACGGCAAGGAGAACTACATCGGCACCATCCTCAAGGATGTCGGCCTGGGCCGCCCGGCCATCACCGACACGGCCGAGGACGGCTTCATGCTGAACCTCAGCCCCGAGAAGATGGACCAGGCCGAGGCCGATGTCATCTTCCACTCCACCATCGGTGACCCGAAGAAGGCCAAGGCGACCGAGGTGCTCGGCGGTTCGCTGTGGAAGAACCTCGGCGCGGTGAAGGCCGGCAAGGTGCACGCCGTGAAGGACACCCTGTGGATCCAGGGCATCGGCTACACGGCCGCGAACCTGATCCTGGACGAGCTCAGGACCGCGCTCACCAAGTGACCCCGCCGCGCGGATGACCGTGCGGCACACCTGAGCATGCGCACGGACAGCACCGTGCCGGGGCCGCTCCCGGAGACCGTACGTCTCCGGGAGCGGCCTTTCGCGTACCCCGGGGAGCCGGGGACGGCCCGGCGCTCAGCCCGCCCAGACGTCCTCGACGTACCGCCCCTCGGCGATGAGGGAGTCGAGCCAGGATTCCGTCTCCGCCGGGCTCTCGCCGGTGTGGACGGCGCGGACGGCGCGGAAGGCGTTGCGCACCGCGGGTGCCATGGCGCGGCCGTCGCCGCAGACCCTGATGTGCGCACCGGCCTCCAGCAGGGGCCCGAGCTCGGCCGATTCGCGCAGGATGCGGTCCTGGACGAACTGCGCGCCGTCGCGCGGGGCCCGGGAGTGGACCGGGCGGAGGCTCACCGCGTCCCGCTCCTCGGCCGCCTCCAGTTCGGCGCGGTGCAGATAGTCGGCGTCCGGGTGGTCGCAGCCGAAGTACAGGAAGAGCGGGGCCCGGCCGGCGGCGGGCGCGGCGGCCCGGTCGGCGACGGCCGCGCGGAAGGGGGCCAGTCCGGTGCCGGCGGCCACCAGGATCACGGGCACGGCGGGGTCGGCGGGGAGCCGGAAGGGGTCCGCGCAGGGGGTGACCCGGCCGTACACGGTGTCGCCGGGGGCGAGTCCGGCGAGATGGGCGGCGCCGGTGCCGAGGAAGGTGCCCTCGCCCCGGCGGTGCGGTACGGGAGCGGCGGCGACCATCAGATCGACGGCGCCCGGGGCGAGCGCGGGCGAGGAGGAGATGGAGTAGTACCGGGGGGCCATCGGGGTCAGGACGTCGAGGAGTTCGGCCAGTGAGGGCCGGCAGGAGGGGAAGCGCTCCAGCAGATCGGTGACGGTCGCGCCGTCCCCCGCGCCGGCCAGGGCGGTGAGGGCCGCCCGGTCCGGCGGGCAGGGGGAGAGCGCGGCCAGGGCGGTGAGCTGACCGGCCGTGGCGGGACGGGTGAGCTCGGTGAAGCGGGTCAGCAGGGTGCGTACGGTCAGGGGCCGGCCCACCGGGAACCCGCCGCCCCGGTGGGGGCCGGCCGGACGGAGCACCACGGTCCGGGCCGGGTCGAGTCCGAGGATCCGCGCGGTGCGCTCCACCGGTTCCGCCGGGTTCTCGGGCCGGACGAGGAGATGGTCCCCGGTGCGGTAGGCCGTGCCCTCGGGGAGGCGGAGGGTGAGAAAGCGCTTCGAGCGGCCCAGCGGGTGGGCGAGATCGCAGAGTTCGGCGGTCTCGGTGACGGTCAGGGGGAGCAGCCCGTCACCGGCGTCCGGCAGGCCGGGGTCCGCCGGGGCGTCCGGGGCGTCCTCGACCGTGTGGCGGGGGCCGGCCGGGGCCTCGGGCGCGTCCGCCGCCGGCGCGGGGACGCCGTACCGGGCGAGCAGTCCGGACCAGACGAGCCCGCTCCAGCGCCCGGTCTCCGCCGCGACGTCGCCGGAGACGTCGATCGCCGCGCGCGGGGCGAGGGCCTCCCCTCCGGCGGCGGCCATCCGCTCGTCGACCAGGGTGGGGATCCGCTGATAGGTGGCGGACCAGTTGCGGTCGCCGACGCCGAGGACCGCGTACGGGATCCCGGCCGGCGGGCCGCCGCTCTCCAGCCAGTCGACGAACCGGCCGGCGTCGTCGGTGGGCCGGCCGTTGTACGAGGCGGTCACGATCAGCACCGGCCGATCGGGGGCGAGGGTGCCGACGGCGTCGTCCAGCCGTGCCGGGACGGTGGTGAAGCCGAGCCGGGCGCCCTGTTCCGCGAGGTCGGCGGCGAGGGTGCGGCAGGTGCCGAGGTTCGATCCGTACAGCACGGTGACGGTGGTGCCCGGGGCGCGCAGCCCGGCGGTGCCGGGGTCCGCGGGGCGTACGGCGGCGGGCTCGGTCCTCCGTACGGCGCCGGCGCGGTCGCGCACGGTGCGGCGTACCGGGGTGAGGGTGAAGCCGTCCGGCTTGAGGGTCAGTGTCTCCTTGATCTTCAGCTGGTAGCCGCTGTGGTCGATCAGCCGGTAGCGGTGGACCAGCAGACCGAGCAGCAGGGTCGCCTCGTGGAGGGCGAACTGGCGGCCGATGCAGGAGCGTTCGCCGCTCCCGAAGGGCTTGTAGAGATGCGGGCCCCGGCTCTCGATCCGCTCGGGGGTGAACCTGCCCGGGTCGAAGAGCTCGGGGTTGTCGCCCCAGCCGGGCTGCCGGTGCAGCATCGGGGTGATGACCACCGCGCCCTGGCCGCGGGATATCGGATAACGGCCGCCGATGACGGTGTCCTCCAGGGCCTCCACCCCGAAGGCGGGCGCGGTGGGCCAGAGGCGGAGGGTCTCATTGAGCACCTGCCGCAGATAGCGCAGCCTGCCGACGTCCTCGTACGACGGATCCGGGTCGGGGTCGTCGCCCCAGAGGGCGTCGGTCTCGGCCTGCGCGGCGGCCAGCACCTCCGGGTGCTTGAGCAGATAGTGGAGGGCGAAGGAGAGCGCGCCGCTGGTGGTCTCGTGCCCGGCGATCAGGAAGGTGATCACCTGGTAGCGGATGTTGGTGTCGTCCAGCGGCTCGCCGGTCTCCTTGTCCACGGCGTGCAGCATCAGTCCGAGCAGGTCCTCGGGCTCACCGGCGTCCGGCCCGGACTCGCCGGCCCCGGCGCGGCGGCGGCGCACGATGTCGTCGACGAGGGAGTTCATCGAGGCGATGTCGGCCCGCTGGCGCTTCTCGGCCCCGGCGTGGAGGAAATCGAGCCCGGGGATGAAGCCGGCCTTGCGCTGCGCGTGGTCGAGGGCGCGGACCATGGCGGAGATGAAGGGGTGCGGCTCGCTCCGGCCGAAGCAGTCGAAGTCGTGGCCGAAACCGCAGAGTCCGATGGTGTCCAGGGTCAGCCGGGTCATGTCCTCGGCGACGTCCACCGGCTTCCCGGCGCCGGCGTCCCAGGCGGCCAGCAGCCGCCGGGCCGCCAGCAGCATCGTGGGGTGGTAGGCGCGCAGGGCGTTGAAGGAGAAGGCGGGCATCAGGATGTTGTGCGCCTTGCGCCAGTTGGGCTCGTGGCCGAGGGCGGTGAAGAGCCCGTCGCCGCCGAACTCCCGCACCGGCTCCAGGCCCTTGATGGACTTCCGGAAGCGGGTCTCGTCGCACAATTCGGCGACCAGGTCCTCGCCGGAGACCATCAGGCTCTCCTCGCCGAAGAACCGCAGGGTGTAAATGGGGCCCAGGGCGCGGGCCTCCTCCATGGCGAACTGGGTGAAGGCGTCGTCCGGGACCCGCAGCGCGTGCCCGAGGACGGGGATGGCACCGCGCTCGGGGACCGTTCCCGGGAGCCGGCGCCGGGCGGGGGCGGGGGTGGGGACCGGGGTGAGGTGCGGGGCCGGGCGGGCCGCCGCGCGACTGGCCGTATCCCGCACTCCGGTACGGCTGTTCGGGCCCGCCGGGCCGGAATTCGGGTCCGGCCCCGGGTCCACCGGGCCGGGCTGCGGACCCGGCCCCGGGTCCGGCTTCGGGTCCGCCGTGCCCGGCTTCGGGCCGGTCACATCCCTCAGGTCCGCGGAGCCCGGCCGTCCGGCCGGGTTTGTCGAGATCGGCGATTTGGTGGAGTCCATCGTCCCTGCCCCTCGGAGGTGGTGGCACGCGCATCGGTACGGCCGGGCGGCACGGAATGGCGCGACGCCGTGCCCTCGGCTTCGGGCACCACCCTACAAGCGACTTTGTCAGGTGACAATGTCGCCTGACATGAGCGCTTGACTATGTCGCTATAGTGGCCGATATGGCTCATGTATCCGCCGCCGAGCGCCGACCCCAGCTCATCGCCGCGGCCATCGACCTCATGTCCCGCGAAGGGGTGGCGGCGGGCTCGACCCGTGCCATCGCGGCCGAGCTGGGAGTGGCCCAGGCGACCGTGCACTACACCTTCGGCTCCAAGGAGGATCTGTACCGGGCCGTCCTGGAGTCCCTCACCGCGGATCTGATCACCGGAATCCAGAAGGCGGTGGAGCGCGCGGCCGACCTGGAGGAGGCGCTGCGGGCCACGGCCGACGCCTTCATCATCGATCTCGGCGACCGGCCCGATCTCAGTCTCCTCTGGTTCGAGCTGATCGCCTTCTCGCTGCGCTCCCCCGAGCTGCGGGAGGTGGTGGCGAAGTACCACCAGGACGCCTCCGAGATCGCCACCACCGCTTTCGCCCGGATCGCCGAGCGGACCGGGCAGGAGTACGCCGTACCGCCGGGTGAACTCGCCGGCTTCCTGCTCAACGGACTCGACGGAGCCTCGCTGTCCTTCCTCATCCGGGGCGAGGACACACCGGGCGAACGCACCCGGCGCGACCTGGACCAACTGGTGCGCGCGACCCTCACCCTGGCCGAAGGCACCGCACCGGCGGCGAGCGGCACCGCTCCGGCGGCCGGCTGACACCGGCCCCCGGCCCGCCCCTGCGGGCAGGGGCCCGCCCGCTCAGGAGAACAGTTCGGCGAGGAGCTCGGGGCCGACGGCGATCGGGGCGGGGCGGTACGCGGGCGGGCGCACCCCCTTCAGCTCGCGCACCAGGAAGTCCCAGCAGCGCTTGCGGACCTCGGCCAGGCAGTCGATGAAGGTGTGCTCGGCCCCCGGCACGATGAACAGCTCGAAGTCCTTGCCGGCGGCGACGAGCCGGTCGGCCAGCCGCAGTGTGTGGGCCGGGTGGACCTGGTCGTCCATCTCGCCGTGGATGAGCAGCAGCCCGCCCGCCAGCCGGTCCGCGATCTCCGCGTTGGAGGTGCGGGCCCATGCCCCGGGGTTCTCCGCGCCGTCGTAGGTCTCCACGAAGCCGGCGTTGAAGCAAGGGGCGTCATGGGAGCCGGAGAGCGCGACGCCCGCCTTGAACACCTCGGGGAAGTCCAGCATCGCCCGCGCCGCGGCGAAGCCGCCGCCGGAGTGGCCGAGTACGCCGATCCGGTCCAGATCCATCCACGGCCGGGTCACGGCCAGTTGCCGCAGCGCCGCGACATGGTCGGCCAGACCGCCCGCGTCGGCGAGGTTCCCCTGGGAGGCGTCATGGAAGGACTTGCTCCGCCCCGGGGTGCCCCGGCCGTCGATCGCCACCACCACGAAACCCAGCGCCGCGACGGGCTCCGCGTCCATGCCCATGCCACCGGGGTCGAAGCCCGGGGAGACCCGGTTGACCTGCGGGCCGGGATAGACATGGTCCACCACCGGGTAGCGCTCGGCGGGGTCGAACCCGCGCGGCCGGTACAGCACTCCGTAGATGTCCGTGACCCCGTCGGCCGCCTTGACGCGGAACCGCTCGGGCGGGGTCCAGCCGGTGGCGGTGAGCCCGCTGATGTCCGCCCGCTCCAGCTCGGCCAGCACCCGCCCGGACCAGTCGCGGACACGGGACACCGGCGGGATGCCGACCGCGGACGCGGAGTCGATGAAGTACTCCCCGCCCTCCGCGACGGTGACGGCATGGTCCAGCCCGTCGTCGGTGAGCTCGGCGAAGCCGGAGCCGTCCAGGCCGGCCCGGCACACCGTGCGCCGGTACGGGTCCTCCTCCACCAGCCCGGCGGCGGTGAAGTACACCACCCGCGCGGCCTCGTCGACGCGCAGGATCTCCCGTACGGCCCACGGCCCGGAGGTGACACGGCCGAGGAGCGCGCCGGTGGCCAGGTCGTACCGGTGGAGATGCCCCCAGCCGTCCCGCTGGGAGTACCAGAGCACCTCACCGGCCAGCACCCGCACGATCGGCGGCTCGAACAGCCACTGGTTGGGCTCCACCCGGGTGGCACCGCTCTCGCTGAGCACCTCGGTGACTTCGCCGGTGGCCGGGTCCATCCGGCACAGGGTGAGCGTGCGCAGGTCACGCGGCTGGTCCAGGTAGTACACGGCCGAACCGTCCGCCGCCCACCACGCCCGCCGGGCGGCGATCGGCGACATCTGCGGCATCAGCAGCGGCTCGGCCGCCGAGCGGACCACCGTGCCCTCGGCGACGTCCAGGACGACCAGCTCGGCCAGTGGCAGGTGTTCGTCACCGGGGTGGGCGTACCGCCGGGTGTGCAGCCGGGGGGCGCCGCCGTCGGCGGGCCGGGATTCCACGAGGTGGGTCTCGCGGACGGCGCGCTCGTCGGTCCGGTGTGTCAGCACCTTCGCCGAGTCGGGCGACCAGGCCACCGCGGGCGGCAGATGCGGCAGTCCGATCTTGCGCAGCAGGGTGGAGTTGGCCGTACTCTCCGGACCGGTGCCGTACTGGTGGCCGGGCGCGCCGTCGGTGGTCAGCGCCCACTCCCGGCCGTCCGGGAGCGAGCGCGCCCACAGATCGTGCCCGCGCCGGGAGACCGCGAGTCTCCCGTCCGGGGAGACCACCTCCAGCGGGTTGCCGGGCGGGGTGAACTCGGCCCGCTCGCACGCCCAGTCATCCGTGCGGCAGCGCCAGTACTCGCCGAACGCGAAGAACTCCACGGCTTCCCCGGTCAATTCGACGGCCGCGAACGGCAGGGCGGCGGGGTCGGCCGGCCGGCCGGAGGCGGCGGTCAGCCCGGCCGCGAGCGCGGTGTGGTCGAAGGCCGGCGCGCGGGTGCCCGCCGCCGGGTCGACCAGGACGAACCGTCTGGCGGAGTCGTTCCCCACCGCGTAGTGGAAGCGGGCGCCCCCGTCGATCCACCGCGGCCTGATCCTGTCACCGACGACCAGCTCACCGGGGCTCACGGTTCGGCGCAGCAGCTTCTCCGCGGCCCGGTAGTCCTGAGTGGTGCTCATGTTTTCTTCCCCTTGCCGGTGTTGGTGTCGGTCGTGACGGGCGGAGCGGTGCCGCTTCTCAGAGGCTGCGGGCGCTGATGTCGCCGTGCGCGGTGGTCGCGTGGATGTGCAGACCGGCGGCGGCGCCCTCGGTGTTGGCGAGCGCGTTGCGGATCCGGCCGTGGGTGGTACCGGCGTCCAGGACGGCGGAGACCCCGCGGGCGGCGCCGACCGACACGTCTCCGGACTCGGTCCGCACCACGACCGTGCCGCTCACCGCCTCGGTGATGCGGATGTCGCCCTTGCGGGTGGTGATCTCGGCGCCGCCGCCCAGCCGGCCGACCGAGACGTCGCCGGCGTCGAGAGTGAGGCGCGCGCTCGCGGCCTCGTCGAGCTTGACCGAGCCGTGCGCGCCCTGGAAGGTGACGTCACCGAGGCGCCCGACGCCCCGGAAGTCGATGTCGGCCGCCGTCAGCCCGACACGGGAGCCGGCCGGCAGCTGCACGGTCACCTCGACCGATCCCGACCGGCCGGTGATCCCGTTCTCCGCCGGCGCGGCGGCGATGCGCAGGACGCCGTCGCGGCAGCTGACCTCGGTGCGCTCGGCCGCCTTCACATCGCGGCTCCTCGCGGCGTCCGAGGGCAGCACCTCGACCACGGTGTCGGCCCGGTCGGCGGCGATCAGACGGACCCGTCCGGCGGGGATGTCGAGGACGGCGGAGACGGCGGTGGCGGTGGCGAACTTCTGCATGGTGTGCTCCTGCACTTCTGCGCTTCCTTGTTTCTGACATTGGAAACGCTACGTTGCCTTCACAGATCGAGGCAATGCGTTCGCCGCGCAGAATCATCATTAATGCAGGTGAGAGGCTTGCAATCGTTGCAGCGGCGCTATTTCTAACGCAACGATCATCAGCGGTTCGTTGCATTGGAAGGGAATTGAACGCTACGCTCGGCGCATCGGGGAACCATGAGGGGAGACGCACGGTGCCGGGAGGCAGACTTACTCAGCAGGAACGTCGGCAGATCGCGCTGGGGCTGGCCGACGGGCTCGCCTACGCGGAGATCGGCAGGCGTCTCGACCGTCCGACCTCGACCGTCACCCGTGAGGTGATGCGCAATGGCGGCCCGGCCGCCTACCGCGCGGATCTGGCCCAGCAGGCCACCGAACGCCGCGCCCCCCGGCGCACCCGGCCGGCGCCCCGGGCACCGAAGGCGCCCCCGCCGGCGCACGGCCGCGACCCCGAGGCGGTGCGCGGGTTCGAGGAGCTGCTCGCCGGCATCTTCATGCAGTCGGGGCTGCCCAGGATGACGGCCCGGGTGCTGGTCTCCCTCTACACCACCGACACCGGCAGCCTCACCGCGTCCGAGCTGGTCCAGCGCCTCCAGGTCAGCCCGGCGTCCGTCTCCAAGGCGGTGGCGTTCCTGGAGAGCCAGGGCCTCATCCGCCGGGAGCGGGACGAACGCCGCCGTGAGCGCTACAACGTGGACGACGACGTCTGGTACCAGTCGATGATCGCCACCGCCCGCTCCAACGCCCGCCTCGTGGAGGCGACCCGCCAGGGCGCCGGCGTCCTCGGCCCCGGCACCCCGGCCGCCGCCCGCCTGGAGAACATCGCCCGCTTCGTCGACTTCGTCGGCGAGAGCATCGTCCGCGCGGCGGAGCAGGCCCGCGAGATCCTCTCCACGAAACCGGACGCGGCCCCGCCGGCCGCGACGGGCGAGGGAGGCGGGCACGAGCCGTCCTGAACCGGTGGCGGGGGCGATGCCGGTGCAGATGCCGGTGGCGGGGCCGATGCCGGGGCAGGCCGGCGGATGCACCCGGTCCGTGTCCCCGGAATCCCGGACGGCTCCGGCGCGCGCGGGCCCTCGGCGCCGCCGGATCCGTCCGAGTACATCCGGTACGAGGACGCCCCTCCGTCTCGGGATCGCATGCCCCGCCCGCGCGGCCCTTCCCGGGCGGGCACTCCGCCTGCCGGCTCGGCGGAAGACCAACTCCCCCGGCTCACCCGGCGGCCGGATCCCGCCGGCGCGCCCGCGCGCCGATCCGGGAGCCCACCCGGCGGCCGGGGTACAGGCCGGAGCCCGGGTACGGGCCCTTTCCCGCCCGGCCGCCGGGCCGGTCGCCGCGGCGGTGATCCGGAGCACGCACGGCCGGTGCGCGCTCCGCGCCCACTCCGTACGCTGACTCATACGCGGAGCCGCATGCCGCCGGTTGCGCACGGGGGAGTGAGCGGGGGAAGGGAGCGTGCAGTGGCCATGGGGGAGTTACCACCCGCATCGGGTGCTGGATGTGTGCGTGTGCTGTCGTCGCGCGGAACGGTGCACGGTGCGGGGGTTGTGGTGGCGCCGGCGCTCGTCGTCACCTGTGCCCATGTGGTGAGGTCCGCGCTGGAGGCGGGCGGCCCGGCGCCGGACGGGAGTCCGCCGGTGCTGCTGAGCGCCGAGGGGCCGGCCGTCGGCGCGAGAGTTCCCGCCGGAGGCTGGTTCCCGGGGCCGCTGGCGGGCGGGGTGTGTGTGGATCTGGCGGTACTCGTCCCCGACGCGCCCCTCGCCGCCGCACCCGCGCGGCTCGGCTCGTGCGGTGAACCGGGCGGGCGGGAGGTGGCGGTGTACGGGTATCCCGCCGCCGCGCCGCACGGGTTGTGGGCGCCGGCCCGGCTGGGCGAACACGGCGGACCGCACCGCGAGTGGGTCCGGCTGGCGGACACGGGACCGGCCGGGGCGCGGATCGGGCACGGATTCAGCGGTGCCGGGGTATGGGATGCGGCGACGGACCGCGTCATCGGACTGATCACCGCCGTCCGCGGCGAACAGGGGCCGGGTGAACGGGGGCCGGGCGGACCGGGGCCGGGTGAACGGGGGCCGGGTGAACCACAGCCGGGCGGAGGCCGGCCCGGCGGAACACGGACCGGCGGTACACGGCCCGCCGAACCGGGGCCGGGCGCACCGCACACCGGCGCACCGCCCCCGGCCGGCACCGCCTGGATGCTCCCGATGGAGGCCGCCGTCCGGCTCTGGCCGGCCCTGGGCGCGGAGGCGGGCCCGCCGTTACCGGCCGCCGCCACCGGCCCGGCGATGGCCCCGGACGGCCGGCCCCGGCAGCGGCCGGGGAGCGCGGCGGGCGCGGGCCCCCGCACTCTCACCCCTCTTCTCCCCTCCGACGGCGACCGGTTCGAGATCGCCGACGCCCTGCTGCGGATCCCGCAGCTCGCGGACGACCACGCCGCCGTACTGCTCCGGCTCCTGCCGCCCGCCATCCGGCACAACATCCAGCGCCATTCCCGGGCGCGGATCCAGCTCTTCTACGCCATCAACACCTGTGCCGACCACCGCGAGGGCCGGAACGCGCTGATCGCCGCCGTGCGGCTGGCCGGTGACGAGTCCGAGCCCGCGCGGGCCGCGCTCGAACTGCTCGACCGGCTCTGGCCCGGCGATGCGTCCGGAGGTGGGTGGTGACCGGGCACGGCTGGTATCCGCCGCCCATCGTCCTGGACGCCCTGGTCAGCGTGCCGGTGCTGGAGGACACCGGGACGATCCGGCAGTGCGTGCGGATGGTGGAGCACATGCTGGGGTGCGCGCTCGGGCTGCCGGAGAACAGCCGCCCCCGGCCCTATCTCTCGGCGCTGCTGACCGCGGTCTGCCCCTATCCGGAGGGCCTGCGGATCCTCGGCTACGCGGTGGGCCAGATGGAGGGGGACAACCTCCACATCGCCCGGCTGCGCACCGCCATCGCCGCGGCCGAGGTGCCGCTCTTCGGGGAGGCGGAGTGGAGCAGGCTGATGCAGCTGCTCAGCGGGCTCACCGTGCCGGAGACCTTCCGGGTGTACCAGGATTTCCTGAGCTCCCACGCCGATCCGCCGCCGCCGCACTGCACGCAGCCATGGCTGGCGGTGCTGCATGCCGCCACGCTCAACGCCCGGCCGGGGCAGATACTTCCCTGTGTCGGCCTGGTCGCGCACTTCGCCCGGTACGCCGCCGAGGGGCACCGGCAGAAGCTGATGGCCTGGGTCGTGGAGCACAGTGTGCGCCCCTCCTCCTATCCGTACCGGACCGCCGAGCCCCCTCCGTACACCTGCGAAAACGGCACCGGAAACGGAACCGCGCACGGCACCGGGTACGGAACCGGAACCGGGTACGGAACCGCGGGCGGAACCGGATTCGGGCTACCGGTCGACGCGTTCACCCACGCCGCTCCCGCTCCCACCGCCCCGGCGGCCCACGCGCTCGCCGGCCCGGCCGCACCGGATCCGCGGCCGCCCGGCCCCGGTCACTCCCCGCCCGCCGCCGGTGTCCCCGGCGGGGCGGCGCGCCCGCCGGAGCACGTCTGGCAGCCGGACGCCCTGCTGCTGATCCGGCTCCGGCCGCTGCCGGACCCCGCCCACGACGGCGAACGGCTGCTCACCTACTGGTGGCGCCGGGGCGGGCCGGAGCCGTACCCGGTGCGCGGCGGGGATCTGCGGATCGCGCTGGACGATGTGCCCGACCGGGTCCAGGCCCTGGTGGAGGAGGCCGAGACCGGGTGGGCGTACTTCTACAAGAGCGATCTCACCCTGGAATTCCTGCTCCCGCGCGAACTGCTCCAACTGCCGGTGGAGCGCTGGGCGAAGAAGGGCTTCGAGGGGGCCGATCTCACCCTCGGCGAGGACCATCCCGTACTGCTGCGCAGTCTGGAACGGATGGAGCGCACCGACACCCACGGCCGCTGGGGCAGGCGCTGGGACGCGCTGCGCGACGGCAGCGCGGGCCCGGTGCACTGGTTTCCCGACGACGCCCGCTCCCGGCTGCTCTCGGATCCGCCGCCCGCCGTGGTCGTCCTCAGCGGGCCGCCGCGCCGCCGGAACACCGCCGAGACCGGCCTGGACGAGCTGGGCGAATCCCTGCGCGCCGGGGTGCCCATCGTGGTCTGGGACCGGCGCGGCGGGCACAGCGACCCGAAGTTCCGGCTCGCCCTCGCGGAGCTCATGAGCCGGCACGGAGTGGGACGGCTCCCCGCCGAGGTCAAGCTGTTGCGCATCGGCGCGCGGGACCGCGATCCTACGGGTGAGCTCATGCCCACACTCGGTCACCATATCGCCCTCCTCTGGGACGATCCGTACCGCTTTCCCGGGCGCCGGGAGGTGGAAGCGGAGCGTTCCGCCCAGGAGGACCAGAGGGGGAGGACGGGACACGATGCATCCTGACGACGGCCTTGCACGGGAGGGGCGTTCGCCCGGCGACGGGGGTGCGGAGCCGTTCGCCGCTCCCTTCCCCGAGTCCGCCGCCGGGCTCGTCAAAGGCGTCGCCGGCGGCCCGCCCGGACCACAACCGGAGGCAGGAGCGGAGGCGGAAGCGGAGGACGCCCGGCCGAGCTGGTGGATCTACCAGGGGACCGGCCGGCCGCTGACCGGCGCGAGCCTGGGCGAGCTGCTGCCGCCACCGCCTCCGTGGCGCCGCTTCCAGGGCACCCCGGTCCTTCCGCCACCGCCGTCGGACGACGAGGAGATCGAGCGCAGGCTGGGCCGGTTCGCCCAGCTGACCACCACCTCCCGGCAGGCGCGCCGCGAGGCGGACATGGTCAACGCCGCGCTCCATCTCCGCCGCCCGCTGCTGGTGACCGGCCGCCCCGGCACCGGGAAATCCGCCCTCGCCTACCGGATCAGCCGGGAGCTCCGGCTGGGTCGGGTGCTGCGCTGGCACATCACCAGCCGTACGACCCTGCGGGCCGGGCTGTACGAGTACGACGCCATCGGCCGCGTCCAGGACTCCGCCGCCCTGCGTGCCCGGGAGCCGGAGGCCGGGCCGCCGCAGTCCGCCGGACTCACGCCGAACGGGCGCACGGTGAACGGCGGTTCCGGCCCGCCGGCCGGATACACCGCGCCGGGCGCCGGGGACCCGCTGCCCGGGATCGGGGACTATGTCCAGCTCGGGCCGCTCGGTACGGCACTGCTCGCCCACGAGGCGCCCCGGATCCTCCTGATCGACGAACTCGACAAGAGCGACCAGGACTTGGCGAACGACCTGCTGAGCGTCTTCGAGGAGGGGCAGTTCGCCGTGCCGGAGCTCGTGCGGGTGCGCCGCCGGGAGCCCCGGGTGACCGTGATGACCGACGATCCGCACGGCAGCGCGGATGTGGTCGGCGGGGTCGTCCACTGCCGGGCCTTCCCCATCGTGGTGATCACCTCCAATGGTGAGCGGGAGTTCCCGCCCGCCTTCCTCCGCCGGTGTCTGCGGCTGCGGATGCCGGATCCGGACCGCTCCCAGCTCGTGGACATGGTCGCCGCGCATCTGACCCGGTCCGCGGTGAGCGGCCCCGGGACCGAGGATCTGATCACCCGGTTCCTCCAGCGCAGCCGCGAGCGCGGCGGGCTGGCCGTGGACCAGTTGCTCAACTCGGTTTTCCTGGCGACCTCCGGACGGCTCACCGAGGGTCCGGAGGAGTACGGCCCCGGCGGGGACGGCACCGTCGGCGACCGGCAGGAGGCGCTTCAGGAGCTGGTGGAGGCGTTGTGGCACCGGCTGGACGGTGCCGAGGAGGAAGCGGGTCCGGGATGACTCCGCCACCGTCCGGAAAACCGCCGGAGGAGCCGGCGGGAGGGCCGCTCCCGTCCGGGGAGCGGTCCGGGGAACCGTACGGGCGGCGGTCCGGACGGCCGCCCGGGAAACCATCCGGGAAACCGTCCGGAGAGCCTGCCGGAATGCCATCGGGGACACCGCCCGGGTGGCCGCCAGCGGGCCCGTCCGGGATCCCCGCCGCTCCCTCGGACCGCGCCTCCGAGCGCCCGGCACAGACCCCGAGCTGGTCCGAACTGGCCGACGCGCTCTACCTCGCCGCCTGCCGGGACGCCGCCGAACCGCCGCGTCCCGCCCCGGGCGGGGAGCCCCCGCCGGCGGACTCCGGACAGCACCGGGATCCGCCGGAGCACCCCCCGCCCGGCGGCGGCTCCGGGACACCCGAGGCGGAACCGCCGGGCGGCGCGGCCCCCGGCGCCCGGGGCGGCACCGGGGCCGCCGCCGCCGGGCTCACCGGCGGTCCGCACGGCGCGCGGCACCCCGCGGAGTCCGGCGACTGGACGGCGGCGCCCCGGCTGGCGCACTCCCTCGCGCTCGGCCGGGCGCTGCGGCCCCTGCGGCTCTCCCGCGCCTCGCCGCACGAACAGGAGCTGGACGAGGAGTCGACCGCCGAGCGCGCCGCCGTCGACCGGCTGTGGACCCCGGTCTGCCGGTCGGTTCCGGAGCGGCTGCTCGATCTGATCCTGCTGGTGGACGCCGGTCCGCCGATGGCGCTCTGGCGCCAGACCGCCCAGCAGCTGCGCGAACTGATGGAGCAGACCGCCGCCTTCCGCACCGTGCGGCTGGTCCGGTGGGATCTGGACGGCGCGGTGGCCCGGGGCGGCCCGGCGGTCGCGGCGCAGGCCGGGGAGCGCCAGCTCCTGCTGGTGGTGACGGACGGCGGCCATGCCGCCTGGCGCGACGGCCGCGCGGCGAGCGCGCTGCACCGGCTGGCGGCCTCCTCCCCCACCGCCGTACTCAGCCTGCTGCCGCAGCACTTGTGGGATCTGACCCTGCCGACGGTGGTGCGCACCCGGCTGCGCGCCACGGCGCCGGGCGCGCCGAACCGGGCCTATGAGACGGCCGGCGCCGATCTCCCGGCGGACGGCCCGGGGCCCTGGCCGGAGCCGCCCGCCGCGCGGTACGGGGCCGGCCGGGCCATCCCCGTACCCGTGGTGGAGCTGCGGCCCGATCCGCTGCGGCGGTGGGCGCGGCTGGTGCGCGCGGCCAACCGGGCCGAGTGGCACAGCCTGGCGACCCTGCTCACCGGCCCCGAGGGCGATCAGCGCGCGGAGCTCGCCGAGACCGGTGCCGAGCTGTCCGTACCGGAGGAATCGCCCGTGCCCGAGGGACCGGGGGCGACCCGGGCGGCGCGGGCCGCCGCGACGGTGCGCCGGTTCCGGGCCGCGGCCTCGCCCGCCAGCTATGTACTGGCCCGGCGGCTGGCGGCGGTCCCGCTCAATCTGCCCGTCATGCGGCTGCTCCAGCAGCGGATGCCCGAGGCGGGGTTCTGGAATCTCGCGGAGATCGTGCTCCGCGGTCTGGTGCGCCGGACCGGCGCCCCGGCGGACATCGAGGACGCCCACCGGGTGACCTTCGACTTCCCCGAGGGCGTGCGCGAGGAGTTGCTGGCACTCGGCAGCCGGGCGGAGACTCTGGGCTCGCTGCGCGAGGTGCAGCACCATCTGGGCCCCCGGCTGGAGGCGGTCTGGGGTGCGGGCGGCGCCGCGCTGGTCTCCCCGGACGACGAGGCCGCCGAGCCGCCGCTCACCGATCAGACCCGGCCCTTCGTCTCCCATCTCCACACCGCGCTCTGCGCGCTCTCCGGTCCCTTCCTCGGCCGGGCCGACCAGTTGGGGCAGTTGCTGCGGCAGGCCCGGCCGGGCGAGGGCACGGACGAGGGCCATGACGGCGGACCGGGGACGGGACCGGGAGAGGACCCGGGTCGCGGCCCGGGGACGGGACCGGGAGGGGACCCGGGTCACGGACCGGGGACGGGACCGGGACCCGCCGCCGGCCCGGAGTCCGGTACGGGTGCCGGCCCGCACCGGCCCCCGTCCGCACCACCACCACCGCACCCGCTCCCCGGCACACCGCCCCCGTACGGAAGCGGCCCCGCCGCCGCCCGGACTTCCCCCACGGGCACTCCCGCACTCCCCGAGCGAGAAGGAGACACCGTGTCATCCGGCCTGCCGGGCGCCTCGGGCCCCGGCCACCCGCCCCGCATCCTCGGGAACCTCCCGCAGCGCAACCGGAACTTCACCGGCCGGGAGAGACTCCTCGACCTGCTCGGTGAACGTCTCTCCGGCGGCACGACCGCCGTGCTGCCGGAGGCCCTGCACGGCATGGGCGGGGTCGGGAAGTCCCAGATCGCCATCGAGTACGTCTACCGGCACAGCCGTGAGTACCGGCTGATCTGGTGGATCCCCTCCGAGCAGGAGAACCAGATCGTCCAGTCCCTCATCGAGCTGGGCGAACAGATGGGCCTCCAGGCGGGATCGCAGGTCAGCGCCGTGCCCGCGGTGCTCCGCGCCCTGCGCCGGGGCGAGCCGTACGCGGACTGGCTGCTGGTCTTCGACAACGCCGAGAACCCCGAGGAGGTCTCCCGGTACTTCCCCGGCGGCGGGCCCGGCCGGGTGCTGGTCACCTCCCGGAACTCCGAGTGGTCCGCCACCGCCAATTCGCTGGAGGTCAATGTCTTCACCCGCGGGGAGAGCGTCGCGCTGCTGCGCCGCCGCAGCCCCCAGCTGACCGAATCCGCCACGGACATGCTGGCGGCGGCGCTCGGGGACCTTCCGCTCGCGGTCGAACAGGCGGCGGTCTGGCTGGCGGAGACGGGGATGCCGGTCCGGCAGTATCTCGAACTCTTCGAGCGCAAGAGGGACGAACTCCTCGCGTCCGACGCCCCGGCCGACTACGAGATGCCGGTCGCGGCGGCCTGGAACGTCTCCCTGGAACGGCTCCGGGAGGACCGTCCCGACGCCCTCCATCTCCTCCAGGTCTGCGCCTTCTTCGCCCCCGAACCGATCTCCTGGGAGCTGTTCTCGGCGGTGCGCGGCGTCTCGGTGCCGCCCGCGCTCCAGTCCACCCTGGACGACCCGATCAAGCTCAGCCGGGCGGTGCGCGAGATCGGGCGGTACGCCCTGGCCCGGATCGACCACCGGCAGAACACCATCCAACTGCACCGGCTGGTCCAGCGGGTGCTCGTCGAGCAGATGGAGCCCGAGCAGCGCGAACAGATGCGGCACGCCGCCCATCAGCTGCTCTCCAACGCCGACCCGCGCAATCCGCAGCGGGCCGCCCACTGGCCCCGCTACTCGGCGCTCCTGCCCCATCTGCGCGCCTCCAACGCGGTCGAGTGCGAGGAGGGCTGGACGCGACGGCTGGTCCTGAACGAGGTGTGGTTCCTGCGCAGCCGGGGCGACTACAACGCGGCCCTCGCGCTGGGCGAGCAGGCCGCCGAGATCTGGCGCCGGCATCTCGGCCCGGAGCACGAGGAAGTCCTCGCCATCGACCAGCAGATCGCCGAGACCCTGCGCGAGCAGGGCAGCGATCTGGCCCGCTCCTACAATCTCCAGTCCGCGCTGCTGGAACGCTTCCGCGCGGTCCTCGGCGACGGCCACGAGGATACCCTCCAGGCGCACAGCTTCATGGCCAACCACCACCGCCACCGGGGCGATTTCTACCAGGCCCGGGAGATGGATCTGCGGGTCTACGAGACCACCACCCGCGAATTCGGCCCGGACGACCCGGCCACCCTGCTCTCGGCGCACAACTACGCGGTGAGTCTGCGGCTGACGGGTGACGCGGAGGCCGCCCGCGCGCTGGACCTGGACACCTGGCAGCGGCGGATCGAGGTCCTCGGCAGCGACCATCTGTACACCCTGACCACGTACAACGCCTATCTGCTCGACCTCCAGGAGGTCGGCCGGTACGAGGAGGCGCTGGAGGGGTACGAGGAGCTGGTCGTCGGGATGCGGGAACAGTTCGGCGAGGACCACTGGTTCACCATCCAGGTGATGCGCAATCTCTGTGTCACCCGGCGGAAGAAGGGCGACCACAACGGCGCCCACGAGCTCTCCTCGTACGGGATGCGGCTGGTCCGCAAGCGCTTCGGCGAGCAGGGCCGCAGCTTCATGCAGATGGCGCTGGCGCATGCGAGTACGCTGCGGCGGCTCGGCCGGTACCGGGAGGCGCACGATCTGTGCGCACAGGTGCTCGGCCTGCACCACGCGAAGTACGGCCGGGAGCATCCGCACAGCCATGCCATCGCCATGAACCTCGCGGTGATCCTGCGGCTGCTCGGCGAGCCGGACCGGGCCCGGGTCATGGATCTGGAGGCGGTGGACGGGCTGACCCGCACGCTGGGCGCGGAACATCCGCGCACCCTGCTGGCCCGGATGAATCTGGCCAGTGATCTCTTCGCGCTGGGCGACCACGAGCAGGCGCATGCCATCGACGCGGCCGTCGCACGGCGGCTGGAACAGCTGCGGCTGCGCCATCCGGCGAATCTCGGCGTCCATCTCAATCTGAGCCTGGATCTCAAGGCGCTGAACCGGACGGAGGAGTGCCGGATCGCCTATCTGAAGGCGGTGGCGCTCCACCGGGAGCTGCTGGGCCCGGACCACCCGGCGACACGGGACGCGGAGCAGGGGTTCCGGGCCAACGCGGACATCGATCTCACATCCGTGTAGCCGGGGCGGAGGGGGCGGGGGTCGGGAGTCAGGGCCGGGGTCAGGGGGCCGCGCGGGCGAGCCAGCCCGCGAGGGCCAGCGGGTCGGGGCCGTCCGGGCCGTCCTCCCCCTCCCCGCCGGTGATCGCCTGATGGACCCCGGCCACCAGCTCCGGCCGGTCGAGCAGCAGCCCGGCCGCCGGGTCGCGCCGCCGCGACGGCAGGGCGAGCACCGAGCCGATCCACGCCTCCGGATCGTGCGGGTCGTGCGCGATCCAGGCCGCGTACCGGCGACGGGCCCGTACGCCGTCCCCCGCGACCACCGCCCACTCGGCGCCCTCCGCACGGGTTTTCCCCGACAGCCGGGCGAAGCTTCCGGGCGCGCAGAGCCGGAGCCAGGCGAGCGGGCCGAAGGTGTCGGTGCGGATCGCTTCGAGCCGGGGCCGCAGCACCGGCCCCGGCAGGGCGCCGGGCGGGTGCCCGTGCCGCCAGGCGGTGGCGAGCCGCAGGGCGTCCGCCGCGCCGATCGCCAGATGCCGCACCCGCCAGACGGCGCGGCGGGCGGCGCAGTAGTGCCCGGCGAGCCGGGCGGGCTCGTCCGACACACCGTCGTCCTCCCACTCCGCGACCAGTGCGGAGATCTCCCCGACGAAGCTCCGCCCGGCGGGGTTGAGGGCGTCCCCGGCGAGCAGGCCGGTGATGCCCTCCCGCACCTGCTCCCGCAGCACCGCGAACTCGAACTCGGCGCGCTGCGATCCGGCGGCCCCGGCCGCCTCCCGGTGGGCCCGCCAGAACCCGGCCACCCCGGCGAAGGCGTACACCCCGTGGAGGACACCCTGCGGGGGCCGCGGGTCGCTGCGCCAGGGCGAGTACCCGAGATGGCCCGCACCGGACCCGCCGCGGGTCTCCTCCAGCAGCGGTACGAGGCCGAGCAGCGCGTTCAGCTGCTGGTGGCGGGTCTCGTGGACGAGTACGGCGGCGGTCTGCACCTCGTCGTACGGGAGCGAGAGCGCGACGGCGCCGAACGCGTCGGAGGAGGAGGCACTGGCGACGAGCCGGCCGCGGGCGGCCGGGAAGGGCCGCGGGATGAGGGTCCGCACGAGCTCCCGCACGGCGGTGGCCTCCCCCGGCACGTCCCGCGCCAGCAGCGCGGCGGCGCCGGTGACACGGGAGCGCCACTGGGCGAGGCGGGAGGGGGAGAGGGGGGTGGGGGCGCGGAGCGGGACGCCGAAGTCGCGGTAGGGGGTGAGGGGGTCGAGCCGGAGGCCCTCGGGGGAGAGGCGGGGGAGGGGGTGCCAGGTGGGAGGCCGCGCGCGGGTGCCGTGCCGCGGCCCCGGGCGGGGGTCGTCCTCAAGCGCCGGACGGGCTGGGGTGGGGTGCCCAGGCACCGGGTACGGGCTGTCCTCAAGCGCCGGACGGGCTGGAGTGTCGTGCCCCGGACCACAGCACCGTCCGTCCTCAAACGCCGGACGGGCTGGAATGTCACCGGTCGTGTCCTGCCCGGCGGACCCCGGGCGCGGGTCGTCCTCAAGCGCCGGACGGGCTGATTTGCCACCACCCGCCGGACGGGCTGGAATGCCGCCGGCCCCGTCATGCCCGGCCGGCCCCGAGCCGAGGCCATCCTCAAACACCGGACCGGCTGAACTACCACCACCCCCCGGACGGGCTGGAATGCCGCCGGCCCCGTCATGCCCGGCCGGCCCCGAGCCGAGGCCGCCCTCAAACGCCCGACCGGCTGAACACCCGCCGGCCGCCGAAGGGGCCGGGGGGTCGCCGGGCAGGCGTAGCCGGAGCTCGGCGGATTCGCCGCGGATCAGGGTGGGGGCGGAGCCCGGGCCGGGGACATGGATCTCGGCGCGGCTCCAGCGGCGGGTGGAGACCGGGCCGGCCAGGCCGGTGCCGGGGAGCCAGATCATGCCGCGGTGGGCCGGGACGCGGACGACCGCCGGGACGCCGGCGTGCAGGGCCGCCGCCGCGGCCAGCGCGTGGAACTGGGCGAGGTCGGCCCAGAGCGGGGCGTGCGCCGCCGGGGTGTCACCGCGCAGCCGGCGCAGCAGCCGCAGGGCCCAGGACATCACCGACGGGTCGGCGATCACCGTGTCGACCGCGTCCGGCGCGTGCTGCTGGACGGTGGCGAGGAGCTGCCAGGCGCTCTCCGCCGAGGAGATGACCCCGCTCCCCCGGTCCGGCGCGGCGGCGGTGCCGCCGGACCGGCGGTCCGCGCGGGTCAGCAGGGCGCGCAGGACGAGGAGCAGCCTGCTGCGCTGGGCGGACCGCAGCAGCCGGAGGTCGGCGGCGGTGGCGGAGCCCCGGGCGATGGCCCGCAGCGAGGCGGCCGGGAGCCGGTGCGGGCGTAAGGGCGCCGAGTCGGGTCCGGGGGTCACCGGTCGTGCCGCCGCGTCCGGGAGCGGCGGAGCTGCCTCATCTCCTCACTGTTGGAGGCGTCGAGCGCGCCGAAGGCCGCGCATGCCTTCTCGTCCACCCGGCGCAGCGCCCGCCGCAGTTCCGGATCCCGGCTGGATCGGAGTTCCCGCAGGGAAACACCGGAGAGGTCGATGAGGTCGGAACAGAAGTCCTCCGCAGGCCCTGCCATACGTGGTTCCCCCTGGGGTGACGATTCCGCGTCGCGGCGTGCGGTCCCATGGTGGCCGTATCCGGCCCCGGAGCGAAAGCCGAACCGGGATCATCACCCGAGCGGCGCCCCGCGCACAGTGGTACCGGCCGTCGCCTCAGCCGTGGTTGTGCGTGGACGAGGTGTCCGCCGGGGGCTCCTCGCGTCCGCCGTCGCGTCCGCTGATCAGTACGGCGAGCAGCGCGACGAGCACCCCGGCCGCCGCGATCCGGCCGGCCGCCCGCAGGCCCCAGCCGCGCTGGGAGCCGGGGTGCGCGCCGGGCGCGCCCAGGCGTTCGGAGCGGCGGGCCGGTCGGAGCAGCCGGAGCAGCAGCAGGGCGGCGATGGGGAGTTGCAGCAGCCAGATCGTGGTGCGGAACCAGCCGTCGTACCAGACATTGGTGCCGTAGAGGAGGGTGTGCCAGACGCTGAGGACATAGACCACGATGACGAAGCGGTGCATGACCCGCCAGGTCTTGGCGCCGATCCGGTGGCGGGCGTAGAAGAGCAGCCCGAGCGGGATGGCGAGATAGAGCGCGGCCTGGCCGAGCGGGATGGCGATCCGGCCGGTGCCGGACTGATAGCCGCCGGGGACGAAGGACTCGATGAAGGCGGTGGCCGCCGCCGAGTACCAGGCGTCCTTGTCGTGCCGGAAGAGCTCCACGGCGAAGAACAGCGCATGGGCAAGGATCAGCACCATGGTGTTGATGCTGGTGGTGCGGTGCAGGCGTTCCAGCCGGGGGCCGGAGACCGGCAGCCGGGCCGGGCGCGGGCCGGAGAGGAGCAGGCCGAGGACGACCGTTCCGTACGCCCACAGCAGTGCGGACCAGCCGAACGCCTGGCTGAGGAAGTAGACCCAGAACGCCTCCGTGTCGGCCATGAAGGGCATCACGGTGACGGTGGAGGAGGTCTTGGCCTCGATGCGCAGATAGATCAGCACGAAGAGCGCGCCGGTGACGCCGAGCGCGACCGAACCGTCGGTGACGCTCGCGCGCAGGTCGGAGCGGAGGGTCACCCGGGGTGGGGCCGTTCGCGCCGGGCCGGTCTCCGGTTCCGTGTTGGCCTGCATCGGCTGGGCTCCGCTCCTCGCTCGGGCCCGCGCGGACCTCTCCGGTGGATGACCTCCGGGGTGAGCGGGGCGTGTACTTGACTGAGTCGGATGGACCGGCCCCGGAGTTCCCGGCGACTTCATGTGACACGCGTCACCCTGTCCGGGTGTCCGGATACGGGGAATGATCGTCCGTTCTGTCCGGACCGCGCGGCCTTTACCGCCCGCAAGGGGCCCCTGGCACCATGGCCCGCATGGGAGCCGGACCCGCACTCCGCCTTGCCCACACCGCGGTGCTCACCGCTGTGTGCGTCGTGGTGTCCGGACTCGGCCACGATCTCTCGTCGGGCATCCCGCCGTCGGTCGCCGGGTACGCGCTCGCGCTGCCGCCGGTCTGCGCGGTGGCCTGGCGGCTGACCCGGAGGGAACGTTCCGCCCGGGTGGTGGCCGCCGTCCTCGCGGCCGAACAGCTGGCGCTCCATGTGCTGTTCGGGGTGGCCTCGCACCGCACCACCCCTTCCTTCGGCCACCACGGCATGCACGCGGAACCCGCCCCGCCGCCGCGGCCGGCCGGGGGCGCCGGGCCGCTCGACGTCCTCTCCGACGGCTCCGCGATGTCCTGGGCCATGGCCGCGGCGCATCTGCTGGCGGGCGGGGTCTGCGGCTGGTGGGTGTGGTGCGGCGAGCGAGCGCTGGTACGCGCGGGGCGGGCGCTGCGGCTGATGGCGCCGGCCGCGGACGCGTCCTGGCGGCGGCTGCTGCGCACCGCGGCACGGCTGGTGCGGCGGGCCCGCGCGGCGGCGGCCGGTTCATGCGCCGGCCGGCCCGCCGTCCCCGTACCGCACGGTCACGGGGCTCCGGTGCGGCTCCCGGCGCCGCTGGCGATCCTGCGGGCGCTGACCCGGCGCGGGCCGCCGCTCCTTCCGTCCTGACCTCGTCACCGACCCCAGCACCTTGACGGGCGGGCTCCGCCCGGACGCGAAGGACGTTCTGTCATGCCTTCTTCCCCCTTTCCCTCCGACCGTCCGCCCCCGGCGGCCGGGCCCCGGCCGGGACACCACCGGGACGACGCGGAGATCACGGCGTGGGCGCTGGCCGCAGCCGGCGGCGACCGGTGCGCCGCCGAACGCTTCGTCCACGCCACCTATGACGATGTGCGCAGATTCGTCGTCCATCTCACCGCCGACACCCGGGGCGCGGAGGATCTGGCGCAGGAGACCTATCTCCGCGCCCTCAGCGGAATGAGCCGGTTCGCGGGCCGCTCCTCCGCACGGACCTGGCTGCTGGCCATCGCCCGCCGGGTGGTCGTGGACCGCTACCGGCGGGCCTCGGTGCGCCCCAGGGTCGCCGAGACCGCCGACTGGCTGCTCGCGGCGGACCGGGCACAGCCGCGCCATCTCCCCGGCTTCGAGGAGTCGGTGGCCTTCACCGACGCGCTGGGCACCCTCGAACCGGGGCGGCGGCTCGCCTTCGAGCTCACCTGCTTACTGGGGCTCTCCTACGCGGAGACGGCGGACGCGCTCGGCTGCCCGGTGGGTACGGTGCGCTCCCGGGTGGCCCGCGCCCGCCGGGACCTGGCGGCCGTGTGGAGGGAGGAGCGCCCGCTCATCGGCACGGCGGCCTAGACCTCCGCCGGGATCAGGGTCCGCCGCCGGTGACCTCCGCGGGAACGGGGGTCGTGACCCGCCGGTTCCGCCGCACCACCGCGCCCCACAGCAGGACGGGCAGCAGCGCGCTCTGGACGCTCACCGCGATCCAGAACCAGGCGGCGCTGCCCGCCTGTTCGGCGGCCCCGTAGAGCGGGCCGCCGAACAGGGCGGCGGCGAAGGCGCCGAGCCCGGCCGCGAGCCGCTGGCGTCCGAAGACGGTCGCGGAGGGCTCGGCGGAACGCGCCAGCGCCTCCAGGTCGTTGCGGAAGAAGAGCACCACCTCGGCGGCGCAGAGGAGGACCGCGCCGAGCGCGATGCCCGTGTGCCCGCCGAGGGCGATCCCGGCCGTCCCGAGCGCCATCGCGCCGAAGCCGATCCGCAGGGCGGTGCCGTAGGGCAGCCGGGCGATCCGGTCGGCGAGCAGCGGCTGGGCGGCGACGAGCAGCACCGCGTACCCCATGACCAGGAAGCCGTAGTAGGCCGTGGAGGTGCGGGGCACCGCGTACAGCGCCAGGAAGTGCTGGAAGAACATGAAGAGATAGACGGCGAGGAGGGTGTACGGAAACGGCGGCAGCCCGGCCGCCGCCTCCCCCGGCCCCGGTTCCGTTCTCCGCCGCGCCTCGGGCGCGGGTTCGGCGGGAGTGTCCCGTACCGGCGGCAGGAAGGCGTGTCCGAGTCCGGCCAGGGCGAACACCGCCGCCACGGCCGTGAAGAGCGCGGCGGGCGAGCCGAGGATGAAGGGCGCGGCCACCGGCGGCCCCAGCGCGATGCCCGCGTTGAAGGCGGAGCCACTGGCCGCCAGCAGCCGGGCGCGCTGCTCCGCCGGGCAGTCGGCCACCAGATACGCCTTGTTGGCGGGGAGATAGAGCGCCGCGCCGGCCGAGACCAGGAAGAGCGCGGTGACCGCGAGCAGCGGCCGGTCCACCCCGGGCACGAAACAGGCGAATCCGGCGGTGCGCACGGCGAGCGCGGTCAGCATGGTGGCGCGCAGCCCGATCCGCCGGGCGACCGCGGCACCCACCGGACCGCCGCCGAACTGGATCAGCGAGGCCACGGCGAGCACCACTCCGACGGTCCCGAGCCCGAAACCCCAGCGCTGGTGGAGCAGTACGGACATATAGGGGAGCACGGCATAGCTGCCGACGGTGATGAGGAGAGAGGCCCCCAGCAGAAAGAGCCGGGGGCCGGTGAATTCCCGTCTCACCCCTTCACCCGCGGCCGGCGGCCGGCCCGCCCACCACCTCCGCCGCCGCCGGATCGGGCTTCATCCGGGCCCGTACGGTGGTGGCGGCGCTCCAGGCCCGGTGCTGCGCCAGCTCGGCGGTGGCGGCCTCGGCCAGCACCATCCCCGTACAGCCGCGCTGGTCGCCGATGTCCCCGATCGCGTCGCCCGGTTCGCGCACGGGGTACCAGCGCACCCCGCCGGGGAAGGCGGCGAGCCCCTCGATGCCCGTCCAGCCGTCGAGCACCCCGGTCACCTCCGGATAGACGAGGACGAAGGCGACGGCCGGTCCGGGCACCCCCGCCGGACCGTCGAGCAGCGCGGGCGGCCGGCCGAGGGTGACGGCGACCAGGGCCTCGTAGACATTCACCCCCAGCGAGCGGCACAGGGCCTCGCCGATCAGCGCGCCGCCGATGCGCCGGTTGATCTCGACCAGCTCCGGGCCGTGCGCGGTGAGCACGAACTCCACATGGGCGAAGCCCTGATCGTGTCCGGCGGCCGACAGCACCCGGCCCGCCCAGGCGGCGACGGTGTCGTGTTCGGCCGCCGGCAGCGCCACGGGGAAGGCCGCGCCCTCCTCCCGCACCGCCGGGGTGCGGGAGGTCAGCCGGCTGGAGACGCCGAGCAGCCGGGTCCGGCCGGCCCAGCTCAGGGTCTCGGCGCTGTAGAGCGGTCCGGAGAGGAAGGGTTCGGCGAGGAGCCGGCCCTTGAGGGCGGTGAGGGAAGCCTCCGCGAGCGCGGCGCGCAGCTCTTCGGCGTCATGGACGATCCAGACGCCCCGGGAGGAGGTGCCGGAGCTGTCCTTGAGGACGGCGGGCAGTCCGGTGGCCGCGAGCACCTCTTCGGCACCTCCCGCCGCCACGACGGCGGCCCTCCCCCGGCCGATCCCGGCCGCGGCGAGCGCCTCCCGCACCCGGGCCTTGTCCCGGAGCAGGCGCACGGACTCCGGGTCGGGCCCCGGCAGGCCGAGTTCGGCGGCGAGGTCGGCGGCCGGGACGGACCAGGTGTCGGTGGTGTTGATCAGACCGGCGAGTCCGGGGAGCGCGGTGAGCACCCGGCGCACGGCGGCGGTGTCGGTGGTGTCCACATCGGCGACGGAGAAGGCGGCGCGGGCCGTGTCCGGGAGAGCGGCCAGCTCATGGGCGTAGACACCGCGGTCCCCGGTGAGCAGGACCAGCCGGTGCCCGGCGGCGGCGGTGGCCTCGATCAGCCGGGCCAGCCCGAAGGAGAGCGCTTCGAGCGCGGCGATCACCGGAGCCGGCTCCGGGGACCGCGGCTCCGGCGGCAGGGAGCGGTTCATCGGGAGCTCCCGACGGGACGGGCGGCGGGCGCGGATTCCCCGCCGCCGCGGGGCGGCCGCGCCCCGGGAGGCGCCTCCCGGCCCGCCCATTTCATCACCGCCCAAGGGGGCCGCAGTTCACTGAGCGAGTGAATCCGTTCGGGCCGCAGGACGGCCGGATCCAGCGCCTCCGAGTGCCGGGCGAAGACCCGCTCGGTGTAACGGTGCCCGGTGTCCGCGCCCAGGACGAGACAGGTGGCCTCCGGATCGCGCTCCGCCTCCCAGCGCGCCACCAGATGCGCCGCCCCGGTCGAGAGCCCCGCGAAGACCGCGTGGCGGCGGAGCAGTTCCACCGTCCCGGCCATGGCATGCCGGAAGTCCAGCCAGTGGATGGTGTCGTAGAGCTCGTGCCGGACGTTTCCGAAGGGGATCGAGGAGCCGATCCCCGCGATGATGGCGTCCGGGTCGCTGATGTGCTCGCTGCCGAAGGTGACACTGCCGTACGGCTGCACCCCCACCAGCCGGACCTCCCGGCCCAGATCGCGCAGGGCCTCGGTGAGTCCGCCGGTGGAGGAGCCGGTGCCGACGGCCCCGACGACGGTCAGCGGCCCGGGCGGCAGCGCGGACCCGGCGAGGCCGGCGAAGTCGCGGTAGCCGGCGTAGTGCACCGCGTCGTGGTACTGCCGCATCCAGTGGAAGTCCGGCCGCTCCTCCAGCAGGGCCCGGACGTGCCGTACCCGCCGCTCCTGGTCGAGCCGGAGGCTCTGCGAGGGCGGCATCTGGTCCACGGTGGCGCCCAGCACTTCGAGCTGCGCGCGCATGGTCGCGTCCACGGTGGTGGAGGCGACGACATGGCAGCGCAGTCCGTAGCGGTGGCAGGCCAGGGCGAGGGCGAGCGCGTAGATCCCGCTGGAGCTGTCGATGAGGGTCTGTCCCGGCTCGATCCGGCCGGACGCGAGAAGGGTGCGGACGGCGCCGAGGGCGGCGTACACCTTCATCGTCTCGAAGCGGGCGAGCACCACGGAGCCGGAGAGCCGGACGAGCGCCGGATCCTTGAGCGCGTCGGTGATGTGCTCGTGCACCACCGGCGGCGGTGCGGCGGAGGGGGCGGATGTCAGGGGCGTTGCGGGCATGGAGAGCTGGGCCATTGCGGCGGTTCCTCCGGTGGGGGGTGTGCGAGTTCCTGCCGTACGGGTGCGGCGGGCGCCGGCGCGGTCGGTCACTCCGGGCGGCGCCCCCGGACGATGAGCCGCTTGGAGTGCTGGTCGTAGGGGCCGCCGTCGAAGTCGCCGAAGCACTCCACCTCGTCGAACCCCGCCTCCGTGAAGAGGCCGTGCAGCTCGGCGGCGCTGTAGAGGAAGCAGTGGATGGAGGCGGTACGGGCGGTGTCATCGCGCACCAGGGTCCAGTCGGTGCGGAGCCGGCGCCAGCTGTCGAGAACGGTGTCGCGCTGGATGATGACGGATCCGTCCGGCAGATCGACGGCCTGCGGCCGGCCGATCCATCCGGCGAGCACTTCCTTGCCCATGACATCGACCAGCAGCCGCCCGCCCGGGGCGAGGCTGCGGTGGGCGTTGCGCAGCACCTTGAGGTTGTCGGCGGCGTCGGCGAAGTAGCCGAAGGAGGTGAAGACATTGAGGATCACGTCGTACGCGCCCGGCTCGGTGTGGGCGAGCATGTCGGCCCGGACCAGCGTGACATCGGCCCCCGCCGCGTCACAGGCGGCGCGCGCCCGCCGCAGCATGGCCGGGCTGAGATCGACCCCGGTGACCCGGTGCCCCCGCGCGGCGAGCGGGACGAGGAAGAGCCCCGGCCCGCAGCAGAGGTCGAGTACGCGGGAGCCGGCCGGGAAGTCGAGCAGCGCGGCGTCCCGGACGAGCGCGGCGACGGTGCCGGCGCGTTCGCCGGAGAACATGGCGGGCGCGAAGTCGACCCAGAGGGCGTCATCGGCGTACCACTCGGGTGGCCCGGCCGCCGCCTCCGCCGGGCCGGTCCGGGGGTCGTACGGATCTCCGCTCATGTGTGGACCTCATCTCCGCTCGGATCGCTACTCGGAAGTAGCCTTTTCCGAGTAGTCGCGGAGTCCGGGGGCGGAGTTCCCGGCGGTGCCGCCCCCTCTCTCCTCCGAAACGGCACCCCGAGGCCCGGGACCGGCGCACCGTCACCCGTTCACCCCACCCGGTGTGCTTGCCCAGCCCCCGGAACCCCCCTTGAATGCAGAGAAACACCAGAAAGCACAACAAACCTCAAATAAGCCATATAACTCGGATATTCATCCCCGGGCGTCCGAGTTGACCATCCCGGAGCGCGCGGCACCGCCCGCCCCGGCCCCGGTCGGGAGTGTGCGATGTCATTGCCGCGCAAGGGAGTACTGCGCCGGACCGGTGAGTGGTGCGCGCACCATGCCGTCGTCGTGATCATGCTGTGGGCCGCCGCGCTCGCCGGGCTCCAGGTGCTCCACCACGCCTACGGCGGCGACTACTCCGACGACTTCGCCCTCCCCGGCACCCAGTCCCAGGAGGGGCTGGACGCCCTGCGCGCCCATGAGCCCGCGGCCGGCGGCTACAGCTCGCAGATCGTCCTCTCCGATCCGGACCGCCCGCTCGGCGACGCCTCCGGCGCGCTCTCGACCACCGTCGGCGATCTGATGAAGCTCCCCGACGTCCTCTCCGTGCAGAATCCGCTGACCGTGCCCTCCACCGGCACGGTCGGCCCGCTCTCCACGGACGGGCGGACCGCCTACATCACCGTCACCTTCAGCGTGCAGCCGTCCACCCTCGGCCCGGACTATCTGCACGGCGTCGACGACGCGGTGGAACCGCTGCGCGCCGCCGGGGTCACCGTCGACTACGGCGGCCAGCTCGGCGAACTCGGCCGCCCCGAGACCAGCGACCGCACCAGTGAGGTGGTCGGCTTCGCGGTCGCCATCGTGGTGCTGCTGATCGGCTTCGGCAGTGTGATCGCGGCCGTACTCCCCCTGGTGACCGCGCTGATCTGCGTGATCTGCGGACTGGCCCTGCTCGGCCTGCTGGCCGCCGCGGCCACCTTCGCGACCGTCTCGCCGACCCTGGCGACCATGATCGGCCTCGGTGTCGGCATCGACTACGCCCTCTTCCTGGTCACCCGCCACCGGCAGAATCTGATGAACGGCGAGGACCCGGTGCGGGCGGCCGGGATGGCCACCGCGACCAGCGGCCATGCCGTACTCCTCTCCGGCTGCACGGTGATCATCGCGCTCTCCGGGCTCTGGGTCTCCGGCATCGGCTTCATCGGCAAACTGGGCCTGGCCGCCGCCGTCACCGTGGTCACCGCGGTGGCCGGCGCGATCACCCTCGTACCCGCGATGCTCGGACTGACCGGCCGCTTCATCGACCGGCTGCGGGTGCGCACCCCCATCGCCGAGACGGACGCGGAGCCGGGCGACGAGACCAAGGGCACCTGGCACCGGTACGCGCAGCGGGTCGAGCGCCGGCCCTGGTGGTATCTGATCGCCGGGGTGGTGGTGCTGGCGGTCCTCGCCTTCCCGGTCTTCTTCATCCAGCTCGGCCACATCGGCGACGGCGCGGACCCGAAGTCGTTCACCGACCGGCGGGCGTACGACACCATGTCCGCGGCCTTCGGCCCGGGGTCCAACGGCCCGCTGACCATTGTGATCGACCAGTCCGCCGTACCGGAGTCCGACCGCTCGGCGCTGGGCGCGCAGGCCGTGAAGGCACTGACCGGGGTCCCCGACATCTCCACCATCACTCCGCTCCAGGCCACCCCGGACGGCGATCTCCTGCTCTCCACCGCGTACTCGGCCAAGGCCCCGCAGGACGAGAAGACCACCGAGCTCGCCAACCACCTCACCGGCACGGTCCTTCCGGAGGCCGTCTCCGGCACCGCGGCCAAGGGGTACGTCACCGGTACGACGGCCGCCCAGGTCGACTTCCTCGACATCGTCTCCAAACGGCTGCCGCTGATCATCGCGGTGGTCGTCGGACTCGCCTTCCTGGTCATCCTGGTGGTCTTCCGCGGCCTGCTCGTCGCGGTGAAGGCCGCGGTGCTCAATGTGCTGTCGATCGCGGCCTCGTACGGGGTGGTCGTGGCCGTCTTCCAGTGGGGCTGGGGCGGACCGGCGCTCGGCGTCTCGGGGAAGGTGCCGATCGAGAGCTATGTCCCGATGATGATGTTCGCGATCGTCTTCGGCCTGAGCATGGACTACGAGATCTTCCTGCTCTCCCGCATCCACGAGGCATGGCTGCGCACGGGCGACGCCAAGGCGAGCGTGGCGCATGCGCTGGAGATCACCGCCCGGGTGATCACCTGCGCGGCGCTGATCATGGTGAGCGTCTTCGCCGCGTTCGTCATCAGCGACAACATCGTGGTGAAGATGCTGGGCCTGGGCCTGGCCGCGAGCGTCCTGATCGACGCGACGGTGGTCCGGCTGCTGCTCGTCCCGGCGGTGATGACCCTGCTGGACAAGTCGGCCTGGTGGACCCCGCGATGGCTGGACCGGATCATGCCCCATCTGCACCCCGAGGGCGCGGACACGGCACCCTCGCCCCGGCCCGCCCGGGAATAGCACTGGCCGGACGGGCCGCCGGACGGGAAGGATGAGCTCTCCGCCGAGATGAGGGAGGGCCCGGAGTGGGCTACACACTGGAAGCCGTGATCGCCGGGGAGACCCTGCTCCGCACCGCCGCCGCACCGGAGCCGGCCGCCGTCGTGGTGCCGCTGGGCGGGGGCCTGGCGCTGATACCGATGACGGACGAGCTCTTCGACGCGGTCACGGACGGCACGGAGCCGGAAACGGGCTTCCACCGCCTGCCGGGAGGCTTCGGCCGGGTACTCGCCCAGTGGTCGGCGGCGGGCCCGGTGGCCTATGTGGAAGCCGAGTTCTTCGGCGGCTGGGGCGAACAGCACGCCGTGGTCTGGGCGTCCGGCACACCCGCCCTGGGCCCGCTGCACCAGCCCGAGGGCGAGCCGTCCCCACCGGAGGGCAGCCCGATATCGCAGGCCCTGCGCCGGCTGGGCGTGGTGGTGGCGGACGGTGACGTGGACGAGTTCGAGACGGCGGGCCTGGGCCGCCACCGGTTCACCAAGCGCTGGGCAGGCTAGGCCGTCTCTTACGGACTAGGTCCCGGGCGGCCTTGAGCCCCCGCGGTCGCCGCCCGCGCCGGCGCACTGCCCCAGCAGCGTGAACCAGACAGCTTTCCCGGTGGGCCCGCGGCGCCCGCCGCCCAGATAGGTGACTCCCCAGGCATCGGCGCATGCGTCGATCAGGGTGAGCCCGCGCCCGTGCTCCTGCCTGCCGTGCGCCCGGCCGGCCGCGACGGGCAGCGGGGTGGGCCGGTTGTCGTGCACATGGATCCGGACACATCCGTTGGTGATGAGGGTGTCGATCCGCACCTGCGGCGTATCGGTGTGCCGGTGCACATTGGTGACGGCCTCGGAGAGGCAGAGCAGCACATCGTCCACCAGCGGCGGATGCGCCACCCGCAGCGGCCCGGCCGGCCACTGCCGGGCCCATCGCGCGGCGGCGGGCCCGTTGGGGATCTCGATGCGCGGCTCCCCGATTCCATGAGGGGCCTCGGGCGTTAAAGCTGTGGAGGGTTTCATGCCGTGTCTCCCAACGCAGTTGGAATCCGCGCTGCACGCGAGGGTGCTCCGGCCGCGCCGGCTGATGACGGCCCGTGGGGCGCGGGCACGCAACAGCGGCTGCACTGCGGTCGGTTACCGAATCGCTACGCGGTGCTGCCTGGACGATAGGTGGCATACATGCGACATAGCAACAGTGCTACCCCCTTCGAGTGAGCAGCTGGACCCGCAGTGCGGTCACGCGGCAGACTCAACGGCGAATGAGGGGAAGGACGTCATGCCCGCACGGGACAACCCGACGGCACGCCAAGCACGCCTGGGAACGGAGCTGCGGAAACTACGCGACGCGGCGGGGCGTACAGCCCGAGAAGCAGCCGGACTGCTGTCGGTCGACCAAGCCAAGATCAGCCACATGGAATCCGGGCGCATTGGGATCAGCGAGGAGCGGATCCGGCGCCTGGCAACCTTCTACCAGTGCGGCGACAGCCTTCTGATCGAAGCGCTCTGCACCATCGCACGGGAGCATCGAGGCCAGTACTGGTTCGACGAGTACCGGGGTGTCCTCGCGCCGGGCTTCCTGAACATCGCCGAGCTGGAATGGCACTCTTCGGCCTTCCGCTCGCTGGAAAGCGTCACCCTGCCCGGCCTGTTCCAGACTGAAGGGTATGCGCGGACCCTCTTCGCGAGCGTCTGGCCCAGGCTTCCGGCTGACGAGATCGACGCGCGAGTCGAACACCGGATGAGGCGATCGGCAATCCTCGATCGCGAAGACCCGCCGCCATTCGAAGCGATAGTTCACGAAGCGGCACTACGGATGCGTTTCGGCGGACGCAAGGTTGTCCGCGAACAGCTCGAACACCTCATGACGGAGTCGGAGCGCGCGACCGTCACTGTACGCGTCATCCCTTTCACCAGTGAAGACTTCATTGAGGTCACGCAGCCGGTCCTCTACGCCAGTGGGTCCGTGGCCCAGTTGGACACCGTTCAGATGGATGGTGCCTTCGGTGGCCGATTCCTGGACGCCGATGCCGACCTGAAGAAGTACCGGATGTTGCTCAACAAGGCGGCACACGCCTCGCTTGATCCACAAGAGTCCTGCCAGTTGATCCAGCAGATCGCCAGAGAATTGTGAGATTCACGAGATGAACGCATCCACTCAATGGCAGAAGTCTTCCTTCTCCGGGGGCGGTGGTGAGAACTGCGTCGAGATAGCCAGGGAAGGCAATGGTGTCCTGATACGCGAGAGCGATGCTCCCGGCACTGTCATCGCCACGGACCGAGCCAAGCTCGCCGCCTTCATACAGGGTGTGAAAGCAGGCGAGTTCGACCATCTGCTCACCTAGCACCGGCGCGCACCACAGAGGCGCGCCGGGCTCATGCGCAACCGGGCGCGGTGCGCCTCGGACCGCCGGCAGGCTCACGGCCTGTCGGCTCACGTCGCGCACCTCGCCGCATATGCCTTCTCGCGGTTCGGAAGGTTCGTCAGCAGGAATCGACTGTCCAACACGACGGGGTGAATTCGTATCCGCCGGACTTCCAGTTCCGGAGGGAATGAAGTAGTCATACCGGCATGGGACTGGGCGATCGACACCAGAAGAAGGATGTTGAAGCAGCGCTCAAGCGGGCGGAGGCCGCCGGCCTCAAGGTGACGCACGACAAGAATCGCCATCGATGGGGATACGTTATCTGCTGCCCCTGCAATGACGACATCACGATTTACTGCACTCCCAGGGTTGCGGGAGATGAGGCAAAGAGGGTTGATGAGTTCACTCGAAGGCACCGAGGACATCGAGCGTAGCTGGCATTTCGTTATGCATGCACAGGATCCACTCACCCCGGACCAGTGCGACATCATGGACAAGCTGGACAGCTTTGCCGATGGAATGGTCAGCAGAGAAGAACGCCCAGGAGTATTCACCAAGTTCGTCTGCTACTTCGTGGCCGACTCTCTCATGGATGCGATGAATGATGCTCTCGCGCGCATCAAGGAGATCCCCGGAGTGCACATCAGCAGCATCGAACTGAATCCTCACTCCTTCGAACACAACGGCATGACGACGACCGCCGTGGTGCGGAACCCCGAGTAGAGGCGGCCCGCTCTCCAACAGGCCTGAGAGACTCCCGGCCGGATTATGGTCCGTGCGAAGAAGCGCCCCGTTTCCCGACTTCGGTGACACGGGGCGCATTCGTTTCACCGGGCCCGGCTGTCAGAACCCGTCAGCGAGCGGCGGGGGCGGGGGAAGGACGGGTCGTCGCGCGTTCTCGGGGACACGGTCCACGCGGCCGAACTGGTCGCTGGAACAGCGGATGTCCGTCCTTCCCGCACACATCACCTTGAGCCCTGCTCCCGCCACCCGCTCAAGCGCGATCTCCGCATCCTTCGAGACGCTGAGGCGTATCGGCCGTGGCGGTGGGCACCCGGAGCATGGCCGTACCGTTCCCGGCATATACCGAAGAACGGAAAGGCACTTCATGCATCGGATCATCGCCCGCCTCTGGCGGCTCCTGCGCGGCCCGCTCCAGTGGCGGATTCTCTGGCTGGCCCACGCCAAATACATGGTCGGCGTGACCGGTGTCGTACGGGACGACCAGGGCCGAGTGCTGCTGCTCCACCACCGCATGTGGACCGGGGCGCGGCCGTGGGGGCTCCCCACCGGGTTCGCCGTCAAGGGCGAGGAGTTCGAGGACACGGTGGTGCGCGAGGTCAAGGAGGAGACCGGGCTCGATGTCCGGGCCGGCCGCCTCGTCCGGCTGAAGAGCGGCTACAAGCTGCGCCTGGAGGTCGCCTACGAAGCGGAGCTCATAGGCGGCGAACTGCGCATCGACCCCTTCGAGATCCTGGAGGCACGATGGTTCTCCCCGGACGACCTGCCGGACGGGATACAGGAGTCCCACCGGCCGCTCATCCAGGGCGAGACCTCCGCCGCCTGACTTCGCACAGGCGCTCGCCGCCCCGCTCACCCCGCCCCGCGTCAGCGCCCCCGCAGCGCCTCCGCCATGGCCACGGCCGCCGGGTCGAGCGCGGCCGAGCCGTCCTCGATGTCCCAGAGCGCGTTCTGGAGCAGCCGCCCCAGCGTCCAGCCGGCCGCCCGCTCGCGGTCGAGCCCCAGCGCCTCGGTGAGCAGATCGAAGCGGCGGCGCACCACACGCGACGGGCCGCCCTTCGCCACGACGTCGTCCCACCGGCTGTCCAGGGCGGGCCACAGGTCGAAGCCGGGATCGCCGGCGAGCGGTTCGGGGTCGATGGCGAGCCAGGGTTCGCGCTCGGCGGCGAGGACGTTGTCGTAGTGGAGATCCCAGTGCAGCATCCGGTCCCCGGGTTCACCGGCCAGTTCGGCGACCGCCGACGCCCAGCCGCGCAGCAGCCGGCGCTCGGCCGGGTCCGCCAGCGCGCCGGCCGCGCGCGGGGCCTCGTCCAGCATTCCGGCGGCGATGTCGCCGAGGCTTCGCAGCCCCTCGGGCGCGGGGACGGACACCAGCCGGCGCAGGATTCCGGCGAGGACGCGCATCGCCTCGTCGTCGTCCTCGACAGAGGCCAGTGAGCGGGAGCCGAGCCGCTCCAGGAGCAGGGTGCCGCTCCCGGGGTCGTGGTCGAGCAGCCGCACCATTCCCGCGCCGTTCCAGGTGCGCAGGCCGATGAGCGCGGCGGCGGTCTCCTCCCGGGGAAGCTGGAGCCTGAGGACCGCGCGCGTGCCGTCGGCGCGCACCACCGGCAGCACCAGCGCGGCCTCCCCGGATCCGGGCGGGCCGTCCCGCCGGAGCTCCCAGCGGTCCAGGAGGCTCGCGGCGAGAGCCGGCAGTGCGGCGATCCAGGCGGTGCCCGTATCGCCGAAGGCTCCGGCGTACGACGCCGCCAGGGATGCGGGGACCTCGACCGTCCTCGGCGTACTCACATCCGGCTCCCTCGGTGAGTGATCGGCTTCCGGCGGACCGTCCGCGCTATGCCTTCGCCGCCGGGCGGTAGACGCAGACATTGACGCCCAGGTCGCTGGTGACCGTGGAGACCAGCTCGAACGTGTGCAGTCCGCCGCCATCGGGGAAGATCGTCTTGCCGCCGCCGAGGAGCACCGGCATGACGATCAGCCGGAGTTCGTCGACCAGCCCCTCGCTCAGCAGGGTGCGCGCGAGGGTGGGGCTCCCCATGACCAGCACATCGCCGCCGTCGGCGTCGCGCAGCTCGCGGATGCGGGCGACGGCCTCGTCACCGGGGATACGGGTGGTGTTGTTCCAGGTCAGGTCGGAGTCGTCCAGGGTCCGGGAGACCACGTACTTCGGGAGGCTGTTCATCCGGTCGGCGAAGGGGTCACCGGACCGCTCGGGCCAGGCGCCGGCCATCGTCTGCCAGGTGCGGCGGCCCAGCAGCAGTGCCTCGGCGTTGGACATCGCGCCGTCGAAGGCACCGCCCACCACCTTCGGATCGAAGAACGGGTGCGACCAGCCGCCGTGGGCGAACCCACCGTCATTGTCCTCACCCTGGCCGCCGGGGGCCTGCACGACGCCGTCCAGGCTGATGAACTCGCTGATCACTACGCGCATGAGACTCGTTCCTCTTCCTTGCTCCGTGTGTACGGCGGTGGAGACAGCCGGGCCGCTCCGAAATCATCGCTTCCATTCGATCATGTGTAAGTGATCCGGAACACATGATCGTCCCGCCGGCGGCCGGGCCCGCTGTGCGACAGAACTGTCACAGTCGGGTCATAGGGCAACCTTCCGGTCTCCCCATCAATCTCTTCCAGCGATTCCACTCGCATGGAGGTAGAACCTTGTCCAGCACCCCGCTGCCCCCCGCACCGCACTCGAAGCTGCCGGAGACCGGCCGGGCACGCTCCCGCGACCGGCGCGGGCAGCGGCTGGCCGTGATCGCGGCCGTCGGTCTCGCCATGACGCTCAGCGCGTGCTCGGGGGGTGGATCCGGGGACGACGGCAAGAAGGGCGGCAAGGTCGCGGACGCCCCCGTCAAGCCCGAGATCACGGTCAACCTCCAGGGCCGGGCGGCCGAGGCGGGCAAGCCCGTGACCGTGAAGCTCGCCAAGGGGGAGCTGAAGGACGTCAAGATCACCGCCTCCAAGGGGGCCGCGCTCGAAGGCACGGTGGCGAAGGACGGCGGCAGCTGGACCTCCGAGCGGGTCGCGGCGCCGGGCACCTCGTACACCGTCGTCGCGACCACCGAGGGCGGCTCGGCGACGGCCGCGTTCACCACGGTGGCCGCCGAGAAGCGCAACAAGGTGGAGATATACCCCGGCAAGGGCAAGACCGTGGGCATAGCCCACCCGGTGTCGATCGTCTTCGATCACCCGGTGAAGAACCGGGACGCCGTGGAGCGCGCCCTCAAGATCACCACGTCCAACAACACGGTGGGCTCCTGGGGCTGGATCGACCACTACGACGGCCGGGCCCGTATCGACTGGCGGCCCAAGGACTACTGGCGCTCGGGCACCAAGGTGAAGCTCCAGGCCGATCTGAACGGCATCGAGGCCGGCGCGGAGAACCGCTGGTTCGTCCGTGACTACGACACCGAGTTCACCATCGGCGCCGCCCAGATCGCCAAGGTCGACCTGGGTACGAAGCAGCTGAAGCTGGAGCGGGACGGCAAGGTCGTCGACACCATCCCCGTCTCGGCGGGCACCCCCGGCGGCAAGAAGCGCTCCTGGGGCGGCACCTCCGTGCTGATGAGCAAGGAGGGCACCATCAGGATGAACTCCGAGACGGTCGGCCTCGGCGACGCCTACGACAAGATGGTCGACTACTCGATGCGGCTCACCTGGTCGGGCATGTACGCCCACGCCGCCCCCTGGAACGCCGGCGCCTTCGGCCGGGTGAACCAGAGCTCCGGCTGCATAGGCATGAGCACCGGGAACGCGGCCCGGCTGTACGAGAAGGTCAATGTCGGCGACCCCTTCGAGACCACCGGCCCCGGCCACAAGGGCAACCCGGCCCCGGGCAACGGCTACGGCGAGTGGAACCTCTCCTGGACGGAGTGGCAGTCCAAGAGCGCGCTGGCCTGACCCGCCGGCGTACGGCACCGACACGTCACCACACCGTCCCGTCCGTCCCGCACGGACAGACGGGAACACTCACCGAAGCACCCCTGAACACGCCCTCCGGCCAGGGGTGCTTCGCGCGTCACGGACCGGTCCGGCTCACCCCGTACGGCGGTCGCCGAGCCATCGCCGCCCGTCCTCGCGCGCCGCGCGCCAGTCGGCCCACCGGCCGCCGGCCACGGCGTTCAGCCGGTCGAAGACCTCTCCGATCCGGTCGACGGCGACGGCCAGGGCGCAGACCCGCTCGATCAGCTCCACCGGTTCGGCGGACTCGGCCGGCTCGACCGACCCAGCCGCCGGGCCGTCGCCGGCCTCGATCGCCGCCAGCGCCCGCACCAGCAGAACGGTCGCCGCGACGCGGTTCGCCTCGGGCACACCCCCGGCGAGGAGCCCGTCGAGCGCCTCCGCCGTCACGGGCAGTACGGCGATCCGCAGCAGCGGGCGCAGCTCGTCGGCGTCCGGGACGGGCAGCCGGTCCAGGAACCGCTGCCGCTGGTCGGCACCGATCCGGGCGAGGGTGTCCAGTACCGCCCATGGCTCGGAGCCGGCGCGCGCCGGACTCGGACGTACGGTGTCGCCGGCCGGGGTCGCCGGATCGATGCCGAGCATCACCTCGGCCAGGGCCGGGTTGACCACACTGCGCTCCTGCTCCGGGAGGGTGTTCACCTCAAGGTCGATGAGCTCCTGCCACCGGCCCGCGACGATCAGTGCCACAGCCGGGATCCGCTCACCGGACACCGCCTCGGCCACCTCGGCGATCCGCTCGCGGGAAGCCCGGTCCGGGACGGCCCGCAGCAGCTCGTCGCGTATCAGCCCGGTGACATACGGCACGAAATTCCCGTAGGTGTGCCCGGCCGGGAATCCGAATTCCCCCGGGGAGCGCAGGCGCCCGGCCGCCTCCGCGATCTCGGCGACATCGAGCCGGTCGCAGGCGCGTTCGGCCTCGGCCAGCCGTACCCGGCAGTCCAGCCGGGCCAGGGTCAGATCGAGGAAATCCCCCGTCGCCGGATCCGCGACGCCCTCCCCGGGCGCGGGGAACCACGGCAGGCCGGCGAGCGGCAGCCACTGCTGCGCGTCGCAGAACTCCCCGAGTGTGTAGCCGTCGTGGAAGTCCTCGGTCTCGTCCGCCAGATGTATCAGACCGCCGTCGTAGCCAAAGCTGTCGAACCACACCGTGCCCGCCCAGGGGCCGTTGAGCACGAGGCGGGCCAGGCTGTGGCTGCGGGTGGCGCCCAGTGTGAGCGTCCCGTCCGCGTACTGGGCGTCGCCCGGCAGGTCGTGGAAGGCCACCCTCGGGTCGTCGAACTGAGCGTAGAACTCGCCGGGGCCCTCCTCGAAGAAGTCGCTCCCCTCCTCTTCCTCCCACTCGGTGATCTCCTCCGGCCTGCCCGCCCAGGGAGCGTTGAGCGGGAACGGCTCGGCGGAGCGGGGTTCTCCCTGCTCGTCGAAGGGCTTGCCGGCGTACGACATGAGCCCGCTTCCGGCGTCACCGAACTCCAGCAGATACCGCCGGTAGTTCTCCGGCAGCCGCAGCCCCCAGCGCCCCTCGGCCTCCGCTGTCCCGGCCTCCGTCAGAGGAGCGGAACCGGTCCGCCACACCTCCCCGTCACCCGGCCGCAGAGCGGCCCACCGCGTGAGGAGCTGATGTATCCGGGCGAGGCGCCGGTCGATCCGCTCACTCTCCAACGGCCGCCGGGACACGGGCTCATCAACCATCGGGCCATCCTTCGCCGGGGACAGTGCGTGCTGTGCGAGGCGCGACGCCCTCGCCGGCCAGGGGCACTGCCCCCGGCCGGCGAACGCGTGCGATCACCTCGCCGGCCGACGATAGACGCCGCCACTGACAGTGACCGCTCCCGAAGCCCTCTCACCGTGCGGCGGACAGGCCCGCGAAGCAGTCGGAGACGGCCGCCGCCGTGCCGGTCAGCGGGAAACGGGCGCCGAGCTGCCCGTCCGGGCGGATGACGAAGCCGACCGGGCCGCCGGGCCGGTAGAGCCGGGCGAACTCTCCCCCGGCGTCGCGGTATCCGGGTACGGCGAGGCCGTCACCGGCGCCCGGCGGGGCGTCGCGGTCGAGGACGGCGACGGTCTCGGCGCGGATCCCGGTCCCGGTCCCGGTCCCGTATTCGGCACGGATCCCGGTCCCGGTCCCGTATTCGGCACGGATCCCGGCCGCCGCCTTCGCGATCTCGGCGGGATCGGCCGCGTACAGCAGCACCACATGCCCCGTACGGCCGCGCAGGATGTCGAGCAGCCGCAGCGGGTAGGCGGCGAGCGGCCCGGTCAGCCCGGCGCAGTCCGGGGCCCGGTCGCCGGGCTGGGGCGCGTCGGGCGGGCCGTACGGAGGGCCGGAGAGCGGGCCGTCCCGGTAGCCGACGAGCAGTTGGGCCTCGCGGAGCATCACGGTCCGCGGGTCGTCGTCGCCGGGATCGGTTCCGATGCCGTGGGCGGCATGGCGCACGGTCCGGCCGACGACCTCCTCGCCCACCGGGCGGCGCTCGGCGTCGTAACTGCCGAGCAGCCCCGGGCCGGCCTCCCCGCCGAGTACGAGGGCGAGTTTCCAGGCCAGATTGCAGGCGTCCTGGATACCGGTGTTCATGCCCTGGGCGCCGGTGGGCGGATGGATGTGGGCGGCGTCGCCCGCGACGAAGACCCGGCCCTCGCCGTAACGGTCGACGATCCGGTGGCTGATCCGGAAGACGGAGGACCAGCGCAGCCGGGACACGACGGCCGGCCCGGGAGCGAGGCGGTCCACCACGGCCTGCACATGCGGGAGCTCCGGGACCCGGCCGCCCTCCGGGCCGTGCGCCACTCCGTCGCCCGGCGCGTCCGCCGGACCGGCGGCGGAGAGCTCGGGCGGGACGAGCATGGACATGCGGTAGCGGGCGGCGCCGGGCAGCGGGATGCAGACCAGCAGATCCTCGGTGGAGCCGTCACCGGCCACCCGGCTGGACCGCAGACCGTATCCGTACGGCAGCTCCCAGTCGGCCTCGACGTCCGCGAGCATGTACTCCTCCGGGAGGGCCGCGCCCTCGAAGGAGAGCCCCAGCCCCTTGCGGACGGTGCTGTGCGCGCCGTCGCAGCCGATCAGATACCGGACGCGAACCTCCTCACCGGCCCCGCCGGCGGTGCGCAGACGGGCGGTGACGCCGGCTTCGTCCTGGGTGAAGGACAGCAGCTCGGTGCCGCGTTCGATGAGCGTGCCCAGACCGGCGGTGTACTCCTCCAGCAGGCGCTCGGTCTCGTACTGCGGCAGCGCGGCGAACCCGTACGGCACCTCGGGCGGCAGCACGAGCTCGATCCGCGCCCGCTCCCGCCCGTTGACATGGATCAGCTGCCCGCGCATCGGTACGGCGGCTTCCATGACGGTACGGGCGAGGCCCATCCGGTCCCAGATCTCCAGGGTGCGCGGCTGCACCCCGACCGCCTTGGCGTACGGCAGCCGCGCCGGAAGCCGGTCGACGATCCGGCACCCCACCCCGCGCCGCCGCAGTTCGGCCGCCGCACTGAGCCCGACCGGCCCGGCGCCCACGATCAGTACGTCTGCCGCGCTGTGCCGCGCCACGGGTGCCTCCCAGTGCCTGCATCCCCCTGGACGGGTCCCGTACTCCATGGTCACCCGGGGGCGCGCGGGCGGCGAGCCGGGCGGAGCCCGATCCGGGTCCACCGCTCGGGCCCGGTGAACCTCTTTCGGGTACCACGCCAACCAGGCACGGGCAGCCCGCGAGGACGCGAACCCTCTCCGCGAGAGCATGAACCTCTTGGTGCCATCGCCGCGCAGAACGATCAACGAAGGAGCCCCCATGGCCGCCACCCCCCTGACCGACGCCGAACTCGACCGGGCCCTCACCGGCCTCCCCGGCTGGAGCGTCCGGGACGGAAAACTCACCGCCACCTTCACGGCCGACCGCTCCGCCGTCCCCGCCCTCTACGCCGCCATCGCGCGCGCCGAGGACGAGGCCAACCACCATGCCGAGGTCACCATCCTCTACGGCACCGTCGGCTTCGCCCTCAGCACCCACGACGCCGGGGACGCGATCACCGCCCTCGACACCGCCATGGCGGCCCGGCTCTCCGCCCTCGCCGCCGAACACGGAGCCCGCCCCGCCGGAGAGTGAACCGGAGCGCCCCGGCCGGGTACGAGGAAGCGCCCCGGACCTCGCGATCGGGCAGCGAGGGGCGGGCGATCCTCAAAGCTCTCACCAGCCGTGACCCCGAGCCCGGCTCGGATTCATGATCAATTACTCTCGGGCCGGCAGCGGGCCCACAGGACCCCCGCAACGGCCGGAAAATGACGACAGCCCCAGGTCAGACAGTGTCTGACCTGGGGCTTTCTCGTAGGCCGTGTGGGACTCGAACCCACAACCAACGGATTAAAAGTCCGCTGCTCTGCCAATTGAGCTAACGGCCCGCGACGAGTCACCCCTGAGCATAGCCGGACCCGGCTCGTAAGCCGATCGGGTACCCGATCACGCGGCTGCCGAGTCGGGGCACTTCACCAGCGGATCCGTCCGCGAAGTGGCCATGCGGCGGGCTCGGCACGGGGTCTGGCGGAAGGTCAGAGCGAGGGGCTCGGGCAAGGGGCAGTGGTCCATCTCACCGCCGGGCCCGCGTCCGGATACGACAGCAGGGCACGCGTCCGGATACGGCAGCAGGGCCCGTATCCCTGGGGGATACGGGCCCTGCTCAGTCAGTCAGCGCGACCGGTCAGCCGTTGCGCTTCCAGCGCGGCTTGTCGTCGCGGCGGCCGAAGGAACCGGTGTTGGTGCCGGTGCCGGTGCCGCCCCGGTGGTCGTCGCGGCGGCCGTACGGGCGGTCCGACGAGCCGGTGCCGGAGCGGAAGCCGCCCGACGGGCGGTCGCTGCCCCGGTGACCGCCGGAGGGGCGGTCGTCGCGGCGGAAGCCGCCACCGGCGGGACGGTCACCGCGGTCATCGCGGCGGAAGCCGCCACCGGACGGACGGTCGTCACGGCGGAACGAACCACCCGAGGGGCGGTCGTCGCGGCGGAAGCCGCCACCGGCGGGACGGTCACCGCGGTCGTCACGGCGGAAGCCACCGGACGGACGGTCGTCACGGCGGAACGAACCACCCGAGGAGGGACGCTCGTCACGGCGGTCGAACGAACGGCCACCGCGGTCGTCGCCGCGGAAGCCACCGGACGGACGGTCATCGCGGCGGAACGAACCACCCGAGGAGGGACGCTCGTCACGGCGGTCGAACGAACGGCCACCGCGGTCGTCACGGCTGCCGCGGTCGTCGCGGCGGTCGTCGCGGCGGAAGCCACCGGACGGACGGTCGTCACGACGGTCGAAGGACCGGCCGCGCCGCTCGAAGTTGCCGCGGTCGTCACGGCTGCCGCGGTCGTCACGGCGGTCGGTCTGCTCGGGGACGGACGCCGCCACGGCAGCCTCCACCTCGGCCTCGGCGGCCTCGGTCACCTCGGCGACCGCGGTCTCCGGGTCGTCACCGCGCTCGCGGGCGGCGCGGGCCACCAGGCGGTCGGCCTCCTCGCGGAGTTCGGCCGCGCGGCGCTGGACGCGCTCCAGCTGCTTGGTGAGGTCGGCGGCCTCGCGCTCCGCCTGCTTGGCGGCGTTGTTCGCGGAGTCGGCCTGGACCTCGGTCAGCGAACGGGCGCCGGTGATCTCGGCGACCTCGGGGTCGAAGGCGCCGGCGCCGCCGACGATGTGGCGCGAGGCGTCGACGCCCGCGTCCTCCATCAGCCGGAAGATCTGGCGGCGCTGGTGCGGCAGCGAGAGCGAGACGACCGTGCCGGACTTGCCGGCGCGGGCGGTACGGCCCGAGCGGTGCAGGTAGTCCTTGTGGTCACCGGCCGGGTCCACGTTCAGGACCAGGTCGATGCCGTCGACGTGGATGCCGCGCGCGGCGACGTCGGTGGCGACGAGGGCGTTGACGTAGCCCTTCTTGAAGTCTTCCAGGACGCGGGTACGGGCACCCTGCGTCATGCCGCCGTGCAGGGCGTCGGCCTTGACGCCGGAGTCCTGGAGCTGCTCGGCGATGCGGTCCGCGCCCAGCTGGGTGCGGACGAAGATGATCGTGCGGCCCTTGCGGGCGGCGATGGCGGCCGTGACCGGCGCCTTGTCCTTCGGCTTCACGACGAGGACGTGGTGGGTCATGGTCGTGACATTGCCCTGGGCGCTGTCGACCTCGTGGCTGACCGGGTTGGTGAGGTAGCGCTTGACCAGGGTGCTGATCTCGTTCTCCATGGTGGCGGAGAACAGCATGCGCTGGCCGTCGGAGGGAACCTGGTCGAGCAGCTCGGTGACCTCGGGCAGGAAGCCCAGGTCGGACATCTGGTCGGCCTCGTCCAGGATCGCGACGCGGACGTTCTCCAGGGAGCAGGCGCCGCGGTTGATGATGTCGCGCAGCCGGCCCGGGGTGGCGACGAGGATGTCGACACCGCGCTCCAGGGCGTAGATCTGGTTGCCCATGGAGGTGCCGCCGCAGACGACCTTCATCTTCAGGCCGAGGACGTCACCGTACGGCTGAAGCGCGTCGGCGACCTGCATGGCCAGCTCGCGGGTCGGGGTGAGAATGACACCGCGCGGCTTCTTCTTGTCGGTGTGGCCGCCGGAGAGCGTCGCCAGCAGCGGGAGGCCGAAGGAGAGCGTCTTGCCGGAGCCGGTACGGCCGCGGCCGAGGATGTCCTTGCCGGCCAGGGCGTCCGGGATGGTCGCGGCCTGGATCGGGAAGGGGGCCGTCACGCCGTTCTGGGCGAGCTTGCGGACGATGCCCTCGGGCAGGCCCAGATCGCCGAAGGTGATGGAGGTCTCGTCGGAACCGGCATCCGCGGCGTCCTCGGAGTCGGCGACGGCCTCGGCCGGGAGCTCGGTGTCGTCGGCGGCGTCGGTGTCGTCACCGGCGGCCGCGGGGGCCTCGTCGACCACGAGGATCTCGGTGACCTCGGGGGTGTCGAGAGTCTCGGCGACAGCGGCGGAAACGGCCTCGGGGGCCTCGGTGACCTGAGCGGCGGCGGCGGTGCCGGCCTCGTCGTTCTCAGGCATGACGGCGTGATCAGTACTGAAAGTGGACATGCGAAATGCGAAACCTTCCGGAGTCTCGGCACGCGCCCAAACTCCGTGATTTCGCAATTCGACCGCCTCAATGCGGTCAGCCACGGCTAGGGAGAGTACGCGCCACACGGCGCGCTTCTTTTTCGGCGCCGGGCAATGGGATCAAACGATCTACCACCATACGCACTCTCCCCCGTCCAAGGCAAACCCCGTCCGAGTGACCCGGCTTACACCGGGCCCGGACGCGGGGACGCCTTCGGCTCCCGGAGCATCCCCCGGCCGTCCGTCTCGGCCATCCGCATCGCCCCCGCGTGGACCTCCGGGGCCGAGGTCGGGGAGGGCGGATCGGTGGGCTCGGCGGGCGACGCGCTGGGGCTGGGGGCCGGGGGCTCGGTCGACGGCACCTCCTGGGGCGGCGGGGTGGGCGGTACGGAGGGGGCGGGCCCGCCTCCGCCGCCGGTGGACTCGGCCGGATCCGGCGGCTCCGGCCGGACACCGACCTGGGTGGGCTTGGGGGCGGCCGGTTTCGAACCCGTGTTCCCCTTCTTGCTGGGGGCGGGCTTCGGCGCCCCCTCCCCCGCGGCACCCGTCAGCCCGGGTTTCACCCTCCCCCCGGCACCGGCGTGACGCTTCCCCGGGCCCACATGGCCGCCATCCGGGTCGGCCACCGTGCCGACCCGGTCCGTGGTCTTGCCGGGGGCCGGTTTCCCGCCCTTGTCGTCGCTCACGCTCATACAGCCCGCCGAGGCTGCGAACGCCAGCGAGGCGGCGAATGCGACAGCCACACGGCCAGGGACGGACAAATGGCGCACGAGGGCACCTCCGGGGGACAGAGCGGGCACGGATTGACGGCTTTCCCTTCCCAACTCCTCGCGCCCCGCAAGGGACACGCCCCACTCCTGACAAGTACACGACCTGCGCGCCCCGGGACCGGCCCGTCACCCCGGCAGCAGCCCGGCCGCCTCCGTACCGAGCACCACCGCCACCAGCCCGACCAGCGAGGACGTCGCCGCGTACACCGCGCCGAGCAGGGGCCGGCCGCGCTCGATCAGCCGGAGAATCTCGTACGAGAACGTCGAGTACGTGGTCAGCGCGCCGCACAGCCCCGTACCGAGGACGGCGTACGTCCCCGACGACACCGCGGCGCCCGCGAGTACACCGATCACCAGACTGCCCGCCGTGTTGACGGCGAACGTCCCCCACGGGAAGAGCGTGGTGTGGCGGGCCTGCACCGCACGGTCGGCGAGATACCGCAGCGGCGCCCCGACGGCCGCCCCGGCGAGCACCAGCGGCCAGTTCACGTCCGCGCCCGGGAGCCGGGGCCGAGGGCGGCCCGGGTCAGCGAGACCGCGAGCCACACGGCCGCGACACAGCCGGCCGCGGTACCGGAGGCGTAGAGCAGCGCGAGCCCCAACCGGCCCTGTTCCAGCAGGCCGTGGGTCTCCAGCGCGTACGCCGAGAAGGTGGTGAACCCGCCCAGCACCCCGACCCCCGCGAACGGCCGCACCAGGGGATGCGCCCACCGGCCGCCGGCGCCGATCAGCACCATCAGTACGCCGATGAGCGCCGATCCCAGCACATTGACGCCCAGCGTGGACCAGGGAAAACCCCCGCCGGACGGCCAGGCGAGGGAGATCGCGTACCGGGCGGACGCCCCGGCCGCGCCGCCCGCCGAGATCACCGCCAGAACCGCCGCACCGCGCCGGCCGGAGAGCTCCGCCCGCTCCGGGGGCACGCGGAGATCGACATCCGGGTCGATCCGGCCGGGGAGCCCGTTCGCGAAAGGATCCGGCGGCGGGCCCCCGGTCACCCGTAACCCAGCGCGTGCAGCCGCTCGTCGTCGATCCCGAAATGGTGCGCGATCTCGTGCACCACGGTGATCTCCGTCTCCTCGACCACCTCCTGGTGCGAGGCGCACATCCGCAGGGTCGGGCCCATGTAGATCGAGATCCGGTCCGGCAGCACCCCGGCGTACCACTCGCCGCGCTCCGTGAGCGGAGTCCCCTCGTACAGCCCCAGCAGCTCGGGATCGTCGGGGGACGGCTCGTCCTCGACGAACACCGCGACATTGTCCATCAGCCGCGTCAGCTCGGGCGGGATCCGGTCCAGCGCCTGGGCGACCAGTTCCTCGAACTCCTCACGCGTCATCTCCAGCACCCGGCCATTGTCACGTACCACCGGCCGGGACGGGCGTCCCAGGGCCCGCGGATCACCGGCGCCCCGGAAAAGGGCCGGGCCGGGGCCGGGCGCGGCCCGCCGCATACCGCCCCGGGACGGTGGGCATACGCGCCCAATGGCACGTGCGAGCCGCTCCCCCGAAGACCCGGCACCCCCTCCCGGCGGCGCCCTCCGCCGGCTCCGCGCGCGGCGGCGGGCGGGCGGTGTCCGCCCGGGGGGCCTCCCGGAACGCTCCGCGCGGCCCTGGGGGCGGGCGCTCGGGCTCACCGCCGTCGTGCTCGCCGGGGCCTGGCTCGGGCTGCTGATCGTCGGCAGCGTCCAGACCGCCATCGGGCCCATGAACACCACCATGACCCTGCGCCCCGACCTCACCGGCGGCACCAAGATCAATGTCTCGCCGCTCGGGGCGCTCGAACTCGACTCCCACCACGCGCCGGTGCGGCTCGACGTCAATGTCGAACAGCTCGACCCGGTCCGCGCCCGCGCCCTGGTGGAGCACCCCGAACGGCTCGCCGGACTCCAGGACGAGGTGGCCGGGGACGTCGCCGGCGGCGCGGCCGAACTCGCCGTGCGCTCCTGCGCCGCCGTGGTGCTCGGCGCCACCGCGCTGGGCCTGGCCGTCTACCGCCGCCCGCGCCGCGCGCTGGCCGCCGGCGGCATCGCCCTCGGGCTGCTCGCCGCCTCCGGGGTCACCGCGTTCGCCACCTGGAACCCCAAGTCGGTGCTGGAGCCCCGCTTCTCCGGGCTGCTCACCGGCGCGCCCTCGCTCGTCGGCGACGCCCGCTCGATCGTCAGCGATTTCGATGTCTACCAGAAGGAACTGGCCCGGCTCGTCACCAATGTGACCAAGCTGTACGACGCGACCTCCACCCTTCCCACGTACCAGCCGGACCCCGCGACCATGCGGGTGCTGCACGTCTCCGACATCCATCTCAACCCGGCCTCCTGGCATGTCATCGGGACCCTGGTCGAGCAGTACGACATCGACGTGATCATTGACTCCGGCGACACCATGGACCACGGCACCGCCGCCGAGAACGCCTTTCTCGACCCCATCGCCGATCTCGGCGCGCCCTATGTGTGGGTGCGCGGCAATCACGACTCCCGGATCACCCAGGCGTATCTGGAACGGATGCGGAATGTGCACGTCCTGGACGAGGGGCGGGCGGTCACCGTCGGCGGGCTGCGGATCGCGGGCAGCGGCGACCCGCAGTTCACCCCGGACCGCACGGCGGTCCGGGGCGGCGACCCGGCCGAGCGGATGACGGGGATCCGGCTCGCCTCAGCCCTGCGCGACCAGACCCGGGCGGGCACCCCGGCCGACATCGCCGTGGTCCACAACCCGGTGGCCGCCAGGGAGACCGACGGAACGGTTCCGCTGGTGCTCGCCGGCCATGTGCACCGGCGGGTGAGCGAGCGGCTGAAGCTGGGCACCCGGCTGAAGATCGAGGGCTCCACGGGCGGCGGCGGGCTGCGCGCGCTCCAGAACGACAAGCCGGAGAAGGTACGCGCCTCGGTGCTCTATCTGGACCGCGACACCCGGCGGCTCCAGGCCTGGGACGAGATCACCCTCGGCGGGCTCGGACTGGCGACGGCCGAGGTCAGCCGCCATCTGCCGGAGCCGCCGACAGCGGAGGGACCGGGGAGCGAGCCGGGCCGCGGGACGTCCCCGGGCTCCTCGCCGGCCCCCTCCGCCGACCGGGGCACACCCGCCCGGACCCCCTCCGCCGGGGGCTCCGGCACCCCCCGGCCGCCCTCCCCCGAACAGCCGCCCGGAAGCGTTCCGTAAAGCGTTTTGGCGATACCTCCCGCCATCCCATATGCTTCTCACGTCCCCGACGCGCTGGAAAGCGCCCAGGCGGGCCAATTAGCCCTCATCGTCTAGTGGCCCAGGACGCCGCCCTTTCAAGGCGGTAGCACGGGTTCGAATCCCGTTGGGGGCACGCAACACCTGTGCGAGACTGGTGCTCGCACAAAGCTTGGTCCTGTGGAGCAGTTTGGAGTGCTCGCCACCCTGTCAAGGTGGAGGCCGCGGGTTCAAATCCCGTCAGGACCGCTGTGGTCACCTCGGTGACCGCGTGGCTGGGTAGCTCAGTTGGTACGAGCGTCCGCCTGAAAAGCGGAAGGTCGCCGGTTCGACCCCGGCCCCAGCCACAGCCTCCGAAGGGCCCCATCCACTGGATGGGGCCCTTCGTCGTGTCACCCGTTCGGGCCCGTCAGGCTCCCCTCGGCGGCGTCCGCCCCGGGGCCGGGGGTGCCGGCCCGCTCCCGGCGGCGCCAGCCGCGTACGCCCAGCGCCATCGCCACCACCGCGACCAGGGCGATCAGCAGCGCCCAGTCCGGCACCGCGGCGCCCGCCCGCGCGGCCCACTGTTCGGCCGTGAAGGAATCGTCCACCGAGAGCAGGCCGGGCAGCCCCGTCGTCCCGTCGAAGACCAGGAAGACCGTGCCCAGGAGGATGAAGAACAGGCCCGAGACCAGCGAGGTGGTGTGCAGCCGCAGCCGGCCGGCGGTCAGCTCCCGGCCGCGCAGCCAGCGGCGGCGGCCGAGGTCGAAACGGTCCCAGAGAAGCGCCAGGGCGAAGAGCGGCACGGCCATGCCCAGGCCGTAGACGGCCAGCAGCAGACCTCCGTAGACCGGGCTGCCGCGCAGCGCCGAGACGGTGAGGATGCTGCCCAGGATGGGGCCCGCGCAGAACCCGGCCAGCCCGTAGACCAGGCCCAGGGCGTAGACCGGCGCCGCCGTCGTGGGCCGGATCCGGCCGGAGACGGCGGCGAGCCGGCGCGAGGCGAAGCCGAGACCCAGGATCTGGGCCGCGCCGAGCGCGATGATCAGCCAGCCGCCGGCGGCGACCAGCAGATCGCGGTTGCCGTGGAAGAAGCGGGAGGCGTACGAGCCGGCCACGCCGAGCGGGACCAGGGTGGTGGCGAGACCGGCGTAGAAGATGCCGGTGCGCAGCAGCAGCCGGCCCGCCGAGTCGAAGGAGTACGCGAAGAACGCCGGCAGCAGCAGCGCGCTGCACGGGCTGATCAGCGCCAGCAGACCGCCGAGGAAGGCGGCCAGATAGCCGATGTCGGTCACTGCGCGGATCCCTCGGTGTCCTCGGCGAGCGGCTTGTTGGCATCGGCCCGGCGGGCCGTCTCGATGGCGTCCGTGAAGGCCGTCAGCGGCTGCGCGCCGGCGATCGGGGTGCTGTTGATCAGGAAGGAGGGGGTGGAGGAGACCCCGATCCCGTACCCCTCGTCCTGGTCCCGCTTGACGGCGGCCCGCGCCGCGGCGCTCCGGGCGTCGGCGGCGAAGCGCCGGAGATCGGGCACCCCGGCCTCCTTCGCCAGCTCCTTCACACGGTCCTCCGAGAAGCCCTTCTCCTTGGCCCCCTCGGCGTACGCGGCGGTGTGGAACTGCCAGAAGCGGCCCTGCTGCCCGGCCGCCCAGGCGCCCCGGGCGGCGTTCTCGGACTCCTCGCCGAAGATCGGGAGATTGCGCCACTCGATGCGCAGCACCCCCTCGTCCACGTACTTCTCGATCAGTTCGGGCTCGGTGTCCCGGGCGAACTTCCCGCAGTAGCCGCACTGGAAGTCGGCGTACTCGATCATCACGACCGGTGCGTCCGCCCGGCCCATGGCGAGCCGGTCGCCGGGGTCCCGGCGGGCCAGCGCCATCAGGCGGTTCTCGGCCGCGGCGCTCTCCTTCTCGGCCGCGGCGGCGGTCGCCCGCCGCTCCTCGGACTTGTCGTGGGGCTTCAGGGCGGTGAAGGAGGCGATGCCGAGCAGCACGGCGGCCATGGCGACGGCCGCGATGACGACGCCCGGACGGCGGACCCGGGAGGAGGGCTTGGAGGGTGTGGAGGGCATGGTGATTCGTCGCTCCTGGACAGAGGCCGCGCGGACGGGGAACGCCGCGCGGAGGGGTGAAGGCGGACAGGGGAACCGGGCGGGGGCACGGCGGCTGGGCCGGCGCCCGCCCGTCCTCCTATACGCGCAGGACCGACAGCTCCCCGGGAGTGGGCGGGTCGCGCGGCGGCGGTCCCCGGTCCGGGGCCGTGCCGTGCTCCGCGCGGAGCCGGAGCGGGGTCCCGGGACCGTGGTCCGGGTACGGGAGCGGCGGCGGCTCGTACGAGACGGTGCCGCGCGGCGGGGGCGCGGGGTGCGCCCCCCGGTCGTCGTCCACCCCGCCCTTGCCGCAGCCCGCGAGCGGCCCCTGGGCCACCGCGACCGGGTCGGCGGGGGCGTCCTCGGGCACCGGCGGGCAGAAGACCAGCAGCAGGGCGAAGAGGAGCCCCGGCAGTACGGAGGCGGCGGTCAGCGGCAGCCCCGCCCGGTGGTCCCGGGCGCGCCGGCCGCGGTCACGGCGGTGCGGCATGGCGGCGCTCTCCCTTCGGGGCCGGTACGGGCTCCACCGCCCGTGGGGCGCCCCCGCGGAGCGCGTGCGAGGCGGCCGGGCGGAACGATACGGCGGCCGGGTGAACGGCCGGTGCGGCGGACGGATGACCGTTCCGCGCGGTCCGTCACGGAATGATCGACTCCATACTGCACCAGCCCGCGCGGCGGAGTCGTTCCCCGGGGCCGGTCCGGGGTGGTGAGGGGGGCGCCCGCCATGCCCCCGGGGCGCGGGGCAGGGGGTTCCGCCCGCGGCGGCGCGGAGGCCCCCTGATGATCGACGGCGGCGCGGCGTGCGGGCGCACACCCCCGGTTCCGGCGGACCCCGCCCCGGGGCGCGCGCGGCACCCGCGCGGGCGAACCCCGGCAGGATCCGGAGGAGAGACCCTAAATGCGTTCGCCAGCGCTTCGGCGGGGGTGCGATCCTGGGATCCGTATGTCTACTTCCTTCGCCGACCTTCAGACGCTGCTGGCCGGGGTCTCGCTGCGCGACGCCCACCGGCTCGGCCGCCGTCTCGAAGGCGCTCGCCGCATCCGCAAGCCCGACGCCCGGCAGGCCGTGCTGGACGAGATCGCCGCCGAGGCCGGGAAGGCCGCCGAGCGGCTGTCCCTGCGCGCCGGACGGGTGCCGCCGGTCAGCTATCCGGAGCAGCTGCCGGTCAGCCAACGGAAAGACGACATCCTGGAGGCGATACGCGACCACCAGGTGGTGATCGTCGCCGGGGAGACCGGATCCGGCAAAACGACCCAGATCCCCAAGATCTGCCTGGAGCTGGGCCGGGGCGTCCGCGGCATGATCGGGCACACCCAGCCGAGACGGCTGGCGGCCCGCACGGTCGCCGAACGCGTCGCCGCCGAGCTGGACACCCCGCTCGGCGAGGCGGTCGGCTGGAAGGTCCGGTTCACCGATCAGGTGGGCGGCGACACCTTTGTGAAGCTGATGACGGACGGCATCCTGCTGGCCGAGATCCAGACCGACCGCGAGCTGCGCGCCTACGACACGATCATCATCGACGAGGCGCACGAACGCTCCCTCAACATCGACTTCCTGCTCGGCTATCTCGCCCAGCTGCTGCCCAAGCGGCCCGACCTCAAGGTCGTCATCACCTCGGCGACGATCGACCCCGAGCGCTTCTCCCGGCACTTCGGCGACGCCCCGATCGTGGAGGTCAGCGGGCGCACCTACCCGGTGGAGGTCCGCTACCGGCCGCTGCTCGAAGAGGGCGGCGAGGACAGCGACCGCGACCAGATCACCGCCATCTGCGACGCCGTGGAGGAGCTCCAGGGCGCCGGCAAGGGCGACATCCTGGTCTTCCTCTCCGGTGAGCGGGAGATCCGTGACACCGCCGACGCGATCAACAAGAAGCAGTACCGCTTCACCGAGGTGCTGCCGCTGTACGCCCGGCTCTCCCATGCCGAGCAGCACCGGGTCTTCCAGCCGCACACCGGGCGCAGGATCGTTCTGGCGACCAATGTCGCCGAGACCTCGCTGACCGTCCCGGGGATCAAGTACGTCATCGACCCGGGCACCGCCCGTATCTCCCGCTACAGCCATCGCACCAAGGTCCAGCGGCTGCCGATCGAGGCCATCAGCCAGGCCAGCGCCAATCAGCGCAAGGGCCGCTGCGGGCGCACCTCCGACGGCATCTGTGTCCGGCTCTACTCCGAGGACGATTTCGACTCCCGTCCCGAGTTCACCGACGCGGAGATCCTGCGGACGAATCTGGCATCGGTCATTCTCCAGATGACGGCGGCCGGACTCGGCGACATCGAGAAATTCCCCTTCATCGACCCGCCGGACCACCGCAATATCCGTGACGGTGTGCAACTCCTCCAGGAACTGGGCGCCTTCGACCCGGCGGAGAAGGATCCGCGGAAGAAGCTGACCCCGCTCGGGCGCAAGCTCTCCCAGCTCCCGGTGGACCCCCGGCTGGCCCGGATGGTCATCGAGGCGGACAAGAACGGCTGTGTGCGCGAGGTCATGGTGATCGCCGCCGCGCTCTCCATCCAGGATCCGCGCGAGCGGCCCTCGGAGAAGCAGACCCAGGCCGATCAGCAGCATGCCCGGTTCAAGGACGAGACCTCCGATTTCCTGGCCTATCTCAATCTCTGGCGTTATGTCCGCGAGCAGCAGAAGGAACGCGGCTCGTCCAGCTTCCGCCGCATGTGCAAGCAGGAGTATCTGAATTTCCTGCGCATTCGCGAATGGCAGGACATCTACGCCCAGATCCGCCAAGTCGCCAAGACCATGGGCATCCACGTCAACGAGGAGGACGGCCCGGAGGCGAGCCTGCACATCTCGCTGCTGGCCGGACTGCTCTCGCACGTCGGGCTCAAGGAGACCGGGGCGACCGAGGCGGCCACCGGCGCGAAGGCGGCGGCCGGGAGCGGTGCGCGGGCCGCGGGCGGGAAGAACGAGTATCTCGGCGCCCGGGGGGCGAAGTTCGCGATCTTCCCCGGGTCGGCGCTCTTCAAGAAGCAGCCCCGGCTGGTGATGTCCGCCGAGCTGGTGGAGACCTCCCGGCTCTGGGCCCGGGTGAATGCCCGGATCGAGCCGGAGTGGGTCGAGCCGCTCGCCCAGCACCTGGTCAAGCGCACCTACAGCGAGCCGCACTGGGAGAAGGACCGGGCCGCGGTGGTGGCGTACGAGAAGGTCACCCTGTACGGGGTGCCGATCGTCGTACAGCGCAAGGTCGACTACGGCCGGATCGACGCCGAGGTCTCCCGCGACCTTTTCATCCGCAATGCCCTGGTCGAGGGCGACTGGCGGACCCATCACAAATTCTTCGCCGACAACCGGAGGCTGCTGACCGAGGTCGAGGAGCTGGAGAACCGGGCCCGGCGCCGTGACATTCTCGTGGACGACGAGACCCTGTTCGACTTCTACGACCAGCGGGTGCCGGCCGATGTCGTATCGGGCGCGCATTTCGACTCGTGGTGGAAGAAGAAGCACCGGGAAGAGCCCGACTTTCTCGATTTCGAGCGCGAGATGCTCATCAATGAGAAAGCGAGTGCGGTCACCAAGGACGACTATCCGGATTCCTGGCGGCAGGGCCGGCTCAAATTCCGGGTCACCTACCAGTTCGAACCGGGCTCGGATGCCGACGGTGTGACCGTCCACATTCCGCTCCAGGTCCTCAATCAGGTCACCGACGAGGGCTTCGACTGGCAGATTCCCGGACTGCGCGAGGAAATGGTGGTGGAGCTGATCCGCTCCCTGCCGAAGCCGATCCGCCGGCATTACGTACCGGCGCCGAATTACGCGGGCCGGTTCCTGGACACGGCGGTGCCGCTCCAGGAGCCGCTGCCGGTGACCCTGGCGCGGGAGTTGCAGCGGATGGTCGGGGTGCCGCTGACCGCCGAGGACTTCGATCCGGCACGGGTCCCCGACCACCTGAAGATCACCTTCCGGATCGTTGACGAGCGGCGCCGCAACCTCGCCGAGGACAAGGACCTGGAGGCGCTCAAGCTCGCGCTGCGTCCCAAGGCCCGCCAGGCGCTCTCCCGGGCCGCCGCGGCGACCGCGGGACCGGCCGGCGAGTCGATCGAGCGGAGCGGGCTGACCGACTGGACGATCGGGACACTGAGCAAGGTCTTCGAGACCCGGCGGGCCGGCCAGCCGGTGAAGGCGTATCCGGCGCTGGTCGACGCCGGGGAGAGCGTCTCCGTGCGGCTCTTCGACACCGAGGCCGAGCAGCAGCGCGCGATGCGGCTGGGCACCCGGAAGCTGATCATGATGAACATCCCGGTGAACCCGGCGAAGTTCGCGTCGGACAAGCTCACCAACCCGCAGAAGCTCGCCCTCTCCGCCAATCCGCACGGCTCCGTGCAGGCCCTCTTCGAGGACTGCGCCACCGCCGCCGCGGACAAGCTGATCGCGGACCACGGCGGCCCCGCCTGGGACGAGGAGTCCTTCCGGAAGCTGTACGACGCGGTCCGCGCCGATCTGGTCGACACCACGGTCCGCACGGTGAGCCGGGTGCAGCAGATCCTGGCCGCCTGGCAGGCGTGCGAGCGCCGGCTGAAGTCGACCCGCAGCCTGGTCCTGATCAACAACCTCCAGGACGTACGGGACCAGCTGGCGGCCCTGATGCCCGCCGGGTTCGTCACCGCGACCGGGCTGCGGCGGCTGCCCGATCTGATGCGCTATCTGGTGGCGGCGGACCGCAGGCTCCAGCAGATGCCGACCTCCGCCCAGCGGGACACCAGCCGGATGGAGAAGGTCCAGGAGATGCGGGACGAGTACGCCTGGCTGCTGGAACAGCTCCCGAAGGGGCGGCCGGTGCCGCAGGACGTGCTGGAGATCCGCTGGATGATCGAGGAGCTGCGGGTGAGCTACTTCGCCCATGCGCTGGGGACCGCGTACCCCGTCTCCGACAAGCGGATCGTGAAGGCGATCGACGCGCTGGCGCCGTGATCATGCCGTGACGGCGGCGTCACACAGTGCGAGTTCGACCGTCGGGCATTCGCTGCTGTAGAGTCTCTTCTCGCAGCCCAGCGCAACAATCGGACTGCGAAATCTGGTCCTGTGGAGCAGTTTGGAGTGCTCGCCACCCTGTCAAGGTGGAGGCCGCGGGTTCAAATCCCGTCAGGACCGCAAGAGAAGAGAACGACGGGCCGCTTCCTCCGGGAAGCGGCCCTTCGTCGTATGTCCGCCGGCCGGTCACGGGCGCGGGACCGGCGGTGGAGCGGGGCCGGGTCTTCGTGCCGGAGGCATGTCCGCGGCCGGGTGTCCCGCGCCGGCCGGGATGGCGCACGGCGCACCTGTGCCCTGGGCGAGTTGGGGTACGGAGCCCACTCCCGTACGGCCCGCTCCGTACGGCACGCTCCTCTGCGGCACACGGCCCGCGCACCGGCCCTGTGCGCCCGTCCGGCGCCCTCGCGGGCCCGCCGGACGGGAAAGAGACGGCGAACCCCGCACGCGCGGCCGGCGGGGCGCACGGGAAGCCCGCGGCCGGCGGGACACGGGGCCGCGCACGGCGGCCGGCTCGCCCCGGCGGCGAAGGGCCGGTGCCGGAAGGGCCGCTGCCGGAAGGGCCGGTGCCGACCGCGCGGGAGCACCGCCGACCCGGCCCGGGCACCAGGGCCAACCGGCGCGCCCACCGGCCGGCTCCCCCGGGCGGTGCGGGGCAAACCCCCGGCGGGCCGCCCTCGACCGGACCCCGAGCCCGGTCCGAGCGATCCATCGGGACGCATACGGAAACCTGCGGAGGGCGCGGAGAAACCCCGCGAAAGGTTTCCGGGCCGCTTTCCCTCAGTGGTCGGGAGTGGTTCCGGGACGGGTCCGACACGGATCCGGAGCCGGATCCGGAACGGGCTTCGGAACCGGATCCGGAACGGGATCCAGCACGGACCCCGTGCGGGCTCCCGGACGGAGAACACCCCCGCCGGACCCTCGAACACAGAGATCACAATCTCAGTAATTGGCTGAAAACATTCGGTCGAGAGCCATGCCGGGGCCCTATCTCATGCCTTCGGCACATGCGATTGGTGGTTGCACGCAGTGCTCACCGTCTTGACGGCTCTCCCCGGCACCGGTACCCAGTGTCTAGAGGACGGGCACACACCACAGGCGGAGGTGACGTGCATGGCGGCGGCCACGGCGAGACGGCACGAGACCAGGGCGCTGCTGCGGGCTCATCTGGCCGCCGCGTCCGGGTACCGGCATCGCACCCGGCACTGCCCGATCTGCCATCGCCTGCTGCGGCTCGCGATGGAGCCCACCGAGCGCGAGGCGCCGGCGCCCGGCCCCGCGAGCGGCCGTCCGCGGACGGCCGCGCCGGTCCCCGCGGCCTGTGAGGCCGCCCCGGAAACGGCCGCGGACAGAGGCGTACCACCCCGCTCCGGCCCCTCCGGGACACCGGCGGAAACGATTCGCGAGGACCTCGGCGCGGCGGCGAATTCCGCTGCTCAGAGCGGTTCGGACGACGCCCCGCCCGGGCCGGGGAGCGGCGTGCCGGCGGCGGCCGGCGCCCATGGCGGCCCGCCGGGCGCCGACGGCGGCGCCTGACGCCCGATGACTCCACCATTTCCCAACGCGCCCCGGCGGCCCCGCGAGAGCCGCCGGGGCGCCCTCCGCGGCCCCGCCCGGGCGGGCGGGGAACGTGATGAGGGGCGCGCGGATCGCCGCCCGGCGCGCCCCCGGGTCCGCGCGACGCCCGCTCCGGGCGGGCGCCCGCCGGCCGCCGGCGCGGCCGGCGCCGATGACAAAGGTCCCATCACTGAGTGACTTCGGCCCGGTTGCACGCGCCCGCCGAGGTGACACCCTCGATATTGGCAAGGGCTGTGGAGTGTGACGGGTGTCACCGTATAGGTTTTCAGAACCCCGCTACTCAGCCCCTACTCACAGGCAACTAATTTAATATGTGCAATTGCACTACCCCTTGAGCGCCCTCCCCGCCTCTCTCGCGCCCCTCCCGGAACACCCGCACGCCCGCCACTCGAGGACCCCGTACGGCGTGTCGGCGGCCCTCCCCGGCCCCTCCCGGCCCGGCCCGTCGACCCGGCGAATCGGCCCGGAATCCCCGGGGGACGGAATCGCCCGGCCCGCCCCTCCCCCGGGCTTCCGCCGCGAGCAGCCGCTTCCGGGCCCCGAAAGACTCCCGGGCCCTCCGGAAACCACCCCGGGCGCCCTCCCCGGGCCGGCCCGGAAAGCTCCCGGAACACACCGGGGAAGCCCTCCGGAACGCATCCGGAACGCGCCCCGACAATGCCCCCGGCGGGCACGGGAGACCAGCTCGCGCGCACCGGGAGACCGGCCCGGCGGCGCCGTCCGCCGCCCGCCGCCCATTTCCGGGCATGAAAAATCGCGCTGGACCCGGCGGAGTCCAGCGCGATCAAATGACGGAAGTCCGTTGGGGCGGACAACGCCATGTGGAGCCATGGGTGGGTGTCACCGGGATGGGGGTCCCGGAAATACCCGGTTCAGCGGGGCTTTCAGCCCTCGCTGCGCTGCTGCGGAATACCCGCGAGCAGTGCACGTACCTCTGCCTCGCGATACCGGCGATGCCCGCCGAGCGTACGAATCGACGTGAGCTTGCCTGCCTTCGCCCAGCGGGTAACCGTCTTCGGGTCCACGCGGAACATGGTGGCAACCTCAGCCGGGGTCAGCAGCGGCTCGGCATCAGGGGTGCGAGCGGTCATGAGCGGCCTCCTCGGGAGAACCGAACCTTCTCGGTTCTTTCCTCTAAATTCTGCACCTTGACCCGCGTTGCCCGAAATGGCGGACGCGGGCCGAGTCGGTTATAGGACGAACGGCTTGTCCTCGGCACTACAACTACACCATCTGTCCAGCCACGTCGGCCAAACCGACGGAATTGCCCTCTGAGGTGTTCAACAGTGGCTGAACGCCGATGGACCATGCCATAGCGGACAGTCACCCCACAGTGACGATCAGTCACAGAGTGATCAGGAGCCGTCAAGCCCCCCATAGAGCGCAACGCCGAGCATTCCGCCCTTAGTTGGACGGAAGGAACCCTCCCCGGACTCCTTGTCCTATTTTGACACGAGGGTAGGCGATAGGCGCAAGGGCCCAGTTAGTGCAATCCGTCACGCTTGAGGCAAAGGCCCGGATCGGGACCTAGGGCCCGGGCGGAAGGTCTCAATCATCCACAGAATCGCTCAGTTGGCGAATCGAAGATCACGAACGGCCCGCCAGCGGTCCACCAGCCGGGCGTACGCCGCGCCCGCCGCCTCGTCGTCCCCCTCCCGGAGCGCCGCGATCCCCGCCGCCACATCGGCCGCCGAATGATCATCGGCGAGCAGGGGCCCGGCGAGGGCATGCACCAGGCCGCCGTAGTCCAGCTCGACCAGGGAGAGGGGGTGGAACTCCTCCAGCCACTTGCCCACGTCGACCAGGCCCTCCGACAGCGAACCGGCGTCCCCCGATTCCCGCAGCGCCTTCAGCGCCCGGGCGATCCGGCGGCGGGCCTGGACCATCGGCGTCCGGTAGCGGAGCACCGCCGCGCCCGGCCCGGCCGGCTCGTACTCGCGCTCCTCGTCGGCGAAGAGCGCGAACCAGCGCACCGGCACCTGCCAGACCGCCGTCCTGATCCACGGACGGGCGTCCGGGTTCCGTTCCCGCCATTCCTCCCAGTCCGCGGTGGCCTGTCCGCGTACGACAGGCGGCAGCACCGCGTCCAGCAGCGAAACGGGAAGCTGGCCGGAAAGCTCCTGAAGCGCCAGCCATCCGCGCAGCCGGGTCCGCCAGGGGCAGATATGAACATCACCAGATGATTCTGGCCAATTAATGACAAAAGCATCACCACTCTCGTGGACCGGGACCGGGACCGGCGGAGTGGGCAGCAAGTCGGCGAGCGAACGGCGCAGTTCGTCCTGTGCGGTCGGGGTCTCCCCGCGCGCCGCGTAACGGGCCCAGTACCCCCGCTCGGGCTCGGAGAAGGCCGCCAGGGGTTCGTACACCCTGAGATAGGACGCATAGGGGACAAGGACCGAGGACACCGCCGGCATGGTCACATCCTTCCGCTGCCGCACTCCGCTCAGTACTCCACCAAGGTGTGATCCTCGGCCCTGGGCCCGGTCAACTCCCGAGTAGCCCTTACCCTCGTGCCCAAACGGACCTTCCCCACCCATAGGAAAGTCCCTCATCCGCCGCTTCGTACTTGGGAGTCACCACCGTGACCGATGTGACCGACGGCGTCCTGCACACCCTGTTCCACTCGGATCAGGGAGGCCATGAGCAGGTCGTGCTCTGCCAGGACCGCGCGTCCGGGCTCAAAGCCGTCATCGCCATCCACTCCACCGCCCTGGGCCCGGCCCTCGGCGGCACCCGATTCCACCCGTACGCCTCCGAGGCGGAGGCGGTCGCCGACGCACTCAACCTCGCCCGGGGCATGTCGTACAAGAACGCCCTGGCCGGTCTCGGCCACGGCGGCGGCAAGGCCGTGATCATCGGCGATCCGGACACCCTGAAGAGCGAGGAGCTGCTGCTCGCCTACGGCCGGTTCGTCGACTCCCTCGGCGGCCGGTACGTCACCGCCTGCGACGTCGGCACCTATGTCGCCGACATGGACGTCGTGGCCCGCGCCACCCGCTGGGCCACCGGGCGCTCCCCTTCGAACGGCGGCGCGGGCGACTCCTCGGTGCTCACCGCGTACGGGGTCTTCCAGGGCATGCGCGCCTCGGCCCGCCACCGGTGGGGCACCGACTCGCTCGCCGGCCGCAGGGTCGGCGTCGCGGGGGTCGGCAAGGTCGGCCATCATCTGGTGAATCATCTGCTGGAGGACGGCGCGGAGGTGGTCATCACCGATGTCCGCGAGGAGTCGGTGCGCCGGATCCTGGACCGGCACCCCGAGGTGACGGCGGTCGCCGACACCGACACCCTGATCCGCACCGAGGGGCTGGACATCTACGCCCCCTGCGCGCTCGGCGGCGCGCTCGGCGACGCCTCCGTCGCCGCGCTGACCGCCTCCGTGGTCTGCGGGGCGGCCAACAACCAGCTCGACCACCCCGGGGTGGAGAAGGATCTGGCCGACCGGGGCATCCTCTACGCCCCCGACTATGTGGTGAACGCCGGCGGGGTGATCCAGGTCGCCGACGAGCTCCACGGCTTCGACTTCGACCGGTGCAAGGCGCAGGCCGCGAAGATCTACGACACCACGCTGGCGATATTCGCACGTGCGAATGAGGACGGTGTTCCGCCCGCCGCGGCGGCCGACCGGATCGCCGAGCAGCGCATGGCGGAGGCCCGCCGGCACTGAGGTTCCGGGGGCGCCGGGCCCGCCGTATCGGGAGAGAAGACTCACCCCGGACGGCGGGTCCAGCGCCGAGAAGAGGTTAATATCGCAGTTGACCAGCGAGGACGGGGCTCCTCGCGGGTCCTGCGAAGTGGCACGTCATGCGGGCGGCGTACCGTATGGCTGCGGAAGCAGGTACCGTTGAAGCCCTACGGGCCGGTCTCTCCACGGAGAGTCCGTTCCGAATCATGAACGCGTGTCAAGACTCTGGGGCCGTCGAGCCCCGTCACCGAGGGGGTCGAGCCATGGGGCGCGGCCGGGCCAAGGCCAAGCAGACAAAGGTCGCCCGCCAGCTGAAGTACAACAGCGGCGGGACTGACCTGTCGCGTCTGGCCAATGAGCTGGGCGCTTCTACTCCGAGCCAGCCTCCGAACGGCGAGCCGTTCGAGGATGACGACGAGGAAGACGACCCGTACGCGCGGTACGCGGAGATGTACAACGACGACGATGACGGGGATGAAGATTCCGGTCCGTCTTCGCATGCGCGCCGCGGCGCTTGACGTCGCATTGATCACCGACCCGGTCCGGATCACCCGGACCGGGTTCTGTGCTGTTCGGCGCCGTCCGCGCCGCTGACCCGCCGGTCCTGTCGGCCCAGCCGGCAGGACCACGGAGCGTGATGCGGCGGTACGCGTACGGCACTCCGCCCCGGGCTCGGGGCGGTGCGCACCGCCCGGACCGGGCGGGATCCGGACGGCGCGCCTCGCTCAGGTATTCGATCACCGCGTGACCGGTCTCCGGCCCGGTGCTCAGCTCGCGTACTCGCCGATCAGCTCGGCGCCCGAGGTGTGCTCACCCCGGTCGGTGATCTCGCCGGCGACCCAGGCTTCGACACCCCGGTCGGCCAGCAGGGTCAGCGCCACATCGGCCGACTCCTCGGGGACGACGGCGATCATGCCGACACCCATGTTGAGGGTCTTCTCCAGTTCCAGGCGTTCCACCCGGCCCGCGCGGCCGACCAGATCGAAGATCGGGCCGGGGGTCCAGGTGGAGCGGTCGACGATGGCGTGCAGACCGTCCGGGATCACCCGGGCGAGGTTGTTGGCGAGCCCGCCGCCGGTGACATGGCTGAAGGCATGCACTTCGGCGGTGCGGGTGAGCGCCAGGCAGTCCAGGGAGTAGATCTTGGTGGGCTCCAGCAGCTCCTCGCCGAGAGTCCGGCCCAATTCCTCCACCCGCGCCTCCAGCGCCATTCCGGCGCGGTCGAGCAGAACATGGCGGACCAGCGAGTACCCGTTGGAGTGAAGGCCGGAGGAGGCCATGGCGATGACCGCGTCCCCCGTACGGATGCGATCGGGTCCCAGCAGCCGGTCGGCCTCGACCACACCGGTGCCGGCGCCGGCGACATCGAAGTCGTCCTCGCCGAGCAGGCCGGGGTGCTCGGCGGTCTCGCCGCCGACGAGGGCGCAGCCCGCGAGGACACAGCCCTCCGCGATGCCCTTGACGATGGCGGCGACCCGCTCGGGGTGGACCTTGCCGACACAGATGTAATCGGTCATGAAGAGCGGCTCGGCGCCGCAGACCACGATGTCGTCCACGACCATGCCGACCAGGTCATGGCCGATGGTGTCGTAAACGCCCAGCTTGCGGGCGAGGTCGACCTTGGTGCCGACACCGTCGGTGGCCGAGGCGAGCAGCGGGCGCTCGTAACGCTTGAGGGCGGAGGCGTCGAAGAGTCCCGCGAAACCGCCGAGGCCGCCGAGGACCTCGGGGCGGCGGGTCTTGCGCACCCACTCCTTCATCAGCTCGACGGCACGGTCACCGGCTTCGATGTCGACACCCGCGGCTGCGTAGCTGGCGCCGCCGTCGTGCGGAACGCGGTCGGAAGACTCAGTTGTCATGACAGAGAGAGCTTTCGTGTCGGTACTGCGGGGCCCTGGCCGGCGCTCATGACGCGGGCGTTCACGGCGTCCGGGGTGCGGTCGCGCGTGGTGTCCGTGGCGCGGGCACTCCTGATGGCGACCATGGTGCGGGCGCACATGGCGTCTTTGCGCATGGCGCGGCTGCTCATGGCCGTACTGCTCTGCTGGTCACGGCCCGCCCGCCGGCGGCCTCGGTGCCGCCGGCCCTCGTGGTCACGGCCTTCGTGGTCACGGCCTTTTCGCTCATGGCCTTCTTGCTCATGGCTGGGGCCTTCTCAGGGACGGCGGAGCGCGTCCGCGGCATCGGCGCCGCCCGCCAGCTCGGTCTCCAGAAGCTGCTTGCCGAGCAGTTCGGGATCGGGGAGCTCCATCGGGTACTCACCGTCGAAGCAGGCCCGGCAGAGGTTCTGCTTGGGGATGGCCGTCGCCTCGATCATGCCGTCGATGGAGATGTAGGAGAGGGAATCGGCGCCCAGGGAGGTGCCGATCTCCTCGATCGTCATGCCGTTGGCGATCAGCTCGGCGCGGGTGGCGAAGTCGATGCCGAAGAAGCAGGGCCACTTCACCGGCGGCGAGGAGATCCGGATGTGGACCTCGGCCGCCCCGGCCTCGCGGAGCATCTTCACCAGGGCGCGCTGGGTGTTGCCGCGCACGATCGAGTCGTCCACGACGACCAGGCGCTTGCCCCGGATGACTTCCTTGAGGGGGTTCAGCTTGAGCCGGATGCCCAGCTGCCGGATGGTCTGGGACGGCTGGATGAAGGTCCGGCCGACATAGGCGTTCTTGACCAGTCCGGAGCCGTACGGGATTCCGCTCGCCTCCGCGTAGCCGATCGCCGCCGGGGTGCCGGACTCCGGGGTGGCTATCACCAGATCGGCTTCGACCGGAGCTTCCCTGGCCAATTTCCGTCCCATCTCCACACGGGAGAGGTAGACGTTCCGGCCGGCGATGTCGGTGTCGGGACGGGCGAGATAGACGTACTCGAAGACACAGCCCTTGGGCTTCGCTTCTGCGAATCGGGAGGTGCGGATGCCGTTCTCGTCGATGGCGATCAGCTCGCCCGGCTCGATCTCCCGGACATAGGTGGCGCCGCAGATGTCGAGCGCGGCGGACTCGCTGGCGACGACCCAGCCGCGGTCGAGCCGGCCGAGGACGAGCGGGCGGATGCCCTGCGGGTCACGGGCCGCGTAGAGCGTGGACTCGTTCATGAAGACGAGGGAGAAGGCGCCGCGGACCTCGGGGAGCACCCGGGAGGCGGCTTCCTCGATGGTGAGCGGCTTGCCGTCGTCGTCCACCTGGCCCGCGAGCAGGGCGGTGACGAGATCGGTGTCATTGGTGGCGGCGACCTGGGTGGCGCGGCCGTCCTGGCGGGGGAGGTCGGCGACCATTTCGGCGAGCTGGGCGGTGTTCACCAGATTGCCGTTGTGGCCGAGGGCGATGGAGCCGTGGGCGGTGGCCCGGAAGGTCGGCTGCGCATTCTCCCAGACGGAGGCTCCGGTGGTGGAGTAGCGGGCGTGTCCGACCGCGATATGTCCACGGAGGGAGCCGAGGGAAGTTTCGTCGAAGACCTGTGAGACCAGGCCCATGTCCTTGAAGACGAGGATCTGGGAGCCGTTGCTCACCGCGATTCCCGCGGATTCCTGGCCTCGATGCTGGAGGGCGTAGAGCCCGAAGTACGTGAGCTTTGCGACCTCTTCGCCCGGAGCCCAGACACCGAAGACGCCACAAGCGTCCTGGGGGCCTTTCTCGCCGGGGAGCAGATCGTGATTGAGTCGACCGTCACCACGTGGCACGGGACCGAGTGTAGGCGAGATCGACCACTGGTCCGAATTCGGGAGGCCCCTGGGCTCTGGGTGACTGCCTGGTCACCGGCGCGCGGCCGGAAATGGCCGATCGGGCGGTCCGGGCGCGAGGCGGGGCGGGGGGCGCCCCGGTGGCGGCCGTCCGGAGCGCTTCCCCCCGGCGCGGGGCGGAACCCCGGGGGCGGCGGCGCGCGGTACGGGCCCTGAGCGGGGCGGCGGCGGGCGGCCGGGAAGTGTAACGATCGTGACCTTTGGCCGGAATCGGCTGTGGTGGCGGGGCTGCCGGGGATCAGGGGACGGGCGGGACGGACGTGAGGGCGCACGGGCACGGCCGGCCACTCGGCTCCGGTCCGGCCGTTCCCGTACGCCCCGCTCCCGCCCGTACGGGCATGTGACGCGCGCTATCCGGCGTCCGGGGCGGCGGCGGGGCCGGTTCCGGCGGGTGCCGCGGCGGTGGCGTGGAAGCCCCGGTGATCCTCGCCGGTGATGGTGAGACCGCGGTTGACCAGCCGGTAGGTGACCGGCTTCGCCAGCACCTCCGCCAGCCGCTTCTCCAGCTCCATGACCTCACCGGATCCGCCGGTGTCGCACATCATCCGGGTCATGGCCATGTCGGTGAGGGTGATCGCGGAGCCGGAGATCTTCGCCTTGGCGGAGAAGCGGTTGCAGCCGAGGCTGCCGCTCGCCGTGCCGTTCTTCCCGAAGGTCAGCCGCGCCCGGCCCTCGGTGTTCGCCGGGGTCGGCTTCGACACATCGCCGGTCAGTGTCGCGTCCACCGCCCAGACGGTGCCGATCAGCGGGGCGGGCTCCGCCGCGACCAGTGCGATGGTGTCGCCCGCGGGGTTGGTGAGGGTCAGATTCTTCTTCTCCAGCTCGGCCTTGAGCTTTCCGGTGAAGGCGTCGCGGAGGGTGTTCTCGAAGTCCTGAGTGCCCTTGGCACAGCCGATTTCGGTCATTTCACTCGCGCCGACGGTGATGATGTCTCCGGCCACCTCGGCCGGGGCCCCGAAGCGGTTGCAGCCGAAGCTGCCCTGGACGCGGCCCTTCCCGGTGAGCTGGAGATGGGCGGCGGGGGGAGCGGCACGCTTCTTGCCGCCGACGGTGACACTGGCGACGGTCCACTCCACTCCGGTGACCGGGAGATCGGTCACCGCGGTGTCCCCGGCGTTGCCGCCGTCCGTTCCGGATGTGGCTCCGGAGGTCGTTTCGGAGCCGCAGGCGGCGAGCGCGAGCAGGGTGAGGACCGTGAGGGGGATGCTCAGCTGGTTACGCATGCTCCTGGGACGGGCCGAACGCCAGTCCGGTTCCCCTCTCCCGGAGTATCGGCCTCCGGCCGCCGTACCCGCCGTACCCACCGGATCCACCGGTTCAGCCGAGGATCGGGAGCAGCGCCGACAGATCCGCCCGCTCACCGCTGGCGGACACCTTGGCGTCGGCGAGGGCGCCGGCCCACCCCGTGCGCCCGGTGGCGAGCCGGATCCAGGTGAGCGGGTCGGTCTCCACCACATTGGGCGGGGTCCCCCGGGTGTGCCGGGGGCCCTGGACGCACTGCACCACGGCGAACGGCGGAATCCGCACCTCCACCGAACCGCCCGGCGCCTTCACCGCGAGGGCGTCCGCGAGGAGCCGGGTGCAGGAGGCGAGCGCCTGCCGGTCGTACGGGATGTCCAGACCGGTCGCGTCGTTCAGGTCGCCGGTGAGCACGATCAGTTCCACGGCCCGGGTGACCAGGAAGTCCCCCAGGGTCATGGCGCCCACCGGGGTGGTGACCGGCCGCGAGCCCGGCACCTCGGCGAGGGCCTCCCCGAGCCGGTCGGCCGCCCGGGCGGGGAGCTCGGCGGGCGGAGCCCCGCCGGCGTGCCCCCGGGTGTCCCCGCCCCCGGCCCCGGCGGGCGCGGCCGTCGCGAACGGCCACTCCAGCAGGGTGATTTCCGCCCGGGGCGGCTCCGGCGGCGCGAGGCCGCGGAGGATGGAGCCGGCGACCGCGGAGAGGTGTGCGGCCACGTCCCCGGCGGTCCGGCCACCGGGCCGGGCCGGCCGTGCCAACTGCTCCTCGGTGAGCGAGTCGACGGCTTTCCGCAGATGCGAGAACTGTGCGAGCACCGCGGTACGGGTCTTGGCGTAATCGTGACTGCGGGTGCGCTTGGCGGCCGTTGGCATGAGGCCGAGGTTAACCGGGCGCCGCCCGGCGGGGCGCGGGACCTACCGCCCCGCCGGCGCCGCTTCGGGCTCGGGCCGGGACTCGGGCCGGGGCTCGGGCTCGGACTGTGCGGCCGGCGCGGTGACCACGGCGGACTGTGCGGCCGGCGCGGGGACCACGGCGGACTGTGCGGCCGGCGCGGTGACCACGGCGGGCTCCGCGACCGTGAACACCTCGTTGTCGGCGGGGACACCGACCCCGCGCCACCGGAAGGGGATCCCGCTCGCGGTGTCCGGGTCGAGCCCGTCCATCAGGTGGAAGTGCAGATGGGGCTCGCTGGAATTGCCCGAGTTCCCGCAGTCGGCAAGCTGCTGCCCGGCCCGCACCCGGTCACCGGCCCGGACCCGGAGCGAGCCGCGCCGGACATGTGCGTACGCCGCGTACGTACCGTCCCCGAGATCGAGGATCACATGGTTGCCCATGATCAGACGGGGGCTGATCATGTCCCGCAGCGGTGCCTCGACGACCATCAGATAGAGCACACCGAGGAGCGAGGTGCGGCTGAGATGGTCGCGCTGCCGGTCGGAGGCGCGGACGACGGTGGCGTCCGCGACCGCGAGCAGCGGCCGGCCGAAGGACGGATAGGCGCGGTTGCGGCGGAGGACCGGCCAGAGCCAGGAGAAGCCGGGGCGGCCGTGCTCCGGGTCGTCCGGTTCGGCGACGATGTCGATGGCGTAGGTCTGGCCGTAGGCGTGGGTGCCATGGCTCGGGGTTTTGTCGGCGGGGCTGTTGAGCGCGCTCCAGCGGCCGGTGACCGGGGGATCCACCTCGATCCCGGCGGGGCGCAGCTCCGGGGTGTGCGCCCGCCCGGCCGAGCGGTCCAGGACGCGGGCGACCAGGCAGGAGGCGGCGAAGGGGAGCAGCAGCCAGAGCCCGCTGAAGGGCAGCAGGCCGCTGACGGCGGTGATCAGCAGCACGGTGATGGTGATCCACATGACCCGGTGCAGGGTCATCAGCAGTTTGCGGCTCCGTGTGGACATGGGTCGGGTCCCCCTCGCTTCGGTCATGTCGGTGTTGGCGTCGGTGTCGGTGCCGTCGTGTGTCACGGCCGGGCGGCGGTCAGCACCACCAGCAGCGGGACCACCCGCGCGGCCGGGATCTCGTAACGCCCCCGGTCGGGGCTGTGCAGCCAGCCCGCGCCGGTGAGCTGGCGCAGATGGTGGTAGATCTGGCCGGTGGTCCCCAGGCCCTCCAGCTCGGCCAGTTCGGCGGCGGAGCGCCGGCCGCCGAGGATCTCGCGCAGCAGCCGCAGCCGTACCCCGCTCCCGAGCGCGGCGAAGGAGTCGGCGGCGTTCGCCCAGTCCTCCTGGAGCAGCCGCTCGGTGAGGGCGCCGTACTGCCACTCGTACCGCTCCCCGGCGGCAAGTCGCACGGCACCGGTGAACAGCACCCCGCCGTCCTCCGCTCCGGCCTCGGCGAGCCGGCCGCGGAACCCCTCCAGCGCCCAGAAATCGCCCCCGCCCGGCTCGGTGCCGGTCTCGGGCGCCGCGCCGCGGGCGCTCTCCAGCGCGCCGAGGCGGCGTTCCAGCTCTGCTACCCGCTCCTCCAGCTCCATGCGTTCAATATACGTAAGTACGTAATTACGTGCAAGGCGCAAACAGCCGAGCCCCCGCCCACCGGTGACGCCGGTGGGCGGGGGCTCGGTACGTGCCGGTGTACGGAGACGGTCAGGCGAGCAGCGCCGGAATCGTCTCCTCGTGCGCCGTGCGCAGCTCGGTCAGCGGGATCGTGAACTCCCCCTGGATCTCCACCTCGGCACCGTCCACGACACCGATCCGGGTCGCGGGCAGCCCGCGCGCGCCGCACATGTCGGTGAAGCGGAGCTCCTCGCTCCTCGGCACGGCGACGACCGCGCGGCCCGCCGACTCGCTGAAGAGGAAGGTGAAGGCGTCCAGACCGTCCGGAACGACCAGCCGGGCACCCCGGCCGCCGCGCAGACAGGACTCCACGACCGCCTGGACCAGACCGCCGTCCGACAGGTCGTGGGCGGCGTCGATCATGCCGTCCCGGGATGCCGAGATCAGGATGTCGGCGAGCAGCCGCTCCCGGTCCAGGTCCACGGCCGGCGGCAGCCCGCCGAGGTGGTCGTGGACCACCTGGGACCACGCGGAACCGCCGAACTCCTGCTTGGTGTCGCCGAGCAGGTAGAGCAGCTGCCCCTTCTCGGCGAAGGCGATCGGCGTACGGCGGTTCACGTCGTCGATCACACCGAGCACGGCGACGACGGGCGTCGGGTGGATCGCCGTCTCGCCGGTCTGGTTGTAGAGCGAGACATTGCCGCCGGTGACCGGGGTGCCGAGCGCGAGGCAGCCGTCCGCGAGACCACGGGTGGCCTCGGCGAACTGCCACATCACATCCGGGTCCTCCGGCGAACCGAAGTTCAGGCAGTTGGAGATGGCCAGCGGCCGGGCACCGGAGGCGGCGACATTGCGGTACGACTCCGCCAGCGCGAGCTGGGCGCCCGCGTAGGGGTCGAGCTTGGCGTACCGGCCGTTGCCGTCGGTCGCCATCGCCACACCGAGGTTGGACTCCTCGTCGATGCGGATCATGCCCGCGTCCTCGGGCTGGGCGAGCACCGTATTGCCCTGGACGAAGCGGTCGTACTGGTCGGTGACCCACGACTTCGACGCCTGGTTCGGCGAGGACACCAGCCGCAGCACCTGCTCGCGCAGTTCGGCGGCGGTGGCGGGCCGGGGCAGCCTGCCGGCGTCATCGGCCTGGAGCGCGTCCTGCCACTCGGGCCGGGCGTAGGGGCGCTCGTACACCGGGCCCTCGTGGGCGACGGTGCGCGGCGGCACGTCCACGATCTGCTCGCCGTGCCAGAAGATCTCCAGCCGCTCGCCCTCGGTCACCTCACCGATGACGGTGGCGATGACGTCCCACTTCTCGCAGATCTCCAGGAACCGCTCGACCTTGGCGGGCTCCACGATCGCGCACATGCGCTCCTGCGACTCGCTCATGAGGATTTCCTCGGGCGAGAGCGTCGCGTCGCGCAGCGGCACGGTGTCCAGGTCGACCCGCATACCGCCGGAGCCGGCGCTGGCCAGCTCCGAGGTGGCGCAGGAGAGGCCGGCGCCGCCGAGGTCCTGAATGCCCGCGACCAGCTTCTCCCGGAAGATCTCCAGGGTGCACTCGATGAGGAGCTTCTCCTGGAAGGGGTCGCCCACCTGGACGGCGGGGCGCTTGGCCGGGCCGGTGCTCTCGAAGGTCTCCGAGGCCAGCACGGAGACTCCGCCGATGCCGTCGCCGCCGGTGCGGGCACCGTACAGAATGACCTTGTTGCCGAGGCCGGACGCCTGCGCCAGGTGGATGTCCTCATGCTTCATCACACCGATGCAACCGGCGTTGACCAGCGGGTTTCCCTGGTAGCAGGAGTCGAAGACGACCTCGCCGCCGATGTTCGGCAGACCCAGGCAGTTGCCGTAGCCGCCGATACCCGCGACGACGCCGGGCAGCACCCGCTTGGTGTCGGGGTGATCCGCGGCGCCGAAGCGCAGGGGGTCGACCACGGCGACCGGGCGGGCGCCCATGGCGAGGATGTCGCGCACGATGCCGCCGATGCCGGTGGCCGCGCCCTGGTACGGCTCGATGTAGGACGGGTGGTTGTGCGACTCGACCTTGAAGGTGACCGCGTATCCCTGGCCGACGTCGACCACGCCCGCGTTCTCACCGATGCCGACGAGAAGGGCGTCGCTCTCCGGCGCCTTCTCGCTGAACTGCCGCAGATGGACCTTGCTCGATTTGTACGAGCAGTGCTCGGACCACATGACCGAGTACATCGCCAGCTCGGCCCCGGTGGGACGGCGGCCGAGGATCGCGCGGATCCGGGCGTACTCGTCCTGCTTCAGGCCGAGTTCGGCCCACGGCTGATCCGTGTCGGGGGTCTCGTTGGCGTGCTTGACGGTGTCGAGAGTCATGCCGTGACCAGCTTCTTGATAACGGAGGTGAAGAAGGCGAGACCATCGGTGCGGCCGGTGCCGATCAGGGGCTCGACGGCGTGCTCCGGGTGGGGCATCAGGCCGACGACATTGCCCTCGGCGTTGGTGATGCCCGCGATGTCACGGAGCGAGCCGTTCGGGTTCGAGCCGAGATAGCGGAAGGCGACCCTGCCCTCGGCCTCCAGCTCGTCGAGAACCCGCTCTTCGGCGACATAACGGCCGTCGATGTTCTTCAGCGGTACGGAGATCTCCTGGCCCTGCTCGTAATCGGCGGTCCAGGCGGTCTCCGCGTTCTCCACCCGCAGCTTCTGATCGCGGCAGATGAAGTGGAGATGATTGTTCCGCAGCATGGCGCCGGGGAGCAGATGCGACTCGGTCAGGATCTGGAAGCCATTGCAGATACCGAGAACCGGCAGTCCCGCCCTGGCCTGGTCGATGATGGTGGCCATGACCGGCGAGAACCGGGAAATGGCTCCGGCGCGGAGATAGTCGCCGTAGGAGAAGCCCCCGGCGAGGACCACCGCGTCGACCTGCTTGAGATCCTTGTCACGGTGCCAGAGCGAGACGGGCTCGGCGCCCGCGAGCCGCACGGCCCGCAGACTGTCCCGGTCGTCCAGGGTGCCGGGAAAAGTGACGACTCCAATACGAGCTGTCACGACTCCACCTTGACGATGAAGTCCTCGATGACGGTGTTGGCGAGGAATGTTTCGGCCATCTCATGGATGCGGGCGAGCGCGGCGTCGTCGACGGGCCCTTCCACCTCCAGCTCGAAACGCTTTCCCTGACGGACGTCCGCGATGCCTTCGAATCCGAGACGCGGCAGCGCGCGCTGCACGGCCTGTCCTTGCGGGTCGAGGATCTCGGGCTTGAGCATGACGTCGACTACGACGCGTGCCACGGGTACTCCCGGTGTGTTGCGAGGGCGGTCCGCTCAGCGTACCCGGCCCGGAAATCTACTCGCGTAGATATGGGTGGATATCGGAGGGATACCCGCCTGAACGGACCGGGTAACCACCTGCGGAAATCCAACAGGAAAAAACCTGTGGCCCAATGATCGGACACGCGCAAATAATTGGGTGGGCTTCACAATGCGCCACCGGTCGCTGTAGAAAGGAATACAGAGGGGAGCGGTTTTACTCCCTGACAGCCGGAATACCGGTGTCGCCGCCCGTCAGCACCATGGACCGTGCGGGATGCCTCGGGAAAGGACCGAAATCCGTGGCTCAGCGAGTAGTGGTCACACTCTCCGACGACATCGACGGCGGAGAAGCGGCGGAAACGGTCGAGTTCGGCCTGGACGCGAAGTCCTACGAGATCGACCTCAATCCCGCCAATGCAAAGAAGCTGCGCAAGGCGCTGGCGCCGTACGTGGCCGCCGGGCGGAAGCTCCCGGGCGGCGCGAAGCGGGGCCGGCGGGCGATCACCTACACCCACACCGCGCTGGAGCCCGCGCCGGCGGCGGTACGCGCGTGGGCGCAGTCCAACAAGATGGACGTGCCGGCGCGCGGGCGGATCCCGAAGGCCGTGTACGAGGCGTTCCGCGAGGCCAGTTGATCAGTGGGCCGGGGCGGACCGGCCGACGGGGCGCTCCCGGCCCGGGATCCGGACCGGCGGGGGCATACGGGGGCACGGTGAGCCCCCTCCTCCGCCGGGCTCCCCGGGACATGCGCGGCACGGCCGGTCCGGGGCGGCGATCCCGCCCGGCCGGTGAGAGCCCCCGCGGCCGCCGGCGGCCGTCCGCGCGGCGGAGCGGGCCGGGTGTGGCAGGTGCATCGGGTGTGCGGCGGGGTGAACCCGGACCGCCCTCACCCTCCGCGGCGCCGGTACGGCCCGCCCCCGTACCCGCCGGCCCGTGCGCCAGCCGGCCCCTCCGGCGGCACCGCCCCGCCGTGCCGCCCGGGCCCCGCACGGACCGGAGTTGATCCGGCGCGGATCCGAGTTGCATTGCACCCCCCACCGTCGGCTAGAGTTTGGATCACGCCGAGGGGCAAGGCCGAAAGGCCCACCTCAGCAGCGTGCGGGTGTAGTTCAGTAGTAGAACATCCCCCTTCCAGGGGGAAGGCGCAGTGTGCAATTCCTGTCACCCGCTCTCATCCTTTACCGGCCACCGATGTGGATCAGGTAGAGTGATGCACGCACCGCCCGGTGAAAGCCGAGGCGGAGGCACTGCGGACGTAGCTCAGTTGGTAGAGCGCAACCTTGCCAAGGTTGAGGTCGCCAGTTCGAACCTGGTCGTCCGCTCCAGTGCAGAGGCCCTGATCATTTGATCGGGGCCTTTGTCATTTACTGATCATCCCCGAACTCATGACATTTGTCATGGCCACCGATGACAGCGCGCACTGCCGACCGTCCCCCTCCGCCGGAAGTCTGAGTGCATGAGCTCAGACCAGTACGTGATCACAGCTGATGACCTGCGGCGGAGTTACGCGGGCGGCTTCGAGGCCGTGAGCGGTGTCTCCTTCTCCGTCGCACGCGGGGAGATCTTCGCCCTGCTCGGGACGAATGGCGCGGGAAAGACCTCCACCGTCGAACTGCTGGAGGGCCTGGCCGCCCCCGCCGCCGGAACCGTACGGATTCTGGGCCATGACCCGTACCGGGAGCGGGCCGCCGTGCGCCCCCGGATGGGCGTGATGCTCCAGGAGGGCGGCTTCCCCTCCGATCTGACGGTCACCGAGACGGCCGTGATGTGGGCCCGCTGCACCAGCGGGGCCCGGCCGGTGGGCGAGGCGCTGGATCTGGTCGGGCTCGGCGGACGGGCCTCCGTACGGGTCAAGCAGCTCTCCGGCGGTGAGCGCCGGCGGCTGGACCTCGCGATGGCGCTGCTCGGACGGCCGGAGGTGCTCTTCCTCGACGAGCCCACGACCGGCCTGGACGCGGAAGGCCGCCGCGACACCTGGGACTTGGTGCGGGCGCTCCGGGACACCGGCACCACCGTGCTGCTGACCACGCACTATCTGGAGGAGGCCGAAACGCTGGCGGACCGGCTGGCGATCATGCACGGGGGCCGGATCGTGACCGCCGGCACGCCCGCCGAGGTCACCGCGGACCGGCCGGCGCGAATCCGTTTCACCCTGCCCGATGGGGTCACCGCCGCTCAGCTGCCGCTCTCCCTCATGGCCGCCGCCGACGGGCGCCGGGTGGAGATCCGTACCCAGCGGCTCCAGGAGTCCCTGGGCGAACTGCTCCGGTGGGCCGGGGAGCGGAATCTGCTGCTGGAGGCGTTCGACGCCAGGTCGGCCTCGCTGGAGGAGGCGTTCCTGGAGATCGCCCAGGCCGAAGTGGCGAGTGTCTGACATGGCGGCGATGACGGGATCCGGGGCGGGCCATCCCCCCGGGGGGCGGACGGATGGTGCGGCGAAGGCCCGCACCGGCGGCCGGACAGGCGGAGAAGGAGCGGAGAATCCGATGACGGGCACGAGGGCCGGCGGTACGAAGAGCTGTCCGGCGGCGGGCGCCGGAGGAGACCACGGCGGAGGCGGCGGGGGCCGCCGGGCCGGCGGCAGCACGATGGCGGGGCGGCTGGCCGGCCTCGGCCGGGCGGAGCTGACCCTGCTGGTGCGGAACCGCACCGCGCTCTTCGTGGCGCTGCTGATGCCCGCCCTCATGGTGGTGCTGATGAAGTCCACCCTGGAGGGGATGGACCTCGGCGAGGCGGGGATGAGCGTCGCCGAGGCGTCGATGACCGGCGGCATCGGGATGGTGCTGATCCTGGTCGTCCATCTCAATCTGGTCTCCGCCTATGTGGCCCGCCGCGAGGAGCTGGTGCTCAAGCGGCTCCGTACCGGAGAGGTCACCGACCCCGAGATCCTCGCCGGCACCGCGCTCCCGGCGGTCGGGCTGGCCGCGGTGCAGTGTCTGCTGCTGGTGGCGGGCGGAGTCGTCTTCCTCGGCGTGGACGCGCCGGCCCGGCCGGATCTCCTTCTCGCGGGCATCGCACTCGGTGTGCTGGTCATGGCGGCGCTCGCGGCGGTCACGGCGACCTTCACCCGTACCGTGGAGAGCGCGCAGATCACCACGATGCCGATGTTCCTGATCTCGCTCCCGGGCTCGGGGCTGTTCTTCCCGCTGGAGATGATGCCGGACGAGCTGGCCTCGATCTGTGAGCTGCTTCCGCTGACGGGTGCGATGACCCTGACACGGGCCGGCTGGGTCGGCGGGGTGGAATCCGGCGACCAGCTCACCGCCGCGGTGAGCGCTTTGGTCTGGTGCGCGGTCTCGGTGTTTGCTGTACGACGGTGGTTCCGCTGGGAACCCCGGCGCTGATCCGGCCCGGCACGGCGGGAGCGGGGCCGATCCGAGTCGACCGGTGCGAGGACGGGAGCCTGTCGTGCGCGTGAAGGGCTGGAGCGGGCGGAGCGGGCTGTCCAAGGTCGACCTCTACACCCGGGGCACGGTCTATGTGCTCATCTGGGGAGAGATCATCCCGATCCTCGTCTTTCTGCTGCTCCCGCCCATCCGGGATCCCCTGCCCCCGCTCGCCTGGGCCGGCGCCGCGCTCGGCGTCGTCCAGGCGGTGCTCTGCGCCCGGCTGGCCCGGCGCGCGATGGACGCCTATCTCGGGCAGGGGGAGGTGCCGCGCCGGCTGCTCTGCTCGGCAACCGCGGTCACCGCCGGGGTCACCGCGGTGGTCCTCGTCCTGCTCGCGCTGGGCAACCCGAAGGATTACCTTCCGGTGAGCCCCATTCTCCTGGGTGCCGTGCTGACACCCCTGACCACGGTGCACTGCCTGCTGGTACGGAACCGGGTCACCGCGGCGGTCCAGGCGGGCCTGCTGCTCGGCATCTGTCTGTTCCTCCTGCTGATCGGACACACCCCGGGCCAGGCGCTGGGGTCGATCGTCGTCGTCTTCTTCCTGACCTCGTGGCTGGCCTTCACCGCCCGCGCCTCCATGTGGATTCTGGCGGTGATGTGGGAGCTGCACGCGGCCCGCGATGTCCAGGCCCGGCTCGCGGTCGCCGAGGAACGGCTCCGCTTCAGCCGGGATCTGCACGATGTGATGGGCCGGAATCTCGCCGCCATCGCGCTGAAGAGCGAACTGGCGGTGCAGCTCTCCCGGCGCGGGCGGCCCGAGGCGGCCGGCCAGATGACCGAGGTGCAGCAGATCGCCCGGGACTCGCAGCGGGAGGTCCGGGACGTGGTGCGCGGGTACCGCGAGGCGGATCTCCGGGTGGAGCTGGACGGCGCGCGGGGGGTGCTGACCGCCGCCGGAATCACCTGCACGGTCGTGGTGGGTGAGCTGGAGGTGCCGCAGGCCGTCCAGTCCGCTCTCGGATGGGTCGTGCGGGAGGCCACGACGAATGTACTGCGGCACGGAGACGCCCGGCGGTGCACCATCTCCGTCGGATGCGTGGACGGCGAGGTCGTTCTGACCGTCGAGAACGACGGCACGGGGCGGGTGGGCAAGACGGAGACGGGTCCGGGGCCGAGTGGTCCGGGGCCGGGTGGTCCGGGGCCGGGTGGTCCGGGGCCGGGTGGTCCGGGGCCGGGTGGTCCGGGGCCGGGTGGTCCGGGGCCGGGTGGGGACGCGGAGCCGGTGGCGGTGGCGGTGGACGCGGCCGGGCAGGTGCCGCTCGACGTGCGGACGGGGCCGGAGCCGGGGCGGGTGCCGGAGCGGGTCGCGGCGGTGGCGGAGGGTCGCGTACCGCTCGTGACGCCGCGTGCGGAGCCGGGGCCCGAGCCGGTGGCGGAATGGCTCGTACCGGGAAGCCGGGCCGTGCGGGAGCCGGCGGTGGGTACGGGGCTGGCCGGGCTGCGGGAGCGGCTGTCGGCCGTGCACGGGACGCTGGAGGCGGGCCCCGGGCGGGCCGGGCACTTCCGGCTGACGGCACGGGTGCCGGTGCCGGGCGGGCCGGCGGAGAACCGGCCGTCATGATCGGGTACATCGGACACAGGACCGGGCCGGCGCCCGCTTCGGCACGGAGGGGTGCGGTATGACCGTGCGGGTACTGCTCGCGGACGACGAGCATTTGATCCGCGGCGCGCTGGCCGCGCTGCTCGCGCTGGAGGACGATCTCGAAGTGGTCGCCCAGGCCGCGTCCGGCACCGAGGCGCTCGCGATGGCCCTGGCGCACCGCCCCGATGTCGCGGTGCTCGACCTTCAGATGCCGGGCGCGGACGGTGTGAGTGTGGCCACATCGCTCCGGTCGGCGCTGCCGGAGTGCCGGACGATGATCGTCACCAGCCATGGCCTGCCGGGTCATCTGAAACGCGCCCTGACGGCCGGAGTGCGCGGCTTCGTCCCGAAGACCCTGAGCGCCCAGCGGCTCGCCGAGATCATCCGGGCGGTGCATGCCGGACATCGCTATGTGGACCCGGAGTTGGCGGCCGACGCGATCTCGGCCGGGGACTCCCCGCTGACCGCGCGCGAGGCGGAGGTACTGGTCCTCGCGTCGGACGGGGCACCCATCTCGGAGATCGCCGAGCGGGCCTCGCTCTCCCAGGGGACGGTCCGGAACTACCTCTCCTCGGCCGCCTCCAAGCTGGGCGCGGAGAACCGTCACACGGCGGTCCGTCTCGCACGGGAGCGCGGTTGGGTATAGTGGGCTGCGCGCCACGGCGTTACGCGGATGTAGCTCAGTTGGTAGAGCGCAACCTTGCCAAGGTTGAGGTCGCCAGTTCGAACCTGGTCATCCGCTCCGGTACAGAGGCCCCGATCCCGATCCAGGATCGGGGCCTCTGGCATGTCCGGACTTCCTAGCTCCAGGGGGTGCCGGTGAGGAGTTCGTACGCCTCCAGATACTTCGCCCGGGTGGCCGCGACGACCTCGGGCGGCAGCGGGGGCGGCGGGGTCTCGCCGCGGCGGTCCCAGCCGGAGGCGGGCGAGGTCAGCCAGTCGCGTACGTACTGCTTGTCGTACGAGGGCTGGGCGCGTCCCGGCGACCAGTCGGCGGCCGGCCAGAAGCGCGAGGAGTCGGGCGTCAGCACCTCGTCCGCGATGATCAGCCCGCCGTCGGCGTCGAAGCCGAACTCGAACTTGGTGTCGGCGAGGATGATGCCCCGCTCGCGGGCGATGTCGCGGGCCCGGGCGTAGACGTCGAGGGTGGTCCGGCGCAGCAGTGCGGCGGTCTCGGCGCCGACCCGGCGGGCGACCTCCTCATAGCTGACGTTCTCGTCGTGGTCGCCGACGGCGGCCTTGGTGGCGGGGGTGAAGATCGGCGCGGGGAGCTCGGAGCCGTCGGTCAGCCCCTCGGGGAGGGCGATGCCGCAGACGGTGCGGGAGTCGTTGTACTCGGCCAGCCCGGAGCCGGTGAGATAGCCGCGGGCGACGCACTCGACCGGGACCATCCGCAGCGACTTGCAGATCAGGGTGCGGCCCTCCCACTCGGCGGGGGCGCCGGCGGGGAGCTCGGTGGAGATGACATGGCTGGGGGCCAGGTCCGCCAGGCGTTCGAACCACCAGAGCGAGAGCCGGGTGAGGACCCGGCCCTTGTCGGGGATCTCCGAGGGCAGCACCCAGTCGTAGGCGGAGATCCGGTCACTGGCCACCATGACGAGGTCACCCGCCTCGTTCCGGTACAGCTCGCGCACCTTGCCGGTGTGCAGATGCACCAGGCCCGGCACCTGAAGCGGTTCGGGCTTTTCCACAAATCCGGACACAGTTTCTCCCCGTGGTTCTGAACGAGTGATTCCGATTCTCCCGCATGGCGGGGAGGGGAGCTGCGGGCAGGTCCCCGCATCGCCGGCGGGCGCACTCGCGTCGGTCGCGTTCGCGTCGGGTTCGCGTCGGTCGCGTTCGCCTCGGGTGACGGTGCGCCGCGGGTCGGGGTCCCGCCCCGGGTCTCGGTCCGTCGCGGGTCGCGGTCGCCTCAGTCGCGCTTGCAGATGCGGTCGAGGAGATTGGCGGTCGCGCGCTGCACCCGGGTGTCGGTGTGGCCCGGCCGGTCGAGCGCCGGGGACCAGGCGAAGGTGCCGGAGGCGAAGACCAGGGCTCCGGACGGTGCCCGGTACAGCGAGCTCTCCTGGTGGCGGGCGGCGCCCTCGGCGTTCCGGTACGGGGAGTGGGCGAGGAGGATGCGGCTGCGGTGCTCGGGGAGAGAGGTGCGCGGGAAGTAGCGGTCGGCCTCCCCCGCGACGAGTCCGGGCAGTTCGTCGCCCTCGCCCGCGCCGGTGGACTCCCAGAGCCAGTGTCCGGCGTTCCGTACGACCAGGGGGTGCGGCTCGGGGACCCGGCCCGCGTACTGGATGCCCAGGAGCTGCTGCTCGGCGCGGTCGCTCTCGCGCCAGAGGGCGGATTTCCCGGGCCCGCGGCGTTTTCGGCAGGTGAGCAGGCGGTCGGGGACACCGGAGGGGGAGGGGCCGAGCTCCGCCTGCCAGTACATGGTGTTGGCGGAGAGGAAGACCAGCGAGGTGCCGTGGTCGCGGGCGGACTCGACGGTGCGCCGCATGGGCGCGGTCCAGTACTCGTCGTGGCCGGGGAAGACCAGGCCCCGGTAGCGGGTGGGGTCGATGTGCCCGGCGTGGAGGTCGCGGGCGTCGGCGTAGGCGAGGTCGTAGCCGTACCGCTCGGCCCAGCGGATGAAGTCGTAGGCGTGGCCGACGTGGAGGGGCAGTCCGGCGCCCGCGTACGGGCGGTCGAAGGAGACGGTGACGGCGGCGTCGCGCTCGCCGAGGAGCTGCCCCTCGTCGTCCCAGGCGTGGTAGAGGCTGGCTCCGGTGCGGCCGTCCTCCGGATAGAGGTTGTACGCCTGCCAGGTGATGTCCGGGAGCAGCAGCAGCAGATCGGCGGGGTGGCTGTCGCGGACGGTGAAGGGGATGTGGGAGCGGTAGCCGTCGCTGGTGGTGAGAACGGCGACATAGGCGCCGATCGACCAGTACGAGGGCACCTGGAGCCGCCAGGAGAGCCACCAGTGGTGGCAGGAGACCGTGCGGCAGGCGGTGAGCGGGGGCGGCTGGACGATGCCGGGCAGCCGGGGGCTGGTGGTGATCTTGGTGGCGCCGTGGCCGGCGTAGTGCCCGATCCGGTAGATGTCGACGGAGAACTGCCGGGGCGGGTTCACGGTGATGTGGAAGTCGATCGACTCACCGGGGGTGACGGCGCCGTTGGAGGCGAAGCCCTTGATCTGCTGCTCGGTGTCCGTGGCGCTGAGGATCCCCCGGGAGTCGCGGCTGCCGTCGGGGTCGGCGTACCAGGCGACCATTTTGCCGGTCTCGCTCAGGTACAGCTCATTGCCGCGGAGCCAGGGGAGCGGGCCCTGCCCGAAGGGATCGGAGACGGCATGGGCGAGCGCCCCGGACTCCCATCTCCGAATCTGCTCCGCCCCCATGCGCCCTCCCTCGGTTCACCGACCAACTCCGGTGCGCCGACGGGCCGGCACCGGCTCCCAGCACATCACATTACGCATGTGGGCCGTCACCCTTCGTCGCGAATTGTTGCGCACGGGAGGATTTCCACCGAATGGGGCGGGTGGGCGGCGGGGTGGTAACGGCCGCCGGGCGGGGCGCCGTTCACGGGTGCGGTGCGGGCGGTCGGACATGGCCGCCTGGCACGGGAAGGGGCGATTGCTCACCGCCCGCGCGCCAACCGGCCCCGGGCACGCGTGGCTTGCGGGCTTGCGGGCTTGCGGGCTTGCGGGCTTGCGGGCTTGCGGGCTTGCGGGCTTGCGGGCTTGCGGGCTTGCGGGCTTGCGGGCTTGCGGGCTTGCGGGCTTGCGGGCTTGCGGGCTTGCGGCAAGGTATACCGTCCGGGGCTCACCGGGGACATCCTCCGGAAGACCGTTTCCCCTCCCGCCCCCGCCTGCTTTCCTCCTCCTAGACCAGCCGGACGGGCTTCTCCGGACGGACGCCGACCGCGGTGAGCCAGGTGCGGAGGGGGCGGGCGTCTCCGTCGTCCGTGAGGCTGAGGACCTGGCCCATGAGGTCCGCGCAGCGGGTCCCCCGGATCAGCAGTACGGGCCCGTCGAGCCAGTCGAGGCCGGGTATCGCCCCCGCCGTGTCGACGGCGGCACAGCAGACCATCGCGATGACGTGGTCGGCGAGGAGCTCCCTGCCGGTGCGGGGCGTCTGGAGGGGGAAGAGGGGCAGGGGATCCGCTCCCCAGCCGTTGAGCGCGTCCCCCGGGCTCTTGGCGACGGGACCGCTCGTGTCGGCCGCCTGGCGGCCGGCCTCCTCGCGGGCCACGGCCGCGCTGATGCCGGCCGCGAGATTGTCGCCGGCGTCGGGGCCGGCCGCGGAGAGGTGTGCCATGACCCTGGCGAGAGTGGGGCTGTCGGGACCGGCGCCCGGCGGCCTGTCCGTCTCGATGCCCGGACCGCCGAGGTCGTCCAGGACCCGGTGGAGCCGGGCCGCCTCCGTCCGCCATTTGCGGTCGACGACTTCCTCCGGATAGTGCTGCCAGTCGACCGGGGACCAGTCGGTGCCGGTCTCGGCGGGTCCGCCGTGGAAGAGCCGGGCGGCGAGGAGGGAGGCGGCTTCGTCGATCGCGCCCGGTTCCTCCAGCAGATCGCAGGCGGGGCGCTCGCCGAGCCGGGAGGTGAAGCCCTCGGCGAGGCGGTCGCGGCGGGAGAGCTCGGTGAGCGCGGAGACCACCCCGGCATCGAGCCGGGAGGGCCACCGGCCCATGCGCCAGGCGGGCAGTGCCACCCGGGTCAGCAGCCGGTCCCAGCCGGCGTAGGCGAGGCCCACCTGTTCCTGGGCGACGATCCGCAGACCGTAATCGACCGTCTGGGCCCGCTCGGAGGCGGCGGCGGCGACGCCCCGTTCCATCTCCCCCGCATACCCCTGGCAGCTGTGCAGCAGCAGCCGGGAGACCCGGCCGACGAAACCGAAGGCCACCTTCCGCAGCGGCCGGATGGGCCCCTGACCGGGATCGGAGGCCACGGCGACAGCCGCGTCGAGCCCCCGGACGAACCGCCGGGCCGCGGCTATGTCGGGGTGCGCGGAGGGCGCCGTACCGGCGACGACGGGGGCGAGAAGGGCGCGCAGCTCGGCGACCCGCATCCACCACAGGAAGGGCGAGCCGATCACCAGCACCGGCGCCTCGGCGGTGCGGCGGCGGCCGCCGCCGCGTATCGCCCGGGGGAGCGCGTGGGCGGGGTGGCTGCGGTCCTCCAGCCAGCTGTCGCAGTCGGGGGTGAGGGCCAGCGCCGAGGGCGGCGGCACATCGAGCCGCTCGGCGAGATCCCTGACCAGCCGGTAGAGATCGGGGGCCGCCCGCTCGGGCAGCTCCACGGTGGGACTGAGCGCGGGACTGGCCCGCACGATCACGGCGGTGACCGCGGCGGCCAGCAGAAGCACCACCGCGGCGAGACCGCCGGCGACCCAGCGGGCGAGGTCCCAGCCCTCGCCGCGCATGTGCCCGGTGACACCGCCGGCGAACAGAATGACCGCGGCCGCCGCGGGCAGCAGGGCGACGGCGACCGCCCTGCCGCGAACGCGCAGCACCGCGAGCGCCCGTGACCGCGCTGCCCGCGCGCCGATCGACTCACCGATTCCGCTACCGGACACGGTCGGTCCTCACCCCCCTCTGCACTGCGACGGTGTAGGTCACTCCCCCACTGTGGCACTCACCACTGACATCGCAATGCCGGTGGGCCAAGTGCCGGAACGCCTGCGCCGCACCCTAGTTGGGCAGTCGGCGGGCGTCATCCGGATGGCGCAGCCGTCACCCGATGGAATGGCTTTGGGTAAAGGTGAGGACTGCTGTCGGCCAGTGTGGGCACGCTTTTCGGCCGCCGGCACCCGATCCGGGATCCCGCCCGGCGCGCCGCGTCCCCGCGTACCGGCGCCGGCCCTGCCGGACCCGCTCCGACCTGCTCCGACCTGCTCCGACCTGCGCGAACGGACCGATGGCCGCGATCCGGACCACCCGGCGGGAAGGCGCGGTCCGGCGGGTTCGGCCGGTACGGATTCGGCCGTACCCCGGATCGCGGCCGGTCCGCGGGCCCGCGCGCGGGCGGAGTCCGGGCCCGGGTCCGCTCCGCACGCGCTCCGGACGCGGGAGACCCCGTACTCCCGCACACCGGCCCGGACGCACGGAATCCCCGCCTCCCCGGTCGAAACGGGGAGGCGGGGACCGATGTGCCGTGGTTCAGCCCCCGGCGGCGACGCGGGCGATGTCGGTGCGGTGCTGGGAACCGTCCAGCCTGATGCGCCCGATGGCCTCGTACGCCCGCTCCCGGGCCTGCCGCAGGTCCCGCCCCGTCGCGGTGACGGAGAGCACCCGGCCGCCGGCGCTGACCACGGTGTCGCCGTCGTGCCGGGTCCCGGCGTGGAGGACGTACGCATGCGGCGCGTCCCGCTCCGCCACCTCGGCGAGGCCCTCGATGGGGTCGCCGGTGCGCGGGGTGCCGGGGTAGTTGTGCGAGGCGACGACCACGGTCACGGCGGCCTCGTCGCGCCAGCGCAGCGGCGGCTGATCGGCGAGGGTGCCCTCGGCGGCGTTGAGGAGCACGGCGGCCAGCGGTGTCCGCAGCCGGGCGAGGACCACCTGGGTCTCGGGGTCGCCGAACCGGGCGTTGAACTCGATGACCCGCACACCGCGCGAGGTGATCGCGAGGCCCGCGTACAGCAGCCCGGAGAAGGGGGTGCCGCGGCGGCGCAGTTCGTCGACGGTGGGCTGGAGAACGGACTCCAGGACCTCGTCGACCAGCTTGGGATCGGCCCAGGGAAGCGGGGAGTACGCCCCCATTCCGCCCGTGTTGGGGCCTTCGTCGCCGTCGAGTGCGCGCTTGAAGTCCTGGGCGGGGGTCAGCGGAAGAACGGTTTCGCCGTCGGTGATGGCGAAGAGGGAGACCTCGGGGCCGTCCAGATACTCCTCGATCACCACCCGCTCGCAGGCGAGGGCGTGCTCGCGGGCCTCGGCGAGGTCATGGGTGACGACCACGCCCTTTCCGGCGGCGAGGCCGTCGTCCTTGACGACATAGGGAGCGCCGAAGGCGTCGAGCGCCTCGTCGATCTCCTGGGCATTGGTGCAGACATAGCTGCGGGCGGTGGGCACCCCGGCGGCGGCCATCACATCCTTGGCGAATGCCTTGGAGCCCTCCAGCCGGGCGGCCTCGCGGGACGGGCCGAAGCAGGGGATCCCGGCGGCGCGGACGGTGTCGGCGACTCCGGCGACCAGAGGGGCCTCCGGACCGACGACGACAAGACCGGCCTCCAGGTCGAGGGCGAGCCGGGCGACGGCATCACCGTTCAGGGCGTCGACCGGGTGCAGCTCGGCGACCTCGCCGATGCCGGCGTTTCCGGGCGCGCAGTGCACAGCGGTGACGTCGGGGTCGAGGGAGAGAGAGCGGCACAGGGCATGTTCGCGGGCGCCGCCGCCGATGACGAGGACCTTCACGGCAGTCAGCCTAACCGGCGTGACGGGTTCCCCTGTACGGGCCTCCTAAGCGGCCCGTGCGGGCCGTTTGTGTCTTCCTCTATTCGTTGGTGTATTCCTCCACCACGGTCGCGCCCAGCTCGCGCACGATCAGCTCGTGTCCGGAGAGCGCGGAGTCGACGAGATCGGGGTCGTCGTCCTCGGGCACATCGTCCTCGGGGGCGACCGGGGGCGGGGTGTAGACGGGGGCGGGGGCGGGCGCGGCCGGTCCGGGAGCCGGGGTGTGCGCGGCCGGGGCCTGCTGAGCGGGGGGCGCCGGGGGAGCCGTACGGGCGGGCTGCGGCGGGGGCGGCACCTGGGCGGGGGTGTGCTGCGGGGGCCGGGCGCCGCCGTAACCGCCGCCGACGCCTCCACTGCCGGCGGGCGATCCGCCGACACCGCCGGAGGGGTCGACGAGCGCCTCGACCTTCCACTGCACATTGAACTGTTCCGAGAGCGCCTGGCGGAGCACGCTCTCGCTGCCGCTGCTGGTGAAGTTGTCCCGCGCTCCCGCATTGATGAAGCCGAGCTGGAGGGTGGTGCCGTCGAAGCCCGCGACCTGGGCATTCTGGCTGAGCAGGATCCAGGTGAAGCGCCGGCGGTTCTTCACCGCCTCCAGGATGTCCGGCCACATGTTGCGGACCTGTACGGCGCCGGGCCCCGCCGGGCCGCCGCTGGCCGCCGCGGGCTGCTGCGGCTGGGCGGGCTGCTGTACGGACTGCTGCGGCGGCTCCGGGGCCTGCTGCTGGGGCTGGGCGGCCGGCCGGGAGCCCTGGCCGGGGGCGGAGGCGGTGGGCCAGCCACCGGGCCGCCTGGCGGTGTCGCCGCCGGCGGCGGGCGCGGGCTGCTGCGGCTGGGCGGGCGCGGCGGCGCCCGGCCAGGCACCGGGCCGGGCCGCGGGCTCGGCGGCCGGAGCGGTGTCCGGCACGGGTGCCGGGGGTGCGACGGGGGCCGCCGGAGCCGCGGGCGGGACGGGGCCGTCCGGACCCGGCATATGGGGTGCGGCCTCGGGCCCGGGGACGTACCCCATGGCCGGAGCCGCCCGGCCGGGCTCCTGGGCCGGATACGCCACGGCCACCGGCGCGGGTCCCGCGCCCGCCGCGGCCGCGGCCCCGCGCTCCAGCCGGTCGAGCCGGGCCCGGACGGACCGCTCGTCGTCATAGGCGGCGGGCAGCAGCACCCGCGCGCAAATCAGCTCCAGCTGGAGCCTGGGCGAGGTGGCCCCGCGCATCTCGGTGAGCCCGCTGTTGACCAGATCGGCGGCCCGGCTCAGCTCGGCCGCCCCGAAGACGGACGCTTGCGCCTGCATCCGCTCGACCACATCGGCCGGCGCGTCGATGAGCCCCTTCTCCCCCGCGTCCGGCACGGCGGCCAGAATCACCAGGTCACGCAGCCGCTCCAGCAGATCCGCGACGAATCGCCTGGGGTCGTTGCCCCCCTCGATCACCCGGTCGACCACCTCGAACGCGGCGGCGCCGTCCCCCGCCGCGAAGGCGTCCACCACCGAGTCGAGCAGGGACCCGTCCGTATATCCGAGGAGCCCAGTGGCCATGGCATAGGTCACACCCTCCTCGGTGGCACCGGCGAGGAGCTGGTCCATGACGGACATCGAATCCCGCACCGACCCGGCACCCGCCCGCACGACCAGCGGCAGCACACCGTCAGCGACCGGGATGTCCTCCTTGCCGCACACCTCACCGAGGTAGTCGCGCAGCGTCCCGGGGGGCACCAGCCGGAAGGGGTAGTGGTGCGTACGCGAGCGGATGGTGCCGATGACCTTCTCCGGCTCCGTGGTCGCGAAGATGAACTTCAGATGCTCCGGCGGCTCCTCGACGACCTTCAGCAGGGCATTGAAGCCCTGCGGCGTGACCATGTGGGCCTCGTCGATGATGTAGATCTTGTACCGGCTGCCGGCCGGCCCGAAGAAAGCCTTCTCCCGCAGGTCACGGGCATCGTCCACGCCACCGTGCGAGGCGGCGTCGATCTCGATGACGTCGATGGACCCCGGTCCGTTCCTCGCGAGGTCGCGGCAGGACTGGCACTCGCCGCAGGGGGTGGGTGTGGGCCCCTGCTCGCAGTTCAGGCAGCGGGCGAGAATGCGCGCACTGGTCGTCTTCCCGCACCCGCGCGGCCCACTGAACAGGTACGCATGATTGACCCGGTTGTTCCGCAGGGCCTGCTGCAACGGGTCGGTGACATGCTCCTGCCCGATGACCTCGGCGAAGGACTCGGGACGATAGCGGCGGTACAGCGCAAGAGACGACACATCCACGAGGTTATCGGGACCCACTGACAACCGTCCCCGAACCACCACCGCACCCGGCTCCCCCACCGGCCTCCCCCTTGCCGGCAAACGCAAGCGCCCCCCACGCACCCGCCAGAGCCAACCTACCCTTGCTGCCTTCCGGCCCTGGGGGAGTTCAGTCAGATAGCGCCACGTGAGGGGCTCCGCACACAGTACCCGATGGCCGGGGGTGGGTACGAGTTCGCGAGCACCCTCCAGCGTCTTGTATTGTTTGCGGCGGAGGATTCGCCTAGTGGCCTAGGGCGCACGCTTGGAAAGCGTGTTGGGGGCAACCCCTCACGAGTTCGAATCTCGTATCCTCCGCCAGTGCCTCACCGGGCACTAACGTCGAAGGCCCCCATCGCGAGATGGGGGCCTTCGACGTTTCTCCGTCTCCCCTGGCCGGAGGCAGCGCCTCGATCTCGTACTCACTGCGGGCCGCCCCTCTTCCCCTCACAGACCGAATCAGCCTGTCCGGCTGAGCGGGGCACAGTTTCTGATCGACGCCAGCGCGCTCGCCCGATTCCTTCGCGGAGACGCCGAACAGTACGGCTGGGACCAAGCGGCAGCAGCCGGCTCGTCGCGACCTGACCCATCACCGAGCTGGAGTTCTCCTTACGCGGAGATCGAAGGCGAGACGGTGTGACCCCTCAGGGCCGAGCCCCCCGCCCCGCCGCCCGGTGCATGAGCGTGACGGAGAGCGGGCCCACCGCCAGGCGGTGCAGGGGTTCGAAGTCGAAGCGGGTGTAGAGCGGGACATTCGCCGGGTCGGCCGTGCTGAGGAAGATTCCGGCCGTCGGCGGGGTGTCGGCGATGAGGCGGTCCAGGAGGCGGCGGCCGGCGCCGCGGCCCGCCGCCGTGGGGGTGATGCCGATGAACTCCAGTACCCAGGCGCCTTCGGGTACGGCGGATTCGGTGGCGTGGAGATAGCGCAGGGTACGGCCCAGGGTGCGGGGGCCGCAGAGGGTGAGGGTGCGGGTGGCCCATCGGGCGCGGGCGCCGGGTGAGGGTGGGGTGGCGGGTGGGGTGAGGACGGCCGCGCCGGCCGGGTGGGTGGTCCGGTCGGTCAGGAGGTAGTGGCGGGCGCCGGGGACGGTCGCCTGGGCGTGGAGGGTGGCGGCGAACCAGCGACGGCGGGTGACGGGTGAGTCGCCGCAGATCCAGGAGACGGCCGGTTCGCGGGCGAAGGCGTCGGCGAGTACGCGGGCGCAGTCGTCCGGGGGCGGGGCGGGGTCGATGTGCCCGGGGGCGGTGGGCTCAGCCATGGTGGGTCCGTCCTGCGGGAAGTGACTCGAAGGCCGGGGCACGGCGCGCGGCGGTACTCCCCCGGGTGCTGTGCGGAGTCGGCGGGCGGGATGGACAAGGCAGCATGGACCGACAGTACAGACTGTAGGGGTGTACTGCCAGTACACCTCATGGGCGGGGCGCGGTCGTCCTCGCCGCGAGAGCCCGCGCGGGCGGAGTGGCGCGGCCTCGCGGAGGGGGCGCGGGGCGGCCCTCGCGGAGGGGGCGCGGGGCGGCCTCGCGGAGGGGGCGCGGGGCGGCCCGGACCGGTCCGGCTGTCAAAGTGCGGTGGATGTACGCCCATGGAACCAGGGCGAGTTGGGGCGCACGGCCGATGTGCGCACCGCCCGGGCGGGGTTGGCTTCGCCCCATGCGTATAGGAATTCTGGGCACCGGCAATGTCGCACGAGCACTCGCAACGGGCTGGCGCGATGCGGGACATGACATCGTGCTGGCATCACGCCAACCCGCCGAACGGACACATCTGGGCTTTGACGTCGTCGCGCTGGACGAGGTGACGGCCCGTGCGGACATCCTGGTGAACGCCACCCCCGGGGGCGTCTCCGTGGACGTACTGGAAGCCGCCGGGGCCGCCGGTCTCGCGGATACGGTGCTGGTCGACGTCGGCGTCGGGCTCTCCGACGACTACACCCTTCTCTCCCACCCCAACGACAGTCTCGGCGAGCGGATCCAGGCCGCCTTCCCCCGGATCCGCGTGGTCAAGACGCTCTGCACGATGGACTCGACCGTGATGGTGAACCCGGCGGACACCCTGGACGGGCCGGGCACCGTCTTCCTCTCCGGGGACAGCGCCGGGGCCAAGGAGATCACCGCGCGGCTGCTCACCGATCTCGGCTGGCCGGCCGGTTCACAGCTGGACATCGGGCCGATCTCCAGCGCCCGGGGACAGGAGCACTTCGCGCTCCTCTTCATGGGCATCGCACACGGCCTGGGCTCGCATGTCTTCAATATCCGGGTCGTCGGGCGGTCACATTCCTGAGGGCTCGGGCGGCAGGGCGCGGCACAGGGCCTCCAGTGCCGCGCCGTACGCGTGCTCGGGCGGTGCGGCGTACCCGACGACCAGGCCGTCCGAGGCGGGCTGCCCGGCGGCGGGGTGGCGGAAGGCGCCGAGGCCGTCCAGGGCGAGGCCCTGCCAGGCCGCCGCCCGCACAGCGGTGGTCTCGGTGTCGGCGGGCAGCCGCAGCACCGCTTGCAGCCCGGCCGCCGCGCCGGTGACCGCGACATGGGGCGCGTGTTCGGCCAGGGCGGCGACGAGGCGGTCGCGGCGCCGGCGGTAGCACTGCCGCAGCCGGCGGACATGCCGGTCGTACCGGCCGGACGCGATGAACTCGGCCAGGGTCAGCTGGTCCGGCACGCTCGCCCACGCCTCGCGTTCGCCCTTGGCCTCCAGGACGGGCGCGATCAGATGCGCGGGGAGCACCATCCACCCCAGCCGGAGGGCCGGGCCGAGGCTCTTGCTGACCGAGCCGAGATACACCACCCGTTCCGGATCCAGCCCCTGGACGGCGCCCACGGGTTCGCGGTCGTAGCGGAACTCCCCGTCGTAGTCGTCCTCCAGGATCAGCCCGTCGCGGGTCCGGGCCCAGTCCACCGCCTCGGCGCGGCGGACGGAGTGCAGCGGCCCGCCGGTGGGGAACTGATGGGCCGGGGTGAGCAGTGCCGCCCGTACGCCCCGGTGCGCGGCCAGCTCGGCCGTACGGGCGCCCCGCTCGTCGATCTCCAGCGGTACCGTGCGCACCCCCGCCTCGGCCAGCAGGCCCCGGTGGAAGCCCAGACCGTACGACTCCACGGCCAGCGGCCCGCGCAGCACCCCGCGCGCCCGGCCGCCGGTGCCGCCGAAGAGCAGCCGCAGGGCGTGGGCGACGCCGGAGCAGACCACGATCCGGTCGGCGGTGGTGCGCACTCCCCGGGCCCGGGAGAGGTATTCGGCGAGGGCGGCGCGCAGCTCGGCGCGCCCCTGCGAGTCGCCGGGGCCGAAGGCTTCGGCGGGCGCCGCGTTCAGGGCCCGGCGGGCGGCGGCGAGCCAGGCGGTACGGGGGAAGGCCGAGGCGTCCGGCCGGCCCTGCCGCAGATCGTGGACGGGGGACGGGACGGCATCCGGGGCCTTCTTCGGCACGCGTACGGGCGCGGGGGGCGCGGCGCGCTCGGCGACCCGGGTGCCGGAGCCCTGGCGGGCGGTGAGCCAGCCCTCGGCGACCAGTTCGGCATAGGCGGAGGCGACCGTGTTGCGGGCGATCCCGAGATCGGCGGCGAGGGAGCGGTAGGGCGGCAGCCGGGTGCCGGGAGCCAGCCGGCCCGCTCTGACCGCCTCCCGGAGAGCATGGGTGAGAGCGGCCTGGCGGCTGCCCGGTTCGGTGAGGTTCAGATGCAGGTCGGCGCCGATGCGCTCAGCGGAATTGACCCATGATTCCGGCATGAGAGTGCACTCTACCGGGGGTCTCTCGGGCCGTAGATTCATGGTCATGACGAACACCGCCGCACTCGCCCCCACCACTGCCGGAACCGCCCGGATCGACTTCGCCAGGACCGCGCCGAAGGTCTTCAGGGCACTGCTCGGCTTCGCCGACGCCGCCCGCGAGGGGCTCGATCCGGCCCTGGTCGAACTGGTCCAGATACGTTCCTCGCAGCTCAACGGCTGCGCCTACTGCCTGCACATGCACACATCCGACGCGCGGAAGGCCGGCGAGAGCGAGGAGCGGCTGCACATGGTCGCCGTCTGGAAGGACGCCGACCGGTTCTTCACACCGAAGGAACGGGCCGCCCTGGCCTTCACCGAGGCCGTCACCCTCATCGGGCGGGCGGGTGTGCCGGACGAGGTGTACGCCCGCGCCTCGGCCCACTTCGACGAGGAGGAGCTGGCCCGGCTGCTGGCCGCGATCCTCACCATCAACACCTGGAACCGGATCGCCCTCGCCACCGCGAAGGAGCCGGGTACAGACGAGCGCGCGGTTCGCTGAGGTTCGCGTTCCGCCAACTCGCCCTGATGCGTCGGCGAGTTGAGGTGGTGCCCGCTACACCACCGTCCGGGAGCCTGCCCGATGGCCCGGCGCCCCGGCGGACGACAGGGTTGGCGGGACGGGGAGAGATACCGCTTCCCCGCTCGCCGACCAGCCGAGGAGACCGTCCCCATGAGTCGAATTCCCGCCCGCCGGGGCCTGTCCGCCCTGCTCGCCCTCGCGGCGGCGCTGGGCATGCTGTCCGCCGCGCCCGCACTGGCGTCCGACGCGCCGGCGGCGGTACGGGCCCCGGCCGCGGCGCTCTCGGACCGGGGTGTCGTCGCCGGTCTGGAGCGGTACGCGCACCCGCTGCGGGCCACCGGGCCGGACGGCGGATCCAGCCGGGATCTGGCGGCCCTCGGGCGGATGACCCGGGGGGCCGGGATCGTCGGTGTCGGGGAGGTCACCCATGGGTCGAAGGAGGTGTTCACCTTCCGCGAGCGGCTGTTCCGGCATCTGGTCGCCGAGGAGGGGTTCACCGCGCTCGCCCTGGAGGCCCCCTGGTCGACCGGGGTCCGGCTGGACGCCCATATCCGTACGGGCCGGGGCGATCTCCGCACCATCCTGCGCGAGGAGTTCCAGGGCGACTACAAGTCCTGGCGGACGGAGGAGTTCTTCCGGCTCTTCAGCTGGATGCGGGAGCACAATCGCACCTCCGCCCGCCAGCTGCGGATCATGGGCAATGACATCGGCGATGTGGGCCGCGACCAGTACGCGCGGGTCCTCGGCTGGACGGCGGAACACCGGCCCGCGCTCCTTCCCGGACTGCGCGAGCGGTACGCGGGACTCCTCGCGCTGCCCGGCGGGCGGGCGGAGCGGATGAAGGCGATCGGCACGCTGCCCCGGGAGCGGAAGCAGGCCTTGGCCGACGACGCCCGCGCCGCGCACCAACTCCTGAAGGGGTCCGGTGCCGTGCACCCCCGGGTGCTTCAGGAGGCATGGGTCATCGCCCAGATGGCCGGCATGTACGCACTGGACGGCGCCGCGCTGCATCTCCACCGCGACCGGGCGATGGCGGAGAACACGGTGTGGTGGCAGCGGTGGACCGGGCGGAAGATCGTGGCGGCGGCGCACAACGGCCATGTCACCTACCGGTCGCCGTGGCCCGAACAGTATCCGGTGACTCAGGGGGAGTGGCTCCGCCGGCTGACCGGCAGCGGTTATCTCGCCATCGGCACCTCGGTGCACAGCGCCGGCTACCTGGCGGCGCACCGGGAGAGCGGGAATGTCGAGACCTTCGACACCGGACCGGCCGCCCCCGGCAGCAATGAGCACACCCTGGACCGGGTCCGCCACCGCGACTACTACCTCGATCTGCGCCGGGCGGGCCGGGACCCCGGCGCGGGCGGCTGGCTGAACACCGCGCGTCCCACCTTCCTCGTACCCGCGACCCATGTGCCCGAGGTGATGACCCGGCCGCAGACACTGACCGAGGGGTATGACGTACTGGTGCATCTGCACCGGGTGGAAGCGGCCGTGCCGCTCCGCTGATCCGCCGCCCCGCACACACGCCCAGGAGGGCCCGCTGATGAGGATCGCGCTGTGGCTGCTGTTCGCCGCCGCCATCGCCGGCAATGTCTATGTCAACAACTTCTCCGGCCTGGACGGCGGGGCGTATGCCGCCGCGCTGGCGGGGGTGGGCGTCGTCCTGCTGGCCTCGGGGGCGGGGCTGTGGCGGACGGCACCCAACCGGTCCACACGGTGAACGACGAGCCCGTACCCGACCGGCCCACACGGTGAACGACGGACAGCCGCTCCCGGCCCCGACCGACATGCGGGCGGGGGCGAGGCCCGGATAATGAGCAGGTGGGGCGGCCGGGCGGGCGCCGATGCCGGTTCGCGCTCTCGTACGGGAGGTGCACCCCATGACCAAGCACAGCGGCGTACCCCGGAGGCCGGACCACCGTCCCACTCCCCGGGAGCGGGCGGAGAAGGGCAGGGCCGCGCGCAAGAAGGTGCCGAGGTCGAGTCATGGTGTCTTCGCGCCGGACGCGGACCGGCGCGATCCGGTCGAGGTGATCGAGGAGCAGTCGGCCCTGCGGGTGCCGGAGCTGGTTCCGATCCGGTACGGGCGGATGACCGAGTCCCCGTTCCGTTTCTACCGGGGCGCCGCCGCGATCATGGCGGGGGATCTCGCCACCACCCCGGACACCGGCATCCGGGCACAGCTCTGCGGGGACGCGCATCTGATGAACTTCCGGCTGCTGGGCTCGCCCGAGCGGCGGCTGGTCTTCGACATCAACGACTTCGACGAGACCCTGCCGGGCCCCTGGGAGTGGGACGTCAAGCGGCTGGCCGCGAGTCTGGTGATCGCCGCCCGGGAGAACGGCTGGCCGGCGAAGGAGCGGGCGGTGATCGTCCGGGCCGCCGTCCGGTCGTACCGCGAGCGGATGCGGACGTACGCCGGTATGGGCAATCTCGCCGTCTGGTACGACCGGGCCGACATGGAGGAGCTCCGGCCGGTGGCCGATCAGCGCCTCGGCGCGCGGGGCCGCCGGCGGCTGACCGAGGCCATGACGAAGGCGCGCACCCGCGACAGCCTCCAGGCGTACGAAAAGCTCACCCGGCAGGCGGGCGGGGAGCGCCGCTTCGTCCCCGACCCGCCGCTGATCGTGCCGATCGAGGACGTGCTGCGGGGCGCGCCGCGCGATCTCCTCGTCCGGGAGCTCCACGATCTCGTCAACCGGTACGCCAAGAGCCTGTCCACCGAGCGGAGGCATCTGCTCCGGGAGTACCACCTGGTCGACATCGCCCGGAAGGTCGTCGGTGTGGGCAGTGTGGGGACGCGCTGCTGGATTCTGCTGCTCCTGGGCAAGGACGACGGCGATCCGCTGATCCTCCAGGCGAAGGAGGCGGACCATTCGGTACTGGCCGCGTACACGGGTGAGAGCGAGTACGACAACCAGGGGCGGCGGGTGGTCGCCGGGCAGCGGCTGATGCAGGCCGTCGGAGATGTGTTCCTGGGCTGGGACCGGGTCCGCGGGGCGGACGGCCGGCAGCGGGACTTCTATGTGCGCCAGCTGCGCGACTGGAAGGGCATTGTGACGCCCCAGATCATGGTCCCGCGCGGTATGCGGGTCTTCGGCGAGCTGTGCGGAGCGACCCTGGCCCGCGCCCACGCCCGCTCCGGGGACCGGATCGCCATCGCGGGCTATCTCGGCTCCGGCGATGTCTTCGACCGCGCGCTGGCCGAGTTCGCGGAGAGCTACGCCGACCAGAACGAGCGCGACCACCGGGCGCTGGAGACCGCGGTCCGCGAGGGCCGGGTGGAGGCCGCGCCGGCCTGATCCGGTCTGACGCCTGATCCGGTCCGGTCAGGTCCGATGCGGTCCGGTCAGGTCCGATACGGTCCGATGCGGTCTGACGCGGTCCGATCCGGCGGGACCGGGCGTCCGTCGCCGAGGCGGTGCCCAGGGGTGTCGGTCGTCCGTGCCCGAGGGCGGGTGGCGGCACGGGCGCCCGGACAGGCCGTGAAAACGGGGAACGGGGTGACCGCGGGCCGGCCGGGCACGCCGCAAACGCGAGGGAAACGCGGCGCGGCCGGGCGCCGTACACGGAGCAGACGCATTCTTTACTCAACAGGCGCGCACTCACGGGGACTTGGTCTGGACCTGGCCGTCGCAACGGGTCTACGCTCGAACTTGGTCTAGACCGCACTGCGTTGATCGCCCTCCCCCCATCACGGGCGACCCCCACACCCTCCCCCAGGAGCGAAGCATGCGCAGAAAGATCACTTCCGCCCTGCTCGGCCTCGGTATCCTCGGCAGCACCCTCGCCGTGGCCACCGGCAGTGCCCAGGGCCACGGCTATGCCGATTCCGCCATCAGCCGTCAGCAGCTCTGCGGCAATCGCACCGTGCAGAACTGCGGCCAGATCCAATGGGAGCCCGAGAGCGTCGAGGGCTACAAGGGATTCCCCAGCCGCGGGCCCGCCGACGGGCAGATCTGCTCCGGTGGCCTCGGCCGCTTCTCCGAGCTGGACGACCCGCGCGGCGGAGCCTGGCCCACCACCAAGCTCAATGCCGGGCAGAGTCACAGCTTCAGCTGGTGGATCAAGGTCCGGCATGCGACCACCGACTTCCGGTACTACATCACCAAGGACGGCTACAACCCCAACAAGCCGCTGACCAGGGCCGACCTGGAGCCGCAGCCGTTCCTCACGGTGCCGTTCGGCGGGGCGCGGCCGGATTCCGTGGTGCGGCACTCCGGCGTCCTGCCGCAGAAGTCCGGCAGGCACCTCATCCTCGGTGTCTGGACGATCGCGGACACCCAGAACGCCTTCTACGCCTGCTCGGACGTCCGGTTCTGATGCCGCACCGCCGCTGACGGCTCCCCCCGCCGCCTCCCCGGCACCCCCCGGCGGGACGGCCGCGCGGGAAACACACCGGCCCGTGGACACCCGCGGGCCGGTGTTCCGCGTTCAGGGCGGCACGGAATCCGCGGCGCAAACGGACGGCGGCCCGGTACGGAGCGGGTGCTCCGTACCGGGCCGCCGGATCGGGCCGGGCGGCTCACGCCGCGCGCCCCGGGTACTCCTAGGTGAAGTAGAGGTACTTCCAGGCGCTGCTGACGGTGGCGTTCACCGTGTCGCCCGAGGAGCCGTTGATGTAGGAGGAGCGCATCCGGAGCTTGAGGCCGGCCTGCTCGGGGGTGGTGAGCTCGACCACGGAGAGACCGCCCTCGACCGGGAAGTACTCCTTGAGCGCCGCGCGCCACTGACCGCCCGAGTACACCTGGACCTCGAACAGCTGCGAGCGGTTCGGGTACTGGTTCATCGAGGTGGTGAGCAGCGGCTTGGTCTTCTTGGTGAACCAGTGGTACTTGGTGGAGCCGATGTTCGCGGTGCGGTAGTGGCGGGCGACGGAGGTGACGACCTTCGCCTGGGTGCCGACCGTGCTGGTGACCGAGCGGTTCGCGGTGCGGGAGTCGCCGTCGAAGACCGCGGTGACCGAGGTGTCACGGGTCAGCTTGAACGTGCCCACGAGCTTGCCGGCGCTGTTGACCTTGCCGGACTTGAAGAGCGCGCGGGGCTTGTTGTCGCCGGCCACGTCCGCGTACAGCTTCACGGTGCGGTTCTTGTACGTCTTGCCGAGCGTCGCGGTGAACTTCACCGAGGCGCCGTACTTGTGGGTCTGCTTGTTCCGGTCGACGGAGAGCTTGACCGCGGTGCGGGAGACCTCGACCGTGTCCTGGCCGGCGGCCGGGTTGTGGGTCGCGCTGCCCGCGTAGGCGACGCGGTAGGTGACCTTGCCGCCGGCCGGCGGGGTGTCCTTGAAGGAGAAGGTGCCGTTGGCGGCGGTGGTCTTGGTGCCGAGGGACTTGCCCTTCGGGCTGTCCAGGTCGGTACGGGTGACCGTCAGCGCGGTCCCGGCCGGGAGGGCGGGGGTCGCGGTCAGCTTGCCGGTGACCGTCAGGGCCTTGCCCCGGACCGCCTTCGCCGGAGCGCTGACCGTCAGGGCCGTCTGCGCCTTGTTCGGGTCGTTGGAGACCCGCAGGGCCTTGGCCGGGGCGGCGGCGCGGCGCTCCGTGCTCTCGGTGGCGGTGCCGCCGGCACCGGCCGAACCGGCGGCGGGCTTGTTGAGCACCTCCGCCGAGAAGCCGCCGGCGGACGGGCCGGGGACGGGGCCGGCTGCCGCCGTGCCCGAGGCTCCGGCCACCAGGGCGACGGAGCTGAAGATGACGGCGAGAGCCGTACCGGTGGAAATGCTGTTGCGTACACGCACGGTGATGCGTACCCCCCACAGAAAAACACGCTGAACTCGACTGGAATGCCGCGCGGCTTCCGGAATGGCACTCTCTGCGCAAACCGGGGCGCGGCCCGTGTGACGGCAGCGTAAGCCATGCCACTGACAATCGCACAGTAATAGCGGCCCTCAAGGGCCTGTGGGGCCCGTCACCGGTCGTCGGCGGGCCGTGCCGGATTCCCTCCACGCCGACCGGCCGGGGAGGAGGGCAGGGCCGCGGCCAGGGTGAACAGCGGTACGAGGACGAGGAGCAGGATTCCGCCGCCCAGGGCGAGCAGGTGGAAGCTGCTCACCGCGACCACCACTCCGGAGAGCATTCCGCCGGTCGCGCCCACCACGAGGATGCCGAAGTCGACCGTGCTCTGCCCGGTGGCCCGTCCGGAGGCCGGAAGGGCGTCCGTGACCAGGGCCGAACCGCTGACGAAGCCGAGATTCCAGCCGATGCCCAGCAGCACGAGGGCGAAGGTCAGACTCGCCGCGGAGTGCGGCGGCGCGAAGGAGGCCAGCAGCGCGGCGGCGAGCAGGGTCGCGGTGGAGAGCGCGGCGGTGACCAGTCGGCCGAGCCGGTCGGCCAGATATCCGGAAACCGGTGACATCAGATACATCGCGCCCAGATGGAGACCGATGACCATCCCGGCGGTGCCGGTGCTGTGGCCGTGCGCCGTCATGTGGATCGGGGTCATCGTCATGATGGCGATCATGACGAGCTGGCAGAGGACCATCACCGTCACCCCGATGACCAGCACTCCGCGCGGGTCGGTGGTGACGGTGGCGCCCCCCGAAGCGGCCGGGGCGGCGGGCGGAGCGGCCTCCTCCTCGGGCCGGTCCCGGGCGATCAGCAGCGGGTCGGGCCGCAGAAAGGCCCCCAGGAAGAGCGCCGCGGCGGCGAACGCGGCGAACGCCAGCAGAAAGGGGCCGGCCAGCCGCGGGACACCCCAGCCCGCCGCGAGATCGCCGGTCACCCCGACCAGATTGGGGCCCGCGATGGCCCCGGCCGCGGTGGCGAAGAGGACCGTGCCCAGCGCGCGCCCGCGCCGGGCGGGCGAGGCGAGATCGGCCCCCGCGTACCGGGCCAGCATGATGGAGGCGGTCCCCGCGCCGTAGACGAAGAGGGCGGGGAGCAGCAGCACCACACTGTCCAGCACCGTGGCCCCGACGACCGCGAGGCTGCCGGCCGCGCCGACCGTGTACCCCAGGGTCAGACCGCGCCGGCGGCCCCGGTCGCGGCAGCTCCGGCCGATGCCCACCGAGCCGAGCGCGGCGCCCGCCGCGAAGAGCGCGCTGGGCACCCCGGCCAGGCCGGTGGAGCCGAGCATGGCCTTGGCGAGCAGCGGGCCGATGGTGAATCCGGCGGCGAGCGCGGCGCCGCTGAGGATCTGGGCCACCACCAGCACGGTCAGGATGCGCCGCTGGGCGGGGTGTTCGGCGGTGGGTACGGGGCCGGGGGCCGCCGCCTCGGAGGGCGGCGGGGACGGGACCGGCGGCCGGGGGCTCATGGACTGGCTCCTCGTGTCATTCCCCATGGGCGGCGGCGGCCGGCCCGGCGGGCCCGTCCGGGCGGGTCACCGCGCGTTCTCGGGCTGGAGGTCCGCGATGTCCGACAACGGCATCCGCATCCGCTCGTGCAGGAAGCGGACGATCGTCCAGTGCGGCAGCGCGCCCTCGTCGAAGGGGCCGAACTCCCAGCAGTAGAGGGGAATCCAGCGCAGCGCCTCCTCGATCGAGCGCTCCCGGCCCGGCTCCTGCTGATAGGCCTCGTAGCCGATGCTGCGGTGCTCGATGAAGAAGCCGCCCGGCAGCCGCTCCTCGCACAGGGCACGGTACTCCCGGGTCTGGAGGATGAGGTAGTGCCAGATCTCGTCTATGTGCTGCTCCACCGGGAGGAAGAGCCCGCTCAGTTCGGTGCGGTGGCTGGAGATGAGATAGAGGTACCGCAGGCATTCGAGCACCTGGCGCTCGACCTCGGCGGGGGTCTCGCCGGTCTGCCGGACGAAGTACTCCACGACCTCGGTGTGCAGGGTCTCACCGAGCAGGGCGCGGAGTTCCTCCGCCGAGATCGTCCGGTGCGCGGGCCGGGTGGCTTGCGCGGCCTGGGCGGCCTGGGCGGACGACACCGTTGTCTGCGGGGCTGTCTGGGTGCTCATGGGGGTCTCCCGAGTGGTCTGGTCGCGGCGGGACGCCGTCACCGGGCGGGCCGGACGGCCCGGCTCCCGGTCGCTGCCGGGTTGCTCCCGGCACCGCCCGGCGGCTGTCGGACGGCTGTCGGGCGGCTCTTCCGGGTGGTTCCTCCGCGCGGTTCTCCGGCGGTGCCCGGTCCTCAGTTCTCCGTCTGCTTCTCCGTCGTTCTCCGTCGTTCTCCGTCGTTCTCCGTCGTTCTCCGTCGTTCTCCGTCAGCTCCGTCGTTCTCCGTCGTTCTCCGTCAGCTCCGTCGTTCTCCGTCAGCTCTCCGTGACGAGCCAGGCGTACTTCCCGGAGGCCCCGATCGGAATGTGCGTACGGTGTTCGGCGACGCACCGCGTGCCGGTGAGCTCGCCGAGATGCTTCTCCAGGGCGGTCCGCTCGTCCGGATCGAGCGGGGTGCTGTCGAAGGTGGTGTGGAGCAGCCGGAATCCGTCCCGTCCCCCCGTGTGCAGCTGGGCGAGGAAGATCCGCGGGGAGGCGGCCGAGACGCAGTCGTCCAGGTCCCCCTGGGAGACCGGGCCGCCGGCCGTGGTCAGGAGTTCCTTCTCCCGGCCGCAGAAGCGCGTCACCTTCGCCGGGTCCGGCGAACCGTCGAGGGTGCGCACGCAGTCGCCCGAGCGGTAGCGCACGAGCGGCATCCAGGGGTTGCGGACACTGGTCACGATCAGGCTGTGCAGCCTGCTGCCGGGCGCGACCGGGATCAGTTCGAGGCTCATCCGGTCGAGATACGGGTGGTAACGGCCCTCGCGGTCGCCGTAGTAGAGATAGCCCAGCTCGGTGCTGCCGAAGAGATCCACCACCGGGCAGTCGAGATGGCGCTCCAGATAGCGCCGGACATTGACCGGGGTGTACTCGTACGCCGTGACCACGCTCGCGGGCTGCGGGAAGTCCTTCCACAGCCCCCAGGCGACGGCCTTGCGCACCAGCTGTGCCAGATGCGGGCCCGAGCAGTCGAGGTGGTACCCGCCCTGCGGATGGGACATCCGCTCGGTCCGGATCTCCGCGATCATCCGGTCGACGTCCTCGCGGCTCCAGAGCGCCGGGTCCAGCCGCAGATTGAGATAGACGGTGCGCTCGTCGAGCCGGCGGTCCTCCAGCCGGGGCACCGCGGGCGGGGCCGGCTCCGGTACGCCGCCGGCCTGTCCGGGCGCCCGTTTGCGGGCGTTGATCCGGGCCACGTGCTCGGTCGCCAGCACGGTGGTGAGCGAGACCCGGCGGCAGCCCTCGTGCCAGGTGGCCGCGATGTCGGGGTGCTCGCTCCACAGCCGGTAGTACGACTTCAGCAGGAAGTACGGGGGCCTGATGATCTGCATCCGGGCGTGGTTGGTCCCGGTGGAGAGGACGAACTCGGCCTCGCCCGCCTCCAGCGCGGCGGCGAGCCGCGGTGTCATCCAGTTGTCCGGAAATCCGCGGGCTATTTCCGGCTTCTCCAGAATGGGGAAATGGCCTTGCTCGATCGACGGGCGATAGAGAGGAATATCTCTTATCAGGTCGATGGTGCCGGAGTCGGGCTGACCGTCCACGGTGACGTTCACAGTGACCTTCCATCGGCGGAGGGCAAGGCGATTCGGGGTGCGGACACGAGGAATACGAGAGATACAGGGATTACGGGAACCTGGATCCGGTGGGGCGAATTCAGGCACGGGTATGCACGGCACCGGTATTCGCGAGTGTTTGGCCGGCGCGGTCTTCTTCCGGTGCGCGGCGCTCCCGGCAGCCGATTCGCCGGGTGATGGGGGCACCCGTCAGAGGAGCGGATCGGACGGCCGGGGGCCGACGGGTCCGGGCGGCGGTGGGGAAGTCCGCCGTCCGGACCCGTTCAACCGGTCAGGCGGCCGTTCAGGAGATGCAGCCGGCCTTGGGCGCGGCGCTGATACAACCCGCCTTGGCGCTCGCGCTGATACAACCGGTCTTGTCTCCGGCACTCGCCGAATTGGCGGAGTTCCATGCCTGCCAGATGTCGTCCTGGGCCATCTTCTTGATGAGCTGTTCCATTGCGGACCTCCGGTTGTTCGGGGCTGCGGCTGGGGGGCCGCACTTCCGTTTCCTGGAAGTTAAGAGTTGGCAATGTCCAAGTCAATGGATCTTGAATGAGAGAACACTCATTCAGGGAGCCTCCTTCATGGGGACATTCTCATGTTTCCCCTCCGGGAGGCGTGTTGGAAGGATGTGTGACGGCCTCCCCGGGCCGGCCGGGGAGGGGAGGAACAGGGTGCACGGGCCGGCGTACTAGAGCTCCTGATCCGGCCAGCCCAGCAGCCGGGCCCCGATCACCGCCGTCTGAAGGGTGTAGCGGTGCACCGGATTTCCCGGATCAGCGCCGGTCAGCCGGTGGATCCGGTCCAGCCGGTAGGTCACCGCGCGCACGCTCAGCGAGAGCCGCCGGGCCGCCTCCGCCGACACGCACCCGGTGTCGAAGTACGCGCTGAGCGTGTCGAGCAGCGGCCGGGCCCCGCCGCGTGCCTGCTGAAGCGGGCCGAGCACCGATGTCACCAGGTCGGACATGGCCTGCCGGTCCCGGGTGAGCACGGGATAGACCAGCAGATCGGCGGCGTGCAGCACCGGCGCCTCCAGCGCCATCCTGGCGGCCAGATCGAGGGCGTTGAGGGCTTCCTCGTACGAGTGGACCACCCCGCCCGCGCCCGAGTGCGCCCGGCCGATGGCCACCCGGCCGCCGCCGGTGGCCGCGTACGCCTGCTTGGCGAAGAAGTTGAGCACATCACCGTGGTCACCGGGGGCGATGCAGATCAGCCGGCCCTCCTTGGTGGTGAGCAGGATCCGCCGGTTCCCGAAGCGGGCCCGGAGCGCGGACTCGATCCCGCGCGTGACCGGGAAGCCGTCGTCGTACGGCTCGGGCCCCTGGGCCACGGCCACCGCATGCGCGTGGGAGAGCAGCAGGCCGAACCGGACCGCGCGTTCGGCGAGCCGGCCGAGGTCGCTGCGGCCGTGCAGCAGATCGTCGATGAACTCCCGGCGGGCCGCCTCCTCCCGGCGGACGGCGAGGCGCTGGGCCCGCTCATGGCCCTCGGCGAAGGCGTCCACGGCCTGTTCCAGCGCGGTGAGCAGATGGCCGGTGGCCGGAAGCGGAAGCTCCGGGCCGAGTTCCCGCGCGGTGGCGAGCTGGGCGCGTACCAGCGGACGCAGTCCGACACCGGCCTCCGCCGCCCGCTCCCCCCGGGTGCGCAGCGACTCCAGCTCGTCCCTGGTCAGCCGCCGGCCGGTCGCGCAGGCATTGGCCAGGATCTGGGTATACCCCTCCAGATACTCCTCGGATATCCGCTCGACCGCCATGACCATCCCCCGCTTCTTAACGCGTTCCTGACGCCTCCGCGCCCCAGGGTGCCATGTCCACCGGGGGCGGTGCCCGGCATTAAGAGCGCGTAAAGATTGCCGGATTACGGCAGTGCGAACCTCCGTTCACCTCTGCCACGATGCAGCGGGCAGCCGGAGTGCAGGGCGTGGAGAACACCCTCCCTGCCGGGGAACGGAAAGTTCCGGTGGCGGCGGGCGTATGGCCGCCGCACCGCGGTGCCGTGGTCATCGAGCAGTGGGGGGACGGGCAATGGAACGGTTCATCAACGCTCTCGCCGGGTTCCCGACGGTGCTCTTCACCGCCGCGCTCGTGGTCGTCGTCGTCTTCTGGCTGCTGGTCGTCATCGGCGCCGCCGAGCACGACGGCTTCGACGCCGATGTGAACGCCGGCGCGTTCGGTCTCGGCGGAGTGCCCGTCTCGGTGGCCGGATCGCTGCTCATCGCCATCGCCTGGTTCCTCAGCCTCACCGGCTCCCTCCTGCTGCCGGACGGCGGCCGATCCGCGACCGGGCATCTCCTGGGCGCGCTGCTGCTGCCCACCGCGCTCTGGTGTTCCCTCCGCGCCACCCGGCTGATCATCCGGCCGCTGGCCAAGCTCTTCCCCGACGAACCCGGGCCGTCCCGACAGGACTTCATCGGGCAGACCTGTGTGATCCGCACCGGACGGGTCGACGGCGTCTTCGGCCAGGCGGAGGTACGGGCCCGGGACGGCTCCGCGGCCGTGGTGCAGGTGCGCCGGAGCGAATCCGACGCCGCGCTCGCCCTCGGCGGCACCGGGCTCCTCTACGCGTACGACGAGGCCGGGGAGTTCTTCTGGGTCGCGCCGTTCGACACGGCGCTCGACCCGACCGCCTGACGGTTCCGGGCACCGCGGGGGAGCACGGGGGACGCCCCCGGCTCACCCGGCCCGGCCCGTACATCCCCGCCCGTACGCCCCCGTACCCGCACCGACCTTCCGCGCCCGTGCCGCACCCGTGCCGCCGGCGGGCTCCCATCCGCACCACAGGGGTTTCACATGGATGCCATCTCCCTGGGCCTCGGCGTGCTCGTCGCCGTGGTCCTGCTCATCGCCGTCGCCCTGGTCCTCGTCGTCGGCCGGCTCTTCCGCAAGGTGGAGCAGGGCAAGGCCCTGATCGTCTCGAAGATGCGGAAGGTGGACGTCACCTTCACCGGGCAGGTCGTCCTGCCCGTGCTCCACAAGGCCGAGGTCATGGACATCTCGGTGAAGACCATCGAGATCTCCCGCACCGGCCGCGACGGGCTCATCTGCCGGGACAACATCCGCGCCGACATCCGGATCTCGTTCTTCGTCCGCGTCAACAAGACCGCGGAGGACGTCATCAAGGTCGCCCAGGCCATCGGAACGGCCCGCGCCAGCGACCAGTCCACCCTCCAGGAGCTCTTCAACGCGAAGTTCTCCGAGGCGCTGAAGACCGTCGGCAAACAGCTCGACTTCACCGATCTCTACACCAAGCGGAATGAGTTCCGGGACCGGATCATCCAGGTCATCGGCACCGACCTCAATGGCTACAGCCTGGAGGACGCCGCCATCGACCAGCTCGAACAGACTCCGCTCGCCCAGCTCGACAGCAGCAACATCCTCGACGCCCAGGGCATCCGGAAGATCACCGAGCTGACCGCGGTCGAGCATGTGCGCACCAATGAGTACCAGCGCCACGAGGAGAAGGAAATCACCCGGCAGAACGTCGACGCCCGGGAGGCGATCCTGGAGCTGGAGCGGCGGCAGGCCGATGCCGAGATCCGGCAGCGGCGCGAGATCGAGACCGTACGGGCCCGGGAGGAGGCCGAGACCGCCCGGGTGGTGGAGGAGGAGCGGCTGCGGGCGCAGGCCGCGTTCCTGAAGACCGAGGAGGCCCTCGGGGTGCAGCGGGAGAACCACTCCCGCGAGATCGCGGTCGCGGCGAAGAACCGTGAGCGGGTGATCGCCATCGAGAGCGAGCGGATCGAGAAGGACCGGCTGCTGGAGGTCATCGCCCGGGAGCGGGAGACCGATCTGTCGCGGATCTCCGCCGAGAAGGAGGTGGAGGCCGAGCGCCGGGAGATCGCCGAGGTGATCCGGGAGCGGGTGGCGGTCGACCGCACGGTCGCCGAGCAGGAGGAGTCCATCAAGCGGCTGCGCGCGGTGGAGGCGGCCGAGCGGGACCGCCAGGCGCTGGTCATCGCCGCCGAGGGCGCCGCGCAGGAACGGCTGGTGAAGGACATCAAGGCGGCCGAGGCGGCGGCGGCCGCGGCGGTGCACCGGGCGGCGGAGGAGCTGACGCTCGCCGAGGCCCGGAACAAGGCCGCCGACATGGACGCCCGGGCGCGGATCCGGCTGGCGGAGGGGCTCCAGGCGGAGAAGGCCGCGGAGGGGCTGGCGGCCGTGCGCGTACGGGAGAAGGAGGCCGACGCGATCGAGCGGACGGGCGAGGCGGAGGCCCGGGCGACGGCCGCGCGCCGGCGGGCCGAGGCGGAGGGGACCTCGGCGCAGCTCCTGGCCGAGGCGGAGGGAACGGCCGCACGGCTCCGGGCCGAGGCCGGGGGCGCGCGGGAGAAGGCACTCGCCGAGGCCGCCGCGATCGGGGAGAAGCTGAAGGCGGAGGCCGCCGGCCTGACCGAGAAGGCCGCCGCGATGGCGCTGCTGGACGACGCGTCCCGCACCCATGAGGAGTACCGGCTGCGGCTCACGGCGGAGAAGGACATCCGGCTCGCCGGGCTGGAGGCGCACCGGCGGATCGCCGAGGCGCAGGCGTCGGTGCTGGCGAGCGGGCTGGAGAGCGCGGACATCAGCATCGTCGGCGGCGAGTCGGTCTTCTTCGACCGGCTGGTGCAGTCGATCAGCCTCGGGAAGAGCGTGGACGGGTTCGTCGACAACTCCCGTACCGCGCAGGCGCTGGCCGGTCCCTGGCTGGACGGTTCGGCCTCCTTCACCGACGACCTGACCTCGGTTCTCGGCTCGGTCTCGACCTCCGATGTGCAGAATCTGACGGTCTCCGCGCTGCTGATGAAGCTGATGGGCACGGGAGCGGCGGGGGCCGGCCCGGACGGTGAGCGGCTGCGGCGGCTGCTGGAGGCCGCCGAGCGGCTGGGCGTGACCGACAGCGGCCCCGTCACCGCGACCACCATCACCCCGAGCACCGGCGCCGGAACCACCATCCCCGCGAACCCGGCCGCCGACGCCCCGCTCGCCTCCCTCAACGGCGCGGAGGGCTGACCGCTTCGCAGCCGCCGCGCGGGGGGCGGCGGCTGCGGACACACCGGGGGCGGGCGCGGACACGGGGGCCGCCCCGCCCCTCTCACCACCACCACTCACCCGTCGAGGGAGCAGAACTGTGCAACCCGGTATGGACGCTGACGCCCATGACGTCCTGCGTGACCGGCTCCACCGCCGCGCCGCCGAGCTGGGCCGCCGGGCCGAGGCGCTGAACACCGCCCGTGCCGGGGCGTTCGGATCGGGCGAACTGGCGCTCGCGGGCTCCGGTCATCTCGGCGCCGCCGTGCCCGGCCTGCCGCGCGGGCTCGCCGCGGTCGGGGGACTGCTGCTCCTCGGCCGGGATCTGCCGGACGGGCTGACCCCGGGCACCGAACCGGGTGAGATCTTCTCGCTGCACCGCCCCGGGGCCGGCGCCGACCCGGAGCCGCTGCCCGAGGACGCCGTCCCCGGGCTCCTGGACGACCCCTCCTTCCGCACCGAGTTCGCCTCGCTCTGCCGCTACTTCCAGGGCGCCCGGCTCGGCCGGCTGCGCGCCACCGAGACCAGGGTGCTCGCCGTCTTCCACACCGGCGAGAAGGACATCCGCGTACTGCGCTGGGAGATCACCCCGGCCGGCGCGGTCCGTTTCATGGACGCGCGCGGCGAGCGGGACGATGTGCTGCCGCCGCCGTACGACGTCGTCTGGACCGGGACCACCCGGGACGACCATCCGGCCGGGCCCCGGCCGCGGGTGCGGCTCGACGGCGGGACGGTCCACGCCGCCACCACCGGCGGCTTCCTCGTCCTCACCGTCGGCGAGGACCCCGAATCGGCCGCGGAGATCCACCGCGAGCCGGTCGAGGACCCGCTCCAGGCGCTGGCCGACGCGGAGATGGCGTACGCGAGGGTCGGGCCGCTGCTGCTGCTCCGGGTGCGCCCGTACCGCGAGGACACCGTGCGCCATCTGGTGGTCAACACCCTCACCGGGTCGGCGGTCCGGCTCGACCGGATCGGGCAGTCCTGCCGTGCCCTCCCCGACGAGCAGGGCATCGTCTTCCCCGGCGGCTCGCTCCTCGCCGACGGCACCGTGCGCGTCTTCGACACCGAACCGGTGGACGGCCTGGTGTACGAGCGCGTGCTGCGCTCCCCGGGCGGTGACGAGATCCTCTTCGCCTTCCGCTCCCCCGCCGGGAGCCGAACCCTGCTGCTGCCGTACAGCACCATCCGCAAGGAGATCGCGGCCCCGCTCTTCTGCCGGGGGTACGCCCTCTTCCCCGACGGCGCCCTGACCACGCTCTCGGGCTCCCCGGACGGGGAGCCCGCCCGGCTGCATCCGGTGCGGAGCTGGACGAGTCCGTACGTCTCCGAGACCCATCCCGCCCCCGCGGCGGCCGGCCCGCTCGCCCGGATCGGCAACACCGATCTGGTCCGGGGGGTCTCCGAGGTTCTGGCGATCGTGCGGCGGGCCGCGGTGACCGCACCGACGAGCGAGGTGTACGAGTCGCTGGCCGCCGACTGCGCGCGGGCCGCCGACCGCCACCACTGGCTGGGCGAGGCGGCGGCCGGGGATCTGCTCACCCCGCTGCTGGAGGTGCGGACCACCGCCGAGCAGGCGCTGGCCGAATACGGGAAGGTCCGCGATCTGACCCGGCGGGCGGCCGAGGCCCTCGCCGACACCGCGCAGGACATCGCCCGGCTGGTCCGCCGGGTCCGCGGCGAGGCACCCGCCGGCGCGGCGGAGTGGGTGGCGCGGATCACCGAACTCCGCGGCGCGCAGGGGAGGCTGGCCGGGCTGCGGGAGCTGCCGTACGCGGATGTCGCGGCCGTCGACGCCCTGCGCGAGGACCTGGCGAACGACACCGCCGCGACCGCCCGCCGGGCCGTCGCCTTCATCGGCCGGCCGGACGGTCTCGCCGACCGGCGGGCGGACGCGGAGGCGCTGGCCGCCGAGGCGGGGACGCTCACGAGCACCGCCGCCGCCGAGGAGCTGACCGGGCGGATCGATGGCCGGGCGGCGGGGCTGAGCGCGCTGAGCGAGGTCGTCACCGGGCTGGAGATCGCGGACGCCGGGGTCCGTACCGCCGTGCTGGAACGGATCTCCGAGGTGCTGGGCGTGCTCAACCGGGCCCGTGCCGGTGCCGCGGGCCGCCGGGCCGAGCTCGCCGAGCGGGAGGGGCGGGAGGGCTTCGCCGCCGAATCCGCCCTGCTCGCCCAGTCGGTGACGGCCGCGCTGGCCGCCGCCGACACCCCGGAGAGCTGTGAGCGCGGACTGACCGCGATCCTGCTCCAGCTGGAGAGTCTGGAGTCCCGGTTCTCCGGTCACGACGGCTTTCTCACCGCCGTGGCGGAGCGGCGGGCCGAGGTGCGGGAGGCGTTCGAGGCGCGCGGGCAGTCGCTCCGGGACGAGCGCGCACGGCGCGCGGAGCGGCTCGCGGAGTCGGCGGGGAGGGTGCTGGAGGCGATCGGGCGCCGGGCGGCGGCGCTGGAGAGCGCCGACGAGGTGCACGCGTGGTTCGCCGCCGATCCGATGGCCGTACGGGTCCGCCGCACGGCCGAGGAGCTGCGCTCCCTGGGCGACCGGGTGCGGGCGGAGGAGCTGCTGGGCCGGCTGAAGGCGGCCCGCCAGGAGGCCGGCCGGGCGCTGCGCGACCGCCGGGAGCTCTTCGAGGAGGGCGGCGACACCATCCGGCTGGGCGGGCACCGGTTCGCGGTCACCACCCGGCCGCCGGAGCTGACCCTGGTGCCGCACGGCACGGACGGCATGGCCTTCGCGCTGACGGGAACCGACTACCGCTCCCCGGTGACGGATCCGCGCTTCACGGCCGCCCGCCGCCACTGGGCGCGCACCCTGCCGTCGGAGTCGGCCGACGTCTGCCGGGCCGAGTATCTGGCGGCCCGGCTGCTGCCGGCGGCGGTGGCCGGTGCCGAGCCGGCGGCGCTGATCGCCCGGGCGCTGGCGGACGCCCCCGAGGAGGGGTACGAGCGCGGTGTCCACGACCACGACACCGCCGCGATCCTGCGGCTGGTGCTGCGGCTGCGCGCGGGTGCCGGGCTGCTGCGGCACCCGGCCGGGGCGCGCGCGGCGGCCCAGCTCTTCTGGGTGCACGGGACGGGCCCGGCCGAGCGGGAGCGGTGGCGCCGGCATGCCGTCTCGCTGGTGCGGGCGCGCGAGTCGTTCGGCGCGGCACCGGCGCTGGACGCGCTCGTCGGCGAGCTGGCGGCGGCGATCGGCGGGGCCGGCTTCCCGGCCGTCCCGGCGGGCACGGCGGCGGAGGCGGCCGGGTATCTGGTGGAGGAGCTGGCGGAGGGCGGGGGCTCCTTCGTGTCGGGTCCGGCGGCCCGGACGCTGCTGGAGAAGTTCCGCCGGGCGGCTCCGGGCGCGGAGAGTCCGTACGAGGCCGATCTGCGCGCCCTGCTCGCCGGGGGCGATCCGCTCTCCGCGCACCGGATCGCCGAGGGCTGGCTGGCGGCGTGGGCGGCGGCCCGGGGCGAGGAGACCGACCCCGGCGATCTGGCGGAGGCGGTGGCCGCCGAGCTCTGTCCGGAGCTGCCGCGCCGCGAGGTGGACGCGCCGCTCACCGGTACGGTCACCGGTCTGCTGGGCTCCCATCCCCGGATCGTCCGGGGGTCGCTGCCGGTGCGGCTGGATGAATTCCTCTCCCGTACGGCCGCGTTCGCCGAGCACGAGGTGCCCGGGTTCCGCGCGTATCAGGAGTTGCGGCGCTCGCTGGTGGCCGCCGAGCGGGAGCGGCTGCGGCCGGACGACCACCGGCCCCGGGTGATGTCGGCCTTTGTCCGCAACCGGCTGGTGGACGAGGTGTATCTGCCGCTGATCGGCGACAGTCTCGCCAAACAGCTGGGCGCGGCGGGGGACGCCCGGCGCACCGACAGCAGCGGGCTGCTGCTGCTCGTCTCGCCGCCCGGGTACGGGAAGACGACGCTGATCGAGTATGTGGCCGACCGGCTCGGCCTGCTGCTGGTCCGGGTGGACGGCCCGGCTCTCGGCGCGCACACCACCTCGCTCGACCCGGACCGGGCGCCGGACGCGGCGGCCCGCCGGGAGCTGGAGAAGGTGGAGTTCGCGCTCGCGGCGGGGAACAACGTGCTGCTGTACGTGGACGACATCCAGCACACCTCGCCGGAGCTGCTCCAGAAGTTCATCCCGCTCTGCGACGCGACCCGCACCCTGGGCGGGCGGGATCTGCGCGGCAAGCGGTTCGCGGTCTGCATGGCGGGCAATCCGTACACCGAGTCGGGCCGGCGGTTCGCCGTCCCGGACATGCTGGCGAACCGGGCCGATGTGTGGAATCTGGGCGAGGTGCTGACGGGCCGGGAGGAGGCGTTCGCGCTGAGTTTCGTGGAGAACGCGCTGACCTCCCATCCGGTGCTCGCGCCGCTCGCGGGCCGGGAGCGGGCCGATCTGGAGCTGCTGACGCGGCTGGCGGCGGGGGATCCGGGGGCGCGCCGGGAAGAGCTCGCGCATCCGTACCCGGCGGCGGAGCTCGACCGGGTGGTGGCGGTGCTGGGCCATGTGCTGACGGCCCGGAAGACGGTGCTGGCGGTGAACGCGGCGTACATCGCGTCGGCGGCGCAGGCGGACGAGCACCGTACCGAGCCGCCGTTCCGGCTCCAGGGCTCCTACCGGAACATGAACAGGATGGTGCAGCGCATCAGTCCGGTGATGAACGATGCCGAGCTGGCGGCGGTGATCGGGGATCATTACGCGGGCGAGGCGCAGACGCTGACCACGGGCGCGGAGGCCAATCTGCTGAAACTGGCGGAGCTGCGCGGCACGCTGGACGGTGCGCGTGCGGCGCGCTGGGCCGAGATCACGTCAGCATATGTCCGTAACCGCGCCGTTGGCGGTGCGGCCGGCGGCGGAGACGGAGACGGGCGTACGGAGTCATCCGCCGCGCCCGGCGCTCCGGAGGCGGTGGCGGACGCGGCGGTGGCGGCGCTGGGGCTGCTGGCCGAGCGGCTCGCGGCGGTGGAGGCGGCCATCGCGGGGCGGGCGCGCGGTCCGCGCTGACCCCGGCGGGTCCTTTCGGCGGATTCTGTCCACAGCCTGTGGACAACTTTCCCCCAATCCCTCCGCCCGCAACTGAGTAGAGCGTTCGTTTCAGTGGGTGCTACCGTCTGCTCCAGGCGCTGAATAGAGCGTTCGTTTCAGTGAGTTGAAGCAGCAGATCCGCCCCTTTCCGCACCGGAGGCCGTCATGAGTACGCAGCAGCAGCCCGTCACCGTCATCGGACTCGGCCCCATGGGCCGGGCGATGGTGAGCACCCTTCTCGGCCGGGGCCATGAGGTCACCGTCTGGAACCGGACCGCGTCCCGGGCCGACGCCCTGGTGGCCGGGGGCGCCGTGCTCGCCCCCGATCCGGCGGCGGCGCTGACCGCCCATGAGCTGGTGGTGCTGAGCCTGACGGACTACGAGGCCATGTACCGGGTCTTGGAGCCGGTGTCCGGATCACTCGCCGGCCGGGTGATCGTCAATCTCAGCTCCGACACCCCGGAGAAGACCCGCGAGGGCGCCCGGTGGATCGCCGGGCACGGCGGCGTGATGATCGCGGGCGGGCTCACCGTGCCGCCGTCCGGCATCGGGAAGCCGGAGTCGTCGGCCTTCTACAGCGGCCCGCGTGAGGAGTTCGAGAAACACCGGCCCGTGCTGGAGGCCCTCACCCGTACGGACTTCCGGGGCGAGGATCCGGGGCTGGCCGCGCTGATGTACCAGATCGGGATGGGCATGTTCTGGACCTCCATGCTCAGCTTCTGGCAGGCGGTCGCGCTGGCCGGGGCGCACGGGCTCAAGGCGGCGGACATCCTCCCGCACGCCTCCGAGACCATGTCGGTGATGCCGGGCTTCCTCGGCTTCTACGCGGAACGCATCGACGCCGGCGACCACGCGGGCGATGTGGACCGGCTGGCGATGGGCACGGCCAGTGCGGAACACGTCCTGCACACCATGGCGGACGCCGGCCTGGACACCACCCTGCCGGAGACGGTGACCGCGCTCTTCCGGCGCGGGATGGCGGCCGGACACGGCGGGGACAGCTTCTCCAGCCTGGTGGAGCTGCTGAGGAAGGCCGAGCCGGGCCGCTGAGGGAGCGGGCCCGGACGGCACGCGGCGTCAGGCGGGGCAGCTCAGATCCCTCGCCGGCCGCTCCCCGGTGGTCAGGAACCCGGTCACCGCCCGGTTTCCGCAGACGGAGCCGGCCGCCGGGTAGACACCGTGCCCGCCCCGGTCGACCGAGACCAGCCGGGCCCGCTCCCCCAGCGCCTCCCGCATCCGCAGGGCGCCGGAGTACGGGGTGGCCGGATCGCGCAGATTCTGGATCATCAGAATGTTGGACGGACCCCGGTCGGTGATCCGCACCGGCTTCTCCCGCCGGTCGTTCTTCCAGAAGGCGCAGGCCGTGATGTTCACCGGCATTCCGGCCGTCAGCGGGTGCCGGGCGCGGTCGGCGGCCACCTCCCGCCCGTACCCCTGGACCGACCCGGGCCACTTCACGTCGTTGCAGACCACGGCGATGGCGACGGCCGTCTCGCGCTCCGTCAACGGCTCGACGAGCGCCGCCGGGAGCACCGGTTTCGCACCGGGGGTGCGGGCCGCCGACAACAGCCGGGTGAAGCCGGGGAAGGCCGTGTCCGAGTGGAGGGCGGTCTGCATCGCCTGCCGCAGCAGATTCCCGGTGAGCGGCACCCCGGGAGTCGCCGACTCCTTCGGCGCCCGGTCCAGCTCGGCGGCGAGCGCGAGAAAGAGCGGGCGCACCTCCTCGGCGCGGTCCGCGAGCCGCAACCCCTCCCCCTCCCGGGCCGGATCGGACGCCCAGGCCGCGTAGTCGGGGAACCGGTCCTCGGCGCCGCGCGCCATATTGGCCAGCCAGCCGCGCCCGACCCGGGCCGGATCGGGGTCCCCGCTGCTGTCCAGCACCCAGCGATCGGTGCGGTGCGGATACTTCTGCGCGTACACCGCCCCCGCGTAGGCCCCGTACGAGGTGCCGACCGCCGACAGCCTCTCCACCCCCAGCGCCCGCCGGAAGCTCTCGATGTCCCGCACCTCATTGAGGGTGCTGATGCTGCGCAGCACCGGACCGCCGTCGCGCCCGCACGCCCCGGCCGTGCGCCGCGCGCGTTCGGTGCCGGCCGCGATCGAACCGTCCGCCGCCGGCCAGGGACGGAGATTGACCAGTCTGCGGTCCTCCGCCGGCAGCCCGCACGCGGCACCCGTGCTCCCGCCGGTCCCGCGCGGATCCAGACCGACGATGTCGTACGCCCCGCCGAGCTCCGCCCGCAGCGCCGGGCCCTTCCGCGCCACCTCGGCGGTCCCGGAGTTGCCCGGCCCGCCGGGAATCAGCAGCAGCGTCCCGCGCCGCGCCGCGGGCCGGTCGCTCACCAGCCGGGTGACGGCCACCGTGAGCCGTTCCCCGCGGGGATCCCGGTAGTCGACGGGCACGGAGAGTTCGGCGCACTCCCGGGACCCGGCACCGGTACCGGCCGCACAGGGCCGCCAGTCGAGACCCGTGCGCGGCCCCGGCGCCTCCCGGGCCCGCGCCGAGGGCCCGGTGACGGCGGCCACGGTGGTCGCGACCGCGGCGGCGGAGAGAGCGAGAGCGATGACGCGGGCGGGATAGGTGGTCATGGCGGGAAGCCTGCCGCGCGACCGGCCGCCGTCCCATCCGGCAGGCAGGTGGACGGGGGTGGGGCTGACCCCCCGGGGCGCTTCCCGGGGCCCGCCGGGGCTCCCCGGGGGAACGCACTCCGGCGCATGGAGGCATCCCCGGCTCATTCGGGGTCGTGGACGGCGCACTTGTGACCGTACGTCAACTTCTGTACCACCGGCCGCCGGTACCCCGGCGGCGGCGGAGGAAATGCCCGGCGGACGGTGAAGCGCGGCCCGGACAGGGGAAGAAGGAGGAGGTTCCACTCTCCGCCGGCGCCTTCGGCCCCTGGTGGCGGGGACCGAAGGGGAGATCCCGCCATCTGTACGAGTGAAGGGCCGTCCGGGCCACAGCCGCGAACAGCCGGCGCCGTGGAACGCGGTCCAGGGAGGAAACCGGATATGAAACCGTGGGTTCTGAGGGAATGCGACCACGAATGGGTGGGCTGGAGCGGAAAGCAGCGCTGCCGCAAGTGCGGTGTCACACAGAAGTAGTGGCCGGCCCGGCGGGGGTAACGTCGTTTCCCCACCCCCGCCTCTCAACCCGGCCGTCACGAAAGGCAGCACATGTCCGAGCGAGTCGACTGGGAGGCGCTGCCCGAGGAGCTGCGCACGGCCGTGGAGCGGCGTACGGGACGGGTGACATCGGCGGTCGTCGTCCCGGAGGGCCTCAACTGCTCGCTGGCCCTCACCCTGTCCACCACCGCGCACGGCATGCTCTTCCTCAAGGGCGTGCGGGAGAGCGACCACGCGGAGCTCGCCGCCTTACGGTGGGAGGAGTCGGTCAACCGCACCGTGCGCGGCATCGGCCCCTCGATCCGCCACACCTTCGCGGCGGCGGGCTGGCGATGTCTCGCCTTCGTCCACATCGAGGGCCGCCACGCCGATCTGGGACCCGGCAGCCGGGATCTGAACGCGGTCGCGCGCACCCTGCGCAGAATCCCCGCCCTGCGGGTCCCGGACCTGCCCCTGCCCCGGTTCGCCGACCGGTACGCGGAGTTCCTGCATCCGCACGAGGCCGCCGCCCTGCACGGACGCCATCTGCTGCACACCGACACCAACCCGCACAACATCATGATCGGCCGGGGCGGGGTCGCGTACATCATCGACTGGGCCATGCCCGCGACCGGCCCGTCCTGGATCGACCCCGCGTACACGGCGGTCCGGCTGATGGAGTGCGAGCGCAGCCCCGAGGAGGCCATGGCCTGGCTGTCGGGCTTCCCCCACTGGTGCACGGCGGACCGGACCGCCGTGGAGACCTTCGTGGACGCGGAGTGCCGGCGCTGGACGGCCACGGTCGGCGAGAAGGGCGCGGCGGCCAGCAACGCCCGCTTCCGCGTGCTGCTGGACGCGGCCCCGGCCGCGCGGCCCCGGCCGGTGGCGCGCAGTGCCGGGGGCGCGTCCGTGCGCCGGCTCTTCCGCTGAGCCGGTCCCGGCGCAGGGCCGCTACACGCGTGCGGCGGGCTTCGGGGTACGGGTCGCCATGAAGAAGGCCACGCCCCACCCGATGAGCGATGCGCCGAAGACCAGATTGATGACGAGTATCAGCCAGCGGTTCTTGGCACCGCGCGAGAAGGCGATGTACGTCGGCAGCAGGTAGACAACGGTGATGGCGATGGCGACCACCACGGTCAGCAGTATCTCCACAGGGCGCTCCAGCTCTCGTCTCCGGCGTTCGGGCGCAGTCTAGTTGCCCTGATCATGCTCACGCCGTGATCCGGTGGGGCATCTCTCGGAGCGAGACCAGCGGTTCGGCCCGGAACGCCCGGTGCAGCACCTCCACGAACTCGGGCGCCCCGGGCAGCGGGACGGTGCCGATACGGTGCACGGGGATCCCCGGCGACCAGGAGTTCATCACCGCGCAGCCGCGCAGCTCCGGCAGCCCGGCGAGCGTGATCTCCTCGGACCGCTGCGGTACGCCGAGGGCGTCCAGCCGGCGGCGGACCACGCCCATCGTGGTGCCCGTCAGCATCCCGGCCACCGGCCACACCACCGCCGTGCCGTCCCAGAAGACCAGGTTCCAGATGGACGCCTCGCTGAGCCGGCCCCGGCGGTCGGTGAAGGCGACATCGTCGAAGCCCCGGTCCGCCGCCTCGCGCAGGAGATAGGTCTTCGCCGGTTCGCCGACATGCTTCACCTCGGGGAGAAAGCGCTCGTGCTCCACCACGGCCAGATTCAGCGGACCCGCCGGACCCGACGACGGCGGCCCCAGCCGCACCAGCATCTCCGGCTCCACCTCGGACCCGGCCGCCGTGAACTCCCCGGCCGGGGAGTAGACCGTGGCGGTGAGGGAGAGGTCGGCGGGGCCCGCCGCGATGGCCGCCCGCAGACCGGACAGCACCCGGTCATCGGGGATGGCGCGGCCGAAGAGCCGCCGCGAGGCGTCCCGCAGCCGGTCCAGATGGAGATCGGGGGCGCGCACCCGGCCGTCGCGGACCTGCATGGCGGTGAAGTGGGCGTACCCCCCGAAGGCCAGCGGGGTCAGCTCCCCGGCCGTCATCGGCCGCCCGTCGCGCCGGGCGACGGGGGCGGTGCCGGTACCCGTCCCGTTCTCGGTGTTCAGCGGAATCGTCGTCATGTCCGGGCAACACCCGCCGGGCCGCGACCGTTACCCGACCCCACCGGCACCGACGGCCGCCCCGGGGTCCCGGGGAGCCGCGTCCACCTGCGCCGCCACGGTGCACAGCACATACTCGGGCGGCGCCACTTCGAGCCGGGCCACCTCCTGCTGTCCCTCGGAGATCCGGGGATCCTCCGTCCAGGACCGGTACGCGGCCTCGTTCACCCACATCGGATAGCTGACGAAGGTGGTGCCGTCCCTGCCGAGATAGGGGGTCACGGAGATGAAGCCCGGGAACTCGCGCTTCCACTGTCCGCTCCGGGACAGCAGTTCCAGCAGCGCCCGAGCCGATTCATGACCGTCCAGATGCCGGGTCGCGACCATCACGACACCCGGCTCCGCACTCGCCTCGGGACCGGTGAACCCCTCGGCGGGCACCCCGCTGAAGACGCTGGCCCCGATCACCCCCGGCCGGCTGCCGAGACCGTGCAGCACGGCCCCGGCGGGATTCTCCCGGAAGGAGGTGCGGTAGGCGGCCTCGCTGGTCCACTCGCCCCGGTTGATCACCGTGGCGCCGTCCGCGCTGATGTGGACACGTGAGGAGATGAAGCCGGGTGTGTACCGCACCCACTCCCGCACCTCGGCGGTGAGCACCGTGATCACCTCGGCGGCGGCCTCGGGCCCCTCCGTCCGCAGCACACCGAAGGTCACGAAACCGGTCTCCGGATCGGCGGGGGCGGCGGGCTCGGCGCATTGCACTGGCATGGGACAACTCCGTCGGGTCGTGGGGGATTCAGCGGAGGGTCGCGCACGGGTTCTCCCGGGCCGGTTCGCGGCGGGACGCGGAGGGCGGGGACTTCCCTGAATCCAGGCTCCGCGCCCCGCGGCGTCAGATCAATGCCCTGATGTTCAGGCCGGTGTGAGGTTGCGTCAGGCATCGCCGCGGAGCTCGGCGAACCGACAGGAGAAGGTCAGGGCCGTGCAAGACGCCTTGCCGCCAGTGCTGTCGGCACCCCTCGCGCACCGGCTATCCGTCGAGATACTTGACCATGACCGCGAAGACGGGCGAGTCGGGGAACGGCCGCCGGATGCCGACCCGGCCGTACCCCCACTTCTCGTACCGCGCCTCCACCCTCGGATGCTCGATGTCCACCAGGAGTACGGAGAGATCCTCGGTCCGGTTCGCGAGCAGCGCCCCGTGCAGCCGGTCCGAGGCCCCCGTCTTGCGCCACCGGGGACGCACCATCAGCTCGGAGAGCCCGTATGTCCGCGTCCGCTCGGGCGGCGGCCTCAGCCCGTCGCGCCACCACTCGTGCCCGTCCGCGAGCGGGGCCCCGTAGGCGAAGCCGATGGGCTCGTCGCCGTCGTAACCGATCACGCAGGTGAAGCCGGGGTGGCCGCCCCAGTGGTCCACGAACCAGGGGAAGCGGGCGACGAAGGGGTCGCCGGGCGGGTACTCGGGGATCTTGGCGTGGACGGAGAGAAGGACGTCGCGGATGGCGTCGCGATCGGCATGGGTGAAGTGGCGCAGCTCGATCATGCGGGTCAGCTCCATTTCATCCGGACCTGCTCGGTCCAGTCGTGGGCCTGTGCCGTGCCGGGGAAGAGTTCGAGGAGATCGCGGTGGTAGTCGCCCAGCTCAGTTCGCATGCGGGTCGGAAGTGTCGCGCCGTCCATGAGGTCGAGGACGCGGTTGGCAGTTTCGTACGACTGCTCCAGATCGCCCTGGTGGAGCTGGGCCCGGGCCATCCGTGCCGTGACCATGGCCCTGTTGCGGCGGAAGCGTTCGGGAATGGCGGTGAGTGATCGATGAGCTGCCCGCTCCGCCTCCGCCGGGGCGCCGAGGTGAAAATGCACGCTCGCGGTCAGCCCGAAGAACTCTCCAGGGCCGTAGAAGTCCATCCACCCCGGTCGCGGGGCCGCCACAGCGCGGGCGAGCGCGTCCTCGGCATGACCGAGGCTCCGCAGTGCCGACTGGCGGTCCTGCACATTCGCATAGCCGACGGAGGTTCGGGCATGGGCCAGTGAGGCGAACAGCGGATCGCGCCGGCTGACGGTCAGGGCTTGGGCCGCCTGCCCGGCGATCACCGCGTCACCGTGATCGCCCCGCTGAGTCGCGACCAGAGCAACGTTGTTCCAGATACGAAGCTGGGCAGCGGATTCCCGGGCCATTCCCGCCAGGGTCATCGCCCGGTCCAGGTGCGTCTGCGCCCGGTCGAGAATGCCCGCATCCGTGCACGACCACCCCGCCAGGGTGTTGAAGTCCGCCGCGAGCCCGAAGAGCCTGCGCTTCACCGATTCCGTGGCGTTCTGACTCTGCAGGGTGAGCGCTTCCTCGGCGGCGGCCAGAGCACCCTCTTCGAGTGCGGTGTGGCCGCCCTGGTGGTTCTCCAGAAGCTGGAGAGTCGTCAGCCGTGACCGCAGCCGCTCGACATCGGAGAAGCCGACCCGGCGCTGCGCGCCCACGGCAGGCGCGGTGACCGCCACCGCCGTACCGGTCGCGGCGGTTATGAATACTCTGCGTCGCACGGGTACCTCCTGCCGTCGTGGTGGTGGTGCCGTGATTCGCGATGGCGTAAACCCTAAGTCCTCTACCCGGCAGCCGAACACCCATTCCAGTGCGACGCACGTGCGTCCGATGGGGCGCCGGGTGGCACCGTTCACAAGATTGCGGACGCTGCGATCGGTCATGCTCCCTTCCCTGCCCGTGATCTCCTCCAGGGCGGTGTTCAGCCGACGCGCCAATTCTTCTTGCGTCAGTCCCAGTTCTTTCATCTGTCGCTTCAGAGCTTTATTGACCCCCATGCCCTGAAGGTAGCTCCCATCCCATTGGCCGCACCAGACCACTATCCACGAGGGCGCAAACTCTTCCGGTTTCGGCATGATTCCCCTCGGCGGAACCATCCTGTGAGCAGCCATTCCGCACTCGTTGACTAATCCAGCAGCCAGCGAGGGTGGGAGAGGCCATGATCACCACCACGGAGACCGAAGATCGGCTCACCATCAGCCTGATCGTCGAGCCGTCAACCATGCGGGACATCAGGAGAAGAGTGCGGGACCGCCTGTTCACCTGGGACCTTTCGGAGTTTGCCGGGGATGTCGTCCTGGTCGTCAGTGAATTGCTGACGAATGTGCATGAGCACGCCGAAGGCGAGTGCGTACTCGAAATCGAATACGCCGACGAAGAACTGATCGTCCGCGTCGGCGACACCGCACGGAGGCCGCCCGTCGTGCGGCCGTTCTGCGGAAAGGAAGAGGACGGCAGGGGTCTCGTCCTGGTCGATGCGCTGGCAGCGCGGTGGGAAACCGTGATCACCGCGACCGGAAAGGTCATCACATGCGTATTCGCGACATCGGGAAAGTGATTGTATGACTGTCAGTGACAGCCACATCGTCAAGGCGATCACCGGGTATCTCCACCGGTACCCGGTGGAGGCCGCCGGATTGATGCCGGTGTACGACGCGGCCCACGACCACACCGCACACGGCCGCTGCACCCACCGGGACCGGTGCCCCCTCGTGGTGGCCGTACCGATCCTCGTGGACGAGCGGGAGCGGGTACTGGGCCTGCTGCGGCCCGGCGGCCGGCCCTTCGCCGACGGCCCGCCGGTGGCCGGGGACCGGTCCCTGCACGCCTCCGCGCTGCGGGTGTTGCGGGAGTACACGGGGGTGGAGGACGTATGGACTCTTCCGGGTACGGAGGAGCCGCTGGACATCGAGGTCCGCGCCGGATGCGGTCGCAGACTGATCGGGCTCCGCTATCTCTTCCGGGGGCACGCGCGGATGCTGCCTGCCGCACGACTGGAGGGCGGGGGCTTCCACTGGCTCGCGATGTCCGAGGCCGGCGACCGGCTCGCGGAGCGGCTGCGGCCGTGGCTCACGAGCACGCCGTGAGTCCGAGGGATGAGCAGATCGCCTGTGTGACGGCGGTGTTCCTGCTCCTCCTGGCCCTGACCGGGGCGGTGTTCGCCGGTGGTTGAGAAGGTGCTCCCTCCGCCGGCCCGGGCAGCCGGAGACGTTCGGACACGCGAGTCGAACACACACGTTGTGCCGACCCAGACGAGCGAACAGACCTCCCGCCCGGCTGAATCGGTGGACCCCACCCGGCAGGCCCACAACGCTGCTTCAGCGCAAACCCCGAACACGAGGAGTCCGACGATGGCCGAGGGCGACATGCTGTGGACACTCCACGGCGGCGAGAGAGTGGACGTGCCGGCCACGGTCGGCGGCATCCGGGACGCACTGCCGGAAGACCGGCGCCGGGAGATCGCCCGGGACCCGTACGGCAGCGGGTCCACGTCCTACCCGGGCGGCGGGGGAAGGGACCACCGGATGAATCGGATCGGCGGGGTCGCCGTCATCGCCTGTCAGGTGACGAAGGTCGCGCTGCTGGTGACCGTGGTCCAGCCCGTCGCGCGCTGACCGTCGACACGGATCCCGGCCGGCGAACAGTCCCGACACACGCCAGGAGCCCGGCCCCCGCCCCGGGGAGCGGGGCGGGGGCCGGGCCCCCTGATGTGGAGGTTCGAAGGGTCAGAGGAGATCCGGGCCTTCCTCGTCGTGGTAGGACGCCAGCGCCCAGATGATGAAGACATCGATCGCGATCATGATGATCGCCCAGACCGGCAGGTACGGCAGGAACAGGAACTGCGCGATCAGGCTGATCGAGGCGAAGAAGATGCCCGTCCACCGCGCCCACGGCTGGTTCTTGAGCACGCCGTAGCCGGTGATCACCAGACAGATGCCGACGATCAGGTGGATCCAGCCCCAGCCCGTGAGGTTGATCGCGTAGACGTAGTCGCCCACCCGGGTGTACACGTCGTCCTTGGCGATGGCCGAGATGCCCTGGAGGATCGCGAGCACACCGTTGCAGAGCATCAGAATGCCCGCGAAGACGACTCCGCCCACCGCCCAGCCGCTGTTCCTCTGTGTCTGACGGCCGGGCGCCTGCCTCGGCGGCGGAGTCCCGGCTGGCTGTGATGCGTGGCTCATGGGACCACCCTTCTCTGTCCCGGCCGCCCGACGCGGACGGGAATTCGAGCGTCAGCCCGTACCCGTGCGCCCGCCATTCGGATGCGTCCGTTCGGGTGAAGGGGCGGAGTCGGGCGGGTGCCCGGGGGGTGTGCCGGAGGACAGGCCGGACGCGGTGTCCGGGGCGGGGGGCACGGGGCCGCCGGTCCGCGGGTGGGGGTCGGCGCCGGGGTGGCCGAGCGGGGTGGTGTCCGGTGCCGCCGGATCCGTACGGCCACCGCTTCCCGGGCCTCTTCCCGGGCCCGGCGCGAGGCCGGGGCCGGGGTGCACCGGGTCCGGGCCCCACTCCGGGCCGGGCGGGGCCACCGGCGGCGGGGGTACGCCCGGTCCACCGCCGGAACCGCCTCCCGGGCCGTCGTCCCCCGCCGGCGCCCCGGAATCGTCCGCCGCCAGGAACTCCAGCAGCGCCAGGGCCGCCAGCAGGGCCAGGGCCAGGCCCACGACCACCCAGGCCGTGGGGTGGCTCCACAGCAGATACGCCAGGATCGCGCCCGCCACCAGGATCCACGCGATCCAGTGCCGCAGACGGCGGGCCCAGGGGCCCACCGGGCCCGTGCGCAGACCCGCGTGGCCCGCCCCGGTGCGCGCCGAGGCCAGGGAGGAGTGCCAGAAACGGCGTACCAGCGTCGCCCGGCGCCCGGGGCCGGTCAGCCAGGCCGCGAGGGCGATCACGACACCGAGCGTGACCACCATCCGGACCGCCGACCGGAGATAGCGGACCAGCTCGTCGTAGACGGCTCCGGCGGCCGGCTGGGAGACACCGGACGGCAGCCGGTCCAGATACACCGCCCGGAAGGCGGTCAGGGCGATCCCGAGCAGCCCGACCGCGACGGCGACCGCGAGCGCCGAGGTCACCACGGCCCGGCGCCGCCGGACCGAGAGCAGCACCCCGCCCGCCACCAGCACGAACGCGAGAACGGGCAGCCAGAAGCCGGCGAGCTGGAGGAGCCGGAAGCCGGTCTTCAGCTTGCCGATGTCGTCGGAGCGGAAGACCGTCAGCGAGGTGTGGACCTCGGGGATCTTCTCCGCGACGGTGAGCCCGTCGGCCACCAGACGCTGCTTGACCTGGTCGATCACCGGGGCCAGATCGATCTCCACGGCGTTGTCGGTCAGTTCGACCGCTCCCCCGCCGCTGCCCGTCAGAGCCTTGTCCACCGCGTCGTGGATCTTGCGGTTGGCCTCCGTCCACAGGGTGGCGAACGCCTTCGACGAGGCGAACTCCTCGGCCCGGTCGTGGACAAAGCTCCGGACCGCGTTCTCCAGCGCCCCGCCCAGCTTGCCGAGCGCCTTGGCGAGCCGGGGACGGTCCGCCGGCGAGACATCGGAGAGCAGGGACTCCAGGTCGATGTGGTCCATCACGGCGTCCGTGACCCGGTTGGCCACGGCCGACCGGACCGCCGGGTCGGAGGCGAGCGGCGCGACGGTGGCGACATAGCGGTCGGTGTCGCCCACCTCGTCGGAGGTCCAGGCGGCGACCACGCTCAGCGGGGCGAGCACACAGCCGATCACGATCAGGACGGCGGCGAGGAAGGACCGCACCCGGTGGTGCGGCGGGCGCCGGGCCGCGCCCCTGTCCCCGGACTCCAGCGCGGCGATCCGCGCGTGCAGCCGATCCAGCTCGGTCTCGTCCGGCATCCCGGCCACCTCTCGCTCCCGTAGGTCCAGGGAATGCGCGGCGGGGCCCGGCAGCGAGCCGGGTGCACCGAACGGGTGGCCGGGGGCGGGCTCCGGGTACGAACCGGGCGCCGGGGCCGGGCCCGGGCGGAGAGCGGGCGCCGGGCCGCGGGGCAGCCGTCCGGACCCGCGCCGACCACCCGTCGCGGGCCACCGAACGGGTGGTCGGCGCCGCTCCCCGGGCCCCGCCCCCGCCCCCCGCGGGCTCCGCTCGCCTTGCATGGCCCCATGAGCCCGCAGGACGCGCCCCACGCCCCCGCCCCGGAACCGTCCCCCGGCACGGACGCCCACACCGGCACCGACCCGGCCGCCGGTCTCCGGGCCATGCTGCTCAGCCGCGACTATCTCCGGCTCCTGCTGCTCTCCGCCCTCATCGGCGTACCCATCGCCCTGGCCTGCTTCTTCTTCGTCAGCCTCCAGCACGAGATCCAGCACGCCGTCTGGACGAGCCTCCCCGAGGCCGTCGGCTACCACCGGCCCCCCTGGTGGTGGCCGCTCCCCGCGCTGCTCCTCGCCGGGCTGCTGCTCGCGCCGATCGTGACCCGCGCGCCCGGCGGCGGCGGTCATCTGCCGGTGCACGGCCTCGGCGGACCGCCGCTCGGGCCCAGCGCCCTGCCCGGGGTGGTGTTCGCCGCCCTCGCCACCCTTCCGCTCGGTGTGGTCCTCGGCCCGGAGGCACCCCTGATGGCCCTCGGCAGCGGACTCGCCCTGCTGGCCATCCGCTCCGCCAGGCGCGCGGAGAACCCGAAGGCGGTGCTGGTCCTCGGCACCACCGGTTCCACGGCGGCGATCTCCACCATCCTCGGCGGGCCGATCGTCGCGGCCGTGATGGTGGTGGAGGCCGCCGGACTCGCCGGGCCGAGACTCGTCGTCCTGCTGCTGCCCTGCCTGCTGGCCAGCGGCGTCGGCGCGCTGGTCTTCACCGGCTTCGGCTCCTGGACGGGGTTCTCCATCGGGGCGCTGGAGCTCCCCTCGGTCCCCTCCGACGTCAACCCGGACGCGGGCGACTTCCTCTGGGGCATTCCCGTCGCCGTGGTGATCGCGGCCGTCGTCTCCACCGCGCACCGGCTCGGCGCCCTCACCGCCGAGTGGACCGCCCGCAGGACGGCCGTCCGCACCGTGCTCGCCGCCTGCGGGGTCGGGGTGGCGATCTCCGCGTATGCCCTGATCACCGGGCGCGATCCGGCGGAGGCCGCGCTCTCCGGACAGGCCACCCTCGGCACCCTGGCGGCCGATCCGCACTCCTGGCCGGTGGCGGCGCTCTTCGTGCTGGTGCTCTGCAAGGGCCTGGCCTGGGGCATCAGCCTGGGGGCGCTGCGCGGCGGGCCGATCTTTCCGTCCGTGCTGATCGGCGCGGCGTTCGGGGTGGGGTGCGCGGGGCTGCCGGGGTTCGGTACGACACCGGCGCTCGCGGTCGGGATCGTGACGGCGACGGCGGTGGTGACCCGGCTCCCGGTGACCAGCTCCGTCCTCGCCGTACTGCTTCTCGGGGACGACGCGCACCATCAGATGCCGCTGATCACCGTCTGCGCGGTGGTCGGTTTCGTCACCGCCCAGCTGCTGGAGAGACCCGCGCGAAAGAGTCCCTGAAGGTCTTCAGGAAGAGCGCCTCGACATGAGCCATGTGCTCGATCTCGGTCGGGTCGACGCTCTCGTCGGGCGCGTGGATCAGGCACTTGGGCTCCTCCACCCCCATCAGGATGATCTCGGCCCGGGGGAAGTTCTCCGCCAGTACGTTGCAGAGCGGGATCGAGCCGCCCTGCCCGAGGAAGGCCATCGGCTCGCCGTACACCTCGGCCATCGCCGCGCCGAGTGCCGCGTAGGCGGGGCCGTCCGTGGCGGCCCGGAAGGGCGAACCGGTGCTCTCCGGCTCGGCCCCGACGCGCACTCCCCAGGGGGCCGCCGCCGTCAGATGGGCGATCAGGGCGTCCCGGGCGTCCTCGGCCGCCGTCCCGGGCGGTACGCGCAGGCTCACCCGGGCCCGGGCCGTGGCGGGCACGGCGGCGGACGAGCCGACGACCGGCGGGCAGTCGATGCCGAGGACGGTCACGGCGGGCCGCGCCCAGAGCCGGTCGGCGACGGTGCCCGTGCCGGTGAGGCGGACGCCGTCGAGCACCCCGGCATCGGTGCGGAACCGCTCCTCGTCGTAGCCGGCGCCGTGCCAGCGGCCGTCCCCCGCCAGGCCCTTGACGGTGGTCGCGCCGGTCTCCGGGTCGCGCAGGGTCGACAGGAGCTGGATCAGCGCGGCCAGCGCGTCGGGCGCGGGCCCGCCGAACATGCCGGAGTGGACCGCTCCGGCGAGGGTGTCGACGGTGACGACCACATTGACGAGCCCGCGCAGGGAGACGGTCGCGGTGCCGGTGCCGACGGCGGCGTTCCCGGTGTCGCAGATCAGCAGCGCGTCGGCGCGGAATTCCTCCGGGTGCTCGGCGACATACCGCTCCAGCCCGCCGGTGCCCTGCTCCTCCGACCCCTCGGCGACGAACAGCAGCCCCACGGGCAGATCGTCACCGAGCGCCCGCAGCGCGGTCAGATGCATGACGATATTGCCCTTGCAGTCGGCGGTGCCGCGCCCGTACCAGCGGCCGTCGCGCTCGGTGAGGGTGAAGGGCGGGGTGGTCCACGCCTCCTCGCCGAGGGGCGGCTGGACGTCGTAGTGGCAGTAGAGCAGCACGGTCGGCGCGCCGGGCGGGGCGGGCCGCGAGCCGAGGACGGCCAGGCTGCCGTCGGGGGTGGGGACGAGGCGTACGCCGGTGAGTCCGGCCCCGGTGAAGGCGTCGGCGACCCAGCGGGCGGCGCGTTCGCACTCCTCGGGCGGGTACTGGCGGGGATCGGCGACGGACGGGATCGCCACCAGTTCGGTGAGGTCGGCCCGGGCCCGGTCCATGAGTCCGGCGATCCGGCCGGCGAGGGCCGTCTCCGTACCGCCCTGGTCGCCGCTCATCTCACTGCCTCACCGTGTCGTCGGTCTTCAGCTTGTCGATCTCGTCCCGGATCGCGGGGAGTCGTTCCGGGCAGTACACCTCCAGGACCATCGCCATGGCCTCGACCGCCTGCGAGTCGGCGATGACGGGCCGCTGGCCGGGGCCGCCGGCGCCGTTGGAGAGATTGATCCGCCAGAGCGCGGACTTGAGCGCGCTCGCCGGGTCGTCGCAGACCGGCCCGCCGTCGGTGCCCAGCGCACGGCTGATGGTCTCGGTGTCGGGGTGCGGGAATCCGGCGTCGTCCAGGGCGCGGGCGAGCCGGTTCGCCTTCTCCTCGGCGTCGTTGGTGACCCGGACGCTGTTGAAGCGGACGAGTCCGGCGATGAGCAGGCCGACGAGCAGCGCGATCGCCGTGAGGTAGATCCACCGGTGTTCGGAGGCGAACCGGGTGGGGCTCATGTACCGCTCCCTTCCCCGGCGGCGGAGCCGGTGTCCGCGCCGGTGGTCTTCCAGCTGGGTTTGCGGAATCTCAGGAAGGCCCAGGGGATCACCAGGCCGAGGATCACCAGACCGCAGCCGATGATGAGGACGTACGACCAGACACTGCCGCCGCCGAACTGCGAGGGCGGGACGAAGCCGATGGAGAGCGCGGCGATCGAGGCCAGCAGGCCGACGGTGCAGAGCAGGCCGAGCGCGGGGGCGCGGTAGCCGCGCGGGTGGTCGGGCTGATTGCGGCGCAGCCGCATCGCGGCGGCGAACATCAGCAGATAGACGATCAGATACACCTGGGTGGTGATGGTGGAGAAGATCCAGTAGACGCTGGAGACATTGGGGATGAAGGCGTAGAGCAGGGCGATGACGGTGGTCACGACACCCTGGGTGACCAGGATGTTCTGCTGGATGCCGTTCTTGTTGAGCCGCTGGAGGAAGGGCGGGAGATAGCCCTCCTGGCGGGAGATCTCCAGCAGCCCCTTGGAGGGTCCGGCGAGCCAGGTCAGCATGCCGCCGAGGGCGGCGGAGACCAGCATCACGGCGGCGACCGGGGTGAGCCAGCCGATGTTGAAGTACGAGAAGAAGGCGTCGAACGCCTGCATCACCCCGGCGGTGAGGCTGAGCTGTCCGGAGGGGACGACCCAGCTGATCGCGAGCGCGGGCAGGATGAAGATCAGCAGGACGAGCCCCATGGCCAGGAACATCGACTTCGGGTACTCCCTCGGCGGGTCCTTGAGCGAGGAGACGTGGACCGCGTTCATCTCCATGCCGGAGTAGGAGAGGAAGTTGTTGACGATCAGCACCAGGCTGGCCAGCCCCGTCCACTGCGGGAGGAGATGGGAGGCGTCCATCGGGGCGGCGGAGGCATTGCCCTGGCCGAGGAAGACCATGCCGAGGACGACGAGGAGCGTGCCCGGCACGAGGGTGCCGATGATCAGGCCCCAGGAGGAGAGGCCGGCGAGGGCCTTGGTGCCGCGCGAGGAGACCCAGACGCCGGTCCAGTACAGCACCATGATCACGATCGCGGTGTAGAGGCCGTTCGAGGCGAGGGCCGGATCGATGACATAGGCGATGGTGCTGGCGACGAAGGCGAGGAGCGAGGGGTAGTAGAAGATCGTCATCGCGAACTGGCACCAGACGGCGAGGAAGCCGAGCGGTTTGGAGAGCCCCTCGCTGACCCAGCGGTAGACACCGCCGGACCAGCCGGAGGCCAGTTCGGCGGAGACCAGGGCGGTCGGCAGCAGAAAGACGATCGCCGGGACGAGATAGAGGAAGACGCAGGCCAGGCCATAGACGGCCATGGTCGGCGCGGCGCGCAGACTGGCGACCGACGCGGTGGTCATCAGGGCGAGCGTCACCCAGGTGAGCGTGGGGTTGGCGGGGCGGCCCACCGCGGCCGTCTCCGCCGCCGCGGGTTGGCGCGGCGCGTCCGCGGGCAGGTCCATCGAGCTCAAGGCACACCTTCCGGAGCCGGGCACCCCTGCGGCCCTCGGGCCGCGGCGCGGAGCGCGGGTCGTCTCAGCGTCGGGGGCGGGGTGGCGGCGTGCATCCGGGGGAGGGCATTGGGGTGACGGCGCCGGAAACGCATGAACTTTCCCGGCCCGCGGGCCGGGTGCCATGCTCGGCGGGACGGCGGCGCGGCTGGTCCCGCCGCCCTGACCGAGGGGGACATGGGACGTGACCGATCACGAGGTGCTGTCCGGCGGGGTCAATCAGGTGATCAGGACCGGGGCGACCGTGCGGCGGCCCACCGGCCCGTGGTCCCCTCTGGTGCACCGGCTGCTGCGGCAGTTGCGGGAGCGGGGCTTCACCGCCGCGCCCGATGTGCGCGGGGTGACGGCGGACGGCTTCGAGATCCTGGACTTCCTGCCGGGCGAGGTCAGCGACTACCCGGCCACGCCCGCCGCCGCCTCACGGGAGGCCCTGGAGACCGCGGCCGAGCTGCTGCGGGCCTACCACGACGCCGCCACCGGCCCGCTGACGGCGGTCACCGAGGGGTGGATGATGGCCGCGCGGGAGCCCGCCGAGGTGATCTGCCACGGTGACTACGGTCCCCACAACTGCGTCCTGGACGGGAACCGGACCACCGGGATCATCGACTTCGACGCCGCGCACCCGGGGCCCCGGCTGTGGGACATCGCCCACGCCGTCTACCGCTGGGTGCCGCTGAGCACCGAGAGCCCGCGCCCGCCGGCGGAACAGGCCGTCCTGGCACGGGTCTTCTGCGACCGGTACGGGCTCGACGCGGCCGGGCGGGCCGGGCTGGTGGACGCGGTCGTCGCCCGGCTCCACGCCCTGGTGGACTTCATGCGCACCCGGGCGGCGGCCGGGAACGCCGCCTTCGCGGGGCATCTCGCCGACGGACATCATCTGCTCTATCTCGGCGACGCGGAGTATCTGGAGCGGGAACGGGCCGTCTTCGAGCGGCATCTCGCGGGCGGCGGGTAGACGGGCGGCGGGCGACCGGTGCGGCGGACCGCGGACCGCGGGGCCGGGGGTGCGACCGGCGGCGGACAGCGGACTGCCACAGTCGAATGAGGAACGGGATCCGGCGGGCATATCACCCCAGGGGGCACCGGATGACACACTGACGCCGCCCCGGCATCCGAAGGAGCTGCGCCGTGCCGATGATTCACCGACTGCGCCGTGTGATCCGCAGCGCCTACCGCCGCACCGTCGTCGACCTCAGCCACCCCAAGCGCTCCCCGCTGGGCAGCAGCGTCGTCAACTGTGTGGTGTACGAGGACGGGATGCGGCAGCCCTGCGACGGCAATGCCGCCGAGGCGCTGCGCCAGGTGCGCAAACAGGGCCGGGGATTCGTGTGGATCGGCCTGCATGAGCCGACCGAGGTGCAGTTCGCGGTCTTCGCCGAGCTCTTCGGGCTCCATCCGCTCGCCGTGGAGGACGCCGTACAGGCCCATCAGCGGCCCAAGATCCAGCGGTACGAGCAGCGCGGCGGCGCCGGCGGCGGCAAGGGCGCCGAAGTGCTCTTCACCGTCGTGAAGACCTGCCGCTATGTCGGCAATGAGGAGTCCTACGCCGGCAGCGAGGTGGTGGACACCGGAGAGCTGATGGTCTTCACCGGTTCGGACTTCGTGATCACCATCCGGCACGGCCGGCACGGCTCGCTCGGGCCGTTGCGCGAATCCCTGGAGGGCAGACCCGAACAGCTGGCCAAGGGGCCGGCCGCCGTGCTGCATGCCATCGCCGACCAGGCGGTGGACGACTACCTCGCCGTCGCCGACGCCGTACAGGCCGATGTGGACACCGTGGAGACCGATGTCTTCACCGAGCACGGCGGCCGGGCCGACGCGGGACGGATCTATCTGCTCAAGCGGGAACTGCTGGAGCTGAAGCGGGCGGTGGGTCCGCTGGAACGTCCGATGGCGATGCTGGCGAACTCCTCCCAGCCCGGGATCGAGACTGGTATCCAGCCATATTTCCGGGATGTCGCGGACCATGTCGCCCGGCTGAACGAACAGATAGTGGCCTATGACGCCCTGCTCGACTCCATCCTCCAGGCCCATCTGGCACAGGTGACGGTCGCCCAGAACGAGGACATGCGGAAGATCACCGCCTGGGCGGCGATAGTCGCCGTGCCGACGATGGTCTGCGGGGTGTACGGAATGAACTTCGACCATATGCCGGAGCTCCGCTGGACCTATGGGTATCCGCTGGTCATCGGCGTGATGGTGACAGCCTGTCTGGTGATCCACCGGAGCTTCCGGCGCAACGGCTGGCTGTGACCGGCACGGCGGCGGGGGCCGCCGCGCGGTTCACAACAGTGTCACGAAGAGGGCGAGTGTGAGCAGCGCGACCAGACACCCGTAGAGCGCCAGAGTGACGGAACGGGCCTCGTCGGAGGGGTCGCTGCGGCTCGCGCTGGCGAAGCGGAGCGCGGAGGTGCCGAGGAGACAGAGCGCGGCGGCACCGGACGCGGCGACCACGGGCACGGGAATGGCGGCGAGTACGGTATCGATCACCCGGCGACCGTCTCACGCGCCGTCAACTGCCGCACGCGGGCGTACTCCGTCCGGTTCACCACCCTTCGCACTTCACTGCGCCGGCGCCGCGCGCCTGCGCCCGTGTCACGCGCCCCCGGGCCGGGCCGGGGGCCGGCGCGGTGCCGTCCCCGGGCTCTCGCGGTGCCGGGCGGCACCCCACCGGCGACATGTTCCGGACCGCCGCGTACGGTGTGCGCAGACCGGAGCCAGGAGGGATCCATGGACGCCACACTCAAGACGAGCATCGGCGGTGAACTGGTCGAACTCCCGGGCACCATCGCCGCGATCCGGGCCGCCATGAGCACCGACGAGGCAGCCGCCTTCGACCGCGAGATCGAGAATCTCTCCGTCGCGGACCTCCCCGCCGCACTGGTGCGCTGGGCGCTGGCCGGGACCCCCGCCGACGAGGAGGACTCGGATCTCTTCGACCGGCTCTCGCGCGGCGAGGACATCGACGCCATACCGGCCGACCACGACCGGCCGGAGATCGCGTGAAACGCTGCCGTGTTCAGTACGCGCCACCGGCGGACCAGTCCCGTCATGCGATGGCCCATGCCCTCAGGGTCCGCTTCGACTTCGCGATGCTGCGCCTGGCGGCCGATCCGTACGGGCACGGATCCACCCCCATCAGGGGTGATCAGGACCGTCGCGAGGCCACCGTCGCCGGTGTGGTGGTCCGTTATTACGTGAGTGCGAGCGTGCTCACCGTCTCGGTCGTCCGCGTGGTGTACGTCTGACGGGTCCCGTCCCGCTCCGTCCAGCCCCGTTCCGTCCAGCCCCGTCCCGTCCCGCCCCCGGCGGCGCCGGCGGTCCACGGCACGCGGGGGTGCGGGGGTGTGGGGAGCGGTCGCGCGGGCGGGGTGAGCGGGGGCTCCCGGGGGAGGGCGCGCGACAGGGGGCGCGGGGGCGGATTCTCCCACCTCGAATTCACTCTTGAGAGTGAAGAATCGGACAAACGTTTTATTCACCTGTCCGGGTGATAGCTCACCCGAATGCCCTGTGTGCGCCCTACCTTGCGAATGTGGCTGGATGGGAGAAGTTGAGCGCACTGGGGATCGCGGCACTTCTGGGCTCGCAGGCAGTGACTGCGGCCGGTGCGGCGGCAGTTGACATGCGGGAGCCGGCCCGGCCGTCGGCAACGGCACCGGGAGAGCCCCAGGCGGGACCCGCGAGGATATCGGAACCGGCGCCCGTCCGGACGGAACGGCCCGGGGCGACCGCCCCCGCGGCGAGCCCGGCGGCCCGTCCGCCCGAGCGGGCGACCGCTCCGGGCTCGGGCTCGGGCGGGGGTGCGGACCCGGCATCGGGACCGGCACCGGGACCGTCGGCGCCGGCCGCCGTGCGCGGGATTCCGCCGCGCACCCCCGTGCCGCTGGCGCGGGCCACATCGGCCTCCGGAGTGGCCGGCCCCTTCCCCTTCGATGTCGCCGCCTATGTGTCGGTGCCCGGGATCGTCTGCGCGTCGGCCTCCGTGTCCGTCAGCGGACCCCGGCCCATCGCGATCGGCACCTCCGTGTCGGTCGAGGTGCTGCGGGACTGCCCGAAGCCCCCGAAGCCGCCCAAACCCCCGAAACCGCCCTGCCACAAGCCGCCCAAGCCTCCCAAGCCGCCGAAACCGCACTGCCCCAAGCCCACACCCACCAAGCCGACCCCCACTCCCACCCCGACGCCGAGCCCCACCCCGACCCCGACACCGACCCCGACACCCACGCCAACACCCACCCCCACGCCGACGCCGTCACCGACGCCGACGCCGAGCCCCACACCGACGGTGACGCGGACTCCGAGCGTGCCGCCGCCGAGTACACCGGAGCCGGCGCCCGCGCCCCGGGTGCCCGAGCGGGCGCCAGTGCCGCCACCGCCGGTACCCGTACCCGGGACACCGCCGGCCGCGGCCCCGCCGGCGCCCGTACGGACCACACCGGCGCCGAGCCCCCCGGCCCGGCCGTCCCCCACGCCGCGCCTGCTCGCCGCACCCGGTCACACCCCGCCGCCCTCGAAGCCGGAGGGGGAGGGCATGCCGCTGGTGATCCTGGTGCTCGTCACCACCACCCCCGCCGTGCTCGCCGCCGTCCTGCTGCGGCCCCGGCGCGGCTGACCCCCGCGTACCCGGCGCGCCCGCCCCGCACGGCGGCCGGGCGCGCCGCCGCCGTACCCCCGGCACCGCCCGGGACCGCCCGTCCACCCGTGAGAACACCCGACACAGACACGGAGCCCACCATGTCCGAATGGCTGGTCCTGGCCATCGCGATGGCCGCCGCATGTGCCGTCGTCATCGCCGTCACCGTGCTCAGCCAGCGCAGACGCGAGGCCGCCGGCGCGCCCGGAGACGACTCGGAGACCGACATCCCCGACGTGCTCGAATACATGACGATGATGATCGGCGTCGTGTACGCGATCGTCCTCGGTCTCGCCATCGCCGGCGTCTGGGAGGCCCGCGGCACCGCCCAGGACGACGTCCGGCGCGAGGCGCAGGCCCTCTACGAGGTCACCCAGCGGGCCGAGGTGCTGCCGGCCGACACCCGGGACCGGATCCGTGCGGACATCGACCGCTATGTGTCGCATGTCGTGCACAAGGAGTGGCCGCGCATGGTGGACGGCGAGGAGCTGCCCGACCGGGGGGCGGAGCTGCTCAAGGACCTCCGGACGGACATCGCCCAGCGCGAGCCCGCGAACAATCTGGAGGCCCAGGCGTACCAGCCCATGCTCGACCGGGTCGCCCTCGCCGACGAGATCCGGACCAGCAGGGCGCAGAACGCGGGTGCCACCCTGCCCGGGGTGGTCTGGTTCGGCCTGATCATCGGCGCGGTGTTCACCGTGGGGCTGATCTTCACCATGAGAATCGGGCGGAGCTGGCGGGAACTGCTGATCGCCGGACTGTTCAGTGTGCTGATCGCCTTCCTGCTCTTCCTGGTGTGGGACTTCGACGCCCCGTACGGGCGGTCCGGATCGGAGTCGGCCGACGCCTTCCGGCAGCTCTTCCCAGGCGTCGGCTGACGCCCCCGTACCCCCGCGGCGGGCGGTAAGAGGCCCGCCGCACAGCCCTGACCAGCGAAAACACAGGCCGGAATAGCCAGGAGGGAGGCCGGGTTGTATGGTTTAGTTCAACGTTCAACCACACTGTTCGAGAGGTGAGCTTCATGCAGTTCGGCATCTTCACCGTCGGCGATGTCACCACCGACCCCACCAACGGGCGGACGCCGAGCGAGCACGAGCGGATCAAGGCGACCGTGGCCATCGCGCGGAAGGCCGAGGAAGTCGGTCTGGACGTCTTCGCGACCGGCGAGCACCACAACCCGCCGTTCGTGCCGTCGTCCCCGACGACCCTGCTGGGTCATATCGCGGCCCGGACCGAGAATCTGATCCTCTCCACCTCCACCACCCTCATCACCACCAACGACCCGGTGAAGATCGCGGAGGACTACGCGTACCTCCAGCACCTCGCCGACGGCCGGGTGGACCTGATGATGGGGCGCGGCAACACCGGCCCCGTCTATCCGTGGTTCGGCCAGGACATCCGCCAGGGCATTCCGCTGGCGATCGAGAACTACGCCCTGCTCCACAAGCTGTGGCGGGAGGACGTGGTGGACTGGGAGGGCAAGTTCCGTTCCCCCCTCCAGGGCTTCACCTCGACCCCGCGCCCGCTGGACGGCACTCCGCCGTTCGTCTGGCACGGCTCCATCCGCTCCCCGGAGATCGCGGAACAGGCCGCCTACTACGGTGACGGCTTCTTCCACAACAACATCTTCTGGCCCATGTACCACACCAAGAAGATGGTCGACCTCTACCGGAAGCGGTACGCGCACTACGGTCACGGCACGCCCGAGCAGGCCATCGTCGGGCTCGGCGGGCAGGTGTTCATGCGGAAGAACTCGCAGGACGCGATACGCGAGTTCCGTCCGTACTTCGACAACGCGCCGGTCTACGGACACGGGCCCTCGCTGGAGGACTTCAGCGAGCAGACCCCGCTGACCGTGGGTTCCCCGGAGCAGGTGATCGAGCGGACCCTCGGGTTCCGGGACGCCGTGGGCGACTACCAGCGCCAGCTGTTCCTGATGGACCACGCGGGGCTGCCGCTCAAGACCGTACTGGAGCAGCTCGACATCCTCGGCGAGGAGGTCGTACCGGTCCTGCGCAAGGAATTCGCCAACCTGCGGCCGGCCGGGGTGCCGGAGACGGCACCGCTGCACCCGGCGTTCGCCGCCACGCGGGACAGCGCCCGGCAGCAGACCCTTCCCGGCAAGGAGGCATGACATGACCGCACTGAAACTGGTGGCCGTCTCCGCCGGGCTGAGCGTGCCGTCGTCGACCCGGCTGCTGACCGACCGGCTCACCGAGTCGGTGCGCGGGTCGCTCGGCGCCGACCACACCGCCGAGGTGGAGGTCGGGATCGTCGAACTGCGCGAGCTGGCGGTGCCGATCGCCAACCATCTGGTGACCGGCTTCCCTTCCCGGGAGCTGGGCGAGGCGATCGACGCGGTGACCGAGGCGGACGGCCTGATCGCGGTCACCCCCGTCTTCGCCGCGTCGTACAGCGGGCTCTTCAAGTCGTTCTTCGACCTGATCGACCCGGACGCGCTGACCGGAAAGCCCGTCCTGATCGGGGCGACCGGCGGCACCCCCCGCCACTCGCTGGTGCTGGAGCACGCGCTGCGTCCGCTCTTCGCCTATCTGCGGGCGGTGGTCGCGCCGACGGCGGTCTACGCGGCCTCGGAGGACTGGGGCGGCACGGGTGACGCGCTGACCGACACCCTGCCGGTGCGGATCGAGCGGGCGGGCGCGCAGTTCGCGCGGCTGATGGCGACGACTCCGCGGCGGCGGGACGGCGCCGACGCGGTACCGGTGCTGTCCTTCCCCTGACGCCTTCTGTTCCCTCCTGCCGGTGCCCGGCACTCCCGGCGGAGTGCCGGGCCCCGGTGCTGTGCGGGGAGTCCGGGGGCGGCGGGCACCGGGCCCGCCCCTGCCGCCGGTGCCGGCCCCGTGCGGTGCCGGTTGGTACCGCACGGCACCGGTGCCGGGCCCCGCCTCGCCGCCGGTACCACCCGCCTCGCCGCCGGCTCACGGCCGGGAGGTAAATCTCAAATGCCGATTGTCAGTGGTGCCTTCTATGGTTTCGGGCATGACCCCTGTACTCATCGGGCGGAACCATCCCGCGAGTGTCCTCCGGAGCGAGATCGTCCGGGCCACGGAAAGCCACGGGGGACTGGTGCTGGTCACCGGCGAGGCGGGCATCGGGAAGACCTCCCTGGTCACGGACGCCGCCGATGAGGCACGGCGGCTCGGGGCACTGGTGCTCGGCGGTTCCTGCTGGGATTCCGACAGCGCGCCGGGGTACTGGCCATGGGTCCAGGTGGTGCGCGGGCTGCGGCGCGGGCTCGGCGAGGAGTGGCCGCAGGCGGAGAAGGCGGCGGGCGGGCTGCTGTCGGTACTGCTCGGCGAGGATCCCGGCCTGTCCCGGGAGAACACGGAAAGCTTCCCGCTCTATGACGCGGTCACGACGGCGCTGGTCACGGCCTCGCAGAGGCGGCCTCTCGTGGTGGTCATCGACGATCTGCACTGGGCGGACGCCGCCTCCCTGAAGCTGCTCGAATTCGCCGCCCAGCATGCGTGGTTCGAGCGGATCGTACTGATCTGCACCTATCGGGACGCCGAGGTCGAGTCGGCCGATCATCCGCTTCAGGAGCTGATTCTGCCGCTGGCCGCGCGGGCTTCGGCGACCGTGACCCTGACCGGGCTGGCCCGTGACGAAGTGGGCGCGCTGATAGCGCTCACGAGCGGGGTCGAACCGGATCCCGGTGTGGTGGACGAGGTGCACCGGCGCACCGGGGGCAATCCCTTCTTCGTGGAACAGACCGTCCGGATATGGCGCAGCGGCAGTCCGGTGAGCACGGTCGCGCCGGGGGTCAGGGAGGCGGTGCGGCGGCGGCTCACCCTGCTGCCGGAGCCGGTGAGCGGGCTGCTGGAGACGGCGGCCGTGCTGGGGCGGCAGTTCCACCGGCAGGTACTGGCGGCGGTGGCCGGTGCGCCGGTGCCCCATGTGGACCGGCTGCTGGCGCGCGCCGCCGCGGCCCGGCTGGTGACCGCGCGCACGGGCGGCCGGTTCGCCTTCGTCCACGACCTGGTCCGGGAGACGCTGTACGAAGCGCTCGACGACGGACGGCGGCGGATCCTGCACGCCGGGGTCGTCCGGGCCATGGACGGCTCGGACGCGGTGCCCGAGGGGCGGATCCTCCCCGCCGAGCTGGCGCGGCACGCGTATCTGGCGGGCGGGGAGCTGGAGCGCGGGCACCGCGTCGATCTGCTGGCGGCGGCGGGCACGAACGCGTCCGGACGGCTGGCCGGGGAGGAGGCCATCGGGCACTTCCGGCGGGCCGCCGAGGCGGCCGGCGACGACGCCCGCAGGGCCGCCCTGATCAATCTGGACCTGGGCCGGGAGTTCTGGCAGGGCGGCGACGAGGAGAGTTCCTGGCGCGCCTTCGACCGGGCGGTGACTCTGGCGGCCGAGGTGCGCGATCCCGCGCTCACCGCCCGGGTCGCGATCACCATCCACCACCACGGCCTCGGGGCTCTGGACGAGAATCGCGGCATCGGGCTGCTGCGCGAGGCCCACCGGGCGATGTTCGGGGGCGGCGAGGCGGATCCGGCGGGGCTGAGCGCGGAGCGCATGGCCGAGGAGCTGGCGGTGAGCGCCGCCGAGCTGGCCCGCACCGGCGCGGACGACGACGCGCTCGCGTTCTCGCTCTGGGCACGGCACGACACCATCTGGGGCCTGGGCACCTCGCGCGAGCGGCTCGGTCTGACGAGCGAGATGATCGAGGTGGCCCAGCGCACCGGCAATACCGACATGGAGCTGCATGCCTCGTCCATGCGGTGGGTGACACTGCTGGAGTTGGGAGATCCGCGCTATCTGGAGCAGTTGCGGGCCTTCGGCGCACTCGCCGGGCGGTCCGGCCTGCGCCGCCATGAGCTGGCCGTGAAGGTGGACCAGTCCCTGGTGGCCGGGTTGAACGGCCGCTTCGCCGAGGCCGCCGAGCTGCTCTCGGCGGCTGCCGAACTCCACAGCGGGATCAGCCTCTTCGACTACATGATCGCCCATATGCGGTGGTCGTCCCTGCTCCTTCAGGGCAGGTTCGAGGAGGCCCGGGAAACCATCGGCTCCCCCGGCGGCGCGGCTCATCCCTATCCGGCGCTGCTGTCCGGGATCACGGCGGCGGAGCAGGGCGATCTCCACACGGCCGGGCTGTGCGCGGCGGAGATGGCGGCCCTGCCGGCGCCGGCGTCCCGGGTCTTCGCGCCGCTGGCGATCCGGCTGCGGGCACAGGTGGCGGCGGCGTCGGGCGATCCGGCGCTGATCGCGGAGTCGCGGGCGGAGCTGGCCCCGTACGCGGGCCGCTGGCTGGTCTCGCTCTTCGGGTGCGACATCGGCGGGCCGGTCGATCTCTGGCTGGGGCTGCTGGAGGCCGCCCGGGGCGATCTCGACGCGGCGGCGGTACGGCTGACCGCGGCCAGGGAGTCCGCGGACCGGCTCCGGGCCCGGCCCTGGTCGCTGCGGGTCGCCGCGGAGCTGCTCGCGGTGCTCCACAGGGGCGGCCGAGCGCCCGGCACCCCGGCCGATTCCGCCGGACGGCTCGCGGAGGAGATCCACCGGGAGAGCGCGGAGCTCGGCCTGACCCACCTCCCGGCGATCCCCGGGGCCGCCCCCGGAGAAGCCGCCGCGGAGGCGCCCCGCACGGCCGGCGCGGCGGGCTCGGACATCACGGGGGCGCCGGCCGTACCGGCCGGACCTTTGGGTGACGGCGGGACCGCCTCCGGGGCGGGCGGCGCGAGCGGGAGCGGCCCGGCGCGGGCGGGCGCCCGGGGATCCGGGGGCAAACACTCTCCCGCCCGGAGGGCATCCCCTGCCCGGGCCGGGTCCGCGCGGCACGGGGGCGCCGAGATCCCGGACGGTGGCGGGTCCGCCGGTGGGAGTGAGACGTACAGCGACGGCGCGGGGGGCGGCGGCGCACGGGCCGCTGTTGCCCCGCTCCCGGAACGGCAGTTCCGGCGGACGGGAGCGGTCTGGGCCCTGACTTTCGGCGGTCGCACGGTCCATGTGCCGGATGCCAAGGGGCTGCGGGATCTCCACGCCCTGGTGGCGCGGGCGGGCGAGGATCTCTCCGCCGTCTCCCTGCTCGCTCCGGAGGGCGGTGCGACCGTGCTCGCCGCCCGGGGCTTCGGCGGCGATGCGGTGCTCGACGAGGCGGCGAAGGCGAGCTACCGCCGCCGGCTGGAGCGCCTGGACGAGGAGCTGGACCGCGCCGCCGAGCTGGGCGACACCGGGCGCACCGAGGAGTTCGGCCGCGAGCGGGCCGCCCTGCTGGAGGAGCTGCGCGCGGCGGCGGGCCTGGGCGGCCGGACCAGGCGCCTGGGCGACGAGGCCGAGCGCGCCCGCAAGACGGTCACCGCCCGCATCCGCGACACCCTGCGGAAGCTGACCGTGCTCCACCCCGAGCTGGCAGCCCATCTGACGGACTCGGTGACCACCGGGGCCCACTGCTCCTACCGCCCGGGAGCCCCCGCGAAGTGGCGGCTCTGACCCCGCCCGTCGCACACAAGCCCGGTCCGGCACACCCGGCCCGGTCGGGTCCGGTCCGGTGCGGTCGGGTCCGGTGCGGTGCGGTCCGGCCGGGTCCGGTGCGGCCGGTCGAGTGCGGTGCGGTCCGGCCGGTCGAGTGCGGTCCGGCCGGTCGGGTCCGCCCACCCATGAGCCCGGACCGCTGCTCGCAAGTCCGCCCCTGCCCGCCCGAGTCAGGGGGCCGGCAGACCCGGCCGCGAGGCCCCCGGGCTGAAGCCGCCTTGAATCCGGGACCGGTTGAGCCGGGGCCGTGTCGAAACCGGGCCGGATGAGCCGGAACCGGTTGAGCCGGAACCGGAAGACCGGTGGGGACGCCCCGTCACTGCCCCGTCCCCCCGCTCCCCGGCCCCGGCTCTCCCGGCCCGCCCCCTCCCTCCCCCGTCCGGCGCCACTCTCCCGCCGCTCCCCCGGCACACGACAGACGACAGACGACACACGGCAGACGGCACACGGCACACCCGGAGGATCGCTCCCCCGGCATACCGGAGGCTCCCGGCCGGTCGCTCACGCGTCCGCCGGAAGCCTCACCCCGGTCAGCCGCCGGAAGCCGCGCCCCGGATCAGCGGCCCGGATCCCGGGAGAGCCGGCGAACCGCCGGCCCCGTACGGCCCGGGTCCCAGGACTGCCCCGGGATTGCGCGCCTCACGCGGCGGCCCGGATCCCACGACGGCGGACGCCCCCCGGCCCGCCGGATGAATCCGGAGAGCCGGCCGGAGAGCCGGTCCGGGAGGACGCCCGCCGCCGTACCGCCGAGCCCATGACCCCCGTGCACGGGCATCACTTGCGGTTGTAGAGGCGCATGGTCAGGATCCCGAAGACGATCACGAACAGCGCCGACCATCCCAGCGACCACGCGATGTCCGCCGCGGGCCAGTTGCCCGCCATCAGCTCGCGCACCGCCGAGGCGACATGGGTCACCGGACTGTTGTTGACGAATGCCTGGAGCCAGCCGGGCATCGTCTTCGGGTCGACGAAGACATTGCTCAGGAAGGTCAGCGGGAAGATGACCATCATGCTGACGCCCATCACCGACTTCTCCGTGCGGAGCAGCAGTCCGAACATGGTCCACACCCACGAGAAGGAGAAGGCGAAGACCATCAGCAGCGCCACCCCGAGCAGAACACCGACGAGTCCTCCGTCGGGCCGGTAGCCGATGATCAGACCCAGGGTGACCATCACGGCGGCGGCTATCAGATAGCGGACCATGTCGCCGAGGAGATAGCCGACCATCGGCGCGGGACGCCAGATCGGCAGGGTGCGGAAGCGGTCGAAGACACCCTTGCTGATGTCGGTGTTGACCGCGATTCCCGTGTACATCGTGATCATCACGATGTTCATGGTGAGAATGCCGGGCAGCAGGAACTGGATGTACTCCGAGGTCGAGCCGGCCAGCGCACCTCCGAAGAGGTAGGTGTACATCAGCACCATCATGATCGGGAAGGCCGTCACGTCGAAGAGCTGATCCGGCACATGCTTGATCTTGAGCATGGCCCGCCAGCCGAAGGTGACGGAGGCGGAGAGCGCACTGGGCCTCGGCGGCTTCTCCTTGCTCACCAGCAGCGCGGCGAGCTCATCCGCCTTCGGTGCCTCAAGGCTCGCGTCGGTCGTTTCCCTGGTGGTCGTCGCGGTGCTCACGCCGCCGCCCCCTTCCGGTCGGTCAGGGCGAGGAAGACCTCGTCCAGGCTGGGCTGTCCCAGCGAGAAGTTGTCCACGGTGATCCCCGAACGGGAGAGTTCGGCGAGTGCCCGCGCGGCCTGCTCGGCCGCTCCCTGCTCGGAGCTCTGCCCGTCCACCCGCGCGGTCAGCGCCACCGGATCGGGGTCGAGCACCACCTCGGTGCCGAGGGTGGCCGCCAGTACCCGCTCGGCCTCCGGCCGCTGAGCGGCATCCCGGAGCCGGAGATGGACCGAGCCGGAACCGACCGATGCCTTCAGCTCGCCCTTGGTCCCCTCGGCTATGACCTTGCCGTGGTCGATCACGGCGATCCGCGAGGCGAGCTGGTCCGCCTCGTCCAGATACTGCGTGGTCAGCAGCACGGTCGTGCCCTGCGCGACCACGGCCCGCACGATGTCCCAGACCTGATTGCGGCTACGCGGGTCGAGCCCCGTGGTCGGCTCATCGAGAAAGAGCAGATCAGGGGTGTTGAGGATGGAGGCGGCGATATCGATGCGCCGCCGCATGCCACCCGAGTAGTTCTTCACCTGGCGGGCGGCGGCCTCGGAGAGCCCGAAGGCGTCCAGCAGCTGCTCGGCGCGGTGCCCGGCGGCGGCCTTGGAGTGCCCGAGGAGGCGCCCCAGCAGAATCAGATTCTCGGTGCCGGTCAGATCCTCGTCCACCGAGGCGTACTGGCCGGTCAGGCTGACCCGGCTGCGGACCGCGTCGGCGTCCTTGCGGACATCCTTGCCGAAGACCCGCGCCTCACCGGCGTCCGGGCGGAGCAGGGTGGCGAGCATTCTGACGGTGGTGGTCTTCCCCGCGCCATTGGGGCCGAGGACGCCGTACACCGTGCCGGTGGGGACCGCGAGATCGACCCCGTCGACGGCCCGGTTCTCGCCGAAGACCTTCACCAGGCCCTTCGTCTCAATAGCCAGTTCTGTACTCATCAACTACTTCCTTCGAAAAGCTCTTCAAGGTCTTCGGTGTTTCCAGGGTGTCGACTCGTGCGAGCGGCGCAACTCATCGGCATCGGCGCCCCTGATCGGGCGGTCCGGACCGAACCGGACCGGCCGGGCCCGCGGAGGCGCCTTCGGCCGCGGGCCCGCGGAGGCGGGACAGACCGGCCGGGGCCCGCCAACGGTACGGGGGGACGGCCTCAGGAGCGGTACGGGCGGACGGCACGCGCCTCCCTCAGGGCCAGCCCCCACCAGCGGAGCTGGTCGAGCATCCGATGGGCCTCCTCGTCCCGGCCGTCCCAGCCCTCCCGGCCCCGCTCCTCCCGCCCCTCGGCCAGCAGATTGAGGCCGATGCCATTGCGCAGCGTCACGGTGTGCAGTTCCGTGAAGACCGAGCGCAGCTGCTCCACCGCGTACAGACCGCTGGAGCCGTGGCCGTAGCTCACAAAGGCGACGGGTTTGGTCTGCCACTCCTCATAGGCGCAGTCGATCGCCTGCTTGAGCGAGGCCGGGAAGGAGCGGTTGTACTCGGGGGTGATGATCACAAACGCGTCCGCACGGCCGATCCGGCGGCTGAAGTCCTCCGTCCGCGGGGTGGGGCGGTTCGGATAGCGGGCGGGGAGGTCGAAGTCGATCAGATCGACCACCGCCAGCTCCAGATCGGTCCGCTCCCCGGCCAGACCGGTGAACCAGCCGCCGACCTTCTCCCCGACGCGCCCCTCGCGTGTGCTGCCGATGACGACGGCGACCCGCAGCGGCGGCACATCCTCCCCGCCGGCTTCCTCGTGCCGCATGACCCTCGCCTCCGTCCCTGTCTCTCCCCCGCCGCCGCTCCCCGTCGCGGCGACGCCCTCACTCCATGGGCGCCAGACCGGGACGCGCGACCGCCAGATCCCATCTGGCAATCGCCTGCCAGACGGCATCTCGCACCCGGGCACCCGCCCCGGCCCCCGTCGTACCGGACGCTCCAACTCCCCTTCCGGGTAAGGGACATCACGAGCGGTACGCCCGACTTCGAGTGGAGTTGCGGTATCCGACCGTATGACCGCCTACACTCCAGGATCATCCGCGGATCGACGGGAGTTGCGGGATGTCAGATCAAAGGCACGTGCTGGACCGGATCGACACGACGCGGGCGCACTCCGCCCGCGTCTACGACTACATACTCGGCGGCAAGGACCACTACCAAGTGGACATCGAAGCCGGTGACTCCATGTGCGAGGGATGGCCCGCGCTGCCCGTGCACATGCGCGCCAACCGCGAGTTCATGCACCGCGCCGCGCGCTATCTCGCGCGTGAGGCGGGCATCCGCCAGTTCCTCGACATCGGCACCGGCCTGCCGACCTCGCCCAATCTGCACGAGGTCGTCCAGCAGGAGCGCCCGGACGCCGCGATCATCTATGTCGACAACGACCCGATCGTCCTCGCCCACGCCCAGGCACTGCTGACCAGCTCGCCGGAGGGCCGTACGGCCTATGTCGACGCGGACATGCGCGACCCCGACGCGATCATCAACTCCGCCGAGTTCCAGGAGCTCCTGGACCTCGGGAAGCCGGTCGGACTCATGGTCATCGGCATGCTGCACTTCATCGCGCCGCCGGACGACCACACCCTGCTCCGCCGGCTCCTGGACCCGCTCCCCTCCGGCAGCTATCTGGCCGCCACCATCGGCACCGCGGACTTCGCGCCCGTGGAGGTGGGCCGGGTCGCCGCCGAGTACGAAGCCCGCGGCATGCCCATGCACCTGCGCAGCCGCGAGAAGGCGGAGGCGTTCTTCGACGGCCTGGAAATGGTCGAGCCGGGACTGATGCAGGTGCATTACTGGCGGCCCGCGGAGGACCAGGAGCCGCTGGACGACCGGGACATCGCCATGTACGGAGCCGTCGCCCGCAAGCCCTGACCGGCCGGCCGGAGCCGACCTCACCGGAGCACCGGCCGCCGCGCCCGCGGAGAGTGGCCGTCCATGCCCGCGTTATTGCCCTTGGCGTATGCCCATGGCAATAACGCGGGCATGGTGGTCTCGGCGATCAGCGCGAACGGCCGGGCCGTCTCCTACGGCCTAGTTCTCGCGCGTGTAGAAGACATAGAACGACACCACGAGGGTCACGGCCCCGATGATCAGCCCCATGCCCGCGGCGCGCAGAATGCTGCACCCGGTGAGGCTGTGCAGGAATCCGACTCCGGCCCCGCCCAGGACCGCGTAGGCCATCGCCCTCAGCTCACGCGGCAGCCCGGCCTGGATCCGGCCGAGCCCGAGGGCCAGCGCGGTGAAGACCAGCCCGGCGACCACCCCGTACAGCACATCCCACCAGCTCACGGCCTCACCGGTGCGGCGGAGGAATCCCGCGTAGAAGCCGAAGAGTGTGCCCAGGGCCAGGGGAATGGCAAAGCCGAGTGAGCCGTGGTGCCGGATCGGCACCGACGCATGTGTGGCCATCGCGGGACTCCTTCCCTCGCGCTCATACCTCCTCCCAGAGCACACCCGGCCACCCGTCCCGGCAACTCGGCGGCCGGCCCGCGCGGAGCGGGAACCCCTCACGGGGGACCCCTTGGCCCCGCGAGGAGAGGAAAGGGGGACGGGAAGGGGCCGGTCGGCCGAGCAGCGGTCGCGGCCGGGCCACCCGCCGCGTCCTCTTGAGGGGTGCGGAGATTTCTCTCAGCGGTGTCGGCGGTACTGATCGCGCTGGTGGCCGTTCTGACGCCACTGGGCGTGCTCGCCGTCTGGGCCGAGCGGGAAATCGGCGACTCGGACGCCTATGTCACCGCGATGGCCCCGCTCGCCTCCGACCACCGGGTGCAGCACGCCGTGGCCGACCGGATCGCCGGCGAGGTGGTGCGCAAGATCGACGCGGGACCCCTCTCCGGAGGCGTACGGGCCCTGGTGCGCGACGCGGTGCTCTCGTTCGCCGGGACCACGGCGTACGCGACGGCCTGGAACACCGTCAACCGGGCCGCGCACACCGCCGTGGAGCAGGCGCTGACCAGCGAGGAAGGCGATACGGCCCATATCGATCTGGCGCCGGTGACGGAGCAGGTGAAGCGGCAGCTCGGCAAGGACGGGGTGCCGTTCGCCGACCAGATCCCGGTGGTGGGCACCCGGATCACGGTGGTGGAGTCCGACAAGCTCGGCGCGGCCCGGGACGCCTTCGACGGGCTCCAGATCGCCGGGGTCTGGCTCCCCATCGGCACCGTGCTGATCGCCCTCACGGCGGTCCTGCTCGCCGCCCGCCGGGCCGGCGCGGTCATCGCCCTCGGGCTGGCGCTCGCCGTGGGCGGCCTGCTGCTGATGCTGATCGTCGCCGCGGGCCGGAGACTGGCCATGGAGGATCTTCCGCCCGGACTCGACCGTCCGGCGGCCGGGGCGGTGTTCGACGCGCTGACGGCGACGCTGCGGACGACGTCATGGTGGCTGATGGGGGCCGGCATCGTGGTCGCCATCATCGTCTGGCTGACCGGACGGCAGGAGCGCGGGCCCGCTCCGGTCTGACACCGCCCCCGGCCGGCGGTCGCCGGCCAGGTTGTGGGGCGGCCGGGTGGTGGGGCGGCCCGGGGCTTTCGGTGATCCGGCGGCCCGGCGGGCCCGGCTAACGTGCCGTCATGGCCGTCCTCCTCGCCCCGCGTCCCCGTACGAGCACGTCCGAGCTGCTCGCCCGGGCCGCCGCCCGGCGCGGGCTCGGCGTGGCGGCGTCCGCCCGCCCCGGGCAGGGCATCCGGCCCGGCGAGGACGTCCACTGGTACGGCGGCCCCCTCGCCGCCGCCCGGATCACCCCGGCGCTCGGAGTCGGTCTGCTCGAACCGCGCGACGACTGGCTGACCGGCCTGCCGTACGAGCTCGTCGCCCGGCGGATCCGGCTGACGACGCTCGCCGCCGCCCGGCGGCTGGAGTCGCCCGCGTTCGTCAAACCGCCGTCCGACAAATCCGTGCCGGCCGCCGTGTACCCGTCCGGGCGGGCGCTGCCGGGCGATGACGGCCGGATCGGTCCGGCGACCCCGGTGCTCGTCAGTGAGGTGGTCGGGTTCACCGATGAGTACCGGCTCTGGATACTCGACGGAGCGGTGCGCACCGGCAGCCGGTACGCGGTCCACGGGCGGCTGGACCCCGGGCCGCTGACCGGGGAGGCACGGGAGTTCGCCCGGCGGCTGCTCACCCTCGCCGGGCCCACCCTGCCGAGCGCCGTCGTGGTCGACATCGGACGGCTGCGGCCGGCGGAGGGGGCACCGCCCCGGGCGCCCGGGGGCGGGGAACCCGGCCGCGAGTGGGCGGTGGTGGAGGCGAACATGCCGTGGTTCGCGCAGTGTTACGCCGCCGAACCCGAGCTCGCGCTCGATGTGGTGCTCCGCGCCGCCGGCCCCCGCCGATTGATCACCTCGCGGGACGCACCCTTTCTGCGGATGAATACGGAGGAAAACCCCTGAAAGGGGGTGCGTTCTGTCCAGTTGTCGCCACCACTGCCCCGGCCGGAACAAATCCGGTGACGTCATCGTCATCTGAGTGAGGCCACAAGGAATCACCGGCGCACCCGGACGCCGCACCCCCGGCCGGGGCGGCGGCGGGCCGGACGTGAACCTGCGAACTCGTGAGCTCGTGGATTCATGGACCCGTGAACTCATGGACCGTGAACTCATGGATTTGTGACCTGTGAACTCATGAACCTGTGAATCAACGCCCGGAGGCAGTTTTGGACAGCACGCTCTCGCCCGCGGCCACGGCCGCCGAGCCGGATGTTCCGGCGCGTCCGGCGGGCCGGCGCCGCGGCGCGGTCTGGCTGTCGGTCCTGCTGCTGCTCGTGCCCACGGTGGTGGTCGCCTGCCGGGTCGCGGACACCGACGCCGTCACCCCGATACCCCAGCTGATCGCCTTTCTGCCCTGGATGCTGGTGCCCGCCGGAGCGGCCCTGCTGCTGACCTTCCTCGGCAGATGGCGGGCGGGGATGGTGTGGTCGGTGGCCGTACTCGCCCTGACCGGCTGGTTCGTCCGTCCGTACGACACCGGTCTGGCGGACAGGCCCTCCGGCCCGGTCGTGGCACAGGTCAAGGTGCTGACCTCGAATGTCGAGTTCGGCAATGGCACGGCCGGTCTGCTGGAGGCGATACGCCGGGAGGATCCGGATCTCGTCTTCGTCCAGGAGTGCGCCGCCTCGTGCTCGGACGGGCTCGCCCAGCGGGTGTCCATGACGGACTATCCGTACCGCAATGTCATCGAGGGCACGATGGCGGAGGGCTCCGCGATCCTCAGCAAGTACCCGCTGCGCAGGGCGCCGGGCATCGAGAGCACCATGGCGATGCCGGGTTCGGTGGCGGAGATAGCCGGCAAGCGGGTCCATCTCCAGCTCGCCCATCCGCTGCCCCCGATACCCGGCGGTGTGGACGACTGGCGCCGGGAGCTCGGGATGATGCGGGAGTACGTGTCGACCGTGCGGGAGGAGCCGGCGATCGTGGCGGGCGACTTCAACGCCACCCAGGACCATGCCTCCTTCCGCCGGCTGATGGACGCGGGCAAGCTCCGCAACAGCTCGGACCTCGGCGGCGCGTCCCGTACACCGTCGTGGCCGTCCTTCGTCGGGAGGCCGCTGGGCGCGCAGATCGACCATGTGCTGATCAGCCGGGAGTTCTCGGTGCGCGATGCGAGGTTCCTGGAGCTGGAGAACACCGACCACCGCTCCCTGGTGGTCCGGCTGGAGCTGCACAGCGCCCGCTGAGCCGAGTGAGCCGCGCCCCGCGTCACGACGGCGGGCGGCGGGCGGTAACCGTACGTCCCGGCCGGGCCGCCCCGTACAACGCCCGCCCGCACAAGATCAAGCCGCGCCCACAGTGCCCGCCCGCCCCGCGACACCCACCCGGGCGGCCGATTTGCCCTGGTGGAGTCCGATGAGGCATTCCTGAACCCATGGAGACCCGAGCGGGACGGCTGTCCCCACCCGAGTGGCTGCTCAGCACCCTGCGACCGCAGTCCGCGCCCGTGCCCTGGGCGGGGGTCATCCGGGCCGGGGTGGCGCTCTCCGTACCGCTGGCGGTCGGCCTCGCCGCAGGGCGGCCCACGGACGGGGCGCTGGTGTCGATGGGCGCGCTCTCCGGCGTCATCGGCGACACCGCGGACTCCTACCGGATGCGGATCTTCAACATCGCGGTGCCGCAGTTCTTCGGCGCGATCGGGGTCACCCTCGGCACTCTGGTGTACGGAGAGGGCTGGCTCGCGGTCGTCGTGCTGACCCTGGTGGCACTGGTCTCCGGGATGATCTCGTCCATCGGGTCGGTCGCCTCCGTCTCCGGGCTGCTCCTGCTGCTGAACGCCGTGGTGGGTGCGGGTCTGGAGATGCCGGACCCCTGGTGGAAACCGGCGGTGCTGCTCTGCCTCGGCGGTCTGTTCGTCCTGGTGCTCACCCTGCTGGGCTGGCCGCTGCGGGGCAGGCGGCCCGAGCGGGAAGCGGTCGCCGACGCCTACCGCAGCGCGGCCGGGCTGTTCCGGGCGACGGGCACCGACGCGTACCCGGAGAAGCGCCGGCAGGTGACCGACGCGCTCAACACGGCCTATGACCTGATCCTCGCCCTGCGCGCCCGCGACCACGGACGCCGCAGCCCGCTGGTGCGGCTGCTGGCGCAGCTCAATGTGCTGATCCCACTGGTGGAAGGCGCGGCGGCGGCACATCTCTACGGCCGGGCGTCCCGCCGGCCGCCGATCGCGGCGGCGGTGGACGCGCTGGCGGACTCGGTCTCCGCCGGACGGGGCGAGGTGCCCGATCTGTCGGACCTGCCGGAGCCGGAGGGCCCGGCGGACCGGGCGGTGGAGACGGCGCTGCGCTATGCGGCGGCCGTGGTCCACAAGGCCGACCCGGACCCGTACGGCGCGGACGACCGGCTCGGCCGTCCGGCGGCGTTGCGCACCCGCTTCCTGGCCATGACCCGCTCGGTGCTGTTCTCCGGCCCCTCCTGGCGGTACGGGCTGCGCCTGGCGCTCTGCATCGGGCTGGCCCAGGCGCTGGTGTCCCTGGTGGCGGTGCCCCGTTCCTACTGGGTGGCGCTCACCATCACCTTCGTCCTGAAGCCGGACTTCGGGTCGGTCTTCTCCCGCGCGGTGCTGCGCGCGCTGGGTACCGCCGCGGGCCTCCTGGTGGCCACACCGGTCCTGGCCCAGGTGCCGCGCGGCTGGTGGGACGTGCCGGTGATGCTGGTACTGGCGGCGCTGATCCCGTGGTTCTCGGCGAAGGGCTACGCCTTCCAGACCGCGGCGATCACCCCGGTGATCCTGCTGCTCTCGGACACCCTCAACCACGAGGGATTCGACCTGGTGCTGCCCCGGCTGCTGGACAGTCTGGTCGGCTGCGGAATCGCCCTGGTCGCGGGCTATCTGCTCTGGCCCGAGAGCTGGCGCACCCGGATCGGCGACCGGCTGGCCTCGGCGGTGGACGAGATCGCCGGATATGTGGGCTGCGCCTTCACCGCGGACGGCGACCCGGGGGACCAGGTGCGCGGACGCCGCCGGATCTACCGGGAGCTGTCCTCGGTGCGCTCCGAATTCCAGCGGGCGCTGACCGAGCCGCCGCCGATGGGCCGGCATGCGGCGGCCTGGTGGCCGCTGGTGGTCGCGGTCGAGCGCATCGTGGACGCCGCCACGGCGGCCCGGGTCCGGGTCACCCATGGCGCGGCCCCGCCGTCCCCGGACGAGGTGGCGGAGGTGGAGCGCCAGCTCCGGGAGCTGGCGGAGGGGATGCGCAGCAGTGACGTACTGGTGGAGGTGGTGGCCGTGCTCGACGGCGACGAGCGGGGCGTACTCGCTCCCCTCCGCCACGAGGTCACGGCGGCCCGGGCCATCGCCTCCCCGACACGGCGGGAGCGCTGACCCGCCCCACCCGGCGCACCCGGCGCCGACCGGGGCTTTCTCACACCACCAACGAGTGAATGAGGGCCGGAGAGGGCCACGGAGCAGTGGATCACGGGCGCATAATCCGCCGTCTCCGCAATCTCTTCTCCGTGCCCTCGATCTCCTTCTGTCTCTCTGTCTCTCTGTCTCTCTGTCTCTTCTGTCCAACGACCCGGTGGGTGGAAATGGCCTGGATCTGTCCCCGCTGCGAACGTCCCGAGGCTGTCGCCTTCGTGGAGAACGAGAAGGGGCTGTACCCCTTCCCCTGCCTGTTCTGCGAACACTCCATCCGCTTCGGAACCGCGCTCGGCACGGAGACGGTGAGCAGCCGCTGCACGACCCGGCAGTGCGGCGCGGCCGTCACCGACACCTTCGCGTATGACGCCCAGGGGCGGCTGACCGATGTGGCACGGCGGCCCTGCCCCCACTGCCGGGCCGCGCCGGCGGCCGGCCGGGCCGGGGGACACCCGGCACACAGCGGTCACCGGGGCAGCTCCGAAAGCCCTTCCCAGCGCCCTCCGGAGCCCCTCCGGACCTCGGCCCAACGGGCCCCCTAGAGCCCCTTCGCACCACCCTGGAGGCGGTTCATCTCCCGGCGGTCGCGCTTGGTCGGGCGGCCCGCGCCCCGGTCCCGGATCGCGACCGGCGCGGTGAATTCCCTCGGCGGGGGCGGCGGGCTGTTGTCCTCGTAACACTGGACCGCCACCGGCGCGCCCACCCGCTTGCGGATGATCTTCGCGACCCGCACCAGCCGTTCCCGGCCGTCGTGGAAGAGCCGGACCTGGTCACCGGCGCTGATCGTGTGGGCGGGCTTCACCCGGGCGCCATTGACCCGGACATGGCCCGCCTTGCAGGCGTCCGCGGCCTGGGAGCGGGTCTTGGTCAGACGTACGGACCAGATCCACGCGTCGATCCGTACGGACCCTGCTGTCCCTTCGTTCTCCATACCCCCGACTGTAAGGCTCCGGTCCGCCCGCCCCGGTGATTTTTCCGGGGCGGGCGGACCGGCGGGAGGGCGTCAGACGCCGATGTCCCGGCCGTCGCGGCGCCAGACCGCGACCACGGAGGGCCGGACGATCCGGCCGGGTCCGTCCGGCCAGCTGCTCGCCGGCCGCTCCACCGAGGCGCCGTCGACCTCCCCGGGGTGCTGGACGGCGACCAGTACGCGCCGGTCCTGGATCACCGGCCCGCAGGTCTCGGCCCCGGTCGGGACGGTGAGGAACTGCTTCAGCTCGCCGCGCCGCTCGCCCTGGGTCGCCACGCCGAAGAGCCCGTCGTGGGAGCCGAGCTTGTTGCCGTCGGTGGAGATCCACATGTTCCCGTGGTCGTCGAAGGCGACATTGTCGGGGCAGGAGATCGGACTGACCCTCTCCTTGGGGAATCCGGCGAAGTAGGTGGCGGGGTCGGCCGGATCGCCCGCGACCAGGAAGAGCCGCCAGGCGAAACCGTCGCTCGCCGGGTCGTCCCAGTGCTCGGCGAGTTCGAGGATCTGGCCGTGCTTGTTGAGGTTGCGCGGGTTGGCCTCGTCCGCGCCCGGCTTGCCGGCCTTGCCCCGGTCGGTGTTGTTGGTGAGCGCGACATAGACCCGGCCGGTGCGCGGCGAGGGCTCGACATCCTCGGGCCGGTCCATCTTGGTCGCCCCGACCTTGTCACCCGCCAGCCGGGTGAAGACGTACACCTCCTCCGCGGTCATCCCCGGCACATGCGAGACATCGCCGGTGGCCAGCGGAATCCAGACCCCCGAACCGTCGAACTCGCCGTCGGCGGGCAGCTTCCCGCTCCCGTCGATGTCCTGCGGACTGTCACCCGTCAGCTTCGCCACATAGAGCGTGCCCTCGTCCAGCAGGGTGCGGTTGTGCTCCCGCGCGGCCCGGGAGCCGCCGCGCTTCATCGGCTTCGAGGAGACGAACTTGTAGAAGTAGTCGAACCGCTCGTCGTCCCCCATGTAGACGACGGGCCGGCCGTCGGCGGTCAGACGCGGCTGGGCCGCCTCGTGCTTGAAGCGGCCGAGCGCCGTCCGCTTGCGCGGGGTCCAGTCGGGGTCGTACGGGTCCAGCTCCACCACCCAGCCGAAGCGGTGCGGCTCGTTCGGCTCCCGCGCCGTGTCGAAGCGCCGGTCGAACCGCTCCCACTTGCGCTCGGACGCGCCCTGGCCCAGGCCGTACCGCTTGTCGGTGGGGGACGAGGCATGGGCGAAGTACTGGTCGAAGTTCTCCTCGCCGTGGAGCGTGGTGCCCCAGGGAGTGGTGCCGCCCGCGCAGTTGTTGAGCGTGCCGAGCACCCGGGTGCCGGAGGGGTCGGCCGAGGTCCGCAGCAGCGGGCCGCCCGCCGCCGGGCCGGTCATCCGGAATTCACTCGTTACGGTGAGACGGCGGTTGAGAGGGTGACGGCTGACCGGGGTGAGCCGGCCCGAGCCCCGCTCCTCCTGCACCACCACGACGGAGAGCCCGTGCGCGGCCCAGGCGATCTCGACCTGTTCCCGGGTCGGATTCTCGCGGTCGTACCCCCGGAACATCAGTACTTCGTCCGTGTACTCGTGGTTGGCCACCAGCACTTGACGGCCCCGTTCACCGGGGAGCGGGAGCAGGGAGAGAAAGTCGTTGTTGTAGCCGAACTGTCCCGCCTGGGCTCTCGCGGTCTGCTTCTCCGCGTTGAAGGCCGGGGCGCCCCGCAGGATCGGGTCGCCCCAGCGGATCACGACGTTCTGCGCATGCCCGGCCGGGATGGTGACCTTGTCGTCCTGGTTCGGGGCGACCGGGGTGAAGCGCAGCCCCTTGGCCCCGTCCTTCTTCCCGGAACCGTGGCCGTGTCCCCTGCCGTGCCGGTCCGCGCCCATGAGGGGGGCGGCGGACGCCTGGCCCCCGCCGCCGGCACCGGCCACCGTCGCCGCACCGGCGGCGGCCGTCACGGTCACCACCGCCGCCGCGCGGACCATGGAGCGGCGGGAGAGAGCGCCGGCGATGATGTCACCGGCGTACTCGTTCTCACTGGTGTTGGGCACTTCCCGGAAGCAAGCGTCACCGCAGCGGTAGCGGCAGGTGAGCGCGGAACGCCCGCCCGCATGCGGCTTGGTGCTCAGGAGCGGCAGCAGTTTGCGCACTTCGTCCTCCTCCGGCGCAGACCGCGCCGACAGACTGTCGGAATCTTCCCCCGTCGTGACGTTAGGGGCAGAGGTGTGCGAAGTGGCGGACTCCGGGTGAACGACGCATGAATCCGGAGCGTGACGCGGGGGTTGGCCCCGGCCGTGCGCGGGCCCGCACCGGCGGCGGATCGTGGACACCGCGTGGAGGCGCTGTCGGCACGGGGTGGACGAGTTGACGGTACGGAGTGGGCGTACCGCCCCAGCGGGGTTCCCGAATAGTTGGCCGCTAACCTTACGTGTCACCCCTGGCCAGGACCCGCCATGGACAACTTGGCCCGAGTGTGGACAATACGGCACCCAACTTATGCGAAAGGTCCTCGCACATGGGCATTCGGAGCTTGCTGCGCAAGGTATTCGGCCGCGACCGTTCGGAGCCCACTGAGTCCACGGCCGGCGCTCCCTCCGTCCCGGCCCAGTCCGAGCGCACGGAATCGGCCACCGCGCCGAGCAGCACCACCGCCACGACGGCGACCGCGGCACCCGCCGAACCGGCGACGGCCGCGGAGCCGGTTCCGGTGGCGGAACCGGCTGCGACGGTCGCGACGGCTCCGGCCGCTTCGGCCGCTTCGGCGAAGGAGACCGGCACGGTCTCCGCCGCGGCCACAGGTCCGGAGTCCGCTCCGGTCCCCTCTTCGGACTCCCGCCCGGATTCCGGCCCGGACTCCCTCGCGGACTCCACCTCCGTCTCCGCCTCCGCCTCCGCATCTGACGAGTCGGCACCGGTCGGGGACGCGGTGTCCGCCGCGTCGCCGGAGGACCGTGCGGCCGAGCTGGTGTCGGCGGCGTTCGACAACCCGAGCCCTCGCCCGCGCACGGCCACGGTGCCGTCCCAGAGCCGTACCGAGCCGGTCCCGGAGACGGAACCGGAACCGGCGCCCTTCGAAGCCGCAGCCCCGGCCGAGGCGGAGAAGGCCCCGGAGCCCGCCGAGACCGCGCCTGCGGCCCCGGTCGCAGAGCCGGCCATCGAGCCGGTCACGGTGGATCTCGCCGTACCGGTCAGCCTTGATGCATCCGTCGCGGCGGAGCCCGAAGCGGAACCCAAGACCGCCGTCGCCGCCGAGGACGGGGAGCCCGAGCCAGCCGTACGCGTCGCGGAAGCTGCACCCGCCACGCCCGCCGAGGCCGGGGACGAGACCGGCACGGAGACCGGTGCGGAGACCGAGGTGGTCGTCCCCGCAGCCGAACCGGCGGAAGCCGTCGTGATCGGCACGGAAGCGGACACCACCGCTGCGGCCCCCGAGCCGCCGGTGGAGATTCCGGCCGCCGCGCCGGAGCCGGCCGGAGGCGCAACCGCGTCGGAGACACCCTCGGCCGAGGCCGGGGAGAAGCCCGCCCCCGAGCAGACCGAGCCGGAAGCGGAACCGGCCGACTCGGCAGCGGATGCCGAGGCCGAGCCGGAAGAGGCCGAGCCGGAAGAGGCTGAGGCACCGGAGCCCGGGGCAGCGGCCTCCGAGCCGGCGCCGACCGCCGTTCCCGCGGCCGGGACTGCGGCCGAGGCCCCGGAAACCGAGTCGGAAGCGGAACCCACCGCCGAAGCACCGGCACCGGAAGCCGAGGCGGAAGCACCCGCCCCGGAGACCGAGCCGACCGCCACCACCGGGACGGAGACCCCCGCCGAGACACCGGCACCGGAACCCGACCCCGCGCCGGAACCCACCGCCGAGGCCACTGCACCGGAGCCCGAGGCGGAAGCACCCGCCCCGGAGACCGAGCCGACCGCCACCACCGGGACGGAGACCCCCGCCGAAGCGCCTGCCACGGAACCGGTGGCCACCGCCGCCGAGCCCGAGGAGGCCGGAGCCGGCACAGAGATCCCCGAGCCCGGGGCCGTCACCGAGCCCGCCGGCGACGCACCCGCAGCCGAGCAGCCCGAAGCGGAAGCCGAGGTCGAGCCCGAGCCCGAGCAGCCCGCCACCACCCCCGCGCCCGTCCCCGCCCCGGCAGCCCCCGTGCCCGCCCCCGCCCCCGCCGCCGAGGCACCCGACGCGGCGGACAGCCTCCCCCATCTGGACGCCGCCCGCGAGGCCGTGCGCCGGGCCGGGCTGGAGGGTGTGGGGGCGCGGGTCTATCTCGTACTCGACCGTTCCGGTTCGATGCGGCCGTACTACAAGGACGGCAGCGCCCAGCACCTCGGCGAGCAGGCACTCGCCCTCGCCGCCGGGCTCGGCGGGGCGCCCGAGGTCGGGGTGGTGTTCTTCTCCACCGAGGTCGACGGGACCGGTGAGCTGACCCCGCGGTCGTACGAGGGCAGGATCGACGAGCTGCACGCGTCCCTCGGCCGCCTGGGACGGACCAACTACCACCTCGCGGTCGAGGAGGTCCTGGCCCTGCACACCGGGACAGACCCCGCCGCCCCGGCCCTGGTGATCTTCCAGACCGACGGAGCGCCGGAGTCGAAGACCGCCGCCACCGCCGCGCTGACGGCCGCGGCGGCCTCGCACGGGAAGGTGTTCTGGCAGTTCGTGGCCTTCGGCGAGCACGACGCCAAGGCGTTCGACTATCTGCGCAAGCTGACCGCCGCCAATGCCGGCTTCTTCCACGCCGGGCCGGCCCCGCGTGAGCTCCCGGACGCGGAGCTCTACGACGGAGTGCTGCGGAACTGGCGCCCGGAGGGGGCCGGCGCGGCCTGATCCGGGGCCGCCGGGGACGAACGGACGACGGCCGGGCGGGAGCATCGCTCCCCGCCCGGCCGTCGCCGTTCCACGGGGCGGGTTTTATCCGTGCGAGGGACACCCTCCGGGGCCGTTAGGATTTCGCCATGGCGGCCACTGGATCCGAGAAGCAGGGGGCGAAGGCGTTCTACGTCTCGACCCCCATTTACTACGTCAACGACGCTCCTCACCTGGGCCACGCCTATACGACCGTCGCAGGCGACGTGCTCACCCGCTGGCATCGCCAGCGCGGTGAGAAGGTGTGGTACCTCACCGGCACGGACGAGCACGGTCAGAAGATCATGCGCACGGCCGAGGCGAATGGGGTCACCCCCCAGGAGTGGTGCGACAAGCTCGTCACCGAGGCGTGGCAGCCTCTGTGGGAGCACCTGAACATCGCGAATGACGATTTCATCCGCACCACCGAGAAGCGCCACACGGACCGGGTGAAGGAATTCGTCCAGGATCTCTACGACAAGGGCGAGATCTACAAGGGCGGATACGAGGGCCCGTACTGCGTGGGCTGTGAGGAGTACAAGCTCCCCGGCGATCTGATCGACGGCGAGGGCGAGTACGCCGGGCAGAAGCTCTGCCCGATCCACAAGAAGCCCGTGGAGCTGCTGAAGGAGGAGAATTACTTCTTCAAGCTCAGCGAGTACGGCCCGAAGCTGCTGGAGCTGTACGAGGCCGACCCCGGCTTCATTCAGCCCGAGTCCGCCCGCAACGAGGTCGTGAACTTCGTCAAGCAGGGCCTTCAGGACCTCTCCATCTCCCGGTCGACATTCGACTGGGGCGTGAAGGTGCCGTGGGACGAGAAGCACGTGATCTACGTGTGGATCGACGCGCTCCTCAATTACGCCACCGCCGTCGGCTACAACGAGAACCCGGCGAAGTTCGCGGACACCTTCCCGGCCAATGTGCATCTGGTCGGCAAGGACATTCTCCGGTTCCACGCGATCATCTGGCCCGCGATGCTGATGGCGAACGGACTGCCCGTACCGGGCCGGGTCGCCGCGAACGGCTGGCTGATGGTCGGCGGCGAGAAGATGTCGAAGTCGAATCTGACCGGCATCAAGCCGCAGGATCTGACCTCGCACTTCGGCGTGGACGCGTACCGCTGGTACTTCCTGCGGGCCATCGCGTTCGGCCAGGACGGTTCCTTCTCGTGGGAGGACTTCACCGCCCGCTACACCAGCGAGCTGGCGAACGACTACGGCAACCTCGCCTCCCGGGTCGCGGCCATGATCGGCAAGTACTTCGGCGGCGCGCTGCCGGCGGCGACCGCCTCCGGTGACGCCGAGACGGCGGTGCGCGAGGGTCTCGCCAGGGCGGTCGCGGAGGCGGACCGGAAGATCGGCGAGGAGCTCGACTTCCAGGGCGGCATCCTGGCCGTCTTCGACTTCGTGAAGCAGGTCAACGGCTATCTCACCGAGCAGGAGCCGTGGAAGGTCGCCAAGGACGAGTCCGAGGAGGGCCGGGCCCGCCTCGCGACGATCCTCTACACGGCCGCCGAGTCGCTGCGCGCGCTCGCGGTCCTGCTCAACCCGGTGATGCCCGAGACCTCCCAGGCGCTCTGGGACTCCCTGGGCGCCGAGGCGTCCCTGGGCGCCCTCGCCGGCCAGCGGGTCCAGAACGCCGGCGACTGGGGTCTTCTCCCGGCCGGTTCCACGGTGACGAAGGGCGCGGTGCTCTTCCCCCGCCTGGAGGAGCCGAAGAAGGACTGAGCTCGTCCTGTCCCCCCGTCCTGCCCCGGGCCCCCGGCCCGGGGCAGGACGCGTTCCCGGCAGCGCTTCCCGCGCCTCAGGGCGCCGGGTCCCCGCCGGGGCGCCGGAATCGCTCGGGCGGGGTGCGCCGGCCCTCCCGGAAGGCGGCGAGACCGCGCTCGAAGCCCATCGCCGAGCCGACGAAGAGCACCGACTCGTCCCGCGCGACGAGGACGGTCCCCCCGCCCCGGATCGGCAGAAAAACACAGACCCCGAGCCCGTCGGGCAGCTCGCGCACCTGCGGAACCAACTCCGCGCCACCGCCACCGAGCTGTGCGAGATACGCCTTCCCGATCCCGGCCAACCGCCGGTCATCGCCGTCCATGGATCCGTGCACCCCCTTCCGAGAGCCGGGCCGCCGTCAGGAGACGGAGATGCCGCGGGCGGCGAGCCGCTCCAGGGCGCCCGGGACCCTGAGCTCCTCCGCACCGATGACCTCCCGGAGATTCGGCAGCAGCGCCAGGTCGTCGAGCGAGCGGACGTCGAAGAGGTCGTCCTCGCCGTCCCAGACCGGTGAGCACTCGTAGTAGACCTGGAGCCCGCCGTCCACGAGCAGGGTGTCCACACTCGCCAGCAGCTCCTCGCCGATCTCCAGCTCCTCGAAGAAGGCGCGGGACTCGTCGAGCACCGTGTACGCGAGATCGTTCTCGAAGACATGGGACGTCGGATCCGGTATCCCCCGGGCCGCCATCCGCGCGTCGATGCTGAACGCCGGGACGAGCGTGCCCTCGTCGTACATGAGCTTCTCGACAACCAGCAGCTTGAAGTTGAAATCCGCGAAGACAGCCATGATCAGAGAGTCGCACACGGCACTGACAACGAGGCCGGTCCCCGGACCTCCGGGGCCCCGGCTAACGCGCCAGACTCGCGGCCGGCCCCATCACCACCACCGGCCGGGCGCCGGGGTCCAGTTGGCGCAGGAGTTCGGCGACCCGGGCCTTGGAGAGGGAGACACAGCCCTGGGTGGGACCGCCGTGGTCGACATGGACCCAGATGCCGCCGCCCTTCGCCTCACCGAGGGGACGGGTCCAGTCCTGGGGGGAGACCCCGGCCTTCCGGTTGTAGTTGATCGCCACCACATGGTCGAAGGCCCCGGCGATCGACTCGCCCTCGGAATTCGTGCCGCTCGGGGTGTATCCGGGCCAGCGGTGGTACGGGAGTTCCGTGCCCGGGTCGCGGGATCTGCCGCCCGCGTCGGTGAGGCCGTACATGCCGATCGGGGAGCGCAGATCGTTCAGCCGGTGGTCCTCGGTCCAGCCCCGGAGCGCGTTGCGCGCGGGCCAGGGGCCGAGTACGGGCTTCCAGCCCCTGGCGCGGTCGCGTTCATGAAGAACCGCCGTCGCGCGGTTGGTGTCCATGGTCGCGCCGGTCACCACGAGCACCTGCCGGGTGGCGGGGCCTATCCGGGCGAAGGTCCGGGGGCCGAGGCCGGGTATCTCCGGTGCGGGCCCGCTCCCCATCTGCCGGGGGTCGCCGGCCGCCGGAGCGGACCCGGTGCGCGTGCCGGGACCGGAATCCGGACCGGCGGCGGGATCCGGCCCCGGGCCCCCGGCGCCGCAGCCGGTGAGCATCAGGCCCGCCGAGAGCGCGGCGGCGGCCGTGCGTGCCTTTTCCATCGTGTTTCTCATGCTGTTCCTTCCGGCCGGGGCTTCCGCGAGAGCGCTGGGGGACGATGTCGTGTCCTCATCGGTCAGCGCGTGCTCTTCCCTCCCGGGTTGCCCCCTTCCCGGCAGCCACTCCTGTGACCGGGTGGGCGGGCAGCGCCGGGGCCGACGCGTCGAAACGGGCGCCGGTCAGCGACCGTTCCACCGCTTCGAGCGTCTCCTTGCCGGCCTTCCGGGCGAGGCAGACCTCGGCGAGCACCGCCGTACCGGGCCGCGGATGCCCGTTGATCAGGGCGTTGTACGAGGTGACTCCCTCGATGCCCTGGCAGCGGCCGGAGACCTCGGGGGCCCTGACGAGTACGCCGCTGCCCTGGGCTTCCGCCTTGTCGACCAGCAGCGGATTGACCGTCGACCGCAGGGCGATCAGTACGTCCCCGGGTCTCATCAGCCGCATCGGCAGGCAGTAGGTGCGGCCGTCCGGGTCGCAGGTCGTTTCCCCGGGATGGCTGTTCCGTTCGGTGAACATCCCGGTGGAGACATAGCCATGGGTGCTCATCGCGCCCCCGGCCGGCAGCCGCACCTCCCGCGCATGCCACTGGGCGGGAAGTCGCAGGACCAGCGAGCCGAGTCCCGGATAGGACCGGGCTCCCGGCTCCGGTGCGGGCGGGTCCGGCGCCCCGGTGGGCGCCGCCGCGGGCCCGCCGGCGGATTCCTCGGTGGTGAGCAGTACGGACGGCACCAGAGTCCCGGTCAGTACGAGGGCGGTCACCCCGAGGGCGACCGCCCCGGCGGCCCGGACACGGCGGCGCCGGCGGGCGATCCGCTCGCGCACCTGCCCCAGACGTCCGTCCGGGGCGCGCAGTCTCGGGGTGGCCCGTTGCAGCAGTACCCGCAGTTCGTGCTCCCCGGGGTCCGCGGGATACCCGGATCCCGTCTGTGCCCCGGGCTCCCGGGGCTCCTCAGGCCGCCACATCGCACTCAGCCCTCTCCGCGAAAGGGGCCGGCAGCAGCTGCCGCAGGGTGCGCAGGGCCTTCGCCGACTGGCTTTTGACCGTCCCGGGGGCACAGCCCAGCGTGGCCGCGGTCTCCTCGACACTCAGATCCTCGAAGAACCGCAGCACCACGACCGCGCGCTGCCGGGGCGGCAGGGTGCGGATGGCCTGGGCGAGGGAGTGCTCCAGGTCGATGTCCGCGTACACATCGGTCTCGGTCACCGACTCCGGCAGCTCGCCGTGCGGCACCTCGCCGCGCCAGCGCCTGCGCCACCAGGAGGCATGGGTGTTGACCAGTGCCTTGCGGATGTACGCCTCCGGGTGGTCGTCCGCGATCCGCCGCCACTTCGGCCAGACCTTGGCCAGCACCGTCTGGAGCAGATCCTCGGCGAGATGCGCGTCGCCGGTCAGCAGCCAGGCCATTCTGAGCAGTCGGGGGCCCCGGGCGGCGACGAAGTCCTCGAAGTCGCATTCGCCGCCGTCCGGGCCCATGGTGCCGTCCTTGCCGTTGTCCTGCGTGGTCCACATCCGTGGAACGCGGTGGCATGCGGGCCGGGTTGCCCGCCCGGCGGAAAACCCCGGAACCCCGGACACCGGAACACCGAACCCCGGACACCCGAGAGCACCGAGAGCACCGAGAGCACCCGAGCCGGGAACCCGTACACGGGAAAGGTCCCGTACCGGTCACCCACGACCGGTACGGGACCTTCACCACCACACGACCGCCGAGGTCACTCGGACGGCTTGGCCACCGGCTTCCGCAGCTGGATGTTCAGCTCGCGCAGCCGCGACTCGTCCAGCTCGGACGGGGCGCCCATCATCAGGTCCTGGGCGTTGCCGTTCAGCGGGAAGGCGATCGTCTCGCGGATGTTGGGCTCATCGGCCAGCAGCATCACGATGCGGTCGACACCCGGGGCGATTCCGCCGTGCGGCGGGGCGCCGAGGCGGAAGGCGCGGAGCATGCCCGCGAACTCCTGCTCGACGGTCTCGCGCTCATACCCGGCGATCTCGAAGGCGCGGAGCATGATCTCGGGCTCGTGGTTCCGGATGGCGCCGGAGGAGAGCTCGATGCCGTTGCAGACGATGTCGTACTGCCAGGCGAGAATGTCCAGCGGGTCCTTCTCCTCCAGGTCCTTCATCCCGCCCTGCGGCATGGAGAAGGGGTTGTGAGAGAAGTCGATCTTGCCGGTCTCCTCGTCCCGCTCGTACATCGGGAAGTCGACGATCCAGCAGAAGCGGAACTCGCCGTCCACGAAGTGACCGGCGCGCTTGGCGGCCTCGACCCGGACGCCGCCCATGATCTTGGAGACCTCTTCGAAGTCACCGGCGCCGAAGAAGACGGCGTGTCCGGCGGCGAGGCCCAGGCGCTCGGTGAGCACCTTGACGTTCTCCTCGGTGAGGAACTTCGCGATCGGGCCGCTGAGCGAGCCGTCCTCGGCCACCCGGACCCAGGCCAGGCCCTTGGCGCCGAGCGAGACGGCGTAGTCGCCGAGTCCGTCGAAGAACTTCCGGGACTGCGCGGCGACATCCGGCACCGGCAGCGCGCGGACGTGCTTGCCGGCGAACGCCTTGAACTCCGAGCCGGCGAACACATCGGTGATGTCGACCAGCTCCAGCTCGGCCCGCAGGTCCGGCTTGTCGCTGCCGTACTTCAGCATCGACTCGCGGAACGGGATGCGCGGGAACGGCGAGGTGACATGACGGCCGCCGCCGAACTCCTCGAAGAGCTCGGTCATCAGCTTCTCGATCGGCTGGAAGACATCCTCCTGCTCGACGAAGCTCATCTCGACGTCGAGCTGGTAGAACTCGCCGGGCGAGCGGTCGGCGCGGGCGTCCTCGTCACGGAAGCAGGGCGCGATCTGGAAGTAGCGGTCGAAGCCGGAGATCATCAGCAGCTGCTTGAACTGCTGCGGCGCCTGCGGCAGGGCGTAGAACTTGCCGGGGTTGAGCCGGGACGGGACCACGAAGTCGCGCGCGCCCTCGGGGGAGGTCGCGGCCAGGATCGGGGTCGCCATCTCGTTGAAGCCGAGCGCGGTCATCTTGTGCCGGATGGCGGAGATGACGGCGGTGCGCAGCATGATGTTGCGGTGCATGCGCTCACGGCGCAGGTCGAGGAAGCGGTACTCCAGGCGTCGTTCCTCGTTGACCCCGTCATCCGTGTTGATGGTGAAGGGGATCTGCGCGGCGGCGCCGAGCACCTCCACCTCGGAGACCTCGATCTCGACCTCACCGGTGGGCAGCTCGGGGTTGACGTTGTCCGCGCCCCGGCTGACGACCGTGCCGTCGATGCGGACGACGGTCTCCTTGGTGAGGTGGCTCAGCGCCTCGTTGGCGGCGGTCCCGGGCCGGGCGACCAGCTGGGTGATGCCGTAGTGATCCCGCAGATCGATGAAGAGGATGCCGCCCAGGTCTCGGCGATTGTGCAGCCAGCCGCTCAGCCGGACGTCGGTGGAGACGTCAGAGGCGCGGAGCTCGCCGCACGTGTGTGACCTGTACCGATGCATCGTCGTTCATCCAGTCTTGGTGATTTCGGGAATGGGTCGGGCCCGTCCAGGTTACCGCCCGCATCCCATCGAGCTCATTGGCATATACACGCCACTCAATGTCCCCCGGTGACGGACCCGGGGGGTGGAGACGCCGCGGATCGGAATAAAGTGAGGCAATGCGCACCGAGGACGTCCTGGCCGCGATCGCGACCGGCCTGTGGCGGTGGGACAACGCAAACGGGTCGGTCACCCTCGACTCCGAGGCCGCCCGCATGCTGGAGCTGCCGGCGGGGGACGGCGACTCCCCCACCCATGTCTATCCCGAAACCCTGGTCCGCGCCCGTTTCCACCCCGTGGACTGGAACGAGATCAATGGCGTGGTCTCCCTGGCGATCGCCGAGGGAACACTCGCCGAGGGCCGGCTCCGGGTCGTCGACGACGAGGGCCGGGTGCTCCGCACCGTGCGGAGCCGTTCCAAACCCCTCCTCCACAACGGCTCCTATCTGCTGACCGGCATGCTCCAGGAGGTCGCCGAGCAGACCGAGGGCACCGCCGCCCGCACCCCCATCACCGGCGACTGGCGCCGCTCCCGCGAGGCGTTCCTGCTGGACGCGGGACGGGCGCTGGCCGAGGCCCGGTCCACCGCCGAGGTGCTGCGGGTGGCCGCCTCGCTCTCCATGCCCGGCTTCTCCCCGGACGGCCTGGCGGTCTTCGGCGCGGCGGGCGAGCGGCTAACGATCATCGGCCACCACGGGCACCAGGGGGCCGGCGAGGACCCGTTCAGCGACATGCGGCTGGACACCGACCACCCGGCGGCCGAGGTGGTGCGCGCCGGGCGGGCGGTCTATCTGCCGAGCCCGGAGGAGTACAACCGGCGTTATCCCACGAGCTGGCCGCTGGCCCAGCGGCTGGGACGGCAGTCGTGGGCGTATCTCCCGCTGATCGTCTCCGGGCGGACGATGGGTGCCTGGATGGCCGCCTTCCGCCACCCGGTCGCCTTCACCCCCGACGAGCGCTCGGTGCTGACCACCGTCGCCCGGATGCTGGCCCAGGCGCTCACCCGGGCCGGGGTCGCCGAGACCGAGCGGGAGCTCTCGCTGGGCCTCCAGCGGTCGATGATGCCGGTGCTGGGGCCGGCGATCCCGGGCATGTCGGTGGCCGCGCGCTATGTGCCGACCGGCGGCGGACTCCAGGTCGGCGGCGACTGGTACGACATGATCCCGCTGCCGTCCGGGCGGATCGCCCTGGTCATCGGCGATGTCCAGGGCCACGACGTACGGGCCGCCGGGCTGATGGGCCAGCTGCGGATCGCCCTGCGGGCGTACGCGTCCGAGGGCCACCGCCCCGACGCGGTGCTCTCCCGGGCCTCCCGCTTTCTGCACGGCATCACCGACGCCCCGGGTCAGAGCGACCACACCGGGCCGCGCTTCGCCACCTGCCTCTATCTGGAGGCCGACCCGGCGACGGGGGTACTGGAGATCGCCCGGGCCGGGCATCCCGACCCGGCGGTGCGGATGGCCGACGGCACGGTGATGATGCGGCCCACCGAGGGCGGGCTGCCGCTCGGCATCGACCCGGACTCGGACTATCCGACCACCCGGCTGACGCTGGAGCCGGGCGAGACGATGATGGTCTGCACGGACGGGCTGCTGGAGACCGGCGGCCACGATCTGGACACCGGGTGGGCCCGGCTGCGCGAGGTCATGGAGGCCCACGGCGATCACGCCTCGCTGGAGGAGCTGGCGGATTCGCTGGTCCAGGCGGTGCACGGCCCGGTCTCGCACTACACCACCGGCCCGCTGGCGGACCGGCGCGAGGACGATGTCGCGGTACTGCTCCTCGCCCGGGACGGCGCCCCGCCGCGCACCGCCCCGCGCCGTACGGCGATGACGGTCGCCCAGGCGGAGCCGGAGCGGATCGCGACCACCCGCCACCAGGTGCGGGAGCTGCTGCACGACTGGGCCGATCCGGAGCAGGTCGACTCCGCGGTGCTGATGGTCTCCGAGATGGTGACCAATGTGCTGGTCCACACGGACGGCAACGCCCTGCTGGTGGCCGAGGTGACCTGCGGCGACGACGGCGGGCCCCGGCGGCTGCGGGTGGAGGTCGCGGACGGCAGCGACGATCTGCCGCACAAGCGCCGGCCGGGCGAGATGGCCTCGTCGGGGCGCGGGCTGATGCTGATGGAGATGCTGGCGGACGCCTGGGGGGTCGATCCGCGCGGCGAGGGCAAGTCGATCTGGTTCGAGCTGTACGAATCGGAGGCCGGGAAGCACGGTGAGCCGGAGCACGGGCCGGGCGGCGAGGGCGGTCCGGCGTAGTCGCGTACGGGGCAGTCGTGTACGGCCCCGGGACGCACGGCCCCGCGCGCACGGCCCCGGGCCGCCGCCGGTACGGCTCCGTCACCGGCCGGCGGGCTCCGTCTCACCCGCCGGTACGGCTCCGTCTCACCCGCCGGCCGGTGCGGCGGAGGAGGCGGGCGCCGGCGGGTCCTTGCCCGGATCGCCGCCCGACCCGTACCGCGTCCGCAGTTCGCCGATCACCCCGAAGGCCGCGGCGGTGATCGGCACCGCCAGCAGCATCCCCAGAATCCCGGCGACCCCCGCCCCCGCGGTGATCGTCAGCATCACCACGGCGGGGTGCATCTGCACCGTACGGCTCTGGATCATCGGCTGGAGCAGATGTCCCTCCAGCACCTGGACGGCGAGCACCACCCCGAGCACCCAGAGCGCGATCACCCACCCCCGGTCGGCGAACGCGACCAGCACGGCGACCGTCCCGGAGAGAAACGCGCCGAGATAGGGGATGTAGGCGCCGACGAAGACCAGCGCGCCCAGTCCGACCGCGCCGGGCACCCGCAGGATCAGCAGCCCGGCGGTGATGCAGACGGCGTCGATGAAGGCGATGATCGTGGTGCCGCGCATGAAGCCCTCGACGGCCTCGAAGGCCCGCCGCCCCATCGCCTCGACCAGCTCACCGTTGCGGGGCGCGATGGTGCGGGCCAGTGCGCCCGCCCGGCCGGAGTCCCGGAGGAAGAAGAAGATCAGCAGCAGTGCGAGGACGGCGGTGGCGATGGCCTGCCCCACCACGCTCAGCCCGCTGATCACCCCGGAGGCGGCGGTGCCGCCGAATTTGGTGAGCAGCTCCCTGGCGTTGTCGGCGAGGTCGGTGAGCGAGGTCCCGGCCGCGCCGAAGTGCTCGGTGAGGCCCTTCGCGGCCTGCCGCAGCGAGGCGGTGATCTGGTCGCCGGTGTCGATCAGCGCCGCGACGATGATGTAGGTCGCCCCGCCGACGATCACGACCACGGCGGCGCAGGTCAGCCCGGCCGCGAGAGAGGGGTGCATGCCCATCCGGATGAGCCGGCGGTACAGCGGGCCGAGCAGCGCGGTGCCGAGGATGGCCAGCAGAGCCGGGGTGACGGCGGTCCGCAGGGTCCCGATCAGCCAGATCACCACCGCCGCCACGGCCGCGACCAGCAGCAGGACGACACACCAGGCGCCGAGACGCCGCACGGGCTCGGGAAGCAGACTCTGCATCCCTCCACCGGAACACACTCCGGCGCCCCCGTCCCGCCCACCGCCGCCGGGCGGGTGACACCGCATCAGCCCGCGGGCGGACGGAGGCCGGCGGGTGGACGGAAAAGGGCCCGGCGGCCGGTGACCGGCCGCCGGGCCCTCCCGGGGAAGTGCCTCACATGCCGTGGACCGCCGGCACGGTGCCCAGACGTCCGGCCTGGAAGTCGTCGAACGCCTGGCGCAGTTCGGCCTGAGTGTTCATCACAAACGGTCCGTAGTGCGCCATCGGCTCCCGGATGGGACGCCCGCCGAGGAGGACGACCTCCAGGTCCGGGGTGTGCCCGTCCTGGGTCTCGTCCGCCCGCACGGTGAGCGAGCCGCCGTCGCCGAAGACCGCGGTCTGGCCCATGTGCAGGGGCCTCCGCTCGGCGCCGGCCGAGCCGCGTCCGGCGAGGACGTAGGCGAGGCCGTTGTACTCCTCGCGCCACGGCAGGGTGATCTCCGCACCCGGGCGGAGGGTGGCGTGGATCATCGTGATCGGGGTGTGGGTGATGCCGGGACCCTCGTGCCCGTCCAGCTCACCGGCGATCACCCGGAGCAGCGCGCCGCCGTCGGGGGAGGTCAGCAGCTGCACCTGGCCACCGCGGATGTCCTGGTAGCGGGGGTCCATCATCTTGTCGGCGGCGGGGAGGTTCACCCACAGCTGGAGGCCGTGGAAGAGCCCGCCGGACATGACCAGCTGCTCCGGCGGCGCCTCGATGTGGAGCAGACCGGAGCCGGCCGTCATCCACTGGGTGTCGCCGTTGCGGATCGTCCCGCCACCGCCGTTGCTGTCCCGGTGGACGAAGGTTCCGTCGATCAGGTACGTGACCGTCTCGAAGCCCCGGTGGGGGTGCCAGGGGGTGCCCTTGGGCTCGCCCGGCGCGTACTCCACCTCGCCCATCTGGTCCATCATGATGAACGGGTCGAGATACTTGTAGTTGATCCCGGCGAACGCGCGGCGCACCGGGAAGCCCTCGCCCTCGAAGCCACTGGGCGCGGTGGTCACAGCGAGCACGGGACGGGACGCGGCCTCCGCGGGGGCGGCGACGCGCGGCAGGGTGAGCGGGTTCTCGACAGTCACGGCGGGCATGGGAGTACCTCCTTGTGCGTCCAGTTTAGTTGAATACTGAACTTTCCGCTACCCAGAACGGGCCGGGGCGCGGAGGTATTCCCCGGGGAGGCGGGGCGGGCCCGCCGGACACGGAAAAGCGCGGGCCCCGTCCTCCGGAACCCGCGCGCACCCGCACCACCCCGCACCGCCCGCCGCGAGGCGGGCCGGGCGGCCTCAGCCGTACATCCGCCGCATGGCGAAGTCGACCATCTGCTCCACGGCCTTGGCGTCGAAGACCATCCGGTGCTCCCCCTCCATGTCGAGGACGAAGCCGTACCCGGTCGGCAGCAGATCGATCACCTCCGCCCCGGTGATCACGAAGTACTTGGACTCCTTGCCCGCGTACCGGCGCAGCTCCTTGAGCGAGGTGAACATCGGGATGACCGGCTGCTGGGTGTTGTGCAGCGCCAGGAAGCCCGGATTGTCGCCGCGCGGGCAGTAGACCTTCGAGGTGGCGAAGATCTGCTGGAAGTCCTCGGCGGAGAGGGTGCCGGTGGTGAAGGCGCGCACCGCGTCGGCGAGGGACGGCGGTGACGGCTCCGGATACAGCGGCTGCCCCTGCGGCTGCTGGGCCCCGTAGGGCTGCTGGGGAGCGTACTGCTGGTGAGCGCCCTGACTCTGGTCATAGCCGTACATGACCGCAAGAGTAACCAGTCACACTTCGCCCAAGAGGGGTTGCAACTTATTACTCGTGGGTAGCATCATCGTAGCTACTTGCCGGTATGCGGTTGAGAACACTCCCGATCTTTACGGAGCGGTCGCCATGGGGCACTACAAGTCGAATCTCCGCGACATCGAGTTCAACCTCTTCGAGGTCCTCGGGCGCGACAAGCTGTACGGATCCGGTCCGTTCGCGGAGATGGACGTCGACACCGCCAAGTCGATCCTCTCCGAGATCGCCCGGCTCTCGGAGAACGAGATCGCCGAGTCCTTCGCGGACGGCGACCGCAACCCCCCGGTCTTCGACCCGGAGACCGGCACCGCCCCCGTGCCGGAGTCCTTCCGCAAGAGCTACCAGGCGTACATGGACTCCGAGTACTGGCGCCTCGGCCTGCCCGAGGAGATCGGCGGCACCACCGCACCGCGCTCCCTGATCTGGGCGTACGCCGAGATGCTGCTGGGCGCCAACCCGGCGGTCTGGATGTACTCCTCCGGCCCCTCCTTCGCCGGCCTCCTCTACGAGGAGGGCAATGACGCCCAGAAGAAGATCGCCGGCATCGCCGTCGAGAAGCAGTGGGGCTCCACCATGGTCCTCACCGAGCCGGACGCCGGCTCGGACGTCGGCGCCGGCCGCACCAAGGCCGTGCGGCAGGAGGACGGCTCCTGGCACATCGAGGGCGTGAAGCGCTTCATCACCTCGGGCGAGCACGACCTCTCCGAGAACATCCTCCATTACGTACTGGCCCGCCCCGAGGGCGCCGGACCCGGCACCAAGGGCCTCTCGCTCTTCCTCGTACCGAAGTTCACCTTCGACTGGGAGACCGGCGAGCTCGGCGAGCGCAATGGCGTGTACGCCACCAATGTCGAGCACAAGATGGGCCTCAAGGCGTCCAACACCTGCGAGGTCACCTTCGGCGACCGGCACCCGGCCAAGGGCTGGCTGATCGGCGACAAGCACGACGGCATCCGCCAGATGTTCATGATCATCGAGTTCGCCCGGATGATGGTCGGCACCAAGGCCATCGCCACCCTCTCCACGGGCTATCTCAACGCCCTGGAGTACGCCAAGGAGCGCGTCCAGGGCCAGGATCTGGTCAACTTCATGGACAAGTCCGCGCCCAAGGTGACCATCACCCACCACCCGGACGTCCGCCGCTCGCTGATGACGCAGAAGGCGTACGCCGAGGGCATGCGCGCCCTGGTCCTGCACACCGCGTCCGTCCAGGACGAGATCGCGGCGCGCGCGGCGGCCGGCGAGGACACCTCGGCCCTGGTCGCCCTCAACGACCTGCTGCTGCCGATCGTCAAGGGCTACGGCTCCGAGAAGTCCTACGAGCAGCTCGCCCAGTCCCTCCAGACCTTCGGCGGCTCCGGCTACCTCCAGGAGTACCCGGTCGAGCAGTACATCCGGGACGCCAAGATCGACACCCTGTACGAGGGCACCACCGCCATCCAGGGCCAGGACTACTTCTTCCGGAAGATCGTCCGCGACCAGGGCCAGGCGCTGAACACCCTCTCCGAGGAGATCAAGAAGTTCCTCGCGGTGGGCACCGGCGGCGAGGACCTGGCCCCGGCCCGGGACTCGCTCGCCAAGGCGGCCGTGGACCTGGAGGCGATCGTCGGCGCGATGACCAACGACCTCATCGCCACCGGCGAGGACGTCCGGAGCATCTACAAGGTCGGGCTCAACACCACCCGGCTGCTGATGGCCTCCGGCGATGTCGTCGTCGGCTATCTGCTGCTGCGCGGCGCCGCGGTGGCCGCGGAGAAGCTGGAGACGGCCTCCGCGAAGGACGTGCCCTTCTACCGGGGGAAGATCGCGGCGGCGAAGTTCTTCGCGGCGAACGTGCTCCCGGGCGTCTCGGTCGAGCGCACCCTCGCGGAGAACGTGGACGGCTCGCTGATGGACCTCGACGAGGCCGCCTTCTAGAACCTCCCCGACTACCGCGCACAGCACGCACGGACGGCCCGTCCGCCCCCCGCAACCGCGAGGGGCGGACGGGCCGTCCGTATGATCAGCGGCACAAGCCATGGGGGACATGGGGCGTTTGAGGGACACGGACCACGCGGGGCACCCGGGGGAAGAGGAACAGTGACGGCATCGGCACCGGCCACCCGATACGGATCTCACCCGCGCCGCCGGCGATACGCGGCGGCCGGAGCGGCCACCGCGACCACGGCTCTGCTGCTGCTCACCGGATGCGTCACCACACCGGCGGCCGACCCCGCGGCCCGGCCGGCCGCGGGGAAGAGCCCCGCCGGCACCGGCACCGACCGGGCCGCCCTGGCCACCGGACCCGTCCGCGCGGCCGTGCTGGACGAGACCGGGATCAAGGAGCTGATGCCGGCCGGCGACGCCGTCGGGGGCTGGCAGAACGCGGGTTCACCCGCCGTCGTCAACATCGCCGACCCGATCGTGCCCGGCACCAGGACCTGCGCCGCGACCGCGGACCTCTCCTGCCGGAAGGCGCTCTTCTCCGGCACCTCCCTCTTCGTGAAGGAGGGCGAGGGCACCATCTCCTTCACCCTCTTCGCCTACCCGAACGCCATGGAGGCCCGGGCCGCCTGGCCCCATCTGCGCAAGCGCGGCGACACCCTCCGGCCGCCGGTGACCGCCGCCGGACTCCCCGGCGCCATCGGCGAACAGCGCGAGGCCCGGCACGGCACCCACCGCGGCCTCGGCACACCCGCCGCGCACGTCCAGATCCGGGTCGGCACCACTCTGCTGGTGATCGAGACCGGCGGCCTGGACGCCGAACGCCCGGACGGGCGCCGCCTGGGCGAGCTCGCCGCGATGTTCGCCGAACGCTCCCGCCAGGCCCAGAGCGGGGAGCCGGTGACGGCCCGGGTGGACGGCTGACCGGGGGCTCGTGGCAGCCGGGCGACGAGGACCGGACCCGGACCCGCCGCCGGGCCGCCGATGTCCTGCCGGCCGTCGGAGTGGTCTCACCCGACTCCGAGGAGCGCGACACCGAGCCGCGCGAGTGCGCCGCCGCGGGCATCGCCCGCTTCCGGCTCGTCGAGAGGGACGCAGCGCGGAAGCGGTCCGTGGTGCACACCCGCGCGTGCGACCCGGTCACCCACAGCCGTCTCCCCGCGGGCATTCACCGCGACCGCCTCGACATCGGCGTCCCGTACGGCATCGGCATCGATCCGACGGCCGGCGATCACCTGTGGCGACCGGCCGCGGTCGCCCCCGGCCACCGAGGGCCACCGCGCGGACACGTTGGGGCAAAGGTGCCGGGCATCACCACCCATCCGGTGGATGCCCCTCGTTAAGGTGGCTCCATGAGCACCAGCGCACCCGTCCGGTTCGACCGCGGACACACCGACGACCTGATGACCTTCCTGGCCGCCGCGCCGTCGCCGTACCACGCGGTGGCCGTCGCCGCCGAGCGGCTGGAGAAGGCCGGTTTCCGGCAGGTGCGCGAGACCGACGTCTGGGACGGGACCACCGGGGGCAAGTACGTGATCCGGGGCGGAGCCCTGATCGCCTGGTACGTCCCCGAGGGGGCCGAGCCGCACACCCCCTTCCGGATCGTCGGCGCCCACACCGACTCGCCCAATCTCCGGGTCAAGCCGCAGCCGGACGCCGGTTCCCAGGGCTGGCGGCAGATCGCCGTCGAGATCTACGGCGGACCGCTGCTCAACAGCTGGCTCGACCGCGACCTGGGCATCTCGGGCCGGCTCACCCTCCGCGACGGATCCCAGCGGCTGGTCACCATCGACCGGCCGCTGCTGCGCGTTCCGCAGCTCGCGATCCATCTCGACCGGACGGTGTCATCCGAAGGTCTCAAGCTGGATAAACAGCGCCATATGCAGCCGATCTGGGGCCTCGGACCGGTGCACGAGGGCGATCTGATCCAGTTCCTGGAGGAGGAGACCGGCATTCCGGAGGGCGAGGTCGCCGGCTGGGATCTGATGACCCACTCCGTCGAGCCGCCCGCCTACCTCGGCCGCGACCGGGAGCTGCTGGCCGCGCCCCGGCTGGACAATCTGCTCTCCGTGCATGCCGCCACCGCGGCGCTCACCGCCGCCGCGACCTCGGCGGAGCTCTCGTACATCCCCGTGCTCGCCGCCTTCGACCACGAGGAGAACGGCTCCCAGGCCGACACCGGCGCGGACGGTCCGCTGCTCGGCGCGGTGCTGGAGCGCTCGGTGTTCGCCCGCGGCGGCGCCTACGAGGACCGGGCGCGCGCCTTCGCCGCGACCGTCTGCCTCTCCTCCGACGTGGGCCACGCGGTACACCCCAACTACGCGGAGCGGCACGACCCGACGCATCACCCGCGCCCCAACGGCGGCCCCATCCTCAAGGTCAATGTGAATCAGCGGTACGCCACCGACGGCAGCGGCCGGGCCGTGTTCGCGGCGGCCTGCGAGCGGGCCGGCACGCCGTGGCAGTCGTTCGTCTCCAGCAACTCCATGCCCTGCGGCACCACCATCGGCCCGATCACCGCCGCGCGGCACGGGATCCAGACCGTGGACATCGGGGTGGCATGCCTGTCGATGCACAGCGTGCGCGAGCTGTGCGGAGCCGACGACCCGTATCTGCTGGCCAATGTGCTGACGGCGTTTCTCGGCGAGTGAGTCCGCCGGCGCCCCGGAAGCGGGGCGCCGGCCCTCGGATCACGCCTCCGGCTCGTCCATGCCGGCCAGGACCAGCGGCAGCCGGGCCGCGCCGCCCTCGGTCACCCGGACCGGCACACCCCAGTCCTGCTGGTGCACATGGCAGGCCGGGTACTCATTGAGCGGATCGTCGTCGCAGGACGCCGCCATCGCCGACACATGCAGGACGCCCTCCCCGGCCGCCGGATCGATCTCCAGCTCACGGAAGAGATCCGTCCCCGCGCCGGCACCGCCGGTCAGCAGCTCCGGCGGCGTCGCGGAGACCAGCAGCCGGGTGGAGGGACCGTACCGGTCGTCCAGCTTCTGCCCGGCCGGCGCGCTGAAGACCACATCGAGCCGGAGCGTGCCCGGGGCGATGTCGGTGGCGGCGCGCCGGGTGCGATGGGCGACGGCCTCCACCCGTACCGCCTCGTCCGGCAGCCGCAGCCGGGTCAGCCGGTGCCGGGCGGACTCCACCACGACGATCTCCGAGCCGTCGAGCACCGCGCCGGAGGGCTCCCGCAGATCGGTGGCGAGAGTGGTGACCTGCCCGGTCGCCGGGTCGTAGCGGCGCAGGGCGTGGTTGTACGTGTCGCTGATCGCGACCGAGCCGTCGGGCAGCGCGGTGACCCCGAGCGGATGCTGGAGCAGCGCCTGCGCCGCGTCCCCGTCCCGGTGCCCGAAGTCGAAGAGCCCGGTGCCGACCGCCGTGTGCACCACGCCGTCCAGGTCGATCCAGCGCACCGACGAGGTCTCCGAGTCGGCGATCCACAGCCGCTCCCCGGCCGCCGCGAGCCCGGACGGCTGCGCGAACCACGCCTCGGCCGCCGGGCCGTCGACCAGCCCCTCATTGGTGGTCCCGGCCGCCGCGCGGACGGTGTCCGTCTCCGGGTCCCAGGTCCACAGCTGGTGCACCCCGGCCATGGCGATCCAGAGCTTCCCGTCCCACCAGGCGAGGTCCCACGGCGAGGAGAGATCGACCTCCCGCGCGGGCCCCTCCGCGGCGGACCCCTGCCACCACTGCCTCCCGGTCCCGGCCAGCGTCCCGACGGCGCCCGTGCCGGGGTCGTACGACTTGACGGAGTGATGGACGGTGTCGGCGACGGCGACCCGCCCGTCCGGCAGCAGCGCCAGTCCCTGCGGCTCGTTGAAGACGCCGGGGCCGCCGACCTCCCGCACGACCGTCTCGCCGTCCGGCTCCAGCTCCACCAGCCGGTTCCGGGTGGAGTCGGAGACCAGGAAGTTCCCGGACGGCAGCACCAGGGCCTTCCCCGGGAAACGGAGCGCCGTCGCGACCGGCTCCGGCGGCACATAGGGCCCGTCCCCGCGCCGCAGGGTCCCCTTGGCCTCGTGCTCCGCCGTCAGCTCGGCGACGAGGGAGGCGATGGCGTGGGCGTGTCCCTCGCCCGCGTGCTGGGCGACGACATACCCCTCGGGGTCGATGACCACCAGCGTCGGCCAGGCCCGTACCGCGTACTGCTTCCAGGTGGCGAGCTCGGGATCGTCGAGCACGGGGTGATGGACCTGATACCGCTCCACCGCGTCCGCCACCGCGCGGTGGTCGGCCTCGTGGACGAACTTCGGCGAGTGGACACCGATGATCACAAGGGTGTCGCGGTGCTTCTCCTCCAGCTCCCGCAGCTCGTCCAGGACATGCAGGCAGTTCACACAGCAGAAGGTCCAGAAATCAAGAATCACGACTTTTCCGCGCAAATCCTGAAGCGTGTACGCGCGGTCACCGGTGTTCAGCCACCCGCCCTTCCCGACCAGCTCGGGGGCACGGACACGGACACGGCGGCGGGGCGCGGGGGAAGCGGCGTTCATGCCGTCCAGGGTGCCATCCCCGGGTGAACCACCCGGCACCCCCGTGTGGCGCGCGCTCCGGCGGGGCAGGGGAGAGGGGTGTGGCGGCGTGGCGTCCGGGGTGCCGGGGCGGGGCGCCGCAGGGGAGGAGGGCGCCGGGAGGGTTTCGTACGCGTCTGTGGTGGTCTGGACCAGTTGGGCCGCATGGTCGGCCGACGCCCCTGCGCCGCGACGAGTGGCACCCGCCTACGATCGTCATACGAAAGCACTGCCGGGGCGCCGCCCGGCAGCGTAACTTAACTGCCGAACCTCCCGCCCGCCACACTGCCGAACCCGAACCGCCGCCCCCGACAACCCCGTCCGCCCCGCGTCTCACACGTACTGCCGGCCGGCTGCCCGCCATCCGCCGGCCGTTCACCCGTCAGTCGCCGCCAGCCCGCGTCCCGCAGAACCGCCGAGGGGTCCCGTGACCGTCCATCCCAGCCTTCAGAACTACGCCGATGCCTGGACCCACGCCGTCGAGTCGATAGCGGAACTGGTGCAGCCGCTCGTCGAGGGGGAGTGGAACCGGGCGACGCCCTGCCCCTCCTGGTCCGTTCGGGACATCGTCTCTCATGTCATCGGCATGGAGACGGAGATGCTGGGGGATCCGCGGCCCATCCACACGCTGCCCCGCGATCTCTACCATGTGAAGAGCGACTTCGCCCGGTACATGGAGATGCAGGTGGATGTCCGGCGTCATCACACCGCTCCGGAGATGACCTCCGAGCTGGAGTACACGATGATCCGCCGGGCGCGGCAGCTGCGCAATGAGACCCGGTCGCCCGAGACCCGGGTGCGGGCGCCGCTGGGGGCCGAGCAGACGCTGGAAGTGGCCATGCGGATGCGGGCGTTCGACACCTGGGTGCACGAGCAGGATCTGCGGTGGGCGCTGAACCGGCCGGGGAATCTGGACTCCCCCGGTGCTCAGATCACCCGGGACGTACTGCTCGAAGCGCTGCCGAAGGTGGTCGCCAAGGACGCGGGCGCGCCGCCGAACTCGGCGGTCGTGGTGGACGTGCACGGGCCGCTGGAGTTTCTGCGGACGGTACGGGTGAACGCCGACGGGCGCGGTTCCATCGACGGCTCCCCCTCGCTCGGACCCATCGTCACCCTGGCGCTGGACTGGGAGACGTACTACCGGCTGGCCTGCGGGCGGGTCCGGCCCGGCGCGGTGGCGGACCGGATCAAGGTGGACGGGGACCAGGAGCTGGCCGCCGCGATTCTGCGGGAGTTCGCCGTCACCCCCTGAGGACCCGGGGGCGGGCGCTACGCGGGTACGTGGACGGCCTCCACTCTGCTCGCCACCAGTCTCTCCCGCTCCAGCCGCGCCGCCCGCGACCGCAGCCGGAGGAGTTGTGTCACCCCCACCGCCTGGAGGACGAAGACCGAGGAGAACGCGATCCGGTAGCTGCCGCCGGTCGCGTCCAGCAGTACCCCGATCGCCAGCAGTGTCGTCATCGAGGCCGTGAATCCGCCGATGTTGACGATGCCCGACGCCGTGCCCTGCCGCTCCGGCGGATTGGCCGGGCGGGCGAAGTCGAAGCCGATCATCGACGCCGGGCCGCAGGCCCCGAGCGCCGCGCACAGGGTGATCAGCAGCCACATCGGGGCCCGGTCGGCGGGATGGATCAGGATCGCGGACCAGGCCGCGGCGGTGACCGCGACCGTGCCGAGGGCGAGCGGGAAGCGGGCCGCGTGATGGCGGGCGATGACCTGCCCGTACACCAGGCCGATCACCATGCTCACCAGCACGATCAGGGTGAGCAGCGAGCCGGCCGCCTCCCGGGTCATGCCCTGGGCCTCGATCAGAAACGGCATGCCCCACAGCAGCAGGAACACCATCGCCGGGAACTGCGTGGTGAAGTGCACCCACATGCCCAGCCGGGTGCCGGGCTCCCGCCAGGAGCGGGCGATCTGCTTCCGTACGAAGGCGGGCTCCGTGTGCCGGACGGGCGGGGGCTCATGGCCCTCGGGGTGGTCCCTGAGGAAGAACACCACCAGCGCCGTGACCACCACACCCGCGACCGCGCTGCCCGCGAAGGTGGCGGTCCAGCCGACGCCGTGCAACAGCCGGGCGATGAGGATGGTGGAGATCAGATTCCCCGCCATGCCGAAGAGCGCGGCGATCTGCGCGACCAGCGGCCCCCGGCGGGCCGGGAACCAGCGGTTGCCCAGCCGCAGCACGCTGATGAAGGTCATCGCGTCGCCGCAGCCCAGCAGCACCCGGGCGGCCAGCGCCATGCCGTACGAGGGCGAGAGCGCGAACCCCAGCTGTCCGGCGGTGAAGAGCACCGCGCCCATCGTCAGGACCCTTTTGGTGCCGAAACGGTCGACCAGGAGTCCGACCGGGATCTGCATGCCCGCGTAGACCAGCAGCTGGAGGATGGAGAAGGTGGAGAGCGCGGAGGCGTTGATGTCGAAGCGGTCGGCGGCGTCGAGGCCGGCGACGCCCAGTGAGGTGCGGAAGATGATCGCGACGAAGTAGACGGAGACCCCGATTCCCCAGACGGCGACGGCCCGCCGCCCGCCTGGGGGGTCGCCCGGCAGCCGGGTGGCTATGCCGCTCGGGGCGCTCACCGGACCTCGCCCCGCGCCAGGGTGGAGAACCAGCCGACATGACGGCGGACCAGTTCGGCGGCCCGGTCGGGGTCGCCGGCGCGGAGGGCGTCCAGGATCTCGCCGTGTTCGACGATGTTCTTGGCGATCCGGTCGGGGTGGGCATGCATGATGGCCACGCCCATTCTGAGCTGGCGGTCCCGGAGCTGATCGTAGAGACGGGAGAGGATCTCATTGCCGCCGCTGCGCACGATCTCGGCGTGGAAGAGCCGGTCGGTGGCCGCCACGGCGGCCAGATCACCCGCCTCGCCCCGGCTGCGCTGCTGCTCCAGCAGTTCCTCCAGCCGGGCGAGGAGCCGAGGGGAGGCGGGGACGGCCTTGCGGGTGGCGTGTTCCTCCACCAGCAGCCGGGTCTCCACCACATCGGCGATCTCCTGCGCGGAGACGGCGAGGACCAGGGCGCCCTTCTTGGGATAGAGCTTGATCAGCCCTTCCACTTCCAGCTTGAGCAGCGCCTCGCGCACGGGGGTGCGCGACACCCCGACCGCGTCGGCGAGTTCGCCCTCGGTCAGCAGGGTGCCGCCCTCGTACCGCCGGTCGAGCACGGCCTGCTTGACGTGGGTGTAGACGCGTACGGCGGCGGGGGTGGCGGCGGCGACAGACATGCGCACAGCTTAGATACAAGTGGTGTACATCTACAGGGGCGGGGGTGGGGAGCGCGGGGTGATACCGGCACGGGCGGGTGCACGCGGGGGAGCACGGCGGTGGCGGAAAGCCCTGACGGCGCGTCGGGTGCGGAGGTCGCACCCGGGGGCGCGCGAAATTTGTGATGAGAATCGCCTCACGGCGTACATCCTTTTGCGGCACTCGTCCGTCTTACATCGGGGCCCGTGTGTCACCCGGCCCCCAACCAGACGTTTTCGACGCACGTGCGAACTCCGGAGCGTTTCCTTGATACTCAACAACACGAGCGTGCGCAGAGCCGCCACGGTTGTCCTCACCGGCGGCCTGCTCCTCACGGTCTCGCCACTCGCCACGCCCGCACAGGCGGCGGCGAAACCCAAGCCGCCCACGCTCACCAGCGCGGGCGCGTATCTGATCGACTTCAAGACGGGCAAGCGCCTCTACACCAAGGGCGACGGCGTCCGCCGCGAGATGGCCAGCACCACCAAGATCGCCACGGCGATCACCGTACTGACCACTCCGGGCATCAAGCTCGACCGCAAGGTCACCATCAAGCAGGCCTACCGCGACTATGTGACGCGGGAGGGCGGCAGCACCGCCGACCTCAAGACCGGCGACAAGCTGACGATCCGACAGCTGCTCTCCGGGCTGATGCTGCCGTCCGGCTGTGACGCGGCCTACGCACTGGCCGACGCGGTGGGCAAGGGCTCCACCACCGCCGCGCGCACCAAGTCGTTCATCGGCATGATGAACAAGAAGGCCGCTTCGCTGAAGCTGAAGAACACCAAGTTCGACTCGTTCGACGGCATCTCGGCCGGCGGCCAGAACTACACCACCGCCTCCGAACTGACCAAGCTGGCCCAGCACGCCTTCGGGAACGCCACGTTCCGCGATGTCGTGAAGGCGAAGATCTACAAGGCCACCGCGCCGACCAGTGCCGGCAAGAAGCGGTACTACACCTGGGAGAACACCAACAAGCTGCTGGGTTCGTACAGCGGCGCGGTCGGCATGAAGACCGGCACCGGCACGAAGGCGGGCCCCTGCCTGGTCTTCGCGGCCACCCGGGGCTCCAAGACATATGTCGGCGTCATCCTCAAGGGCAAGAGCGTCCCCGAGCGCTACAAGGACGCGGCCAAGCTGCTCGACTACGGCTTCGGCTCCAGCACCGCGAAGACGATGAAGCTGCGTCAGCTCTCGCCGAACGCCCAGCAGGACTAGCCGGTACGCGCACGACCAGGGCGGGGCCCGTGACACTGTGCCGTGTCACGGGCCCCGCCCCTTGCGTCGCCCCGGTCAGGACCAGGTGATCAGCTTCCGCGGGTTCTCCAGTACGGCCGCGACATCGGCCAGCACCCGCGAGCCCAGTTCGCCGTCGACCAGCCGGTGATCGAAGGAGAGGGCGAGGGTGGTGACCTGACGCGGCTTCACCTTGCCCTTGTGGACCCACGGCTGGAGCCTGATCGCACCGACCGCCAGGATCCCCGCCTCCCCCGGGTTGAGGATGGGCGTGCCGGTGTCGATGCCGAAGACACCCACATTGGTGATGGTCACCGTGCCGCCCTGCATCGCGGCCGGGGTGGTCTTCCCCTCGCGCGCCGTGCCGACCAGCTCGCCCAGGGCGCGGGCCAGGCCGGGCAGGGTCAGCTCGTGCGCGTCCTTGATGTTCGGCACGATCAGACCGCGCGGAGTGGCCGCGGCGATGCCCAGATTGACGTAGTGCTTCTGGACGATCTCCTGGTTCGCCTCGTCCCAGGAGGCGTTGATCCCCGGGTTGCGCCTGATCGCGACGAGCAGCGCGCGGGCGATCAGCAGCAGCGGGTTGACCCGCAGCCCCGCCAGATCGGGATCGGTCCTGAGCTCCTCGACCAGCTTCATCGTGCGGGTCACATCGACGGTGACGAACTCCGTCACATGCGGGGCGGTGAAGGCACTGCCCACCATCGCGGCGGCGGTGGCCTTGCGCACCCCCTTGACCGGGACACGGGTCTCGCGGACACCCGCCGCGACCGGCGGTGCCGCCGCCGCGGGGGTGGCGGGGGCCTCGGGAGCCGGGGACACCGGCTCCGTAGCCGCCGGTTCCGCGACCGCCGCGTGGATGTCCTCGCGGGTGATGATCCCGTCGGGGCCGGTCGGGGTGACGGACGCCAGATCGACACCGAGGTCCTTGGCGAGCTTGCGCACGGGCGGCTTGGCGAGCGGACGGGCGGACGGGGTTCCCGTACGGCCGTTCAGCCCGGCGCCGGCGGACGGCTCCCGCGTCGCGGCCTCCCGGACCACGGCTTCCTGGACGGCGGCCTCCTGAACCGCCGCCGAGGTGTCCCGGATCGCCTCGGCCGCGGCCCGCGCGGTCGCCGCCGGGCCGCCGGAACCGGCGGTGCCGACGGACTTCGCCGGGGCCGCCTTGCGCGGACGCCGCTTGCCGGAGGTCTCGGCCACGCCATAACCCACCAGCACCGGCTGGCGCTTCTTCGGCTCCTCGGCCTCCGCCTCCGCCTCGGCTTCCGCTTCCGCTTCGGCTTCCGCTTCGGCGGGCGCCGGGGCCGCGCCACCGGTGTTCACCGAGATGATCACTTCGCCGACGTCGACCGTCGTGCCCTCGGGGAAGCGCAGCTCATGCACCAGCCCGTCGAACGGAATCGGCAGCTCCACGGCCGCCTTCGCCGTCTCCACCTCACAGACGACCTGTCCGTCCGTGACGGTGTCACCCGGCTGTACGTACCACTTGAGGATCTCGGCCTCGGTCAGACCCTCGCCCACATCGGGCATCTTGAACTCGCGGATCACAGCGGCTCCCCTCAGTACGCAAGCGAGCGGTCGACGGCGTCCAGCACCCGGTCGAGCCCGGGGAGGTACTCCTCCTCCAGACGCGCCGGCGGATACGGCGCGTGGAACCCGCCGACCCTCAGCACCGGTGCCTCCAGGTGGTAGAAGGACCGCTCCGTGATGCGGGCGGCGATCTCCGCGCCCGAACCGTGGAAGACGGGTGCCTCGTGCACCACCACCAGCCGGCCCGTCCGCTCCACCGACGCCTGGATCGCGTCGAAGTCGATCGGGGACATCGAGCGCAGATCCAGCACCTCGACCGAGGTGCCGTCCTCCGCCGCCGCCGCTGCCGCCTCCGTGCAGACCTTCACCATCGGGCCGTAGGCGGCGAGCGTGACATCCGTACCGGAACGGACGGTCCGCGCGGTGTGCAGCGGGCCGGGGATCGCCTCGGTGTCGACCTCGCTCTTGTCCCAGTAACGGCGCTTCGGTTCGAAGAAAATCACCGGGTCATCGCTCTGAATCGCCTGCTGAAGCATCCAGTAGGCGTCCGAGGAATTCGACGGCGAGATCACCTTGAGGCCCGCGACATGCGCGAACAGGGCCTCGGGGGACTCGCTGTGGTGCTCGACCGCGCCGATGCCGCCGCCGTACGGAATGCGGATCACCACCGGCAGTTTGATCTTGCCGAGCGCACGGGCGTGCATCTTGGCGAGCTGGGTGACGATCTGGTCGTACGCGGGGAAGACGAACCCGTCGAACTGAATCTCCACCACGGGCCGGTAGCCGCGCAGCGCCAGCCCGATCGCGGTACCGACGATGCCGGACTCCGCGAGCGGGGTGTCGATGACCCGCTCCTCGCCGAAGTCCTTCTGGAGTCCGTCGGTGACCCGGAAGACCCCGCCGAGCTTTCCGACGTCCTCCCCCATGATCAGGACCTTGGGGTCGGTGTCCAGCGCCCGGCGCAGGGATTCGTTCAGCGCCTTGGCGAGCGAGAGCTTCTGTACGGCCATGGTTACTTCCCCTCCTCGGCGTCGGCGAAGGATGCCTGGTACGCGGCGAACTGCGCCCGCTCCTCGTCGACGAGCGAGTGCCCGTCGGCGTAGACATGATCGAAGATCGCCATGTCGTCCGGGTCGGGCATCGCGCGCACCGCCTCCCGCACCCGCCGGGCGAGCACGTCGCTCTCCTCCTCCAGGGCGGCGAAGAAGTCGTCGTCCGCGGCGCCCTCGTTCCGCAGCAGGGTGCCCAGCCGCAGGATCGGGTCCTTCGCCTCCCAGGCCGCCCGCTCGTCGTCGAGCCGGTACTTGGTCGGGTCGTCCGATGTGGTGTGCGCGCCCATCCGGTAGGTGAACGCCTCCACCAGCGTCGGCCCCTCGCCGCGCCGGGCCCGCTCAAGTGCCCACCGGGTCACGGCGAGACAGGCGAGCACGTCATTGCCGTCCACCCGGACACCGGGGAAGCCGTAGCCCTGGGCGCGCTGGTAGAGCGGCACCCGGGTCTGGCGCTCGGTCGGCTCGGAGATCGCCCACTGGTTGTTCTGGCAGAAGAACACCACGGGGGCGTTGTAGACGGCGGAGAAGGTGAACGACTCGGCCACATCGCCCTGGCTGGAGGCCCCGTCGCCGAAGTAGGCGATCACCGCGGAATCGGCGCCGTCCTTGGCCACGCCCATGGCGTACCCGGTGGCGTGCAGCGTCTGGGAGCCGATGACGATGGTGTAGAGGTGGAAGTTGTTGCTCGTGGGGTCCCAGCCGCCATGGTTGACGCCCCGGAACATGCCGAGCAGATTGGTGGGATCGACCCCGCGGCACCAGGCGACACCGTGTTCGCGGTAGGTGGGGAAGACATAGTCGTCGTCCCGCAGCGCGCGGCCGGAGCCGATCTGGGCGGCCTCCTGGCCGAGCAGGGAGGCCCACAGCCCCAGTTCTCCCTGGCGCTGGAGTGCGGTGGCCTCGCCGTCGAAGCGGCGGGTCAGGACCATGTCCCGGTAGAGCCCGCGCAGCTCGTCGGGGGTCAGGTCGATGCTGAAGTCGGGGTGCTCGACGCGCTCGCCCCCGGGCGACAGCAGCTGTACGAGCTGGGGCCCGGAACTCTGCGGCTGCGGCTGCGCCTTCTTGGCGGCGCTCACCCGCTTGGTGCTGCGTCGCGGCTTGCGCGCGGCGGCTGTGCCTTCCACGGTCACGTGCGTGCTCCTCCGTCTGTCCGGTCTCCCGGGGTCGCCGGGAGCCTGGGGTCGCCCCTGTCGTGGACAGGGGGAGGCTCGCCCGTTCTCGTATCCGGTCCGCACAGGGGTGGGGTGCGGCCGGGCGGGCCCGGGCGTGACAGGTGCCCCGACGAGACCCTGTCGAAAAGCACGTTACCCAGTGCGCCGTATTCCTGCGAAACCCCTTTTGACCTGGGTTTTTGCTTGGATTTCCAAGTAAATCGAGAAATACGGGAACAGCACAGGTCACAGCCTTGCGGGGCCGCCGAGGACACCGGCACGGTATACCGGGCACCCGGGGCACGGGAAGAGCCGGTGTGTGAGACTGCATTCGTGCGCGAAGAACGAAAAATCACCGTATTCCTGCTGGATGACCATGAAGTCGTCCGCCGGGGAGTTCATGAGCTGCTCTCCGTCGAGGACGATATCGAGGTGGTGGGGGAAGCGGGCACGGCCGAGGACGCGATGATTCGCATTCCCGCCACCAGGCCGGATGTCGCCGTACTCGATGTACGGCTGCCGGACGGCAGCGGTGTGGAGGTCTGCCGGGAGATCCGTTCCCGGGACGAGAGCATCAACTGCCTGATGCTGACCTCGTTCGCCGATGACGAGGCGCTCTTCGACGCGATCATGGCGGGTGCCTCCGGCTATGTGCTCAAGGCGATCCGGGGCAATGAGCTGCTGTCGGCGGTGCGCGATGTGGCCGCCGGGAAGTCCCTGCTGGACCCGGTGGCGACGGCCCGGGTGCTGGAGCGGCTGCGGCACGGGAACAGCCCGCGCGGGGACGACAAGCTGGCGAGCCTGACGGATCAGGAGCGCCGGATCCTGGATCTGATCGGCGAGGGGCTGACCAACCGGGTCATCGGCGAGCGGCTGCATCTCGCGGAGAAGACCATCAAGAACTACGTCTCCAGTCTGCTCTCGAAGCTGGGGATGGAGCGGCGCTCGCAGGCGGCGGCGTATGTGGCACGGATGCAGGCGGAGCGCCGGCACCACTGAGCGGCGCGGGGCGGGGCTGGGGCCGCGGGGCGCCGGGCGTACGGGAGGACAGCCCCGGAGCCGGCTCCCCCGCGGACGTTTCCGCCGGTACGGGACTTACGTCCCCGCCGACGGGGGGCTGCGGCCCCTTCCCACCGGGCCCCAGGTCACCCAGAGTGGAACCATGTCCACCGAGGAAGTCCGCGCCGCAGGCCCGGGCGAGCGCACCATCATGGACGCCGAGCGGCTCGGCGCCCTCGGCCTGCTCGCCCGTGTCTCGTACGGCCGGCTGGCCACCAGCATGCGCGCGATGCCCTTCGTGGCGCCCGCCCGGCATGTGGTGCGCGCCGACGGGGTGGTCGTCCGCATCCACCGCGGTTTCGGCTACCACCGTGCCTGCAACGGCAGCGTCGTGGCCTATGAGGCGGACAATTTCCACTCCGGCGGAAAGGCCATGTGGTCCGTTCAGTTCACCGGCATGGCGCGGATCGTCGAACCGGCCGAGGACGATCTCCGGCGCTTCGGCGACGAGCCCCGGCTGGCGGACGGCGAGAGCTTCGATCCGGTCTTCATGTGCATCGAACCTCAGTTCGTCACCGTGCACACCTTGGACTATTGCAAAGAGCAGTCCGACCAACACGCTGCGTGATCTATCATTTGGTGAGTGCCGCGCTCATCTGTAATCGCGCCGCCGGTCGGTGCCCTGCTGCACCGCTATGAGATCCCGGGCGAACCACTCCTCTGCGAGCGGGTCACCGAAGGACTCCTCAACCGCGGCTATCGTCTCGCCACCACCCGTGGCTCGTACTTCCTCAAGCACCATCTCGACGGTGACCACGAGGCCATCACCCGACAGCACCGGGCCACCCTGCGCCTCCAGGCGCTGGGGGTCCCCGTGGCCCCGCCCGTGGCCGACGCGCACGGCGACACCGTGGCGGTGATCGACGGCGACTGCTACGCCCTGCACCCCTGGGTCGACGGCCGCCACCGCGACGGGGCCCATCTGTCGACGGCCGAGTCGCGCCGGCTGGGATCGCTCCTCGGCATGGTGCACATCTGTCTGGAGCAGGTCATGCGCCGTCCCGGCCGGCCGCCCGCGCCACCGGGCGGGCGGCCGGGGGCGTACGAGAGCGCCGACCCCCGGGACACCTTCCGGGTCATCGACGAACTCCTCGCCCTGGCCCGGACCGCTAGCCCCCGCGACGCCTTCGACACCCTCGCCGAGCACCGCCTCCTGGAGCGCCGCGCGCTGCTGGAGCTCCATGCCGACCGGCGCCCGCCGGCCGCCTCGGCGGGCGGCTGGGTGCACGGCGACTTCCATCCGCTGAATCTGCTCTACCGGGGCGCCGAGCCCGCCGCCATCGTCGACTGGGACCGGCTGGGGGTGCAGCCGCGCGCCGAGGAGGCGGTGCGCGCGGCGGCGATCTTCTTCGTCCAGCCGGCCGGCGAGCTGGAGCTGCCCAAGGTGCGGGCCTATGCCAGGGCCTACCGGCGTGCCGCCGGCGCGGACGCGGCGGAGCTGGCCGCGGCGGTGCACCGGGTGTGGTGGGAGCGGCTCAACGACTTCTGGATACTGCGCTGGCGCTATCAGCTGCACGACCGCCGGGCGGACGCGCAGTTCGCCGCCGTCTCCGCGCTGGCGGTGTGGTGGACCCGGCGGTACGAGGCGGTCCGGGACGCCTTCACGGGGTGAGGCCGGCCGGGCCCGGCCGGCGCCTCCCGGGTACGCCACCGGGGCCGGGGTTCGTCTCACGAACCCCGGCCCCGGTGGGCCGTCTGTGCCGCCGGTCAGCCGGTGACGCCCTCCAGGGAGCCGCCCTCGGATCCGGCGTTCTCCCCGGAGCCGCCCGGATTGCCGTTGTCCCCGCCGCCGGGGTTGCCGCTGTCCCCGCCGCCCGGACTGCCCGGGTCGGTGGACGGCGCCGTGGTCGGCGGGTCGGTGGGCGGAGCGGTGGGCACGGTGGCGGTCTGGGTGGGATCCGGGTCCTCGGAGGGCTGCTCGGAGGCCGGCGGATCCCAGGACTTGCTCTGCGAGGGCTTCCAGGGCTGCTGGTTCCCCTGCGAGGGCTCCTCCTCCGGCTCCTCGGAGGCCGACTCGGACTCCGACGGGCTCGGCGGCGAGCTCGGCTTGGACGGCTCGGTGGAGACCTTGGTCTTGTCCGCCGGGGTGTCACCCGTGGTCTTCGCCGCGTGTATGGCGAAGGCGACACCGCCCACGACCGCCACCACGGCCAGCGCGACCAGCAGCCAGACCTTGCCGCGCCCCCGGCCGCCGGGCCGGTGCCCGCCGTCGTATCCCCCGTCGTCCGGGTTCATCGGCGGCAGGATCGGGCTCTGCGAGGTGTCCCCGTGCACCGGGTGGTGCACGGCGGTGGCGCCGGTCATCCCCAGGCCCATGCCCAGCCCCGCCGAGGGGGCGGCCTCCTGGGTGTGCACCGGACCGGTGTTCCAGCTGCCGTTGTGGCTGCCCTGCTGCTGAAGCATCTGGAGCGCGTACTGGACCAGCCCGCGCATCTCCTCCGCGCTCTGGAACCGGTCGTCCGGATCCTTGGCGAGCGAGCGCATCACCATGCCGTCCAGCTCCGGCGGCACCACGTCGGAGGCCCGCGACGGCGGCAGCGGAATGTCCTGGACGTGCTGGTAGACCACGGAGAGCGGGGTCTCGCCGGTGAACGGCGGGCGCAGTGCGAGGAGTTCGTAGAGCAGGCAGCCGGTGGCGTACAGATCGGAGCGGTGGTCGACGGCCTTGCCCAGCGCCTGCTCGGGGGAGAGGTACTGCGGCGTGCCCATGACCATGCCGGTCTGGGTCATCGTGGTGGACGCGCCGTGCAGGGCGCGCGCGATGCCGAAGTCCATCACCTTCACGGCACCGGAGTTGGTGATGATGACATTGGCCGGCTTGATGTCCCGGTGCACGATGCCGTGCTGGTGGGAGTAGGCGAGCGCCTCCAGCACACCGGAGACGATGATCAGCGCCTGCTCCGGCGGCGGGGCGTCGGCGTTGATCAGGAGATCGCGGATGGTGCGGCCCTCGACCAGCTCCATCACGATGTAGGGAACGGACTGGCCGTTCACCACGTCCTCACCGGAGTCGTAGACGGCGACGATCGCGTGGTGGTTGAGGCCGGCGACGGACTGTGCCTCGCGGGTGAAGCGGGCCTTGGAGACGGGGTCCTCCGCGAGATCGCCGCGGAGCAGCTTCACGGCGACGGTGCGGCCGAGCCGTACGTCCTCCGCCGCGAAGACCTCGGCCATGCCGCCTCGGCCGAGGCGGTAGGTGAGGCGGTAGCGGCCGTCCCCGACCAGTCCGCCGACGCCCCAGGAGTCCACCGCGTCCGGCAGGCCGCCGTTGCTGCCGGCTTCGGGTTCGGGTGCCATCAGTCCTCGCCGTCGTATCCGTGTGTCCGGTCCGTGTCCGGTCTGTGTAGCCGGTTCGTGTCGCCGGTGCCGTGTTGGCCACACGCTACAGCCTTCATAGGACGGGCCCGGCGGCGATGGACCGGTCGGCAAACCGGCTGTGAGCACGGCCACGCACATTTCGTGCCACACCTGTGACGCTTACGGGTGGGTTGCTGTGCGTACGGTCACGGAACGGGCACCCGGCTTGACGTGCCGGACCCCTCGGGCAGACTGGCCCTCTGACAATGAGGATCACGCGCGCGGATCATCGGAGATCCCGCGTCGGGTCGCACAGGGGCCCGGGGGCTCGCGGCGGGGCGCCCGCACCGCCGGTGACACCACCGTTCCGCACCAGTTGTTCGCCGCCGAGGGGGATGCACAGTCATGAGCCAGGACGGCGCGCGAGACCGTTATACGGGCGGTTCCCTGGCGGGCGGCCGGTATCAGCTGCGCGATCTGCTCGGCGAGGGCGGCATGGCCTCGGTCCATCTCGCCTATGACGCCGCGCTGGACCGCCAGGTCGCCATCAAGACGCTCCACACCGAGCTGGGGCGCGAACAGTCCTTCCGGGAGCGGTTCCGGCGCGAGGCGCAGGCCGTCGCCAAACTGTCGCATCCCAACATCGTCTCGGTCTTCGACACCGGCGAGGACACCGTTCTGCTGAACGGCGCCCCGATGGGTGCCGGGGCGCCGATGCCGTACATCGTCATGGAGTACGTGGAGGGCCTGCCGCTCGGCTCGGTGCTCCAGGCGGACGTCCACCGGCACGGCGCGATGCCCGCCGAGAAGGCGCTGAAGGTGGCGGGCGATGTGCTGGCCGCGCTGGACACCAGCCATGAGGTGGGTCTGGTGCACCGGGACATCAAGCCCGGCAATGTGATGATGACCAGGCGCGATGTGGTCAAGGTGATGGACTTCGGCATCGCCAGGGCCATGCAGTCGGGGGTCACGTCGATGACCCAGACCGGCATGGTGGTCGGCACCCCGCAGTATCTGTCGCCGGAGCAGGCGCTGGGCCGGGACGTGGACGCGCGGGCCGATCTGTACTCGGTCGGCATCATGCTCTTCCAGCTCCTCACCGGCCGGCTGCCGTTCACCTCGGACGTACCGCTGGCGATCGTCTACGCGCATGTGCAGGAGACGCCGGTCGCGCCGTCGTCCATCAACCGATCGGTCACCCCGGCGATGGACGCGCTGGTCGCGCGGGCGCTGAAGAAGAACCCGAATGAGCGCTTCCCGAGCGCCGCCGCGATGCGGGACGCGTGTGCGCGGGCCGCCGCCGCGGGCCGTCCCGCGCCGCCGGTGATCATCGGCGGCCCTCCGGCGGCGAGCGGTGCCGGGGTGGCCTCGGCGGTCTTCCCGCCGGTGGACCAGTCGGCCGCGCCGCCCCAGCAGCGGTACCCGCATCCGCAGCAGCCCTACCCGCACGGCCAGGGGCCCTATGGGACCGCCTCGCCGCCGCCGTATCCGAATCCGGTGCCCGGACAGGGGCAGCAGGGGTACGGCCGGCGGCCGGCGCCGCAGTACGGCTATCCGCAGGCCCCCGGCCCGCACACACCGGCCCCGGCGTACGGGCGGGGAGCCGGTACGCCTCCCCCGTACACCGCCGTGCCCGTGCCCTCGCACTCCGGCGGACCGCCGGGCGGGCGCAAGGGGCGCGGCCGGCGCACCGCGATCATCGTGGCCGGGGTGATCGCCGGCCTGCTGGTGCTCGGCGGTCTGCTCAAGCAGCTGAGCGACACGAGCGCCGAGACCCTGCGCGGCACCGAGCTGGAGTCGGCGGCTCCCGAGGTGCCGAAGGACCGGGATTCCGAGAAGCCGGGCGGGGTGATGGCGCCGGACCGCACCCGGACGATCGACCCGGAGAAGTGCTCGGACCCGATGGAGGACAGCAGCGACCCGAAGAAGGTCCAGGGGCCCGACCTGCGGTACAAGGACGTGCTCTCGGTCAAGGAGTGCCTGCGGGCGGCCGGGTGGACCTGGACGGAGGAGCGGGTGGACGACCCCCAGTGGGCCAAGGACACCGTGATCGGGCAGTTCCCCGGGCCGCGGGCGGCCGTCGAGCCGCGGAACCAGCGGTTCGAGCTCCAGGTCTCCACGGGCAAGGCGGGCTGACCCGCCGCACGGCCGGGCCGGGAGCCCGCCGGCGGGGCCGTGATTCCCTCTCCCGTATCTCCTGAGATGCCGGACCTGTTACGTCATGTGACGCTGAGCTCATCGCCCGATCCGCCCATCCGGCAGATTCGGCGCCGCACAGAGCTTTCCGGACTTTCCACACGTTGAGGGAATGTTCGGTACTTTCGGTCCGTTCGGCAGGTTCGGTACGGGAGGGGGTCACCCAGTGACTCCAGGGCCGCGCGCCCGGCCGGGGTGGCGCACCGCCGTTCCCCTCGTCCTCGTCGTCGTCCTCGTTCTCGCGCCCGTGTGCGCTTGGGTGTGGGCGTGGGCCGCCCCGGCGGCGTACGCGGAGGAACCGCGGCCCGCCGTCCCGGCGGCGGCACCCAGCGCCTCCGGCTCCTTCGCCGGGCACCCGGCCGGTGAGGGACGGCCGCGTCCCGGGCGGTCCGCGCCCGGCAACGGCCCCCGGCTGCCCGGGGAATCCGCCTCCGCCCCGGCCGGGGACGGATCCTCGTCCGGATCCGTCCGGGAATCGGACGGTACGGGGTGGTCCTCGGCGGCCACGACCGCCCCACCGGCCGAACCCTCGGGCACATCCAGCGGGGGCGGAGTGTCACAGTCTCGTCCCGACGCACCGCGCGAACCGGCCCCGGCGGACTCCTCCGGTGTCCGGACCGCCGGTCCCGTACTCCCTCCCGAGGAGGACGGGGTACCGGGGACGGACGGACTCGGCGAGCCGGCCGAACCACCGGGCCCCGCCCTGAGCCCCGACGCTCCCGCCGCGGCCGTCCAGTACCCCGCGCGGACCGCTGCGGCACCGGCGGCACACCAGGTGGCACCGCTCTCGCTCGGGATCGGACTCGCCCTGATGGGGCTGGGGATCGGTTTTCTGGGCGTACGGCTGAGAGGGCGCTGAGCCCCGCGCGGGCCGGACTCGGCCGCCGTACCGGATGTTCCGTTTCACCCGCTCCGTCCGCCCCGCTCCCCGGCTCCGCGCACCGCGCGGTCCCCCTTGAGACGGACTCCCGGAGTCAGCCGGGCGAGGGTTGGCGGGCTTCGGCATACCGGGTATACATACCGAGTATGTCCATCCGTCACGGGCTACTCGCCCTTCTGGAGCAAGGCCCTCGCTATGGGTCGCAGCTCCGCTCCGAATTCGAGTCGCGCACCGGCGCCACCTGGCCGCTGAACGTGGGGCAGGTCTATACGACCCTCAACCGCCTGGAGCGCGACGGCATGGTCGTGCAGAGCGGCGAGGACGAGGCCGGCCACGCGCTCTACGCGAGTACCGAGGCGGGCCGGACCGAGCTGCGGAACTGGTTCCGGACACCGGTGGACCGCAGCAGCCCGCCCCGTGACGAACTCGCCATCAAGCTCGCGATGGCGGTCCGGGCCCCGGGGGTGGACATCCGCGCGGTCATCCAGTCGCAGCGGCACCACACCGTACGGGCGATGCAGGACTACACCCGGCTCAAGACACAGGCACTGGCCTCCATCGAGAGCGGCGGCTCCCAGGAGCGGGACGATGTGGCCTGGCTGCTCGTCCTGGAGCAGCTGATCTTCCAGACCGAGGCCGAGGCGCGCTGGCTCGACCACTGCGAGGTCCGGCTCATCAGGCTCTCCGCGGCGGCCGCCGAGCGGGGAGCCGAGGCCCCCTCGGCGGCCGGCGGGCCGCCGCCGGACGGACGGACGGGGGGCTCCGGCCCGCCGGACGGCACGGCGGAGCCGGTGCGGACGGGACCGGCCGGACGCCGCTCCACCGCGTAGGACCAGGGCGACGGCCCCTCCTCGCCTCTCCGGGAACGAGGGGCGGGGGCGGGCGGAGGACGGCCGCTTCGGCCGCCCGGCGGACGTCGCCCGCCGACCGCCCGGCCCGGCCCGGCCGCTCTCCGGGGCGGGCCGGGCACGAACCACCGGCCGACGGCGAACCACCCGGCGGTACCGCTCCGTCGCCACACCGGATTCGCCGCCGCGCCGGATCCTCTCCGGGCCGGATTCCTCTCCGCACAGGATTCCTCTCCGGGCCGGGGCTCGGATTCCTCGCGGGGCCGGGTCACCTGTCCCGGTCCGGCTCCGGGCTTCTCCTTCGCACCATCCGCGCACCATCCGCGAACCATCCGCGAATTCGCACCATCCGCGAACCATCCGCGGGCCGGCTCCGCGTCGGCTCCGGACCGCCCGGGTGAGACCACCGGCGGTCCGGCGGCGGCACGGGGAGCGGGGCCGCGGGCCGTACCGCGGCCTCCGCCGTCGCCGCCCGCGCCCGTACTCCGGCGAACCGGCAGCGGCACCCGGGGACGCACCGAATGTGCGCCACCCACCCGAACCTTCCAGGGCCCGGCTCTCCGGCGCCCTCCGCTCGACCACCCAGCAGCCCAAGGGGGGAACCCTTCCCATGTCCATGTCTCCGTCCCCGCAGTCACAGCAGCAACACCAGCCCGTTCTGCAACTTCAGCAACTGGTCCGGATCCATGGCAGCGGTGCCACCGAGGTGCACGCCCTGCGCGGCATCACCCTGGATGTCCACCCCGGTGAACTCGTCGCCATCATGGGCCCGTCCGGCTCCGGGAAGTCGACGCTCCTCACCATCGCGGGCGGTCTCGACCTGCCCACCTCCGGGCGGGTGATCGTCGAGGGAACCGACATCACCGCGGTCAACCGCAAGCAGCTCGCCGCCCTGCGCCGCCGCAGCATCGGCTATGTCTTCCAGGACTACAACCTCATCCCGGCGCTCACCGCCGCCGAGAATGTCTCCCTGCCGCGCGAACTCGACGGTGTCTCCGCCCGCAAGGCGCGGGTCGAGGCCCTCGCCGCCCTGGCCGAGATGGACCTGGGACATCTCGCCGACCGCTTCCCCGACGAGATGTCCGGCGGTCAGCAGCAGCGCATCGCCATCGCCCGTGCCCTGGTCGGGGACCGGCGGCTGGTCCTCGCCGACGAACCGACCGGCGCGCTCGACTCCGAGACCGGCGAGGCCGTGCTCGCCCTGCTGCGCTCCCGCTGCGACAAGGGCGCGGCCGGGGTCCTGGTCACCCATGAACCGCGCTTCGCCGCCTGGGCGGACCGGGTGGTCTTCCTCCGGGACGGGGCCGTGGTCGACCAGACCCTGCGCAGCCAGGCGGACTCGCTGCTCTCCGGTGTCGCCGGTGCCCCCGGGGACACCGGCCGGGGAGTGGCCGAGCTGTGAAATCCTGGTACCACTCCTGGCTCGCCGCCATCCGCATAGCCCGCCGCGACGCCTGGCGCTTCAAGGGGCGCAGCCTGCTGGTCATGGCGATGCTTGCCGTACCCGTCATCGGTGTCAGCGCGGCGGACGTCACCCTGCGCACCTTCCAGCTCTCCACCGAGGAGACGCTGACCAGGACCATGGGCTCGGCCGACGCCCGGCTGACCGATCCCGGAGTGTCCGGGGAACCGCTGCTCCAGGACCCCACCTCGGAGGATGTCTGGAGGACCGTCAAGGACTTCGAGGACGAGCCCTACCCCTCGGGCAGGACCGATCTCGCCAAGGCGCTGCCCGCCGGGGCCACTTCGCTCACCGACAGCACCGGCCGGGCGAAGCTCCGGACCGCGCACGGTCTGCTGAGCGCGGAGATCCGGGAGCTGAAGTCCACCGACCCGATGGCCAAGGGCCTGCTCACCGTGCTCGACGGGCGTCTGCCGGAGAAGCCCGAGGAGGTCGCGGCGACCTCCGCCTTCCTCACGTCGAGCGGTCTGAAGGTGGGTTCGGACATCAGTGCGCGCGGCTTCGACCGCACGTACACCATCGTGGGCTCCTACGAACTGCCCGGCGAGCTGGAGCTGGAGCAGATCAACGCCCTGCCCGGCTCCTTCCTCGCCCCGCTCGACAAGGCGCTGGCCGAGCAGGGGCTGGCCGGCACCGAACCGCTCACCACTCATCTGGTGAGTGTCCCGGGTGGTTTCACGTGGAACATGGTCAAGGAGGCCAACTCCAAGGGCGTCACGGCCCTTTCCCGTGAGGTCGTTCTGAACCCACCCGCCACGTCGGACATCCCGCTCTTCCAGAAATACCCGGACTACGAGAACAACTACTCCTCGGGCGGCGAGGAGATGGCCTTCGCCGGCACCATCGTCGGCCTCGCGCTGCTGGAGATCTGTCTGCTGGCGGGTCCCGCCTTCGCCGTCGGCGCCCGGCGCTCGCGCCGTCAGCTCGGCCTGGTCGGGGCCAATGGCGGTGACCGCAGCCATATCCGGTCCATCGTCCTCGCCGGCGGTCTGGTGATCGGCACGGCGGCGGCCGTGGTCGGCACCTCCCTGGGGCTGGTGCTGAGCCTGGTGGTCCAGCCCTTGATGGAGGAGTACGCGGGAGCCCGCTTCGGCGCCTTCGACGTCCGTCCGCTGGAACTGCTCGGCATCGCGCTGCTCGCCGTCCTCACCGGGCTGGCGGCGGCGCTGGTGCCCGCCGTCACCGCCTCCCGCCAGTCGGTCCTGGCCTCGCTCACCGGCCGCCGCGGCGTCCGCAGGAGCAACCGGGTACTGCCCACGATCGGCCTCATCGCCGTGGCGGTGGGTGTGGCCATCGCCCTCTGGGGGGCGGTCCAGACCGGCCAGACCCTGCTGGTCGCCGCCGGCAGTGCCATCGCGGAGCTCGGTGTCGTGGCACTCACCCCGGTCCTGGTCGGTCTCTTCGGCCGGTTCAGCCGCTTCCTCCCGCTCTCCCCCCGGCTCGCGCTGCGGGACGCGGTCCGCAACCGGGGCCGTACGGCCCCGGCGGTGGCGGCGGTGCTGGCGGCCGTCGCGGGCACGATCGCGGTGGCCACCTATGCCGCCAGCGACACCGCGCAGTCGAGGGCGCAGTACGAGGCGATGATGCCGCACGGCTCGGTCGCCGTCTCGGTGGAGGAGGAGAAGGGCCGGGACGTCCCCGGTGTGCGGTCGACCGTGGAGCGGATGCTGCCCGTCGATGTGCGGGCCGATGTCGACCGGGCCGTGGTCGGGGACGCGAGCTGCGCGGTCTACGACTCCAACGCCAAATGCGGCGAGTACCACGTGGTGATCCCCGCAGCGAACGAGTGCCCGCTCCATGTGTCCGACCCGGCCCGCCCCGACGCGGAGCCCAAGGACCGGTTCACCCCTGCCGAGATCCGCGAGCTGAACAAGGACTGGCGCTGCGAGGGGGGCGGGGGCGGCGCGAGCATCTCTCTCCAGAGCGGGCTGGCCATCGCCGACGCGAAACTGCTCAAGGTGCTCGGGGTGAACAGTGCCGAGGCCGAGCGCGCCCTGGCGGACGGGAAGGCGGTCTCCTTCGAGCGGCGCCTGCTCGACAGCGAGGGGAATGTCGGGATCAAGGTGGTCACCGACCGCAAGGCGGCCGAGGCCGCGTACGCGAAGAACGAGGAGCCCCCGGGCCGCGTCACCGCACTGCCCGCGTTCCGGCTGCCCGCGGAGAAGGCGTACGGCCTCTCGGTGATCATGTCGCCGGCGACGGCGAAGAAGGCCGGGCTGATCGCCGTCCCGTACGGGGCGTACTACTCCACCGACGCGATGCCCTCCTCCGAGCAGCGCCAGCGGCTGGAGGGGGAGCTGGACAAGACCGGTGCCGAGGTCCGCCTCTATGTGGAGAGGGGCTTCATCGACGAGAACAGCGTCATTCTGCTGGCCCTGACGGTCTTCGCCGGACTGATCACCATCGGCGCCGCCGGTATCGCCACGGGTCTCGCCCAGGCCGATGCCGAGGCCGATCTGAAGACGCTGGGCGCGATCGGTGCCCCGCCCAGGGTGCGCCGGACGCTCAGCGGCTTCCAGTGCGGGGTGGTGGCCGCGATGGGTGTGGTGCTCGGCTCGGCGGCGGGTCTGCTGCCGGCCGTCGGGCTCCGGTTCACCGAGCGCAAGGAGGCGCAGGACATCTACGACCGGGATCTCGCCAACGGCTGGGGAGGCACCCTGGAGGAGATCCCGATCGTTCTGCCGTGGCCGACCTTCGCGGTCCTGCTGATCGGGGTGCCCATCGGCGCGGCGCTGCTCGCGGCGCTGGTGACCCGGTCGCGCGGCGCACTGTCCCGGCGGGCGGTCAACTGACCGGCGGCTGATCGCGGACCCACAGGTGCCCCCGGACGAGGATGATCACTCCCGTCCGGGGGCACACCCCTGAGGTGACGCACTTGTGCGAGACAATGGCGGCATGGAGATGCCGAGGAATGAACGGTCGCAGGAGAGCCCGCATGTGCTGGTCGTGGGCCAGGACGGAATGGCACTCGGCGGCGGTGACGGTGACGACGAGTCGCGCGAGGTCCCGGTGACGGAAATGGTGGAACAACCCGCGAAGGTCATGCGCATCGGCAGCATGATCAAACAGCTTCTGGAGGAGGTCAGGGCGGCTCCCCTCGACGAGGCGAGCCGGGTGCGCCTCAAGGAGATTCACGCCAGCTCGGTGAAGGAGCTGGAGGACGGTCTGGCCCCGGAGCTGGTGGAGGAGCTGGAAAGGCTCTCGCTGCCGTTCACGGATGAGGCGATTCCGTCCGAGGCGGAGCTGCGGATCGCGCAGGCGCAGCTGGTGGGCTGGCTGGAGGGGCTGTTCCACGGGATCCAGACGGCACTGTTCGCCCAGCAGATGGCGGCCCGCGCCCAGCTGGAGCAGATGCGCCGGGCTCTCCCGCCGGGCGCCTCCCACGAGGACGAGGACGGCCCGCACCACGGGGCGCTCCGCTCGGGCCCGTATCTGTAGACGGCGGCTTCCGGCCGGGGGAGACCCCCTCGGCCCGAGCGCCCGGTCCGGCGACGACGGCCGGAGGCCGGCGGGGCATCGCCCCGCCGGCCTCGGCGCGTCCGGGGGCGGGAGACGGCAAGGGCACGCCGTCCGGCACCGGTGGGGGCCTGTCACCCCGCTCGGGCCGGGGCGGGTCACTCCGCTGGAGGCGGGGCGTGTCATCACGTTCAGATCGGGGCGGGTCACCCGGCTCGGGCCGGGGCGGGTCACCCGGCGACCAGCAGGACCTTCCCGACATGCTCACCGGACTCCATGAACCGGTGCGCGTCGGCGGCCCGGTCGAGAGGGAAGCGGCGGTCCACCACCGGCCGCACCACACCCTCCTCGATCAGCGGCCAGACATGCTCCCGGACAGCCGCCACGATGGACGCCTTCTCCCCGAGCGGGCGCCCCCGCAGCGAGGTGCCGGTGACCGCCGCGCGCTTCCCGAGCAGGGTCGCGAGATTCAGCTCGCCCTTCACCCCGCCCTGGAGCCCGATCACGGCCAGCCGGCCGTTGACCGCCAGTGCCCGGACATTGCGGTCCAGATACTTCGCACCGACGATGTCGAGGATGACATCCGCGCCGGCCCCCGCGGTGGCCTTGCGCACCTCCTCCACGAAGTCCTGCTCCCGGTAGTCGATGAGGATCTGAGCCCCCAGCTCCGCGCAGCGAGCCAGTTTCCCGGGCCCGCCCGCAGTGACCGCCACCCGGGCGCCCACGGCCCTGGCGAGCTGGACCGCCATCGTCCCGATCCCGCTCGCCCCGCCGTGGATCAGCACCGTCTCCCCCGGCCGGAGGTGAGCGATCATGAACACATTCGACCAGACCGTGGCGGTCACCTCCGGCAGCGCCGCCGCCGTGACGAGATCGACCCCCCGGGGCACGGGCAGCAGCTGCCCGGCCGGTACGACAACCCGCTCCGCGTACCCGCCGCCCGCGAGCAGCGCGCACACCTCGTCCCCGACGGCCCACCCGGCGACCCCCGGCCCGAGCGCCGAGATCCGCCCCGAGCATTCGAGCCCGGGACAAGGGGAGGCGCCGGGCGGCGGATCGTAGTGTCCCTGCCGCTGGAGCAGATCGGCCCGGTTGACCGCACTCGCCACCACCTCGACGAGTACTTCCCCCTCCCCGGGCACGGGGTCGGGCGCCGCCGCCCAGACCAGGGCTTCGGGTCCGCCGGGTTCCGGAATCGTGATCGCATACATGGCGGCGAGGCTACTCCCGGGAGGATCCGCGCACCCGGTGGCCCACCGGCGCCGGATCCCGTGCCGTACAGCGGGGGCGGGGCGGACCGGCCGGGTGCCCGCCCGATGACGGGGCGGGTCAGCCGCCGGCGCGGACGATGGTGATCACGCGGTCCGTGAGCTGGAGAGGGCCGGCCGCCGGATCGTCGAACCCCAGGAGGCGGTGTCCGCGCAGAACGCTGACCACCAGATCGTCGGTCTCCCGGACACTCAGCCCCACCTCGGCCTTTATCACCGGCCGTTCGACCAGATCGAGTCCGCTGCCCTGCTGGATCAGGTCCTCCATCACCGCGCCCGCGCTGGGGCTGAGGACGGAGAGTCCGAGCAGCCGTCCGGCGGCGCTGGCGCTGGTGATGACGGCGTCCGCGCCGGACTGCCGGAGCAGCGGGGCGTTCTCCTCCTCGCGGACCGAGGCGACGATCTTCGCCTCCCGGTTCAGCTGCCGTGCCGTGAGGGTGACCAGTACGGCCGTGTCATCGCGCTGGGTGGCGATGATGATCTTCCCGGCCCGCTGGACCTCCGCCTTTATCAGCACATCGCTGCGGGTGGCGTCCCCCACGATCCCGGCGAACCCCTCCGCCTCGGCGGCGGCGATCACCTTACTGCTGGGATCGACGACCACGATCCGGTCCTTGCTCAGACCGGTGGCGGTCAGCGTCTGGATGGCGGAACGCCCCTTGGTGCCGAACCCGACGATGACAGTGTGCTCACGCACGCCAAGCCTCCAGCATTTCCGTGAAATCGGCCCGCGTCATGGCCTCGGAGGGACGACGCTACCGGGAACATGGGCACAAGCCCACGCACGCCCGCCGGGATCGGGGACCATGGTCATCCACAGCCGACCATGTGGACGAGCGCCAGAGGGGACATGCAATGAAGGACGAGCGACAACAGTCGTCCGGACCGAGGAGAATCTCCATCCTGCGATCCCTGTGGTCCCGTTCGAAGAACCAGGCCAGGGAGGATGTCGAGGCGGGACGGGCCATCACCATGCCCGCCCAGGCGGCCGTACCGCCGCTCCAGCAGGTGCTGCGGCGGGTGACCATGGCCATGCTGGTTCTGGTCGTCACCACCCTGCTCGTCTGGTTCGACCGCTCGGGATACAGCGACAACGCCGACGGGAAGGTCGACTTCCTGGACGCGGCGTACTACACCACGGTGACCCTCTCCACCACCGGCTACGGCGACATCGCCCCGGTCAGTGACGGCGCCCGGCTGACCAACATCCTGATCATCACGCCGCTGCGGGTGCTCTTCCTGATCATCCTGGTCGGCACCACCCTCGAAGTCCTCACCGAGCGCACCCGCCAGCAGGTCCGGGTGCACCGCTGGCGTTCGCGGATGCGTGACCATGTGATCGTGGTCGGCTATGGCACCAAGGGCCGCCACGCGATCGAGATGCTGCGCGGACAGGGCGTACCCAAGGACAAGATCGTCGTGGTCGATCCCCAGCAGAAGGTCGTGGACGCGGCCAGCGCCGATGGACTGGTGGCCGTACTCGGTGACGCCACCCGCTCCAAGACCCTGCTGAAGGCCGAACTCCAGAGCGCCGCCCGGGTGATCGTCGCCCCGCAGCGGGACGACACCGCCACCCTGGTGACGCTCACCGCCCGGCAGCTGAACCGCCGTGCCACCATCGTCGTCGCCGTCCGGGAGGACGAGAACGTACCGCTGCTGAAGCAGAGCGGCGCCGACACCGTGGTGACCAGCTCCAGTTCGGCGGGGCGGCTGCTCGGAGTCTCGATGGCCAGTCCGCATGTGGCGGACACCCTGGAGGATCTGATGACCCGGGGCAGCGGGCTGAACCTCGCGGAGCGGTCCGTGGGGAAGAACGAGGTGGGACGCTCGCCCCGGGAGTGCTCCGATCTGGTGGTGGCCGTGGTCCGGAGGAAGAAGATGCTGGACTACGACGATCCCGAGTGCGGCCGGCTCCAGTTCGGCGACCAGCTGATCACCATCAGCCGGGAGGACCCGGACGACTGACCAGGTCTCCCGGAGCGGCGGCGGACCGGTCAGCGGCGGACCCCGTCGGCGGCAGGCCCAACGGCGGCGTCACCCGGCCGGGATGTCACCCGGCCGGCGGCGTTTCGGCGATGGGTGTTTCACGTGAAACATCGTCACAGGCCGCCGCCGGGGACCGGGGACGCCCAGGGCAGGGCCAGCACCTCCAGCTCGGCCCCGGCCCGTACCCCGCCCGGGGGCACGACGGCCAGCCCGTCGGCTGCGGCGATTCCGCGCAGCATGGCGGGCCCGTCGTAGTGCAGCGGCACCAGCCGGCCGTGACGGTGGGCGACCGGCACCAGCCGGGTGTCATGCGGATGGCCCCTGATCTCGTCCCGGACCTCGGTGCGGTACGGATCCGACACCGGGAGTCCCGCGAGGCCCCGCAGCAGTGGCTGGGCGAGGGTGAGCAGTCCGGCCACGGCGGCGAGCGGATTGCCCGGCAGCCCCACCAGGAAGCGTGCCGGGGATTCCGTCCCGCCGGCGTCGGCGCGGGCGGGGAGCCGGGCCAGCAGCATCGGGTGCCCGGGCCGTACGGCGACACCGTCGATCAGCAGTTCCGCCCCGGCCTTCCGGAGCACCGGACGCACATGGTCGACCGGTCCCGACGCGGTGCCGCCCGTGGTGAGGATGAGCTCGGCGGCGGAGGTGGTCACGGCCCGGTGCAGCGCGCGGGCGTCGTCGCCGAGCCGCCGGGTGGAGACCACCTCGGCACCGAGGGCGCTGAGCCAGGGGCCGGTCAGCGGGCCCAGGGCGTCCCGGATCAGACCGTCGTGCGGCAGCCCTTCGGTGAGGAGCTCATCGCCGAGGATCAGCACCCTCACCCGGGGCCGGGGGACCACGGCGAGCTCGTCATAGCCCGCTGCCGCCGCGAGTCCCAGTACCGCCGGGGTCACCGGGGCTCCGGTGGCGAGCAGCAAATCGCCCGAGCGGCACTCCTGGCCGCGCAGCCGGATGTCCTGGCCCTGGGCAACCGGCCGCCGGGCCTGGAGCAGCCGTTCACCGGAGTCGGTCCGGGCGTACTCGCTGCGGATGACAGCCGTCGCGCCGGGCGGGGTACGGGCACCGGTGGCGATCCGTACCGCCGTGCCGTCCTCCAGCGCGGGCAGCCCGTCCTGTCCGGCGAGAATCGTGTCCGCCGCGCGCAGGGTCCAGGGACCGGGCCCCGCGACGGCCCAGCCGTCCATGGCGGAGGTGTCGAACGAGGGAAGATCGCAGAGCGCGGTCAGGGGTTCGGCGAGCACCTGTCCCAGCGCCCGCTCCAGCGGTACGCGGCGGACGCCGCCCCGCGCCCGCCGTCCGGCCAGGGCGGCCAGTTCACGGGCCGCGGCCCAGCCGGTCTCGCCCCGCTCCGGCGTCTCCGTCTCTTCCGTCACGGGTTCGTCCGCCGCCGCTCGTTCCGCCGCCTCCGCCGGGGGCCGGTCCGCTGGCGCGCCTCGGTCGGCGGACCGCTCCGGGGCGGGCCGCTCGGGGGCCGGTCCGGATCCGCCGGGCGGCCCGAATGCCCCGGCCGGGGGCGCGGGCTGCCGCACGGACCGCGGGCGGACCAGGGCGAGGGCTTCCTCCAGGCCGTCCGGGTCGCTCTCCGGGGCGGCACCGTCCGGCGGCAGGCTCTCCCGGGCGGGTGCCCCCGGGTTGCGGCCGCTCACCCGGAGCCGTCCGGGCTCGCGGCCGGTCCGGGCTCCCGCGACGGAGGCGACGGGGGCTGCGAGGCCGGCGACGTCTCCTCCGACCAGCGCCGGGCGAGCGCGGCGGCCCTGCGGCAGGCGTCCGCGACCGCCTCCGGGTCGCCGCCCGCGCGGCCCGCCGCGTATCCGACGAGGAAGGTGGTGAGCGGCGCGGCGGGGCGGGTGACCCCATGCGCCGCGTCCCTGGCGAGGTCGAGCAGTATCGCGGTGTCGACGTCGAGTTCGAGGCCGAGTTCGTCCTTGACCGCGGCGATCCATTCATCCAGCACATGCCCATGCTCCCTGATCCGGGCACGTGCGGCGGAGATGTCCTCCCAGGTGTCGCAGTCGAATACGGCCGATGGCTCCGCGCCGGTGCGGATGATGTCGAGCTCGGCGGTGAGCAGCCGCAGCGGCAGTCCGGCGAGGCGGTCGTACTCGGTGGCGAGCAGGGCGATCTCCCGGCGCAGCGGTTCGGTCCGGTAGACGGCCACCAGGGGCTGCTCCCGGCCGTCGGCGTCGAGGAGCAGTGCCGCCTCGCGCCCGCTCGCCAGCAGCGCGCCGTGGAGCCCCCGTACGGTCGTCTCGTTCAGGAAGGGCAGGTCGGCCGAGAGGACCGCGACCGTCTCCGACTCCGGGGCGAGTGCGCGCAGCCCCGCGTCGAGCGCGGGCAGCGGACCGCCGCCGGGAGGATGCTCCAGGGCCCACACCACAGGGCGGGCGGTGGGTCTGCGCTCTCCCACCACCACGGTGCGTCCCGCGCCCCGGCAGGCGCCGAGCACACGGTCGAGCAGGGACCGCCCGCCGACGCTCACCCCCGGCTTGTCCGCCCCGCCCAGCCGTCGCGCGGCACCTCCGGCGAGCACCACGGCGTCATACACGGGCACCCCCGGCGCGCCGGCCCGCCGGCACGGGTCCGGACACGGTGAGCGGGCGCGGCCGGCAGGCGCCGTACCCGGGAGGTGTGACCGGGGCGCGGCGGGCTCCGGGGCAATAATCATCTCTGCGGGGCGCGGTCATAGCGGAAGTATGAGCCGCGCCTCCGGCCGGCGGACCGGAGGCGTCCCCCGGACCGGAGGCGTCCCGGCGGGCGGGACCCGCCGCGCTCAGAGGGTGCGCAGCAGCACCGCCGGGGATTCCACGCAGTCGGCGACATAGCGCAGGAAGCCGCCCGCCGTGCCGCCGTCGCAGACCCGGTGGTCGAAGGTGAGCGAGAGCTGCACCACCTGACGCACCGCCAATTCGCCCTGGTGCACCCAGGGCTTGGGGATGATCCGGCCGACCCCGAGCATCGCCGCCTCGGGGTGGTTGATGATCGGAGTGGAGCCGTCCACCCCGAACACCCCGTAGTTGTTGAGGGTGAAGGTCCCGCCGGTCAGATCACCGGGGGTGAGCCGGCCCTGCCGGGCCGCCTCGGTCAGTCTCCCGAATTCGGCGGTCAGCGACTCGGCCGAGCGGCCGTGCGCGTCCCGGATCACGGGCACGACCAGCCCGCGCCCGGTCTGGGCGGCGAAGCCGAGATGCACCTCGGGGAGCCGCACGATCTCCCGGGCCGCCATGTCCACCGTGGAGTTGAGCTCCGGGTGCCTGGCGAGCGCGGCGGTGCATATCCGGGCGAGCAGCGCGATGAGCGCGATCTTCGGTCCGCCCGAGGCGTTCATCGCGGCGCGCGCCGCCATCAGCTCGGTGGCGTCCGCGTCGACCCAGCAGGTGGCGTCCGGGATCTCGGTACGGCTGCGGGAGAGCTTGTCGGCCACCGCCCCGCGCACCCCGCGCAGCGGTATCCGCTCGCCGCGAGCGGCCCCGGAGGCACGGACGGGTGCGGAAGCGGCGGCGGGCGCCGTCTCGGCCGGCCCGGTGGCGTCCGGCGCCGGGGTCCCGGCGGCCAGTACCGCGCGCTCGACATCCGCCCGGAGGATCAGCCCCTCGGGTCCCGATCCGGTCACCTCGCGCAGATCCAGGCCGTGCTCGCGGGCCAGCCGCCGGACGAGGGGCGAGATGACGGGCACGGGCCCGCCGCCCCGCTCGCCGCGCCGGGATCCGCCGAGAGATCCGCTGCCGACCGCCTGACCGATCCGCTCGGCCACCGCGACCGCGGTCACCGGCACGGAACCGGCGGCCGGCCGGCCGGCCGGCGTGGCCGCGGGGGCCTCCCGGGGCACCGGGGCCGCCGGCGCGGCGGCCGCCGGGACCACCGGCCTGATCCGGCGGCGCCTGGCGGCGGGCGCTCCCGTCCCATAGCCGACCAGTACATTCCCCGAGGCGTCCGAGCCGGTGGCGGACGGGCCCGGCTTTCCGGGGGCCGTCCCGGGCGCGGCACCCGCCGCACCGCCATCGGCCGGCCCGGTCCCGCCGGCCACCCCATCGGGGGTCCCGCCTGATGTGCCGCCGGATGTGCCGCCGGCGCCGGAGCCCGGGGAGCCCGCATCGGCCCCCACCGCGACCGTCAGCAGCGGCGCCCCGACCGGGAGCGCCGTGCCCTCCTCGCCGAAGCGGGCGGTCACCACACCCCCGTACGGGCAGGGCACCTCGACCATCGCCTTGGCCGTCTCCACCTCGACCACGGGCTGGTCGATCGCGACCACATCGCCGACGGAGACCAGCCAGTTGACTATCTCCGCCTCGGTGAGCCCCTCACCGAGGTCCGGCAGTCTGAACTCCAGCACCTGTGCCATCAGCGCCCCGCCTCCCACTGCAACCGCGCCACCGCGTCCAGTACCCGGTCCACTCCGGGCAGATGGTGCCGCTCCAGCATCGGTGGCGGATAGGGAATGTCAAAACCGGCGACCCGCAGCACCGGTGCCTCCAGGTGGTGGAAGCAGCGCTCCGTCACCCGGGCGGCGATCTCCCCGCCGGGTCCGCCGAAGCCGGTGGACTCGTGGACCACGACGGCCCGGCCCGTGCGCCGCACGGACGCGGTCACCGTCTCGTCGTCGAACGGCACCAGCGAGCGCAGATCCACCACCTCCAGATCCCAGCCCTCGGCGACGGCCGCCTCGGCCGCCTCCATGCAGACCGGCAGCGAGGGGCCGTAGGTCAGCAGGGTGGCGCTGCGGCCCGGGCGCCGTACGACGGCCCGCCCGATCGGCGGGACCTCGTCCGGGGCGTCGGGCGACCATGCGGACTTCGCCCAGTAGAGCCGCTTCGGCTCCAGGAAGACCACCGGGTCATCACTGGCGATCGCGGCCCTGAGCAGGCCGTACGCATCCTCCACCGTGGCCGGGGTGACCACCTGGAGCCCGGGGGTGGCCATGTAGTACGCCTCGGAGGAGTCGCTGTGGTGCTCGACTCCCCCGATCCCGCCGCCGTAGGGGATCCGGACCGTGATCGGCAGGGTGAGCCCGCCCCGGGTGCGGTTGCGCATCTTGGAGACATGGCTGATCAGCTGCTCCAGCGCCGGGTAGGCGAAGGCGTCGAACTGCATCTCCACCACCGGCCGCAGCCCGTACATCGCCATGCCCACGGCGGCGCCGAGGATGCCCGCCTCCGCCAGCGGGGTGTCCGTACAGCGGTCGTCGCCGAATTCCCCGGCGAGGCCGTCGGTGATCCGGAAGACCCCGCCCAGCGTGCCGACGTCCTCGCCCAGCACATGGACGGAGGGATCCTCGGCCATCGCGTCGCGCATCGCGCACCGCAGGGCCTGTGCCATGGTCGCGGGTTTCGCCGGGGCCCCGGTGCGGGCCGCGGCCGTCGCCGTGCTCATCGGGTCTCCCCCTCGGCATCGAGCTCCGACCGCAGCTGTTCGGACTGCTCCCGCAGCTGATCCGTCCGCTCGGCGAACACATGGGCGAAGAGATCCATCGGATCGAGCTCCGCCTCCGCGTTCATCCGCGCGCGCAGATCGGCGGCCATCGCCTCCGCGGCCTCGGCGGCGGCCCGTATGCCGTCCTCGTCCAGCAGACCCCGCTCGGTCAGCTCCCGTTCGAGCAGCCGGATCGGGTCGTGCTCGCGCCAGGTCTCGACCTCGCTGTCGACGCGGTAGCGGGTCGCGTCATCGGCGTTGGTGTGCGCCTCGATGCGGTAGGTGACGGCCTCGATCAGGGTCGGGCCGCCGCCGCTCCGGGCCCGGGCCACGGCCGCGGAGAGGACCTGGTGCACCGCGGGCGCGTCATTCCCGTCGACCAGCCGGCCCGGCATTCCGTACCCCACGGCCTTGTGGGCGAGGGACGGCGCGGCGGTCTGCTTGGCGAGCGGTACGGAGATGGCGAAGCCGTTGTTCTGCACCAGGAAGACGACCGGGGCCCGCCAGACCGCGGCGAAGTTCAGCGCCTCGTGGAAATCTCCCTCGCTGGTGCCGCCGTCGCCGACCATGGCGAGCGCGACCACGTCATCGCCCTTGAGCCGGGCCGCGTGGGCCAGCCCCACCGCGTGGGGCAGCTGGGTGGCGAGCGGGGTGCTCAGCGGGGCCGTGCGGTGCTCGCGGGGGTCGTACCCGGTGTGCCAGTCCCCGCGCAGCAGCGTCAGCACCTGCACCGGGTCCATGCCCCGGGCCACGGCGGCGAGAGTGTCCCGGTAGCTCGGGAAGAGCCAGTCGCGCTCCTCCAGGGCCAGGGCGGCGGCGACCTCGCATGCCTCCTGCCCGGTGCTCGACGGATAGACGGCGAGCCGGCCCTGCTTGGTCAGGGCGGTGGCCTGGGTGTTGAATCTGCGGCCGCGCACCAGCTGTGCGTAGAGCGTCCGCAGCAGCTCGGGGTCGGCGCCGGAGACGGCGTCCGTGCCGAGCACCCGGTACGGCTCGGCGTCCGGAAGCAGGGGCACGGGATCGGTGCGGGGCTGCCAGGCCGGGGGCGGGGTGAGCCGGTAGGCCGTGGCCCCGGGCGGCTCCTGGACCGTCATGCTGCTCTTTCGCAAGGCGAGCACCTCCTCGTGGGAGCGACGACTGAGAACGCGATATGGATCGGACTGAATCGGGATGAGCCCGCCGTGAATGGCTGTTGGTGACTCTTCACGGCGATGGATCGGAGAACGCGGGACCCGAGAGCCTGAAAGATCTGAGAAGCCCGGTAAAGCGGAGTGAGCCGGGGAACTGAACAGACGCTGTGAACGATGGGGCGAGAATCGGTGACAGAGGCGGAAAACAGCTGTGCGGCACGTTGGAGCGAGCGCCGGCGGGCGCTCCGTCGGGGCGAGCCGGGTGTGGCCCGCCTCACCTACCGATTGTTCGGTCGTGGACGCATTTTGGCTACAGGCACCCTCAGCCTGTGGACAAACGGTTCTCCACAGCCTGTGATGGAGTCAGGTCGTCCATGCCCGGGAGGCGGGGGGATATGACAGCTGAACAAATGGCCGCGGGACAGGACCGGGCCGAGCCGGGAGAGGACCGGGCGGAACCCGCCATGAGCAGGGCGGAGCCGCCCGCGAGCCGTCCGGAACCAATCTTTCCGCCCCGGCCGCTCGACGCCATCGACCGGGACATTCTGCACATTCTCCAGACGGACGGCCGGGCCTCGATACGATCCGTCGCCGAACGGGTGCATGTGTCGCGCGCCAATGCGTACGCCCGTATCAACCGGCTGATCGACGATGGGGTGATCCGTGGCTTCAGCGCCAGGGTCGACCATGAACGCGCAGGTCAGGGCGCATCCGCCTATATCACGCTCAAGATCGTCCAGAATTCCTGGCGGACGGTCCGCGAACAGCTCCGGGCGCTGCCGGGCGCCGCGCACATCGCACTGGTCAGCGGAGATTTCGACGTACTCCTCCTGGTGCACGCACCGGACAACCGCACGCTGCGTGAACTGGTGCTGACCAGGCTCCAGGCCATCCCCGAGGTGCTCTCCACCCGGACCCTGCTGGTCTTCGAGGAAACGGATCTCCATCCCGGTCCGGCGGCTCACCCCGCCCCCGAGCAGCTCTGACGGCTCCGTCGGCCACCGGGGCGGGCGCCCGGCGGGGGATCAGGCCCCGTGCGGACCGCCCGCGCCGGTGCGCAGACCGTCGAAGGCGAGCCGTACCACCGTCTCGGCGAGCTGATCCTCCTCCGGCCCGCCGCCGGGCTGCGGCCGGTACCACTCCACCAGTGAGTTCACCATGCCGAAGAGCAGCCGGGTCGCCAGCCGGATGTCCACATCCGCCCGCAGGTCACCGTCCTCCGCCGCGGCCTTGAGCAGATCGGACACCCGCTGGTCGAACTCCCTGCGGCGCTCCAGCGCCCAGCGCTCGGTCTTGGTGTTGCCCCGCACCCGGAGCAGCAGCGTCACATAGGGCAGCTCCGCCATCAGCACCTCCACGGTGCGCCGGGTCACGTACTCGACCCGCGCGATGGCCCGGCCGCGCCGGCCCCCCGGCTCCTCCAGGATCGCGTAGAGCGCGTCCAGCGCCCGGCTCACGGCCCGGCGCAGCAGCTCCTCCTTGCCCGACACATGGTGGTAGATCGACGATTTGGAGATTCCGGCCGCCTGGGACAGATGCTCCATGGAGGTGCCGTCGTAGCCGCGCTCGTTGAAGATCCGCACGGCGACCGAGAGCAGGGTCTCCGGGGTGTACGTGTCGCGCCTGGCGGTGGTCATGAACCCGCCTCCCCTCCATCGGTGTGCCGCTCCCCGTCTCCGGGGGGCCTTCCGTCGCCGTCGCGGGAGCCGTCGCCGGTGCCGCCGCCGTCATGAGGGCCGTCCCCGTCACCGGAGCCGTCCTCGTCGCGGGCGCAGCTGAGCTGGAAGAGCGCCAGCGAGGGCGCGTACCGCCCGCCCGCCGGTACCCGCTCGTGAACCGCTTCCAGCAGGTCATGCGCCCAGTGGGAGGGCAATCGGCGGTTCCACTCCAGCGGCCCCAGCGGGTAGCTGACCCCGAGCCGCATCGCGGTGTCGATGTCCTCCTCGCTCGCCACCCCCTTGGCCACGGCGTCCGCGGCGAGGTCGATCAGCATCGCGACCGTACGGGCCACGATCATGCCCGGTACGTCCGCGATGACGCTGACCTTCTTGCCCAGGGCCTGGAAGAGCCCGGTCGCCTCGCTCAGCGTGCGTGCGGTGGTGTGCGGGGCGGCGGAGAGGGCGATCCGGCCGGCCGTCCGGTAGTCCAGGGCGAGATCGAAGTAGACGACATCGCGGAATTCACCGGATGTCTGTCCGTCCGCGGGCACCAGCTGTCCCCCGCCCGGCAGCACCAGCTTGCTGCCGTCGTCCTCGGCCTCCCGGCGGAGAGCGACGCCGGACTCCGCGATCAGTTCGAGCAGCTCCGCCGCGACACCCAGGCCGCCCTCGGCGATCACATACGCGGGGGCCCCGGCCGGGGCGGCGGTGTGCGGTTCGGGGCGGACCGCGCCGGCGGTGTGGTCGTACCAGCCGCGGCCGGATTTGCGGCCCAGCAGCCCGGCCTCCACCAGCCGCCGCTGAAGCAGCGAGGGGGTGAACTTCGGGCTGCGGAAGAAGGACTCCCACACCGAGTGGGTGACCGCCTCATTGACATCCTGGCCGATCAGATCGGTCAGCTCGAAGGGGCCCATCCGGAACCCGCCCGACTCGCGCAGCACGGCGTCGGTGGTGGCGGGGTCGGCGGCCCGGTCCTCATGGATCGCGAAAGCTTCGGCGTAGAACGGCCTGGCGATCCGATTGACGATGAATCCAGGGGTGTCGGCGCAGCTCACCGGGGTTTTGCCCCAGGCGGCGACGGTGGCCCGCGCGCACTCGGCGACGGCCGGGTCGGTGGCGAAACCACTGACCACCTCGACCAGCGGGAGCAGTGGCGCGGGGTTGAAGAAGTGGAGCCCGACCACCCGGCCGGGGCGGCGGAGCCCGCCGGCGATGGCCGTGACGGAGAGGGAGGAGGTGTTGGTGGCGAGCAGACACTCGCCGGAGACGATCTCCTCCAGCGCGCGGAAGAGCTCGCGCTTGGCATCGAGCCGTTCGGCGATGGCCTCGACGACCAGCGCCGAATCGGCCAGCTCGGCGAGGGCATCGGCCGGGTGCAGCCGGGCGCGGGCGGCGTCCCGGGCGGCGGCGTCCAGCCGCCCCTTGTCGACCAGGCGGTCGAGCCGGGCCCCGATGGCGGCCACGGCCTCCGCGGCTCGGCCGGGCGCGGTGTCGTGGAGACGTACGGGATGGCCCGCGACCAGGGCGACCTGGGCGATTCCCTGCCCCATGGTGCCGGTGCCGACGACGGCGACGGTACGGGAGGGGCGCAGCGGGGCGCCGGCCTCCGCGGCTCCCCCGGGCGCGGCGCGGTGCGGAGTCCCCCCGGCACCCGGCCGGACGGCGGTCTGATCGCTGGCGCTCATGGGAGTGATCCTCCCGGATGAGTTTTCCACAGGTTTGACAGGCCCCCTTGTACCGACCGATCGTTCGGTTACTCTAACCCTGTCCTTCCGTCCCTGCCCAGCGCGACGAGGAGTTGGTCCGTCATGCAGCTGTCCGAGACCCGGTTGAGCGAGCGCCACCGGTCCACACTCGACCAGGCCCTCGAAGCGATCCGCACCCGCGCCCACTGGTCCCCGCATCCCGAACATCCCAAGGCGTACGGGGAGAGTGCGCCCGCCGACGGGCTCGCCGCCTTCGAGGCGCTGCGCGGGTCCCGCTTCGAGCTCGGCCAGCCGGGCACCGACGGCTGGGCGGGCGGCGAGATCTCGCCGTACGGGCCGGAGCTGGGCATCGAGTATCCGCATGCCGACCCCGATGTGCTGCTCCCCGCGATGCGCGCGGGTACGGGCGCCTGGCGGGAGGCGGGTCCGGAGCTGCGGGCCCTGGTCTGTGCGGAGATCCTGGCCCGGATCGGAGCGCGTACCCATGAGTTCGCCCATGCCGTGATGCACACCAGCGGTCAGGCGTTCATGATGGCGTTCCAGGCGGGCGGTCCGCACGCCCAGGACCGGGGCCTGGAGGCGGTGGCGTACGCCCTCGCCGAGCAGACCCGCACCCCGAGCGGCGCCGTCGACTGGTCCAAGCCGCAGGGCAAGCGCGATCCGCTGGAGCTGCGGAAGACCTTCACCGCGGCGGGGCGCGGCATCTCGCTGCTGATCGGCTGCAACACCTTCCCGACGTGGAATGGCTATCCGGGGCTCTTCGCCTCGCTCGCGACCGGCAATCCGGTGCTGGTCAAACCGCATCCGCGCGCGGTGCTGCCGCTGGCGCTCACGGTCCGGGTGGCCCGTGAGGTGCTGGCGGAGGCGGGCTTCGATCCCAATCTGGTCGCCCTGGCCGCCGAGCACCCCGGCGAGGGCATCGCCAAAACGCTCGCCGTGCGCCCCGAGATCCGGATCATCGACTACACGGGCTCCACCGCCTTCGGCGACTGGCTGGAGACCCATGCCCGCCAGGCGCAGGTGTACACCGAGAAGGCGGGGGTGAACACCGTCGTCATCGACTCCACGGACGACTACCGGGGCATGCTCTCCAATCTGGCCTTCTCGCTCTCGCTCTACAGCGGCCAGATGTGCACCACCCCGCAGAATCTGCTGATCTCCCGGGGCGGCATCACCACGGACGCGGGACCCAAGTCGTACGACGAGGTGGTGACCGATCTCGCCGCCGCGGTGAGCGGTCTGCTCGGCGACGACGCCCGGGCCAATGCCCTGCTGGGTGCCCTGGTCAATCCCGATGTGAAGCGCCGGCTGGCGGATGCCGCCGGGCTCGGCGAGGTCGCGCTGCCCTCCCGGGAGATCACCAACCCCGACTTCCCGGACGCGGTCGTCCGCACGCCGGTCATCGTGAAGCTGGACGGCTCCAAGCCGGACGCGGAGGCGGCCTTTCTCTCCGAGTGCTTCGGACCGGTGTCGTTCGCGGTCTCGGTGGACTCCACGGCCGACGGCGTGGAGCTGCTGCGGCGCACGATCCGCGACCGGGGCGCGATGACGGTCGGCGCGTACACCACGTCACCGGAGGTGGAGCGCGCGATCGAGGAGGTCTGTCTGGAGGAGTCGGCGCAGCTCTCGCTGAATCTCACGGGCGGGGTGTACGTCAACCAGACGGCGGCCTTCTCCGACTTCCACGGCTCGGGCGGCAATCCGGCGGCGAATGCCGCGCTGTGCGACGGAGCGTTCGTCGCCCATCGGTTCCGGGTGGTGGAGGTCCGCCGCCAGGCATGACCACCGGCGGGGATCCCCGGCCCTCCCCCCACCGGGGCCCTCTCGGGCCTCGCCGGGATCCCCCTGCCGGTGCCCCGGCCCCGGACACGCCGTCACCGGGGCCGGACAGGGCTCCGGGCGCCGACGCCCGCCCGGGCGCCGCCCGGAGCCCCTGCCGGATGGAGCCCTCGCGACGGGCGCACGGCTATCGGCGGCTCGCGGGGAGCTGTTCGGGGCCGGCCCAGTGGAAGAGGCCCATCGCCACGCTCGTCGCGAGGTTGTAGCTGGAGACCTGGGGCCGCATGGGGAGCGCCAGCAGCCTGCTCGCCCGGGCGCGGAGCTCCGGGGAGACACCGTGGCGTTCCGAGCCGAAGACGAGAAGCGCGTCATCGGGCACGGTGACGGAGCGGATGTCGTCGCCCTCCGGGTCGAGGACATACAGCGGGCCGGGCGGAAAGCCGTCGAGCGGGAGCTGTTCCACCGCCGTGGCGTAGTGGAGCCCGGCGCCCGCGCGGACGGCGTTGGGGTGCCAGGGGTCGATGTCGCCCGTGGTGACGACTCCGGCGGCGCCGAAACCGGCGGCGAGCCGGACCACCGCCCCGACATTTCCGAGGTTGCGCGGATTGTCCAGGACGACCACCGGCGCCCGGCGGTCCGGAGCCTCCAGCGCGGCGGTGTTCACCGTCCGGTCCCGCCGGGCGGCGAGGGCGGCGATCCGTGTGGTGTGGCCCCTGGGCACCAGTTCCCGCAGGGTGTGGTCGGGGACCTCGACCAGGAGTTCCCCGATCCGGCCGGTCACATCACCGGCGAGCCCGGCGGCGAGTTCCAGTACGCCCGCCTTGTCGCTGGTGATCACCTGACGCACCTCGGCGTCGAAGCGGATCGCATGCTTCAGTGCGTGGAGGCCGTCCAGAAGCACCGAGCCGGGTGCCGCCGCGCGCCACTGCCGTACCGCCTCGGTGGCGTTGTCGTCGCTCATCCGCCCAGGCTACGGGCCCGCCGGGGATGCCCGCCCGGGCCCTCCGGTGCCCCGGCGGGGGCCGGGGCACCGGAGGATCAGGCGACCAGCGTGCGGGCCTGTTCGGGTGCGTCCTCCGGATCCGGTTCCGCCGGGCCGCCGGCGGACCGGGAGCCCCGGCGGAACCGCCGGAGCACGCGGTCCCGTCCGCGAGCCGTCCGGGCGCCGAGCCAGACCAGGAAGACCGTGGGCAGGAAGACCGCGTCCGCGGCAATCATGGCCAGCGAGAAGAACGGCAGTCCGAGGATGACGGCGATGCCCGCGTGCTCCACGATCATGATCGCGAGCAGGACGTTCTTCACCTTCCGGTTGAAGAGCGTGAAGGGGAAGGCGACCTGCACGATGACGGTGCCGTACGTCAGGATCATGACCATGATGCCGCCGGCGGCCAGCAGGTCGGAGAGGGCGGGCCACGGGGTGAAGTAGTCCAGCTTGAGCGGGTAGTAGAGCGCGGTGCCGTCCTGCCAGCGCGAGCCCTGGACCTTGTACCAGCCGGCCGTGGCGTAGATCAGACAGACCTCGGCCATGATCACCAGAAGTCCGGCGTTGTGCAGCAGATTGGCCAGACAGTCCAGCAGAAGATGTGGCTGGCTCCTCGGGAGGTACCGGCTCACCAGCCACCACAGGGCCTGCCCCGCCCAGACCGCCCAGAGCAGCAGCAGGACCGCGATCCCGGAGCCGTTCAGGAACGTCCCCGTGAGCAGCACGAAACCGAGTACGCACCAGAGCACCGGACCCGCCGTGTCGGGCGCCGGGCGGGTGCCGGCGGATTCGTCCCTGGCCGGGTGCCCGTCCGCCGGCCGCGACTGCCGGGCGGCCCGCCGGGCGTCCAGGGACCAGACCCGGCCACAGCGGGTGACCACCAGGTATATCGCCATCAGATGGATGACGTTGTCCCCGCCGTCGCCCATGAAGATGGAGCGGTTCTGGAGCGAGAGCACGCCGACCATGAAGAGGACGGACATGGTGCGGGTCCGCCAGCCGACCATCAGCAGCGCGCTGGAGAGCACCGCCATGACGTACACCAGCTCGAACCAGAGCCTGCCGTCCGTCCACATGAGCACGGTGAAGGCGTCATTGGTGCCGATGAGCCGGTTGCCCAGCTCCCAGCTCCAGGGGCCGTCGGGACCGTACAGCTCATGGCGGTTGGGCGCCTCCCACAGAAGGAAGAGGAGCCAGGTGGCGGCGAACCCCACCCGGACGACGGCCGCCTGATGGGGCCCGAGGGCGGTGGCGGTGATCCGCTGCACCGCACCGGCGATGCCCTGGCCTGATGTCCGGCTCATTCGGCGGCCTCCGTACGCTCCATGCGCTCGCGGGCGGCCGACCCCTCGGGCAAGTCGGCGGCGGCGACATTCCACCAGGGCAGGACCCGCAGCACGGGCCGGGTGTCGACCTTCTCCTTGCTCCACGGCGGGGGCGCGATCGAGGTGGTGGACGACCTGAGCTGGATGCGTTCCACCGCGCCGCCGAGGTCGCGTTCGCCGAGACGCAGCATCACGATCCGCCGCATGTAGGACTCGGAGAGCCTGCCGCGCGGGCCGGTGGCCCGGTTGTCGTTGTCATGGGAGCCCGTGAAGAAGTCCCAGGCCCGGCGCAGCTCGTTCTGATGGGTGTGGCTGGGGAGGGGGTTTCCGCGTATCGCCGCGCCGTCCTCGGCGGTCAGATCGATCCAGCCGGTGGTCTTCCGGTCTCCGCAGTCCGTCCGTATCTCGGCTTTGACGTGCACGGCGATGTTCTGCTGGAGCGGATTGGGGGCGAAGAGCTTCCAGTTCTGCTCGAACTCGGGGTAGATCCAGGCGTCGACCGCCTTGCCGTACTGCTTGCTCGCCGTGTTGGAGGGCGCCACATGGAGAAAGACCATGCCCAGATGGACGGTGGCGGCCAGCGCGATGACGGCGAGGGCGACGGCGGCGGTGACCCGCCAGGGGCCGGAGAGCGCCATGATGCCGCTCACGGGTACGGGGGCGGGGTATCCGGAGCCCTGCGGGGCGGGCTCGGCACCGGGGCCGCCGGGCCCGCCGGCGGCGTGTTCCGGACCGGCGCCGGGGCCCGATTCCGGTCCGGGGCCCGGGCCCGGGGTGATCAGCGGCCAGGGGACCGGGTCCGGGCGCGGCTCGGAGCCGGATGAGTCGGCCGGGGCCCCGGCGGAGGGTCCACTTCGACTGTCCGACTCGGGTTTCCGCTGCTCAGGGAGGTGGAGTCCGCTGTCGGCGGGGGCGCCGGCCGCGGTGTCCGGGCCCTGCTCGCCGGCTTCGCCGGTGCGCTCCGGGACGGGGACGCCGCCGGTGCCCCCGGCGCTCCCGACATCCTCGGCGCGCCCTTGTTCTTGTGAGCCCATCCCGCCCCGATCCCCGTCCGCCCCAGCTCGGTTATCCACAGGGTTGACACCTTAAGGGGCGGCGACTCACCATTGAAGTCAACGAACCGAACGATCGGTCGGTAGGGAGTTCCGATGACGGCAGTGACCGCGGACACGGCGGAGACATACGAGGCGGTCTTCGACGCGGCCGTCGCGGCCGACGAGCGGATCGAGCCGCGCGACTGGATGCCGGAGGCCTACCGGGCGACCCTGATCCGCCAGATGGCACAGCATGCCCATTCCGAGATCATCGGCATGCAGCCCGAGGCGAACTGGATCACCAGGGCCCCCTCGCTGCGCCGCAAGGCGATCCTGATGGCCAAGGTGCAGGACGAGGCGGGGCACGGCCTCTATCTCTACAGCGCCGCCGAGACCCTCGGCGTCGGCCGCGAGGAGCTGCTGGACAAGCTGCACGCGGGCCGCCAGCGGTATTCATCGATCTTCAACTACCCCACGCTGACCTGGGCCGATGTCGGCGCCATCGGCTGGCTGGTCGACGGCGCCGCGATCACCAACCAGGTACCGCTCTGCCGCTGCTCCTACGGCCCCTACGCCCGCGCGATGGTCCGTATCTGCAAGGAGGAGTCCTTCCACCAGCGCCAGGGGTACGAGTTGCTGCTGGCGCTCTCCCGGGGCACCCCCGCCCAGCACGAGATGGCCCAGGACGCGGTGGACCGCTGGTGGTGGCCCTCGCTGATGATGTTCGGCCCGCCGGACGACGAATCACCCCACTCGGCGCAGTCCATGGCCTGGAAGATCAAGCGCCATTCCAATGACGAGCTGCGCCGGCGCTTCGTGGACATCTGTGTCCCGCAGGCCGAGGCCCTCGGGCTCACCCTCCCCGACCCCGATCTGCGGTGGAACGAGGAAAAGGGCCACCACGACTTCGGCGCGATCGACTGGGCCGAGTTCCAGGAGGTCCTCAAGGGCAACGGCCCGTGCAATGAGGAGCGGATAGGGCAGCGGCGCCGGGCCCATGAGGAGGGCGCCTGGGTACGGGAGGCCGCCGCGGCCCACGCCGCGAAGCACCGCCCGGCCGCCGGCCCTTCCGCCCTCTCCTCCCCTTCCCCTGCTTCTTCCCCTGCTTCCACCGCGCCCCCTGCTTCCACCGCGGTTCCCTCCCCCTCTGCTGCTTCCGCGGCCACCCCTCCCTCCCCGCCCGCTCCGGAATCCATGGAGGCGACAGCATGAGCAGTGGTTCCGGCCCGGCCGACTGGCCGCTGTGGGAGGTCTTCGTCCGCTCCCGCCGCGGGCTCTCCCACACCCATGCGGGCAGCCTCCACGCCCCCGATGCCGAGATGGCGCTGCGCAATGCGCGCGACCTCTACACCCGGCGGAGCGAGGGCGTCTCGATCTGGGTGGTGCCCTCCTCGGCGGTCACGGCCTCCTCACCGGACGAGAAGGACCCGTTCTTCGCCTCCTCCGCCGACAAGCCGTACCGCCATCCGACCTTCTACGAGATCCCGGAAGGGGTGAAGCACCTGTGACCGCCGCATCCACCGCGACCGGCTCGCCCGCCCCGGTTCTGGAGCTCTCGCCGGCCCTCGCGGCGGCGCTCGCGCTCGGCGACGACGCGCTGGTGCTCTCGCACCGGCTGGGGGAGTGGGCGGGTCATGCCCCGGTCCTGGAGGAGGATGTCGCCCTCGCCAATATCGCGCTGGACCTCCTCGGCCAGGCCCGGGTGCTGCTCTCCCTCGTCGGCGACGAGGACGAGCTGGCCTATCTCCGCGAGGAGCGCGCCTTCCGCAACCTCCAGCTCGTCGAGCAGCCGAACGGCGACTTCGCCCACACCATCGTCCGGCAGCTCTACTTCTCCGTGCACCAGCATCTGCTCTTCGGCCGGCTGGCCGCCGGGGACGGCCTGCTGGCCGGGCTCGCGGCCAAAGCGGTCAAGGAGGTCGCCTACCACCGGGACCACGCGGAGCAGTGGACTCTCCGGCTCGGCGACGGCACCGACGAGAGCCGCCGCCGGATGGTGCGGGCCTGTGCGGCGCTGTGGCGGTTCACCGGCGAGATGTCCGAGCCGCTCGACGGCCTGGAGATCGACTGGGACGACCTGGCCGCGCAGTGGCTGGACATCGTCACCGATGTCCTGGAGCGCGCGACACTGCCCGTGCCCGAGGGGCCCCGGTCCGGAGCCTGGTCGGCGGGGGCGGGGCGCCAGGGGGTGCACACCGAGCCCTTCGGCCGGATGATCGCCGAGATGCAGCATCTCCACCGCAGCCACCCGGGGGCGTCATGGTGACCGGCACCCGGCCGGCCCGGGAAGAGGTCCGGCCGCCGGGCGGAATCCGCCCCGGCGGGGAGGAGACCGCCGCCGAGGCCCGGCTGCGCGCTCTCGCGGGCTCCGTGCCCGACCCGGAGCTCCCGGTGCTGACCCTGGAGGAGCTGGGTGTGATGCGCGGAGTGCGGGTCCTCGGGCCCGGCTCGGTCGAGGTGACCCTGACCCCCACCTACACCGGCTGCCCGGCGCTGGACACCATGAGCGCCGACATCGAGTCGCTTCTGCACGACCACGGGATACCGGAGGTCTCGGTGGTCACCGTGCTCTCGCCCGCCTGGTCGACGGATGACATCAGCGACGAGGGGCGCCGCAAGCTGGCCGAGTACGGAGTGGCCCCGCCCCGGCCGCACACCCCGGACGGTCCGGTGCCGCTCACCCTCTCGGTGCGCTGCCCGCACTGCGGCTCCACCGAGACCGAGCTGCTGAGCCGGTTCTCCTCCACCGCCTGCAAGGCGCTGCGCCGCTGTGTCTCCTGCCGTGAACCCTTCGACCACTTCAAGGAGTTGTAGATGTTCCATCCGCTTCTTGTCCGCGAGGTCGAACGGCTCACGGACGACTCGGTCGCCGTCACCCTCACGGTGCCCCCCGAGCTGTACGACACCTTCCGGCACACCCCGGGCCAGCATCTCGCCCTGCGCCGGATGGTGGCGGGCGAGGAGATCCGCCGTACGTACTCGATCTGCGCCCCGGCCGTCCCGGCGGGCGCGGCACCGGTGCTCCGGGTGGGGATCCGCGCGGTCGACGGCGGGGAGTTCTCCACCTATGCCGTCAAGGAGCTGGCGGCGGGCGACACCGTGGAGGTGATGCCCCCGATGGGCCGGTTCCGGCTCGCCCCCCGGCCCGGGTACTTCGCGGCCGTCGTCGGCGGCAGCGGGATCACCCCCGTGCTCTCCATGGCCACGACCCTGCTGGAGCGGGAGCCGGCGGCCCGGTTCTGTCTGATCCGCAGCGACCGCACCGTGGCCTCCACGATGTTCCTGGACGAGGTCGCCGACCTCAAGGACCGCTTCCCGGACCGTTTCCAGCTGGTGACCGCCCTCTCCCGGGAGGAACAGCAGTCGGGTCTGCCGTCCGGCCGGCTCGACCGTGACCGGCTGACCGCTCTGCTCCCGGCCCTGCTGCCGGTGGCGGAGATCGACGGCTGGTTCCTGTGCGGCCCGCTCGGGCTGGTCACAGCGGCCGAGGAGGCCCTGCGGGGGCTCGGGGCGGACCGGAGCCGGATCCATCAGGAGATCTTCCATGTGGCCGACGGCCCGGCGGCCGGATCAGCCGCCTCCCGTGTCGCGGCTCCGGCCCATGCCGCCCTGACCGCCACCCTCGACGGCCGATCGGGTACCTGGCCGGTGGAGAAGGGGGAGTCGCTGCTGGAGACCGTGCTGCGCAGCCGTTCGGACGCGCCGTACGCCTGCAAGGGCGGTGTCTGCGGCACCTGCCGGGCGTTCCTGGTCTCGGGCGAGGTCCGGATGGACCGCAATTTCGCACTGGAGCCGGAGGAGACCGAGGCGGGCTATGTCCTGGCCTGCCAGTCCCACCCGGCGACGCCGGAGGTGGAGCTCGACTTCGACCGCTGACGCGCGTACCGCCGGCGACGGGCCGGCAGCCCCCGCCGCACGGTGTTCGTCCGCGGGAACCCCGGCCGTCTTGACGGCATATCGGATACCGGTGGGGCGATCCGTCCGGCGACACGGACTCACGGCTACCCGGTCTGTGGTTCTCCCGCCATGGACGCCGGGAAGGCCGGCGGCGGACTTCACCTTCACCGAACCGAGGAGCGGGAAGCGGCCGTGGAGGCGGCGGGCGATCCGCCGGCCGCCACCCGCCGAGCTGAACGGGCCGGGGCCGGGCGGGGCACACGGTCACCCAGTGGTGCGGTGGTCACCCGGCCGTTCGACCCCGGATTCAGATGACGACGGCCGGGCCGGCGTTGTCGGTGACCATGGGGCGGCCTGCGTGCTCCCAGGCGAGCATGCCGCCGTCGATGTTCACCGCGTCGATGCCCTGCGCCACCAGATACTGCGTGACCTGCGCGGACCTGCCGCCGACCCGGCACATGACATGGGCCCGGCGGCCGTCCTCGACCGCCTCGGTCACCTCACCGAACCGGGCGCCGAACTCACTCATCGGGATGTGCAGCGCGCCCTCGACATGCCCGGCCTCCCACTCGTCGGCCTCCCGGACATCGAGCACGAAGCCGTCGGACGGCACCGCCGCGGCGTCCACCGAGGGCAGTGGGGCGAAGTTCATGGTCATGCCTTCTCTCGTGTGTGGGTGTCCGCACGCGTCGGTACGGCACTCTCGCAGCCGGACACTCTCCGGCGCACGGCCGGTCCCGGACTGTCATTGTGCGGCACGCCGGCCCGCCGTCCGGAGAATCCCCGCCACCCGAGGATGCGGCGGGAACAGGGCACGACGACCGGGACGGCTGAACCGGAACTGCTAGACAGACGGGGACCCGGGCGGCGCCGGCGCATCGGGATCCGGGGATCCCGGCCCCGAGGACTCCGGCTCCGGGGATCCCGGCGCAGGGGATCCGGGCCCCGATGACTCCATGAGCCGGGAGAGCTCCCGCTCTCGCTCGGCGACCTGGCCGAGCAGCTGCTCGGCGATCTCCGCCAGCAGCCGGTCCGGATCGTCCGGCGCCATCCGGAGCATCGCCCCGATCGCACTCTCCTCCAGCTCCCTGGCCACGACGGTCAGCAGCTCCTTGCGCTGAGACAGCCACTCCAGCCTCGCGTACAGCTCCTCGCTCTCGCTGAGCCGCCACTCGGCGGGTACGGGACCGGCGTCCCACTCCTCGGCCAGCGCCCGCAGCGCCCCGGTGTCCCCGAGCCCGTACGCGGCGTTCACCCGCGTGATGAACTCCTCGCGCCGGACCCGCTCCGACTCGTCCGGTGCGAGATCCGGGTGCACCCGGCGGGCCAGCTCGCGGTAGAGCTTGCGGGCCTCCTCGCTCGGCCGCACCCGCTTGGGCGCCTGGACGGGCTGATCGTTGAGCATCGCAGCGGCCTCGGGGGAGAGCCCCTCGGAGTCCATCCAGCCGTGGAAGAGCTCCTCCACCCCGGGCATCGGCATGACCATCGCCCGCGCCTCCCGGGCCTTGCGCAGATCCTCCGGGTCCCCGGTGCGCGCCGCGACCGCCTCCGCGATCCGCGCGTCCAGCTCATCGAGCCGCGCGTACATCGGCCCGAGCGTCTGGTGGTGCAGCCGGGAAAAGTTCTCCACCTCCACCCGGAAGGTCTCCAGCGCGATCTCGAACTCGATCAGCGCTTGCTCAGCCGTGCGGACCGCCTGCTCCAGCCGGGCCTCCGGCCGGGGCGGCGCGTCCTGCTCTTCGTCGTTCCGGGCCGCGGGCCCGCCGGGCAGATCCTGGGTCACCCGCCCAGAGTACGGGCGCCGCGGAGCCGGACGTCACACACCCAGCTCGGCCGCCGTCCGCCCCCTCTTGATCGACTTCAGCAGATCGGCGTGATCCGCCTCCGTCCGGTCCGCGTAGAGCACCGCGAACCGGGAAACCGCCTCGTCCAGTTCCTCGTTCTTGCCGCAGTAACCGGCGATCAGCCTCGGGTCGGCGCTGTGCGCATGGGCCCGGGCCAGCAGGGCACCCGTCATCCGGCCGTAGTCGTCCAGCTGGTCCGGGGTGAGCGCGGCGGGATCCACACTGCCCTTGCGGTTGCGGAACTGCCGCACCTGATAGGGCCGCCCGTCGACCGTGGTCCAGCCGAGCAGGATGTCGCTCACCACCTGCATCCGCTTCTGGCCGAACACCACCCGGCTGCCCTCGTGCTCCGTCTTCGGCACCGGGAAGCCGGCGGCGGCGAGATGCGGCAGCAGCACCGAGGCCCGCGCCTCCTTCACCTGAAGGACGAGCGCGTCGCCCCGGTGGTCGAGCAGCAGCACCACATAGGAGCGGGTGCCGACACTGCCGGTGCCCACCACCCGGAAGGCCACGTCCTGGATCTCGTACCGCGCGAGCAGCGGCAGCCGGTCCTCCGAGACGGTGCCCAGATACTCCTCCAGCGCTCCGGCGACGGCCGCCGCCTCCGCGTCGGAGACCCGGCGCAGCACCGGCGGCGCGTCCACGAAGCGCCGGATGTCACCCACACTGTCCGAGACCGCTTCCGTGGCCTTGGCCGCGAACTTGGCGCCGGTGTTGTGGCGGGCCTTCTCGGAGACCTTCTCCAGGGTGCCGAGCAGATCGCGGGCGTCGGTGTGGGAGACCAGCTCCTCATCGGCGATCGCGTTCCACGCGTCGAGTGCGGGCAGCCGGGACAGCAGCCGCATGGTCCGCCGGTACGCCCCCACCGCGTCGAAGGCGGCGGCCCGGCAGACGCCCTCGGCCGTGCCCGACACCCGGCCGGCCAGCACCAGGGAGGCGGCGAGCCGCTTCAGGTCCCACTCCCAGGGACCGACCACCGTCTCGTCGAAGTCATTGAGGTCCATCACCAGCCGGCCCCGGGCATCGCCGTAGAGACCGAAGTTGGCCGCATGGGCGTCGCCGCAGAGCTGGGCGGTCACCCCCGTGACCGGGGTGCCGACGAGATCGTGGGCCATCAGGCCGGCGGCGCCGCGCAGAAAGGCGAAGGGCGAGGCGGCCATCCGCCCCACCCGCAGGGGTGTCAGTTCGGGCACCCGGCCCCGGCTGGACTCCTTCACCGCCGCCACGGCGCCGGGCCGGTCCACCGCCAGGACCAGGGAGTCATGCGACGAACGGGGTATCCGGTCGCGCAGATCCTTCCCCTCCTGCTTCGGCGAACGCGTGTCCTCGGCCGCCCGGCGCGGGGCGAACCCCGGCACCACCGGTATGCGCCCGGAACCCGCCGCGCCCCGCGCACCCGCCCCGGATCCGCCCGCCGCGCCCTTGGCCCCCGTGCGCTGCTCCGGCACTCCGCCGCCCGCGTCTGCCCCGCTCATGACGTACGCCCTCCCCGTTCCCGTACACCGCCGGTTCGGGTTCGACACCGGCTGTCCCGACCGTACAGCCGGGTCCCGGGAACCGTCACCCGCCGCCGGGCGGCCGAACCGGAGCGGCCGTCCACCACACCGCCGCCCCGTCACTGACCCATCGGTGTTTCACGTGAAACACCGCCCGGCCGGACATCGCACCGGACGGTTCAGGCACCCAGCCCCGCGTCCCGTGCCAGCAGCGCCGCCTGAACGCGGTTGTCGCACTCCAGCTTCGCCAGGATCCGGCTGACATAGGTCTTCACGGTCGCCTCGCTCATATGGAGCCTTCTGCCCGCGTCCGCGTTGGAGAGCCCTTCCCCCAGCAGCGAGAGAACATCGCGCTCCCGGGTGCTGAGCTGCGCCACCAGGGCCCGTGCCGCCTCGTTGCGGGCGACCGCGCGCCCCGAGGCGAGCTGGTCCACCACATGCCGGGTGGCGCCGGGCGAGAGATAGGCATCGCCCGCCACCGCCGCGCGCACCGCGCCGATCAGCTCCGCGGGGGCGGTGTCCTTCAGCAGGAAACCCGCCCCGCCGGACTCCAGCGCCCGCAGCACATTCTCCCGCTCACCGAAGGTGGTGAGGATGATGACCCGCGCCGAGGGGACCGCCCGGCGCAGCTCCGCCATCGCGGTCAGCCCGTCCATGACCGGCATCTGGATGTCCAGCAGCACCACATCGGCGCCATGGGCACGTACCAGCTCGATCGCCTCGCGCCCGTTCGACGCCTCGGCGACCACCTCGATCTCCCGGTCCGAGGTGAGAATCATCCGGATCCCGGCTCTGATGAGCGGCTCGTCATCAGCGATGACCACCCGGATCTGCGCCCCCGCCATATCCACCCTCACAACTCATGCGTAGTCGGCGTCCGACGGCTCGGCCCGCCCTGCCCGGCCGCCTCGCGGCTCCGGCGGACTCATCGCCCGGCGCAAGTCTGCCCGGCCGCACCGGGCACCCTTCCGGCCGCCCCCGGCTCGGCGAGTCCGCCGCCCCCGCCGACGCTCACCCCGGCCGGCGCCGGCCGCGAAGCCGGCCTCAGACCCGACCGCAAAGCCCGCCGCCGAGCGGAGCACCGGGCCGAGCACCGGGCCACCCGCCGCAAGACCCCCCGCGGAACCCGCCGCGAGAACCGCAGCAGGACCCACCGCGAACCGACCCCCCGCCGGCCGTCACCGCACGACCTCGTACGCCTTCTTCTCCACGAGCTTTCCGTCGGCGAAGCAGAACCGGAAGACCGGTTCGCTGTCCTGGCCCTCGCCGAACTCCGAGGACATCAGCACCAGGCAGTTCGAGCCGGCCGGCGGTTTCGGACCCTTGTCCCGCAGCCCGCTGGTCGCGATCGTGTCGCCGCTCGGCAGCCGGTCGCGCACCTCGGACTCGGCCTCTCCCACCGTGACCGCGTCGTAGTCGGACCGGTCGATCATGCCCTCGGTGAAGGATTCGAAGAGGAGGAAGAGCCCGACCACCACCCCCGCGACCAACAGCAGGAACGCTCCGACGGCTATCCCGCACCCGAGCCGGAAGCCATTGCGCCGCTTCCGGCCCGCCGGGTTCCCGTCGCCCCCGGCCAGTGCCATCAGCCCGCCCAGCTCTTCCATCGTCTTCTCCCGCCCCGCAACGCTCCAGTCCATGACGGGAACACCATCGTCGTAGACGGCGGGGCCGGTCTGCCGGGGAAAGTCGTCCTCTCCCGCGACGAAAGGCGCTGCCTCGACCACGCCATAGGGCAGGACACCGGCGACCCGGAAGCCGCCTCCGTCGGCCGCGCCGGCGTGCACCATGCCGCCGACCAGCCTGGCGCGCTCCCGCAGCCCGGTCAGCCCCTGCCCGCCGCTGACCGCGTCGGTGCCGGAGACCGCCGGACCGCTGACGATCTCCACCACCAGGGAGTCGGGCTCGTACCGCAGCTCGACCCCGATCGGGGCGCCGGGAGCGTGCTTGTACGCATTGGTCAGGGCCTCCTGGACGATGCGGTACGCGGCGTGGTCCGCCGCCGCGGCCAGCGGCCGCTCCTCGCCGGTGTGCCGCAGCCCCACGGTGTTCCCGGCGGCCCGTGCCGCCGCCACGAGGCCCGGGATCCCCGCGGTGCCCCGTGCGGCCCGTCCGGACTCGTCGACCGGTGCGGGATCGGCCTCCACACCGTCCCGGAGGATGCCGACGACCTCGCGCAGCTCGTGCATCGCGGAGACCGAGGCATTGCGCAGCACGGACACCGCCTCCCGCTGGCGGACGGTCAGTTCGGGGTCGACCTCCAGGGCACCGGTGTGCACGGCGATCAGCGCCAGCTGGTGGCCGAGGCTGTCGTGCATGTCCTGGGCGATCCGCTGCCGCTCCATGAGCCGCGTACGGCCGGCGATCATCCTGCGTTCCCACAGCAGCTGGGCGTTGCGCTCCTGGAGCGCGTGGAGCAGGGTCCGGCGCTGGCTCCAGTAACGGCTGATCAGCCCGGGGACGACGGCGAGCGCGAGGAAGGAGAGGGCGACCCACATGCCCTTGGCGATGGTCAGCCCGCCGCCGGGCCAGGTCGTGAGGACCATGACGGCGCAGTAGACGGCGCAGCCGGCGCCGAACGCGGCCAGCGCCCGCACGGGTCCGGTGATACGGCGCCCCGCCGACCAGCCCACCAGCAGCAGCACCGGCATGAGCGCGCCGGAGTACCCGGCGAGCGCACAGGCCGCGACCAGAGCGGGTACGGGCAGCCGGCGCCGCAGCAGCGAGAGCACCCCGGCGGCGAGAACCATGACGTACACCCGGAGACCGCCGCCGACCAGGAGCTCCAGCAGCCCGGCCGTCAGCCCGAGCACCAGGGCGAGCGCGAGCTCGATCCCCATCCCCCGCGGCCGGCCGGCCGGCGGCTGCGGGCGCCGCGACCACGGCTCGGGGACGGCGAGCCAGCGCCAGCCCGCCCGCAGCCCGGCCGGCATCTTCGATGTGACATTCACACCGGAACCCTAGGCGGGCGGGCAGAACCCCCACCGCCGACTTTCGTACCGACCCGGCGCGACGAACGTCGCTCCCCGCACCCCCGCGCCGACCGCCGGAGAGACCGGAGGGAGGGCCCGGCGGAGGACCGCAAGGACCCGCAAGGACCGGAGGGGCACGGAGGAGAACGGAAAGGACCACAAGAACCGCAAGAACCGCGACGCCCGCGAGGACGGCAAGAAACCGGAGAGAACCCGGCGGAACCGCGAGAACCCGGAAAGATGATGTGCCCGGAAAAGCCGAGAAGCGGACCCCGCCGGGATTTTCATCCCGGCCGGAGCCCGCTTCGCGATCTGTGCGCGAGGGGGGAGTTGAACCCCCACGCCCTTTCGGGCACTGGAACCTGAATCCAGCGCGTCTGCCTATTCCGCCACCCGCGCATTGGGTGCCGCCGCCCGGTTTCACACCTGCTCGGTGTGTCCCCCTGGCGACATGCAGAAGATTAGCACGCTGCCCAGGGTGGAATCACATCTGTTTGTTTGGTCTCCCGCCCCGGGGATCAGACGAGGGAACGAGGCGGGAATCAGCGGCACGAACAGCACGGGAGGAACGGCCGGAGCAGCGGCGGAAACAGCGGACGGGCGGCGGCCCGGCCCCGGCGGACGCCGGGCCCGCCGCCCGTCCGCCCCCCGCTCCCCCTCGGGGCTCCCCGAGTGCGGGACACTGTTATGAGGCCGCCTCTACGATCCATGTGAGGGGTGACACTCATCGACGGGGCAGACAAGGGGAACCAGCCGATTTCCCGACGCGTGGATACGATCAGTAAGCAGTATCAGGACGACAGCAACGGAGGAGGTGCCCGATGGGAGTCCTGAAGCGATTCGAGCAGCGCCTCGAAGGTCTGGTCAACGGCACCTTCGCCAAGGTGTTCAAGTCCGAGGTCCAGCCCGTGGAGATCGCCGGCGCCCTCCAGCGCGAGTGCGACAACAACGCCACGATCTGGAACCGTGACCGGACCGTGGTCCCGAACGACTTCATCGTCGAGCTGAGCGCGCCCGACTACGAGCGCCTCAGCCCCTACTCCGGGCAGCTCGGCGACGAGCTCGCCGGCCTGGTGCGGGACTACGCCAAGCAGCAGCGGTACACCTTCATGGGCCCGATCAAGGTCCATCTGGAGAAGGCCGAGGATCTCGACACCGGCCTCTACCGGGTCCGCAGCCGAACCCTCGCGTCCAGCACATCGCAGTCCCCCGGCACCTCCCAGGAGCCCACCGCGGGCTCCGGGGCCCCGAATCCGCCGGGGCGCGGCGGCGGCTACGGCTATCCGCCGGCCGCCGCTCCCCCGATGCCGTCCGCCCCTCCCGGCGGACGTCCCGGCCTCTCCGCCGTACCGGACCGCGGTCCGGCGGGCGGGTCCGGCTCGCAGCCGGGCTCCCAGCCGAGGCGCTGGATCGAGATCAACGGCACCCGCCATCAGATCTCCCGCCCGACGCTGGTGCTGGGCCGCAGCACCGACGCCGATGTGCGGATCGACGACCCCGGCGTCTCCCGCCGGCACTGTGAGATCCGGACCGGAACGCCCTCGACGATCCAGGATCTCGGGTCCACCAACGGCATCGTGGTGGACGGGCAGCACACCACCCGCGCTACGCTCCGCGACGGCTCGCGGATCGTCGTGGGCAGCACCACCATCGTTTACCGGCAAGCCGAAGGGTGAAGCGGGGGCAATGTCAGAGCTGACCCTGACGGTCATGCGGCTGGGTTTCCTGGCCGTTCTGTGGCTGTTCGTGATCGTGGCCGTACAGGTCATTCGGAGCGATCTGTTCGGCACGCGTGTCACACAGCGCGGCTCACGCCGCACTGCCGACACACGGCCGCAACAGGCGCGCCAGGCCGCGGCCGCGCCGCCACCACAGCGACAGCAGTCCAACAGCCGCCAGCGGCGCGGAGCGCCCACCAAGCTGGTGGTGTCCGAGGGCACTCTCACCGGCACCACGGTGACGCTCCAGGGCCAGACCATCACGCTGGGCCGCGCGCACGACTCCACGATCGTGCTGGACGACGACTACGCGTCCAGCCGCCATGCCAGGATCTACCCGGACCGTGACGGCCAGTGGATCGTCGAGGATCTCGGGTCCACCAACGGCACTTATCTCGACCGGACCCGGCTCACCACCCCGACACCGATTCCGCTGGGCGCGCCGATCCGCATCGGCAAAACCGTCATCGAGCTGCGGAAGTAGTAGGACATATGACAGCGCGCGAGCGGAGCGAGCGAGCCGCAGCGGTCCCTACAGCGGACCGGGACGGGCTCCCGACCGGAGGGTGGGCAGGGTGGCGCGAGACCGGCTGTATCCCGAGCCGACGGGTGAGGTGCGCATGAGTCTGTCGCTGCGCTTCGCCGCAGGATCGCACAAGGGCATGATCCGGGAGGGCAACGAGGACTCCGGCTACGCCGGTCCCCGCCTGCTGGCCATCGCCGACGGCATGGGCGGTCAGGCCGCCGGCGAGGTCGCCTCGTCGGAGGTCATCTCCACCCTCGTCCAGCTCGACGACGACGTGCCGGGCTCGGACATCCTCACCTCGCTGGGCATGGCGGTCCAGCGCGCCAATGACCAGCTGCGGATGATGGTCGAGGAGGATCCCCAGCTCGAGGGCATGGGCACCACCCTCACCGCGCTGCTCTGGACCGGTCAGCGGCTGGGCCTGGTCCATGTCGGTGACTCCCGCGCCTATCTGCTGCGGGACGGTCTGCTGACGCAGATCACCCAGGACCACACCTGGGTGCAGCGGCTGGTCGACGAGGGCCGGATCACCGAGGAGGAGGCCACCACCCACCCGCAGCGCTCCCTGCTGATGCGCGCGCTGGGCAGTGGCGACCATGTCGAGCCGGATCTCTCCATCCGCGAGGTCCGGGCCGGCGACCGCTATCTGATCTGCTCCGACGGGCTCTCCGGGGTCGTCTCCCATCAGACGATGGAGGAGACCCTCGCCAGCTATCAGGGCCCGCAGGAGACGATCCAGAATCTGATCCAGCTCGCCCTGCGCGGCGGCGGCCCGGACAACATCACCTGCATCGTCGCCGATGTCTTCGACACCGACTCCAACGACACCCTGGCCGTGCAGCTCAGCGACACCCCGGTGGTCGTCGGCGCGGTGGCCGAGAACCAGCTCCAGCTCAATGACGGCGGGGCCATGCAGACCCCGGCCGGGCGCGCGGCCGGCCTGGGCCGCCCCGTACCCCCGCAGAACGGCGGCTTCGGCCCGGCCGGAGGCGCCGGCGGATACGACGGGGACCGCTCCGGTGACGGCTACGGCGGGCACGACGGATACGACGACGACGGCGATTTCGGCAAGTCCGGCGGCGGGCGCAAGTGGCTGAAGCGGTCGTTCTACATCGCTCTCGCCCTCGCGGTGGCCGGCGGCGGTCTGTACGCCGGGTACCGCTGGACGCAGACGCAGTACTACGTCGGCAGCAAGGGCGGCCATGTCGCCCTCTACCAGGGCATCAGCCAGGATCTGGCGTGGATCTCGCTCTCGAAGGTGGAGAAGGACCACCCCGAGATCGAACTCAAGTACCTGCCGCCGTATCAGCAGAAGCAGGTCGAGGCCACGATCACGCAGAAGAGCCTCGGCAAGGCACGCAGCAAGATCAATGAGCTCTCCGCGCAGGCGTCCGCCTGCAAGAAGGAGGAGCAGCGCCGCGAAGCCGCCAAGAATGTGATCAACACTCCCTCACCGGACAAGGCGAGCCCGACCTTCCCGGCCGGCGAAGGCGAGGCGGGGGGGACCACCGGTGTGCCCGCCGGCCAGTCCGGCTCGAAGAACCCGAAGAAACCGACCGCAGCCTCTCCCTCTCCCTCCCCGGGCCCCACCCTCACGGAGGACGAGCAGAAGCTGGCCTCGAACTGCGGCAAGCAGTAATCGGCCGTAGGGGGCCTCTCCACATATGAGCGTTGTCACCAACACCACCACAATCGGCGCGATCGAGGCACCGAGCCGCCGCAACACCGAGCTGATGATGCTCGGGTTCGCGGTCGTCGTGCCGGTCTTCGCGTACATCAATGTGGGGCTCGCCATCGACGGCGAGTTCCCCGCCGGAGTCCTCGGCTACGGACTCGGAATGGCCCTGCTCGCCGCGGTGGCCCATCTGGTGGTGCGGAAATTCGCCAAGTACGCCGATCCGCTGCTGCTGCCGCTGGCGGTACTCCTCAACGGCCTCGGGCTGGTGATGATCTGGCGGCTGGACCAGTCGGCCAGACTGATCCAGCGCGCCGAGAGCGCCTGGGGTTCGTTCAGCCCCGACGCGCCCAAGCAGATGATGTACTCGGCGATCGGCATCGCGCTCTTCGTGGCCGTACTGCTGGCCCTGAAGGACCACCGCATCCTCCAGCGCTACACCTACATCTCGATGGCGGTGTCGCTGGTCCTGCTGATCCTTCCGATGTTCTTCCCCGCCCGCAACGGCGCCAAGATCTGGATCAGCCTCGGCCCGATCAACGTCCAGCCCGGCGAGTTCGCGAAGATCATCATCGCGATCTTCTTCTCCGGCTACCTGATGGTGAAGCGGGACGCCCTGGCGCTCGCCAGCCGCCGGGTGATGGGCCTGTATCTGCCGCGCGGACGCGACCTCGGCCCGATCCTGGTGGTCTGGGCGATGTCGATCCTGATCCTGGTCTTCGAGACCGACCTCGGCACCTCGCTGCTCTTCTTCGGCCTCTTCGTGATCATGCTGTACGTCGCCACCGAGCGGACCAGCTGGATCGTCTTCGGTCTGCTGATGTCCGCGGCCGGAGCGGTCGGTGTGGCCACCTTCGAACCTCACGTCCAGCAGCGAGTGGAGTTCTGGCTCAATCCCTTCGCCCAGGCCACCTGGAACCAGAGTGAGCAGATCGGCCAGGCGCTGATGTCCTTCGGTGCCGGCGGCACCCTCGGCACCGGCCTCGGCCAGGGCAATTCCGATCTGATCGGCTTCGCCGCCAACTCCGACTTCATCCTCTCGACCGTGGGCGAGGAGCTCGGACTGGCCGGAATGATGGCCTTCCTGTTGATCTACGGCCTGATCGTGGAACGCGGAGTGCGGACCGCGCTCGCCGCCCGCGACCCCTTCGGCAAGCTGCTCGCCATCGGCCTCTCCGGCGCCTTCGCCATCCAGGTCTTCGTGGTCGCGGGCGGTGTGATGGGCCTGATCCCGCTGACCGGTATGACCATGCCGTTCGTCGCGGCCGGCGGCTCGTCGGTGATCGCCAACTGGGCGCTGATCGCCATTCTGATCCGTATCAGCGACACCGCCCGGCGCCCGGCACCCGCGCCCGCTCCCTCCCCCGACGCCGAGATGACCCAGGTGGTCCGACCGTGAACAAGCCCCTGCGCCGGATCGCGATCTTCTGCGGACTGCTGGTCCTCGCCCTGCTGGTGCGCACCAACTGGCTCCAGTACGTCGAGGCGGAGGAGCTGAACACGCACGACCGGAACCGCCGGGTGACGATCGAGCGGTACGCCAGCGAGCGCGGCAACATCATCGTCGACGGCAAGCCGATCACCGGCTCCATCAAGACCAGCGGCAGCGACTACCTCTTCAAGCGCACCTACGCCAACGGCCCCATGTGGGCCCCGGTGACCGGGTACAACTCCCAGGCGTTCGACGCAAACCAGCTGGAGAAGCTCCAGGACCCGATCCTGACCGGCAACTCCGACCGGCTCTTCTTCGACCGCACGATGGCGATGTTCACCGGCGACAAGAAGAAGGGCGGCAATGTCGTCACCACGCTGAACGGCGCCGCCCAGAAGGCCGCCTTCAAGGGGCTGGGCAAGAAGAAGGGCGCCGTCGCCGCGATCGACCCGAAGACCGGCAAGATCCTCGCCCTGGTGTCGACCCCGTCCTACGACCCCTCCGCCTTCGCCGGGAACTCCAACGCCGACACCAAGCAGTGGGTTGCCCTGAACAAGGACAAGGACAAGCCGATGCTCAACCGGGCATTGCGCGAGGTCTACCCGCCGGGATCCACCTTCAAGGTGCTGACCGCCGCCGCCGCGCTGGAGCACGGGGTGGTCGACGACATCGACGCCAAGACCGACACGCCCGACCCGTATGTCCTTCCGGGCACCAGGACCGAGCTGATCAACCAGGTCCAGGGCTGCAAGAACCTCTCCGTGAAGAAGGCGCTGGAGATCTCCTGCAACTCCGTCTTCGCCGAGCTCGCCAACAAGGTGGGCCTGGAGAAGATGGTCGAGACCGCGGAGAAGTTCGGCTTCAACGAGAAGGAGCTCTTCACCCCGGTCCGGGTGGAGGCGTCCCGGTACAACACCGACATGGAGCGCTCGGAGAACGCGCAGTCCGGCATCGGCCAGTTCGACACCGCGACCACGCCGCTCCAGATGGCCATGGTCACCGCGGCGATCGCCAATGACGGCAAGCTGATGAAGCCGTACATGATCGACCAGCTGGAGTCCCCCGACCTCGATGTGATCGAGGAGACCGAGCCGGAGGAGCTCAGCCGCCCGATCTCCGGCAAGACCGCGCAGCTGGTCCAGCAGATGATGGAGAACGTCGTCGACAGCGGCAGCGGCAGGAACGCGAAGATCAACGGCGTCAAGGTCGGCGGCAAGACCGGTACCGCCCAGCACGGTGTGGGGAACAGCAAGCGCCCGTACGCCTGGTTCATCTCCTACGCCAAAACCGACGAGGGCTCCCCGGTCGCGGTCGCGGTGATCGTCGAGGACGCGGGCGGTGTCGCCCGTGACGACATCTCCGGTGGCGGACTGGCCGCACCGATCGCCAAGGACGTGATGAAGGCGGTGCTGGAGAGCAAGAAGTGACGGGTGTCACGTCCCATCGCGATACCCGCACATTGGGGTACCGGTCGGGTATCAGGTGACGGTCGTGGCCCGGACGGGCACGGAGCGCCCGGTAGCGTATGCGCCAACAGCACACCGCCGGACCGCCTCCGGGTGCGGCGGCGACTGACGGAGAGGGCTGGAACAGTTATGGAAGAGCCGCGTCGCCTCGGCGGGCGGTACGAACTGGGCTCGGTGCTCGGCCGCGGTGGCATGGCGGAGGTCTACCTCGCCCACGACACCAGGCTCGGCCGCACCGTCGCCGTGAAGACGCTGCGGGCCGATCTCGCCCGTGACCCGTCCTTCCAGGCCCGGTTCCGCCGTGAGGCCCAGTCGGCCGCCTCGCTCAACCACCCGGCGATCGTCGCTGTCTACGACACCGGCGAGGACTACGTCGACCAGGTCTCCATCCCGTACATCGTGATGGAGTACGTCGACGGCTCCACGCTCAGAGAGCTGCTGCACTCCGGTCGCCGGCTGCTCCCCGAGCGCACGCTGGAGATGACCATCGGCATCCTCCAGGCCCTGGAGTACTCGCACCGCAACGGCATCGTCCACCGGGACATCAAGCCGGCCAACGTCATGCTGACGCGCACCGGCCAGGTCAAGGTGATGGACTTCGGCATCGCGCGCGCCATGGGCGACGCGGGTATGACGATGACCCAGACCGCGGCCGTCATCGGCACCGCCCAGTACCTCTCCCCCGAGCAGGCCAAGGGCGAGCAGGTCGACGCCCGCTCCGACCTGTACTCCACCGGCTGTCTGCTCTACGAGCTGCTGACCGTGCGCCCTCCGTTCATCGGCGACTCGCCGGTCGCGGTGGCCTATCAGCATGTCCGGGAGGAGCCGCAGCCGCCCTCCAACTTCGACGCCGAGATCACGCCCGAGATGGACGCCATCGTCCTCAAGGCACTGGTCAAGGACCCCGACTACCGCTATCAGTCGGCCGATGAGATGCGTGCCGACATCGAGGCGTGTCTGGACGGCCAGCCGGTGGCCGCGACCGCGGCGATGGGCGCCGGCGGCTACGGCGGATACCCGCCGGAGGACCAGCAGACCGCCGCCCTGCGGCCGGCCGATCACGCGGCGGGCCAGACGGCGATGATGCCGCCGGTGAATCCGGACGACGGCGGCTACGGCGGCTATGACGACGGCCGGGGCCGCCGGCGGACCAAGAAGTCGAACACCTCCACGATTCTGCTGGTGGTCGCGGGAATCCTGGTGCTGATCGGCGCGGTGCTGATCGGCCGTTCCGTCTTCTGGAACGAGCCCGACCCCGGGGACGTGCCCGTACCGGCCCTGGTGGGCCTGACGGTCCAGGAGGCGTCGAAACTCGCGAGCCACGCCGGGGTCAAGCTGAACGAGGCCGGCACCGACCGCTGCGATCAGCCGGAGAAGACGATCTGCAGCCAGACCCCGGCCGACGGCTCGATCAAGCCGGGCGACACCATCGACTACATCCTCTCCGAGGGCGCCCCGCAGGTCGAGGTCCCCGATGTCACCGAGAAGTCGCGGGACAACGCGGTGGAGGCGCTGGAGCGCAAGGGCTTCAAGGTCGACGTCAAGGAGTCCGAGTCGTCGAACGCCCCCGCCGGGTCGGTGATCGAGCAGGACCCCAAGGCCAACAGCATGGCCGAGAAGAACACCACGGTGACCATCACGGTGGCCAAGCAGGCCATGGAGACGGTGCCGCCGGTCGTCGGAACCCAGCTCGCGAACGCGCAGTCGCAGCTCTCGGTCCTCGGTTTCCAGGTGTCCACGGAGTTCGTGGACTCCGAGAAGCCCAAGAACGAGGTCGTCGACCAGACGCCGGGACGGGACCAGAAGGCCCCGAAGAACAGCACGGTGAAGCTGAAGGTCTCCAAGGGCCCGGCGGAGACCGTGCCGGTGCCCCAGCTCCAGGGATCGACGCTCGGCCAGGCGAAGGCCCTGCTGGAGCAGTCCGGTCTGGAGCTCGGCAGTGTCACCAACGGCCCGGACGACGACAATGCGCTGATCAGCGGCCAGGACCCGCAGCCGGGCACCCAGGTCTCACCCGATCAGAAGATCAATGTGACCACCCTCGGCATCGGCAACGGGAACAACGGCGGCGACGGCGGGGGAGACGGGGACGGGGACGGCGGATTCATCGGAGGAATCGGCCGCCGGGACTAGGCCCGGAACGGGCCGGGGAGCCGTGGATGGCCCCCCGGGAGCACCCACGGCTCCCCGGGGCTCCTGAAGGGCCCGCAGGGCCGCTGTGAGGCGGCCGGAGGCCCCGCCCGCGAGCGGACAGTACGCCGGAAGCCCCGGCCACCTCGGAAGGTGGCCGGGGCTTCCGCGTACGGGGGCCCGGAGCGCGCCTCAGCGCAGTTCGGCGGGTTTGGCGCGGTCCTTGCCGACCTTCACCTCGCGGACCAGCTCGCCCCACACGATGTACCGGTAGTCCGAGGTCAGGATCGGCGTACAGGTGGTGAGCGTGATGTAGCGCCCGGCCTTGGTCCGGCCCGATTCCCCCGGGACCGGGTCGAGCACCTTCACGTTGTACTTCGAGGTCTTCGGCAGGACCTTGTAGACCTTGTAGACGTACCAGGTGTCCTTCGTCTCGAAGACGATCGGATCACCCTTCCGCAGCTTGTGGATGTTGTGGAACTTCGCGCCGTGGCCGTCGCGGTGCGCGGCCAGCGTGAAGTTGCCCTTCGCGTCCCAGGGAAGCCCCGACTTGACCGGCTCGGTGTAGTACCCGGCGGTGCCCTTGTTGAGGTCCTTGAGGTCGGTGCCCTTCTTGACCAGCACTTCGCCGTTCCTCATCGCGGGAACATGGAGGAAGCCGACACCGCCCCTGGTGTTGAGCGCCCCCGGGCCGCCGGGCCCGCCGTCCGCCCACTTCTCGCGCATCCGGTCGCTCTGGCGGGACGCCTCCCGGTCGGCCACCACATTGGTCCACCAGAGCGAGTACGCGACGAAGAGCCCCAGCACCACACCCGCGGTGATCAGCAGCTCGCCGAGAACACTGATGACACCGGCGATCCGGCCGCGCGCACGTGACACTGCTGTCTCTTCCCGTCCGATCCGAAGAATCCACCGGGGCGCGCGGAACCCCCCGCCCCCGGTGGTGTCCTAGCCTACGAGCGCGTCGGGTTTGCCCTTGCTGCGAGGCCGTTCCTCGGTCAGCTCGCCCCATACGATCATCCGGTATGTGCTGGTGAACTCCGGTGTGCAGGTGGTGAGGGTGATGTAGCGCCCCGGCGCGGTGAAGCCCGAGCCGGGCGGGACCGGCCCGATCACCGCGACATTGGACGGCGGGGTCTGCGGGAGGATGCTCGCCATCTCGTAGGTGTAGTACGTGTCGCGGGTCTCCACGACGATGGGGTCGCCGGGCTTCAGCCGGTTGATGTAGCGGAACGGCTCGCCATGGGTGTTGCGGTGGCCGGCGACGGCGAAGTTGCCCGTCTTCTCCGAGGGCATCGCGGTCTTGAGCCGGCCCTCGCTGTAGTGGCCCACCATGCCCCGGTCGAGCACCTTCTCCTTGTCGATGCTCGCGGCGACCGGGACGACCACGTCCAGCTTGGGGATGTACATGATCGCGAACCCCTCGCCCGGCTTGAAGGCACCGGGTTCGCGGCCCTTCGCCCAGGCGTCCTGGATCTTGTTGGTCTCCTTGTCGACCTCCTGGCCCGCGCGGACATTGGTCCACCAGAGCTGATAGGTGACGAAGAGCAGCATCAGCAGACCGAAGGTGATGAAGAGTTCGCCCAGGGCGCGGCTGGCGACGACGGCGGGGCTGTCCTTGGCCGCGCGGGCGGCGCGGCGGGCCTCGACCCGGGTGAGCCGCCGCGCGGGCGGCTCACCGCCGCCGGGTCCCTGGTGCCGCTGATACGGCTGGTGATCCTGGTGACTCCAGTGATCCCGGTGACCCTGGTACTCCTGATGCCCCTGGTACTCGCCGTGCGCCTCGTACCCGCCGTGCCCCTGGTACTCGCCGTGCGCCTCGTACCCGCCGTGCCCCTGGTACTCGCCGTGCGCCTCGTACCCGCCGTGCCCCTGCCGCGGCCCGTCGTGGCCCTGGTCCCATCCGGATGCCCGATACCGGGGCGGGTCCGGCGGAGCGGGGGCGGGGACGGCGGCGGACTGCGGCGGCGGGGGGCTCTTGCGTCCGCGTCCCCGGCCCTTCGCGGCTCTGCGGCGCTCGGCCCGCCCGGGACCGGGCAGCGGCTCCGGATGCCCGGGGCCGCCCCACCGGTCCGGCAAGGGGTCGTACTCCTCCCCCGTGTCCCCCGGACTCCGGGCGGTCACGCCAGAGCCTTGCCCACAGCCTTGCCCACGACCGGCGTGAGCCCCGCCGACCGCTCGACGGCACCGGCGTCGCCGCACTGCTCCAGCCAGTTGGCGAGCATCAGATGACCGTGTTCGGTGAGCACCGACTCGGGGTGGAACTGCACTCCCTCGACGGCGAATTCCCGGTGCCGCAGCCCCATGATGATCCCGTCCGCCGTCCGCGCCGTGACCTCCAGCTCCGGGGGCAGCCGGGAGGGCTCCGCCGCCAGCGAGTGGTAGCGGGTCGCGGTGAAGGGGGACGGCAGATGCGCGAAGACGCCCTTGCCGCCATGGGTGACCGGCGAGGTCTTCCCGTGCAGCAGCTCGGGGGCGCGGTCCACGACTCCGCCGTACGCCACCGCCATCGACTGCATGCCCAGACAGACCCCGAAGACGGGCACCCCGGTGGCCGCGCAGTGGCGCACCATGTCGACACAGACCCCGGCCTCCTCGGGGGTGCCGGGCCCGGGGGAGAGCAGTACGCCGTCGAAGCCGTCCTGTGCGTGGGCGAGCTCCACCTCGTCGTTCCGCACCACCTCGCACTCGGCGCCGAGCTGATACAGGTACTGGACCAGGTTGAAGACAAAGCTGTCGTAGTTGTCGACGACCAGGATGCGTGCGCTCATCGGGCAACCCCCTCTTCCGCTCCGGACGCCCCGGCCGCGCCACCGGCCCCGGCGCCGTCCACGGTCACGTCATTGAACGGGAGCAGCGGTTCCGCCCACGGGAAGACGTACTGGAACAGCACATAGACCACCGCGAGCACCAGGACGAGCGAGATGACCGCCCGCATCCATGTGTTGCCCGGCAGATGGCGCCAGATCCAGCCGTACATCGCCGTCCCTCTCCGTTCGGTACCGGTCCAGACTAAAGGTCGGTGCCGCCCGGCGGGTCGGCTGCGCGAAGCCGGTGGTCTGCCGTCCGTCACAGGCCGGGCGCCCTCCGGCCGGGCCCGCGATCGATCACCCCGGTATCGGCCGGAACCGCGCGCGGCGGCCGGCGCCCGATCCGGTACGTGCACCGGGGCGCCCCGTCCGCCGGGTCCCGGCGATCAGCCGCACCGGCGAACGGACCGCCTCCCCCGCCACGCCCGGGGTGTTACCGCGCGGGCTCCGCGTAATGAAGATCCACGGTGCCCGAGTAACCGGGCAGAGTCACCGCGTCACGCTCGTCCACTTTCCAGCCGAGTCCGTACGCCTTCACATAGAGCTGGTAGTTCCGGACCGCCGGCGAGGCGTCGAGCGCCTTCTCCAGCCGGCCCCGGTCGCCGACCGCGGTGATCTTGTACGGGGGTGAGTAGACCCGCCCCTGGAGGATCAGGGTGTTGCCCACACAGCGCACGGCGCTGGTGGAGATCAGCCGCTGGTCCATGACCTGGATGCCCTTCGCACCGCCCTGCCACAGCGCATTGACCACGGCCTGGAGATCCTGCTGGTGAATGACCAGGTCATTGGCCTGGGGCTCGGGGTAGCCGGGGGCCGCCCGGGCGTTCGGCGGAGCGTCGTCCAGGGTCACGGTCAGGGCCCCGCCGCTGACCTCGCGGGTGCCCGCGGCGCCCTCCAGGGCCCCGAGCCGCTCGTCCTCGGCCCGGGTGGATCCGTCGTCCCGGTCGGCGAGGGCGTCGACCTCGTCCCGCAGACCGGCGGTGGACTCGTCGAGCCGGGCGTTCTTGGAGCTGCGCTGTTCGATCAGGTCGGAGAGCTTCAGCAGGGAGTCGTCGGTGCGGAGATTGGTGCCCTTGGCGGTGTTGAAACTGGTGACGAAGATGAGGCCGGCGAGCGCGAAGACGGCAGCCGTCAGCAGCCGGCCCACCCGCTTCCGGAAGAAGCGAACCGGCCCTGGCCTGGAGTTGGCGGAATTACTCAACGTACCCTTATCTCCTCAGGCGCCGCGGAAGCACTACGCTAACGGACGCCCGGAAGGAGGGAGCGGCCCCGTCGCTCCACACCCCGGCGTCAGCCACAGTTTCCCTGCGCGGTCACGCAGCGCATCGACAGGAGAGTCCCTCGTGCCGAAGTCACGTATCCGCAAGAAGGCCGATTTCACGCCGCCGCCCGCGACGAAGCAGGCGACGGCCATCAAGCTGACCAACCGGAGCTGGGTCGCGCCGGTGATGCTCGCGCTCTTCCTGCTCGGGCTGGCCTGGATCGTCCTCTTCTATGTGACCGACGGCTCACTGCCGCTCGACAGCATCGGCGACTGGAACATCGTGGTGGGCTTCGCCTTCATCGCCGCGGGATTCGGTGTCTCCACTCAGTGGAAGTAGTGCCATCGGGCCGCCGCCGGCAGAACCGGCCGGCGGCCCGGTGTCAAACTCTGGCCCGAGTTATCCACAGCGTTGTCCACAGTGGGGAAAAGGTCAGACGATCTGTGGATAACCCTCAGCGGGTTGACGCCGGTGTGACTGCCTCGGCCATCTCGGTGACCTGAGCCGCCCCTTGCCCTCGCTGGGGAAAGCCGGCCCGGTGACCGGCCGAGCACATGTTCCCCACCCCCCGCACAGGATTCGCCACCCGCTGTGGACAACCAGTGGACAGCGACCGTCCGGAGCTGGGGAAAGCCCTGCTCATATCGTTTCCGCAGGGGCGCCGCAGGGCCGCCGGGGCAGCGGTTTCCACCGCCGCCCGCGGGCCCGGCACCGGCTCACGTCAGGGCGGCGGTCCGGACGATGACGGCGGCCACGATGAGCAGCAGCACGCCGGCGAGAGTGCCCGCCTGGACCAGGGTGCGGCGGTCCCGGGGCGCGTACACCAGTCCGAGAGTGACCAGGACGCCCGTCACCAGACCGCCGATGTGCCCCTCCCAGGAGATGTCCGGCCGGGTGAAGGTGAGCACCAGATTCACCGCCAGCAGGACGAGCACGAACCGCATGTCGAGATGGGACCGCCGCGCCAGCACGATGAAGGCGCCCATCAGTCCGAAGATCGCACCCGAGGCGCCCAGCGAGGGCTGATTCGGCGCGGCGAGGACATAGGCCAGCACACTGCCGCCGAGCCCCGAGAGCAGATAGAGCGCGATATACCGGCTGCGGCCGAGCGCCGGTTCCACCATCCGGCCGAGGAACCACAGCCCCAGCAGGTTGAAGAGGATGTGCGGCACTTCCTGGTGCAGGAAGGCCGCGGTGATCAGCCGGTACCACTGGCCGTGGGCGACCCCGACGACCTCGCCCAGCTGAGGGCTGTACGCGTACCCGATCAGCTCGGTCTCGGCGAGGAACCGCTCGCCGAGCGTGAGCACCAGGACGAAGACCGCGAGATTGATCCCGATGAGGACCTTGGTCACCGGGAAGCCGTCACCGGTGTGGGTGCCCCCGGCGATGGTGCGCGGCTGATTGGCGGTGGGGCTGTGGCCGGTGCCGGAGCCGGTGCGGACGCACTCCGGGCACTGGAAGCCGACCGACGCGCTGATCATGCACTCCGGGCAGATCGGGCGCTCGCAGCGGGTGCAGCTGATCCCGGTCTCGCGATCGGGGTGCCGGTAGCAGTGGGTCAGGCCCGCCGCGCCCTGCGGCCCCTGTGGCTCCTGCGGACTGCCTGGCGCCTGGTCCATGAAAATCCTCAATCCTCCCGAATCAACACACCGCCCCGTCCATCCAGACGGATGAACGGGGCGTGTTTGTTCCCCCGGCGCTGCGGCCCGAACCGCGAATCGGCGGGGAATCGGCGGAAACGGGGCCCGGCGGGGGCCCCGGAAGCGGCGAGCGGGTCAGCTCCGGCGCGTCTCGACGACCACGGACTCGATCACCACGTCGTCGACCGGGCGGTCGGTGCGCTGGTTGGTCTCCGTGTTCGCGATCCCGTCCACCACGGCGGTGCCCGCCTTGCCGGTGACCTCGCCGAAGATGGTGTGCTTCCCGGTCAGCCACCCGGTGGGGGAGACGGTGATGAAGAACTGGGAGCCATTGGTGCCCGGCCCGGAATTGGCCATGGCCAGCAGATACGGCTTGGTGAAGGCCAGCTCCGGGTGGAACTCGTCCGGGAACTTGTAGCCGGGGCCACCGGTGCCGTTGCCCAGCGGGTCACCGCCCTGGATCATGAAGCCCTTGATCACCCGGTGGAAGACGGTGCCGTCGTAGAGCGGCGCCTTGGAGACCTCGCCGGTGTCCGGGTTGGTCCATTCACGCTCGCCCTTGGCCAGTTCGACAAAGTTCCTGACCGTTTTCGGTGCGTGGTTCGGCAGCAGCCGGATCTCGATGTCGCCCCGATTGGTCTTGAGGGTGGCGTAAAGCTGCTCGGCCACGGTCCCGCCTTCCGTAAGTCTTCCGCTGAACGCGACGATCCTCGCACGGCGGACCGGAGCCGCCGTGCAGCCGGAATCGCGGGAGGCGGGGCCGGGGAACGGCGGATCAATCGGAGCCGGAGGAAGCGCCGGAGAGCGGGTGGGGAGCGGGGCGGGGTGCCGCACGGAGAACAGGGCGGGGAGCGGGGCCGGGGAGGGGGGTCGCACCAATGGCGGAGCGGGCGTGACCCGGATGCCCGCCCCACATGCCGCGGCAGCGCCCGGCAGGCATGATTTCCCAGCAGAGGGAAAGGCGACATGTGCCGACCTGGGAATTGCGCCCAGACCACGAAACGCCACCGAGGAGGAGGATCCCCGTGACCCGCATGGACAGCGTGCGCGCCGCGACCGATTCGGCGAAAGAAAGCGTGCTGCACGCCGCGGAAGTGGTGGCGCCATACGCCGGTACAGCCAGGGACCAGGCGGCGCACTACGCGCATGAAACGCGTGTGCTGCTCGCGCCCAAGGTCTCCCGGGCCGCTCAGCAGGCCCGTACCCAGGCCCGTGTTCAGTACGGCACCCATGTGGCGCCGCATGTGCCGCCGAAGGTGGACGTCGCAGCACACCGAGCCGCCTCACAGGCCCGGAAAGCCGCACGCCAGGCGGCGGATTACACCAAACCGCGGGTGGAACACGCGGTTGCGGTCGCTCAGCCCGTGGGGGCGGAGGCCGCGGCTCGTTCCGCTGCCGCGCTGGCCGCGCTGCGCGGTCAGGTGACGGCGAAGGAGATCAGGAAGCTGGTGGCCAAGCACGAACGCCGGGCGAGGGCCGGGCGCGTCGGCAGGGGGGTGCTGATCGCCGGTGTGGTGGCCGGCGGGGCTTTCGCTCTGTGGAAGTGGTGGGACCGGCAGGCCAATCCCGACTGGCTGGTGGAACCGCCCGCCGCGACCGAGGTTCCGGACCGCGACCGGCTGTCGTCGGTGGACGGCAGTCCGGAGGCACTGGACCCGGAGGTACGGGCGAAGCAAGAGGAAGCGGATGCCGCGGACAACGGGGAGAGGCCGGACGGCCGTCGCCATTCGTCATGACGGCAGTCACACGGAGCGCCGGGAGCGGAGTATTTCTCCCGGCGCTTCATGCCGCCGGGGCGAGCGCGTTGTCGTCGCTGTCACCGGTGGAGTGGTCCACGCGGTGTGGCCCGTCCGCGGCGACCACGGTGAATCTGCGGTCCACGGCGGACGGCCGGGCCGGGACACCGCGCCGGTCGTGGGCGGAGAAGCGGTTCCGGGCCGACTGCCGTGAGCGCTCCTGGGAGGGCGCGAGAGCGGTGAGTGCCGGACGGGCCGGAAGATCCGTCACGGGCGGGGTCGCGGTGGCGGCGGACGGGGAGACGGCGGGGCGCAACGCGTATGACTCGGCGGCGGACGGCGCGCCCGGGTCGGCGGCGTACTCCTCGGAGCGCGCGCCCGCGGCGGCGGCGGATGCGCCCGCTCGTGTGCCCGATGAGCTCGTACCCGCTGAACGCGTACCCGCTGAACTCGCACCCGACGAACGCGTACCCGCCGAACCGGCCCTCGTGCCCGATGCGTCCGCTCCGGTATCCGATGAGCCCGGTCCCGCGGCGGTGTCCCGCGCACCGGCCGGTCCCGTGCCCGGGCTGAAGCCCTGCCCCGGTCCGAAGGCCGCGGTGAATCCCGTGCCGAGGATCGTGTCCGTGTCCAGGGCGGGCAGTTTGCGGACCGAGGGCGAGGTGCCGTGGGCCTCGGCGCCGATGCGCTGCTTGATGGTGGGCGGCAGCGACCTGTCCCGGGTGCGCGGGTTCCACCGGGTGTTCCTGGTCTTCTGCGCGGGTACCGAGGCGCGTACGGTTCGTTCCCGCCGCGGCCCGGTGATTCCCCGGGAGCCGGTCCTTCCGGCGGAGTCCCCCGCCGCGGAGCCCGTTCCGGCTCCGGCGCCGGGATCCCCGGAGCCTCCCGACTCCGTCCGGGCCGCCACCGGCACGGCCGGGGAGTCCGGAGCGGCGGCGGGGGCGCCGGCGGTCCGCCGCGTGGCGGAGGCCGTGCCGGTCAGTCCCAGCGCGGCGAAGAGGGTGACAAGAGCGGTGATGAAGGCGGTCCACAAGTCTCTGACCTTGATGGCGGCGGTGGCGGCCATGACCCCTCGCTTTCCATGACGTTCGGGTTGGGCGATCTGCATACCTTTGTAATGATGTGTACGCATCTCGACTTGCGAAGGACCGACGCAGGTGCTGGACAGTTCTTCTGATGAACACCACCCGTACGGCTCACTCCGGGTGGCCAGAAGCGGATCGACATGTTCCGGGGACTCCCCCGGCCGCCCTCCGCCTGATCGTCTTTGCGTCAAGAAACCGGCCACTTCGCGAATCTCCGCCGGTCACACCGGAAATCGCACAACCCTGGACCCCCTCCCGGGCTCTTTCCTCGTGACGAACCACGAACGAGGAGGAAACCTTGGGACTCCAGGGTTGGAGAAGCGCCGCCGTGGCCACCGGCATGGCCGGAGTGCTCGTCGGTACGGTGGGCGTGCAGGCGATGGCGGCCCCGGCGGCGCCCGCCGCACCGGTGGCCGATCTGCGGGCGGATGTGAACCGCGACGGAAGTGTCGACATCTCCGGCACGACCGACACTCCGGGCGAGGACGCCTGGAGCCGCGCGCGCGGTGCGGTGATGCTGCCGAACATGGACGACGACAACAAGCGCTGTCCGGTCAAGAACCATCTGGGCAAGCCGCTGAGCGAGGCGCTGCTGGCCCGCTGTCACGACGCCTCGGACAATGTGCTGAACGGCGCGAGCGACGCGGCCGACCTGGCCCGGGTGAAGACCGTCCCGGCCCCGTCGGTCTCCGACACGGCCACCGGCACGGTCACGCTGGCGGGCACGGAGAAGGCCCGGCTGTTCATCCAGCGCGGCGGCAAGTGGAAGCACTTCACCGCCGCCGACCGGCTGACCGCGGCCGAGCTGCGCGCCGGGGTGGAGTTCGGGGTCGAGGCCACCGATGTGGTGCGGGACTCCAAGGTCTGGGACGGCAAGGTCACCGTCCGGCTGACCGTCACCCAGGACGGTGCCACCGCCTCCGACGACGTACTGCTGAAGACGGCCCCGGTGCTCACCCACCACCACAAGCAGCGGGCCCAGGAAGTCCTGGTGACGAAGATCCCGGCCGACCCGAACTGGCCGGGATCCCTCACCAAGGCGCAGCACAAGTTCGTCGCCGACCTGGAGCGCGAGGTCAAGGCCGCGGGCATCACCCGGCCGGTGAAGAAGTTCAACCGCTCCCAGGACCCCTGGACGCAGGACTTCTTCGAGCCCGGCTATGTGAGCATGACCGGCCCCGGCGGGAAGACCCACGCGATACGGCTGATGATCCGTTCGGCCCAGCTGGACCGGGAGGCCGGGCGGGAGCTCTTCGAGAAGCTGCGCGGCCGGGACATCGGAGTGATCCAGCCGGTCGACGCGCTGCCGAACGAGGAGTGGACGCTCAACTCCATGGGCAACCTGGAGACGATTCCGCCCTACGCCCACAACGGCAAGTCGTACCCGGCGGGCCGGATCATCATGGGCCACCGGCCGGACAGCAAGTCCAAGCCGGCGAAGTCGATGCGGACCTTCCTCGCCTCGCAGGGCATGCAGTCGCCGCTGCTGCTCGACACCGCGTGGCTGGCCGTCGGCCATGTGGACGAGTTCGTGCAGTTCCTGCCCGCCGACACCCCGCGCGGCTGGCGGATCGCCGTCTCCGACACCAAGGCGGGCCTGGCGGTGCTGAACAAGGCCAAGGCCGCGGGTCACGGCAAGAAGAAGATGTTCTCCGTCCCCTCGTACGCCGGTGAGCCGGCCCCGAAGGAGACCATCGCCCAGGTGCTGGCGAACAAGAAGTTCCTCGCCGACAACAAGACCGCGCAGACGCGGATCGACGCGAACATCCGGCTGCTGAAGGCGGAGACCGGGATCACCGACGCGGAGATCATGCGGGTGCCGAGCCTCTTCGCGGGCCATGCCATGGGGCGCGCGGGCGAGGCCCGGAAGCAGGAGAGCTCCATCAGCCCGAAGCTGGGCCGGCTGAACGGCGACTTCTTCGGTCAGTTCAAGACGGGCCCGAAGGACAAGCGCGGCGACCGGGCCTTCTCCGGCAGCGGCAAGGCTCCGGTCGTGCAGACCGGCGCGTATGTGCCCGGCGCGGTCAATGGTGTGGTGCTCAGCGATTCGCGCTATCTCTCGGCGAAGCAGTGGGGCCCGGTCATCGGCGGCAAGGACGTCTTCGGCGCGGCGGTGAGCGCGGTGTACGCCAAGGCGGGCTTCAAGACCGCGTACATCGACGACTGGTACACGTACCACCTGGGCTGGGGAGAGGTGCACTGCGGGACGAACACCCTGCGGGACGCCTCCCAGCAGTGGTGGTAGCGGTCCCGGCCTCCTGACGGTATTTCATGACGGTGCCCCCGTGCGGACCTCGGTTCCGTGCGGGGGCGCCGTCACGGGGGCGAGGCGGGGCGGGCGGCCCCGGGCCGGAGTCACCCGCTGCTTGTCGCCCTTGACGCGTCTGCCGAAGAGCCTGCCCGTGCGCCGGGTGCGGACGCATCCACGAATCCGTGCTCCTGGAGAATCGGCGCGGATCGGCCTCGATCATGTGAATCCCTGTCCGGAGACGCGCAGGGATCCTATGAGACGAGCCGGGTCACCGTGTCGATTGCGGCCTGCCAGGGGTAGGGACGCCGTTCGCCGGGCTGGTTCGGCTCGAAGCCGCCGGGACCGTAGAGCACGGTGACACCCATCCGGCGCAGCTCGGAGACACTCCTGTCCACCTGCGGGTGAGCGGCGTACGCGCTGTTCACGCATGGCATGGCCACGGTCGGGATGCCCTTCCCGATGCTTTCTGCCACCACCCCCACGACGAAGGCGGACGTGAGGCACAGCGCCCAGGAATTGAGGCTGTTCGCCGTCACCGGAGCGAAGAGGATCCCGTCAGCGCGGGGCCATGTGTCCGGCTCGCCGGGGCGCTTGTACTGGCTGCGCACCGGGTGCCCGGTCAGCTCCTCCAGCGTGCCCAGGTCATCGCGGAGCCAGTCCGCCGCAGCCGGTGTGAGTCCGAGACACACGTCCCATCCGCGCGACTGGAGATCCCGGATCACCGTGTCGACTTCGAAGACCGGCGGCGCCGCGCTCCCGAACAGATAGATCGTCGTCATGCCGGCCATCCGACCACACATGCGAGCGCTCCCGCACCGGGAGTGGGCTGGAGCGGTCGTGGGTCCAACTCCCTTCCGCGCGGGTACCTTTCCGGATGAGGAGCCAGGAACGGAGGCCGGCATGTCCTTTCCGGACGGCGATGACATCGGCGCGCGCATCAGAGCCCAGCGGCGGCTGGCCGGCCTCTCACAGCGGGAGCTGGCGGCCCGGCTTCCGTACTCGTACAGCCTGCTGAATCAGGTCGAGTGCGGGTCCAAGCCCGCGACCGCGGACTTCGTGTCCGCGGTGGCCCGCGGCCTCAGGATCGACGCCACCGCACTGACGGGGCTCCTGCCCGACGTGGCCGGCACACACCATCGTCTCGGCTCGCTGGTGAGCCCGATCCGTGAGGCGCTCGACCAGTACGACCTGGGCCCTGTGCCGGATTTCACCACCCGGCCGGTCGCGGTCCTCGTCGCCGAGGCGGACCGGGTCTGCCGGCAGGTCCGGGCGACTCACCTCCGCAAGGCCGGCGAAGCCCTCCCCGGGCTCGTCATGGAGCTGACACACACTGTCTGGACCGCCCCGTCCACACCGGTGTGGCAGGCGCTCGCCTCCGCCTACCGCACTGCCGCCGACATCGCTCTCAAGCTGGGCTTCCCGGATCTGTCCCGGCTCGCCCTGGACCGGATGCACTGGGCCGCCGAACGCGCCTCGGATCCCTGCCTCGCAGCCCTCCGGCAGTACAAGCGCGGCCTGCTCCACAAGGGCGGGTCCCACGGGATCGGACTCCTGCTCATCGCCGACGGACACCGGCTGCTCGCGGGGGAGACCTCGCGCGAGGCTCTCGTCGTCGCCGGGCAGCTGCATCTCGGCGCGAGCGCGCTCGCGGCACGAGCGGAGGACGGGGGCTCGGTGGACAGACACATCTCCGCGGCCCGGGAGCTGGCGGACCGAGTCGGTGGGGAAGCCCCCGAGGTCCACTGGCTGTCATTCGGGCGCCGGAATGCCGATATGCACGAATTCGGGGCGCACGTCACGATGCGGCAGTACGACGACGCCTTCGCCAAGGCCCGGAAGCTGAAGCCACCCGCGTCGACACTGACCTCACGCCGGGCACGGTTCCTGGTCGACCGGGCACGGGTCGAAATGGAGACCGGGCACCCGGACGCCTCACTGAAGCATCTCTCCGAGGCGCGCCGGGCCGCGCCCGAGCAGACCCGCTACCACCCGGGAACCCGGGAGACGGTCACCGGGCTGGTGCACCTGAGCCGCCGCAGCCCGGAGACGCTCGCGCGCATGGCGAAGTGGATCGGCCTCTGATCCCGGTGCTCACCACGCTCACGAATCCGTGAGCGTTCTGCCCTCCTTCGGGCGACAGGCTGGACGTACCTGATCAGCTACCAGGAGGAGGGCTTCGTCGTGATGACGATGCGGGTGTACCGGGTGAGCCCTGAAGGGCAGCGTCTCCCCGTCTCGCCGACGATTGTGGTCGGCGATCCGGAGGCGCCGCCGATGCCGCTGGCGCCGATAGTGTCCAGCGATTACCCGCCGTGCGCCTGCCCCCGCGAGAACTGCCCCGACCGGGGCGGCCGGGAGCTGACACCGTGGAACGGGTGACCACCGGCGCCGGCCGGATATCGCCGGAGTGCCACCTCGGCGAATGCGGCCTGTGCGACGGACCCACCGTCATCCGCCTCCAGGACCGGAACCCGGCCGGCAAACCGATCCTCGACATCCGGTGCGCGCACCCCTGCCACGAGCAGGCCGCCCGACCTCCCCTCCCGCTCCGCCTCCCCGGCGCACACGCCGCGCGGGCCGGTCACGCCATGTCGGCGCGGCCGGCCCGGAGCGGGGCGGAGAGATCGGGAGCGGGGTCAGTGCTTGACGCCGCTCACCTCGTTCGGTGCCTTCGGGAGCGTCACCGAGGCGGTGCGCTTCCCGGTTTCGATGTCGATCGCGTGGAGCTCGCGCGTCGCCGGGTCGGAGACGTACGCCGTGTGGTCGCGGACGAAGAGGGCCGGGCGGGCCTGCTGCCAGTCCAGGGGTTCGCTCCATTCGCCGATGACGGGGATCGTGCGGGTCACCTTCCCGGCCTCCGGGTCGATGACATGGATCCTGCCGTCGGTGCCCAGGACCAGCGCCTCGCCGTGCGGGCCCCGGGCCAGGGAGCGGAAGGTGTAGCTGGTGCCCAGGTCGACCAGGCGCAGCTTGCCGGTCTCCGTGTCGATCAGGGAGATCTGCTCGGGGCGTTCGAGTTCGGCGTCCTCGTCCTTCTTGTAGTCGCCGAGCACGACCGGGGAGTGCTCGCTGCCGGACTGGTTGCCGATCCTGCCGTACGCGGTCGGGCTCTTCACCTTCTTGATGACGCCGTCCCGGTAGATCAGGACACCGTCCTGGCAGCCGACGACGACGGCCTCGTTCTCCGCGGTCGCCTCGCCGTGCACGCCGGGGCACTGCTCGTTCTTCGCGATCCGCTCGCGGTTCGCGTCGAGCACCTCGATGCCGACCCGCTTCTCCTCGGTGCCGAGGGTGCTCACCAGCGTGCCGTCCGCCAGTTCGACGGCCACCCCGTGGTGGGGCGCGGGTGCGGTGTAGCGGTCGGTCGCGGGCCTGCCGGGGCCCTTGAGGTCCTTCGGGTCGAAGGCGGTGACCTCGCCGGTGCCGTCGGTGAACAGCACCGTCCTGCCCGCGTGGCGGACGACATGGCCCGGCTCGGGGCCCTTGAACTCGACATCGGTGAACTTCTGCCCGGTCGCGTCCAGCACCCGGAATCCGGCGTCCGTGGAGACCATCACATGACGGTCGTCACCGGCCGGGTTGACCCGGTTGAAGCCGGGCAGCGGGATGGTTCCGGCGAGGGCGAGCGTCGAACCGTTGAGGATCTGGAGGCCGCCGTCGTGGGTGACGACGATCGGGTTGGGGACCGGGGGCTTCGCCGGGGCGGGGGACTTGGCGCCGGCGGGGGCCGTGGAGTCCGCCTTCCCGGTGCCGCAGGCGGTCAGCGCGAGGGACGCGGTCACCAGGGCGGCGACGCCCGCCGCCATCCGGGGCCGTATGGATGTGCTCATGGGTTTCTCCTTGAAAGGGGGGAAGCGGGGGGGGCGGGTCAGGGGGCGAGACCCGCGACGATCGATCGCGTATTGGCGCGCATCATGTCCAGGTAGGTGCCGGCGCCCCCGCCCTTCTCCGTGAGCGATTCGGAGAAGAGCGGGATCACCCGGATGTCCCGTTCGCTCTCGCGTTTGAGGACCTGGGCGAGCCGGTCGGGCTGGGAGGAGTCGGCGAAGACGGCCCGTACGCCGGCCCGGTCGACCGCGGTCACCAGCGACTTCAGGTCGGAGGCGCTGGGCGAGGCCAGGGTGGTGCCGCTGGGGATGACGGCGCCGATGACGCGGAAGCCGAAGCGCTGGGCGAGATAGCCGAAGACATGGTGGTTGGTCACCAGATTGCGGCGGGCCACGGGAATCTCGCCGAAGCTCTTCCGCATCCACTGGGTGAGCTCGGCGATCTCCTTCCGGTACCGGTCCGCTCCGGCTCGCACGGCTGTGGCGTCGACCCCGTCGACATGCTTGGTTATCTGATTGGCGATCAGGCCAACCGCTCTGTGCACTCGTTCCGGATCGGTCCAGAAGTGCGGATCGGGGCTGCCCGCCGTCTCATCCGTGCCGTAGTCGATCGGATCGACCGCCGCACCCGCCGCGAAGACGGGCACCCCCGCCTCCGCGGCGGCGTCGACATGCCGCAGGACGTTCTCCTCCAGGCCGAGGCCGTTGTGGACGATCAGATCGGCCCGCTCGATGGCGGCGGCCTGCGGGGCGGAGATGCCGAAGGAGTGCGGATCGGCGTTGGCCGGCATCAGTACGGTGACCTCGGCCTCGGCCCCGACGACGGAACGCGTGATGTCGCCCAGGATGTTGGTGGTGACCACGATGGACCGGCGGCCGTCGTCGCCGCCCGCCGAGCACCCGGTGAGGGAGACCGCCACCGCGATCACCGCGAGGGCCGCCGGCAGTACGGCGGTGCGGACGAGGCGCCTCATCGGCCCGTCTCCGTCATGAAGGAGGGGGCGAGGCCGGGCGAGAAGGTCCGGGCCGTGCGCAGATCGTCGCGGTAGTCGATCTCGTACACCTTGGCGGCGCGCTCGTCGTTGACGTACGCCCGGCTCGTGTCGATCTCGATCACCGTGCCGGTCCCGCCTTCCGGGACGGGGGCGATCAGCTGTTCGCGGGCGGTCTCGCGGCCGGTCGCGGGGTCGTACGCCCGCAGCACTCCGTCCCTGGTCAGGACGAGCAGGGGGGTGCCCTCCCCGGCCGTGTTGGCGGCCAGGACCGGGCCGGTCCGCACCCGGGTCCAGCGGCGTTCGGCGGCGTCGAGCAGCCAGACGGAGTCCGGGCCGGCGGGGGCGGCCAGGGTGGTGGCGCCGGGCCGGTGGCGGAAGTCGGCGGCGCGGTCGCGGGCGGCGGGGGCGGGGCCCGGGTAGGGGATCCGCAGCGCGGTGAAGGTGCCGTTCCGTTCGCTGACGAGCAGGGCGCCGTCGGCGCAGCCGAGCACCGCTCCGCGCCGGGTGACGGCCGCGCCGCGCGGTTCGGCGCACCGCTGGGGGAGCACGGCGCGCCGGGCGCCGCCCCGCTCCCGTATCTCCACGGTGTCGCGTGCCGGTCCCGTGCCGGAGACCAGCAGCCGTTCGCGGTAGGGGACCACCGGGCCGCTCCCGCCGCCGGGCGCCGGTACGGGCGCGGTGAGGCGGCCCCGCTCCAGGGCGGTGCGGTCGAGCAGGCCGGTGGTGCCGTCGTCGTGGGTGAGGGCGGTACGGGCGGGGTCGCCGTGGGCCCGGACCGCGCGCCTGCCGGGGATCTCGCCGAGGTCGCGGATCGCGGCCCGGTAGTAGTGGACATGGTCGCCGTGGTCGGTGGTCCAGGCGCCGCTGTCGATGACCCGGGTGCCGCCGGCTCCGGCGACATGGGCGAATCTGCCGTCCGTGGTGACACCGCGCGGGCCGGGCACCGTGGCCGCCGGTGTGACCTTCCCGGTGGCCGGGTCGAGGACCCGGACCGCTCCGGTCGCCGCGTCGGCGAGGACCAGCCGGGACTGCGGTTCGGCGCGTTCCTCGGCGCCTTCGACATATCCGTGCGGCGGGGCGGCGGAGGCCGCCGGGGCCGGCCGGACGGGGTCGCCGTTCCCGCAGCCGGCCAGCAGGGCGGCGGTGACTCCCGCCGCGGCCGCGGCGGAGACGGTCACGGATCTGCTGATTCTCATCGGGCGGGCTCCGATTCCCTGGACGGTGCGGAGGAGAGCCGCGGGGCCCTGCGGTTCCAGAGCGCGGCGGCGAGTGAGGAGAGGAAGAACTGGCCCACCGCGGCGGCGGCGATCGTCGCCCCCGCGGCGGTGCCCAGATGCCAGGAGGCCAGCAGCCCGGTGAAGGTGGCGCTCGCGCCCAGTACGGCGGCTCCGGCCATCACCACCGGAATGGAGCGGGCCCAGCGGAGCATCGTGGCCGGCGGGGCGATGAGCAGGCCGAAGACCAGCAGGGTGCCCACGATGTGGAAGGAGGCGACGATGGCCAGGGTGAGCAGCCCGAGCAGGGCCGCGTGGGCCGGGCGGGGGCGCAGCCCGAGGGTGTGGGCCTTGCGCTCGTCGAAGGCGAGGGCCACGAAGGGCCGGTAGCCGAGGACGGACGCGGCGAGGGCGACGCCGAGCGCGATCCCGAGATGGACCAGATCGTCGCCGCGCACCGCGAGCACGTCCCCGAAGAGGAACCCGGTCAGATCGACGGCGAAGGACTGCGACCGCGAGACCACGATGACTCCGGCGGAGAGCATCCCGACGAAGAGCAGTCCGATCCCGGTGTCCTGGGAGAGCCCGCGCGAGCGGCCGAGCGCGGAGACTCCGAGGGCCATCGCCGCCGCGCTCAGCGCGGCGCCGATGGTCAGGCTCACGCCGAGCATCGAGGCGGCGGCGATGCCCGGCAGCATTCCGTGGGCCATGGCGTCGCCGAGGAACGCCATGCCGCGCAGCACCACCCACGTGCCAGCCAGGGCGCAGATCGCCGAGACGAGCACGCCGCTCCACAGCGCCCGCTGCACAAAGGTCACTTCGAAAGGACCGGTCAACCACTCCATGAGCCGGGACCCTACAATGAAAATGATTATCGTTTCAAAGGAGGTTTCGCATGACGGGCGCCGACGGCGGGGCACGCGTGACACTGGAAGAGGTCTCGGCCGGATACCCGGGACGGCGGGTGCTGCGTCAACTCACCGCCCGGATACCGGCCTTGGCGTCCACCGCGATCGTGGGGGCGAACGGCTCGGGCAAGTCCACGCTGCTGGGAGTGGTGGCCGGTGTGATCCCGCTGACAGCGGGCAGGGTCGGCACCGGGCCGGGCCGGCGGCCCGCCTTCGTCACCCAGCGGAGCGCGGTCGCGGACACCCTGCCCCTCACGGTCCGGGAGACCGTGGCGATGGGACGGTGGGGACATCTCGGGCTGCTCGGCCGGCTCTCCGCCCACGACCGGGAGGTGGTGGACGCCTCGATGGAACGGCTCGGCATCGGCGGGCTCGCCGGCCGCCGGCTCGGCGAACTCTCCGGCGGACAGCGGCAGCGCGCCCTGGTCGCCCAGGGACTGGCCCAGGAGGCCGATCTGCTGCTGCTGGACGAACCGGCGACCGCCCTGGACCCGGCCGCCCGGGAGCGGATCGCCGAGGTGCTGGAGGAGGTGACCGCCCAGGGGATCACCGTGGTCCAGGCCACCCACGATCTGCGGGCGGCCCGGCGGGCGGATCACTGCCTGCTGCTGTGGGAGGGACGGCTGCTGCGGGAGGGCCCGCCCGGGGACGTCCTCACCGATGAGCTGTTCCAGCAGGCGTGGCAGCCGCACTGAGCCCGGGGACCGGCGCCGGCCCGGGTGGGAGCCACCGCTACCGCCGCCCCGACGGACGCCGGAAGAGCAGCAGCACGGCCGCGGGCAGCAGCACCAGCAGGAGCCCGAGCCACCGCGCCGAGGCCGCCTCCCAGCGGACGGCGTCCTCCGGAGGGCCGAAGAACTCCGCCTCAGGGGGCAGCAGAAGCAGCACCATGACGGCTGCGGCCGGGCCGGCCGCCGCCAGGGTGCCGCCGCCAGGGCCCCCGGCGGACCGCAGCCCCAGCAGGGCGAAGACGATCACCAGCAGGGCGAGGGCCGCCGACTCCACCGCCAGATCGCCGTACGGGAGGGCCGGACCCGGACCGGGCGGGAGCGCCCCGCGCACGAGGAGGATCTGGAGCGCCCGGGCGGCGGCCAGCACCACCAGCGCGCCCGTCACCCGGAGCAGTCGGCGCAGCCACTGCGGGGAGGGGCAGCAGGAGGTGGTCGCGGCGGCCGGGTCGTCGATGACGAAGGCCGTGCCCAGGGCGCCGAGAACCGCCGCGAAGTGCGTCAGCAGCACCGCGGGGGCGAGTTCGAGCGGCGTCGCGAGGACGACGGGCACGGCGCAGACCGCCGTGCCCGCGCCCGCGCCGGCGAACAGCGGGAGCACACGCGCGGCCCGCCACTCGTGCGGCAGCAGCGCGGCGGCCGTCCGCGCGATCCGGTGCGTCCCGGCGGACGGGCGGCGCCCCGCCCGGCCCCGGCCGGTCAGCGTGCGCATCGGGCCTCGCTGTCCGCGTGCCGTGCGGCGGGTTCCCGGGCGCTGCCGCCCAGGAGTCCGGCGGCCCTCGGCAGAGTGGTCCCGGCGGCGGTGAGCTCGTCCCAGTGCCGGGCGACCCTTTCCGCCACGCCGTCGCCGGGGAGATCGAGCAGCCTCATGGCCGCCTCCGCCTCCTCGCGCCCGAAGTCCACGGTGGCGAGGACGCCGCCGAAGCCGACCCCGTCGCCCGAGCTCCTGCCGAGCGTCGAGCGCAGGGCGGTCCGGGTCTCCGGTGTCGCCTGCGCGGCCAGCCATACGGCGACCACCCCGCGCCCCCCGCAGATCAGCGGCATCGCACCGGCCTCGGCGGAGCCCCCGGACGGGCCGGCCGTGATCACCCGGTGGGCGAATTCGGAGGCGAACCCGCCCACGGCGTCGCTCGCGCCGTCGGAGCCGACACCCCACTCCGTACCCACCACGGCCGCCCCCGGCGTTCCCGCCCGGCGGTCGTCCGCGGCCCACGCCTCCAGCAGCGGCGGAACATCCAGCACCACGCCGGGGCCGGTGAGCGGTGCGATGCGCTGGCGCACCGTGTAACCCTCCCGCAGCACCCGCTCCGGCACCCGGCTCAGTATCCGCTCCGCCACCCCGGACCACTGCCGGTGCCGGTCCAGGAACTCCGGAAAGGCGCAGTAGGTGACCCGGCCCTCGCGCACACAGCGCTGACCGGGTGAGGGGAAGTGCTCCACCCGCGTACGCGCCTCGGCGACCGACGGGCTCAGGGGCCGCAGCTGGGCGGCGCCCGCCGCCACCGTCCCGGCCAGCGCCAGGGCCGCGGCGATCCGTACACCCGGTCCCCGCGCTCCGGACAGCAGCAGGACGGCGGTGCCGAGAACCGCGGCCAGCAGGACGAGATAGAGCAGATGGAGAGCGGCCGGCCGGCCCAGCAGCCGGGCGGGCAGGCCCTGATGACCCTCGTCGATCACCACCACCATCAGCCATCGCAGCGAGGCGGAGGGCGAGGGGTTGATCTGTGCCGCCACGGTGACGATCCCGGCCGCGCCGAGGACCAGCGGACCCATGGCCGGGGAGCGGGAGAGCGTGCCGGTCAGCACCGCGAGCACCCCCGCGAGCAGTACGGCCGCCGGCCCGGTGGCGAGCTCGGCCGGGGAGGGGCTGCCGACGCTCTCGGGCAGGAGCACCAGCCAGAGCGTCCGGGCCCCGGCGGTCAGGGTGACCAGCCCGGTCACCGGGAGCAGCGCCAGGAGCAGGGCCGCCGCCCGCTGCCACGGCTCGACGGCCAGGGTGTCGAACCAGGCGCCGGTGCCGTCCCGGACGGGCCGCAGAACGGCCCGGTGCGCGGCGAGGAAGACCCCGGCGGCCGGCAGCAGCAGCTGGAGCTGGAGGGCCCGGTCCTCGTACTGGAGCACCGGGTAGTGGACGACCGGCGAGAGCGCCGTCTCATGGATCCACAGACCGGAGCAGACCACGAGGGTGCCCAGGATCAGCGGATGGCGCAGCAGCCGGTACGCCTCCGCGGCGGCCAGCGCGCGCACGGCGGGCCAGGCGCGGTGGGAGTCCTCGCGGGTGCGGGTGCCGGAGGCCGTGCCCGTGGTCCCGGCGCTCATGCCGCCGCCCCCTTCGGGCTCTCCGGTGCGCCGGACGGAGCCGAGTTCAGCAGCAGACAGGCGTCCTCCAGGGTGGGTTCGGCGAGCTCCGCGCCGGCCGGCGGGACACCGATATTGCGGTGGACCCCGGTGCCGGTGCGCCAGCCCGCGACGGCGCGCGGATCGCGGTCCCGGCTGAACCAGACCTTCCCCCGGGCCAGCTCACCGAGCTCCCCCGGGGTGGCGTCGTGGCGGACCAGTCCCCCGCCGAGCACCACCACCCGGTTGCAGAGCGCGGCGACGTCCTCGGTCTGATGGGTGGAGAGCAGCACCGGCCGGCCCTCGCCCAGCTCCGCGATCACCTCCCGGAACCGCAGCCGCTGCCCGGGATCGAGCCCCACGGTCGGCTCGTCCAGGATCAGCAGCTCCGGATCCCCGATCAGCGCGGCGGCCAGGGCCACCCGCTGCCGCATCCCGCCGGAGAGCGCCTTGAGCCTCCGTCCGCGCTCATCGGCCAGCCCCACGGCGCCGAGCACCCGCCGCACCTCGTCGTGACGGGCGGCGCGCACCGTGTGCTCCTTGAGGATGGCGACATAGTCCACGAACTCGAAGGCGGTGAAGTGCCGGTGGAAGCCGGGATTCTGCGGCAGATACCCCAGCCGGCGGCGGATCTCCCGCCGCTGCCCGGGTACGCGGGGATCCCGCCCGAGCACCCGTACCTCACCCTCGCCGGGGACCAGCGCCGTGGCGAGTACCCGCAACAGCGTGGTCTTCCCGGCCCCGTTGGGGCCCAGCAGCCCCGTCACCCCGGCGCCCAGGGTCAGCGAGACCCGGTCGAGGGCGTATTTCTTGCGGTAACGCACCGTCAGACCGCTGACGGAGGCGGCAGTGTGGTCGTCACCGGGTCGATCGGCATTCATGCACGGATTCCCTTGTCGAGATCGAAGTCGGCGCGGAGCAGCAGCAGCACGGCCAGCCCGGCGGCCAGCAGCAGGGCCAGCACGGACTGGCCGGCGGGCGAGAAGAGCACATCGGAGCCGCGGGTCAGGGCCACCGCGGCCGTCCAGCCGGCGGCGGCGGTCGCGGCGGCGGGCAGTGAACCGATCCTCGGCACGAGCACCAGGCTCACCACGGTCAGCAGCAGCGAGGGCAGCAGCCAGCCGAAGGCGGCGAGCCCCGGCCCCGGCCCCGGCAGGGCGAAGGCGGCGGCGGCGGCCGGCGGCACGGTGGTGGCCAGCACCATCGCCGTGCGCAGCAGCACCAGCCGGAAGGCGCTGGGCGCGGCGATCCGCCCCAGCTCGTACCCGGGATCCCAGTGCAGGCCCAGGGAGACGGCCACCCCGGCGGCGGGCAGCAGCGGGGCGACCGAGAGATAGACGGTCGGCGCCGCGCCCGGCCCGGAGAGCCGGACGAGCAGTACGGACAGGAGCAGGGTCATGACGGTGCCGCAGAGCCAGCCCGCGCGCAGCGCCGGAGTGGCCGCCAGCAGCCGCGCCGCGTGATCGGGCACCCCGATCCGGAGCAGCAGCCGCTCCCAGGGGCCCGGTACGGGAAGATCGGCGGCCCGGTCGAGCCGCCGCCAGACCCGCTCGACCGGCAGGGGGTCGGTGCGCGCGGCGAGCCGGGCACGGCAGAGGGCGCAGCCGTCCAGATGGGTTTCGACCCCTTCGCGCTCCCCGGGGGCGGCACCGCCGAGCGCGTAGCGGCCCAGCAGTTCGCCCGCGGGGTGCGGTGGGGGCGGACAGTCGGTCATCACTGCTTCCTCTCCTCGCCGGCGGGACCGGGGCGCTCCCCGTCCCGGGACCGGTCGCGGTCCTTGGCGAGCTCGTCGCGGAGCCGCCCGCGCGCCCGCATCGCCCGGGTCTTGACCGTGCCGACCGGCAGCCGGAGCCGCTCGGCGGTCTGCCGGGTGGTGAGTCCGTCCAGTACGGTCGCCTGCATCACGACCCGCAGTTCGGGCGGCAGCCGCCCCAGCGCCGAGTACAGCGGCCCGAAATGACCGGAATCCAGGGCCTGTTCCTCCGCGGACGGGGTGACGGCCCGGCGCACCGCGGCGAGCGCCCGCTGGAGACGGCCCCGGCCGGCCCCCGCCCGGGCGGCGTCGGACAGCCGGCGGTCGGCGATCCGCCAGAGCCAGCCGGCGAAGTCCCGCACCTGCGGCTGCCTCCCCTCGGCACACGCCCGCCACACCGACAGAAAGGCCTCCTGGACGATGTCGTCGAGTTGCGCGGGATCGGCACACCGGTAGCGCAGCCGGGCCATCAGCCAGGGCGCGTAACGGCGGTACAGCGCCTCGAACGCCGCGCGGTCGCGCTCGCACACCGCGGCCAGCAGGGCGCCGTCGTCGGGTTCTTCCACCGCTGTCGGACTCACACCCCCTCGTCGGAGCGGAGAGGGTCCCCGGTTCACGATTCCCATGTGACCTGGATCACGTACGACTTTCCGAAGGGCCGGCCCCGGCCCGCCTTCACCCGCCGGTATGACGAGTCACCGGGAAGGCGCGCTTCCGGCCCGGGGCCGCGGCGGAGGGGAGGGAGCGGCGGGGGCGGGCGCCGCAGGGCCCCGGCACGGCGCGCGCCGACGCCCCCGCACGCCCGCGGACCGGGCCTCCCGGCCCACGCGAAAATGCCCCCTGAAACTGCGTTTCCGCAGATCAGGGGGCATTCAACAAGTGGAGCCTAGGGGAGTCGAACCCCTGACATCTGCCATGCAAAGACAGCGCTCTACCAACTGAGCTAAGGCCCCGAACGGGTGACGGCAACCACCCGGACCATCAGTTCCGGCGACCGCCGTGGACCAGAATACCGGGTGTCCCCCGGATTCCCGCAAAAGGATGGGGACTCCCGGTGAACGACCACTCTCCGTAAGATGCTCGTCGTGGTTCGCAGCAGCGAAGCCCGCTTGGGGAAGCGATGGGGAGACGCGCATGGACGCCGCTCAGCAGGAGACGACCGCAAGAGCCAGGGAGCTGCAGCGCAGCTGGTACGGGGAACCTCTGGGCGCGCTCTTCCGCCGGCTGATAGACGATCTCGGGCTCAACCAGGCCCGCCTCGCCGCCGTCCTCGGTCTCTCCGCCCCGATGCTCTCCCAGCTGATGAGCGGCCAGCGCGCGAAGATCGGCAACCCCGCCGTGGTCCAGCGGGTCCAGGCCCTCCAGGAGCTGGCGAGCCTCGTCTCGGACGGCAGTGTCAGCGCCGCCGAGGCCACCGACCGGATGGAGGAGATCAAGAAGTCGCAGGGGGGATCCGTGCTCACCGCCAACAGCCAGACCACCAACAGCTCGGGGGCGCCCACGGTGCGCCGGGTGGTGCGGGAGATCCAGTCCCTGCTGCGGTCCGTGGCGGCGGCCGGGGACATCATCGACGCGGCGGACTCCCTCGCCCCCAGCCATCCGGAACTGGCAGAGTTTCTCCGGGTGTACGGGGCCGGGCGCACCGCGGACGCCGTCGCGCACTACGAGTCGCACCAGAACTGATCAGCCCGGACGCCGGGTTCGGCGCAGCGGGGCCAGTACGGGATCCGGCACCGGATCCGACACGGGGGCGGCACAGGTCCGGCGCGGGGGCCGGGGCCGCACGAGGGAACGGGGAGCGGGCGCAGCGCCATGGGTGAGGTCTTCGCCGGCCGGTACGAGCTGGTCGACCCGATCGGTCGCGGTGGTGTCGGCGCCGTGTGGCGGGCCTGGGACCGCCGGCGCCGGCGCTATGTGGCGGCCAAGGTGCTCCAGCAGAGCGACGCGTACACCCTGCTGCGCTTCGTCCGCGAGCAGGCCGTCCGGATCGACCACCCGCATGTTCTCGCCCCGGCGAGCTGGGCCGCGGACGACGACAAGGTGCTGTTCACCATGGATCTGGTGGGCGGTGGCTCACTGGCACATGTGATCGGCGACTACGGCCCGCTGCCGCCCCGCTATGTGTGCGCGCTGCTCGATCAGCTGCTGGCCGGGCTCGCGGCGGTCCATGCCGAGGGAGTCGTCCACCGGGACATCAAACCGGCGAATGTCCTGCTGGAGGCGACCGGCACCGGCCGCCCGCATCTGCGGCTCTCGGATTTCGGGATCTCGATGCGCAAGGGCGAGCCCCGGCTGACCGAGACCAACTATGTCGTGGGCACGCCGGGTTACTTCGCCCCCGAACAGATGTCGGGAGCCGAGCCGGATTTCCCGGCCGATCTCTTCGCGGTCGGCCTGGTGGCGCTCTATCTCCTGGAGGGCCGGAAACCGGATTCACCGGCGCTGACCGAGTACTTCGCGGCCCATGGCACCCCGGGCGCGCCCCAGGGCATACCGGAGCCGCTGTGGCAGGTACTGGCCGGGCTGCTCCAGCCGGATCCGGGGGCCAGATTCCGTACGGCGACGGGAGCCCGGAAGGCGCTGGCGGGGGCCGTCGAACTGCTGCCGGAGACCGGGCCCGACGACGAACCGGTGGAGATCTTCGATCAACTGGGTCCGCTGCCGCCGGGCTTCGGGCCGGAGGGGCCCGAGCGGGACCCGCTGAACGGCTCCCGCGCCGGCGACGGCCCGGACCGCACGGGCACGGGTACCGGCACGAGCACGGGCACGGGCACCGGGACCGGGACCGGCGCGGACGGTGGGAGTCCACCGGACGGCACGCCCTCCCCGCCTCCCATACCCGGGCCGCCCTCCGGCGCGACCCCGCCGCCCCATCCGCCCGGCACCGGGCGGCAGCCCGTGTCCCCGGCGATATCGGCCGGCTCCTTCGGCGTCCCGCCGCCCCCGGCACAGCCGCCCACCCCGCCGCCGCACCCGGTCCTTCCGTCCGCCCCGCCGCCCGTGGCCGCGGAACCGACACCGGCACCGGCACCGGCACCCGCCTCCGCCGCCGCACCGGCGTACGGAGTCACCGGCTATCCCCTGGGGTACGTGCCCGAGCGGCATCCCCGGACCCCGGACACCGGGCCGCTGCTCCCGGTGCCGTATCAGCCGGCCCCGCTGCCGGACGTCCGCATCGCACCGGCCCCCGTCCCGCGCCCGCGCCCCGCGCGCCGCCGCCAGGGGCCGCCGCGCAAGGTCGTCGTCCCCGTACTGCTGCTGGCGCTGATCTGTTACGCCGTGGGCTTCTGGGCCCTCTCCCAGGGCTGAGAACCGGCCCGGGCCCGCACCCCGCCAGCGGCTTCACTTCCGCGAAGGAATGCTTCGCACACGGGAACGCCGCCGGAGCGGATCCGGACAGCAGGAAGCCCCGGCCGCCTCTGTGGCGACCGGGGCTTCAACCGCGACGACTGTTGCGTCTCACACACCCGAACCTGCGGGCACGGAGTCGGTCGCCTCCGTCCACAGATCCTGCTCGGCGCGATCCGCCTGGATCTGGCGGTACACGAGGAGCCCGCCGATGGCGGCCAGTGCGACCAGGAGGAGCTTCTTCACCGCGCGACCTCGTCTTTCCTTGACGTATGAGGACTTCTGCCGCCCGACTATACACACCGACCGATACCGATCAGTGACCTGTGCACCTCTTGCCCCCGGGCCGGCGGGCGCCCTGAACAATTCGTTCGGTTCGCCGGACCGGCCCATTCACCGGCCCGTATGCGAATCCGTATGCCGATTCCCATCCGGATCCCGATGGGACTCCTCATCGGGATCCCATGTGTATACGAAAGAACCCCGGACCGATTCGGTCCGGGGTTCTCCCAGTTGTGGGGCTAACAGGATTTGAACCTGTGGCCTCATCCTTATCAGGGATGCGCTCTAACCAACTGAGCTATAGCCCCGCCGCGCTTCGCGCTGACCTCTGAAGATTAGCGCACGTGGGGCGCAGCTCCCAAATCCCGGGGGCCGAACCCCCGGGACCGGTTACTCGTCCTCCGCCAGCGTCAGCTCCACTCCGCCCACGAAACCGGCGGAGAGGTTGTAGATGAAGGCTCCGAGGGTCGCCAGCGCTGTGGCCAGGACCACATCGATCACCGCGACGACCGAGGTGAAGATCAGCACCCGGGGGAGCGACAGAAACGACTGGAGGTCGAATCCATTGCTGTCCGTGGAGCCGGTGGCCTGGCTGATCGTCCCGCCGACCGTGGAGAAGACGCCCATCGCGTCCATGACCATCCACAGCACCGCGGCCGCGACCACGGTGCAGATGCCCAGGGCGATGGAGAGCAGGAAGCTGACCTTCATCACCGACCACGGGTCGGCCTTGGCCACCCGCAGCCGCGCCTTGCGGGTGCGCGGTGTGGTGCGCGCGCCCGTGCGCGGAAAGCGCGTCCCCGCCTGCGTACCGTCCTCGCCGTGCGGCGAGGGGTACGCCTGCGGCGGCCGGTAGGGCTGCCCGGCCTGCTGCCTGCCCGGCTGGTCGCCGCCGAGCGTGTCGTACGAGGGCTTCTTGGGCCCCCGGGTCTCCGTCACCGCAGTAACCCCCTGGGAGTCCGTGGCAGGGCCACGGGCACCGCTCGCTCCAGCAGTTCCGCCAGCGGCCGAACCGGCGCCCGTGGTTCCACTCACGCTCTACTCCTCGTGCTCCCCGGCCGGGGGCTCCGTACCCCCGGCTACCGTCTCGGCCGCACCGTCGGCCTCGCCGGTTCCAACGATCTCTCCGGATCCAATGGTCTCCTCGGATCCGGCTGCCTCTTCGGTCCCGTCGACCTCTTCGGCCTCGCGACCCGCCTCGGCATTGCGCGCGATGCCCACCACGGCATCCCGCTTGCCCAGGTTGATCAGTTGAACGCCCATGGTGTCACGGCCGGTCTCCCTGACTTCATTGACTCGCGTACGAATCACACCGCCGCCGAGGGTGATGGCGAGGATTTCGTCCGTCTCCTCGACCACCAGCGCGCCCACGAGCGAGCCGCGGTCCTCCACGATCTTGGCGGCCTTGATACCGAGGCCGCCGCGGCCCTGGACGCGGTACTCGTCGACAGCGGTCCGCTTCGCGTAACCGCCGTCGGTAGCAGTGAACACGAACGTACCGGGCCGCACCACATTCATCGACAGGAGTTCGTCTCCTTCGCGGAAACTCATCCCCTTCACGCCCGAGGTCGCCCGGCCCATCGGACGCAGCGCGTCGTCGGTGGCGGTGAACCGGATGGACTGGGCCTTCTTGCTGATGAGCAGCAGATCGTCCGCGGCCGACACCAGCTCGGCGCCGATCAGCTCGTCGTCGCCGCCGGCCTCGGTCTCCCGGAGGTTGATGGCGATGACACCGCCGGACCGCGGGGAGTCGTAGTCCTTCAGCGGGGTCTTCTTGACCAGGCCGCCCTTGGTGGCGAGCACCAGATAGGGCGCGGCCTCGTAGTCGCGGATGGCGAGGATCTCGGCGATCTGCTCATCCGGCTGGAAGGCCAGCAGATTGGCCACATGCTGACCGCGCGCGTCCCGTCCGACATCGGGGAGCTCATACGCCTTGGCGCGGTAGACCCGCCCCTTGTTGGTGAAGAAGAGCAGCCAGTGGTGGGTGGTGGAGACGAAGAAGTGGTCGACGATGTCGTCCTCCTTCAGCTTGGTGCCCCGCACCCCCTTGCCGCCGCGCTTCTGGGAGCGGTAGTCGTCCGTCTTGGTCCGCTTCACATAGCCGCCACGGGTGATGGTGACGACGATGTCCTCCTCGGCGATCAGGTCCTCGATGGACATGTCGCCGTCGAAGGGCACCAGCATGGAGCGGCGGTCGTCGCCGAACTTGTCGACGATCACGGCCAGCTCTTCGCTGACGATCCGGCGCTGCTTCTCCGGGGAGGCGAGGATGCTGTTGTACTCGTTGATCTTCGCCTGGAGCTCGTCGTGCTCGGCGACGATCTTCTGGCGCTCCAGGGCGGCCAGCCGGCGCAGCTGCATCTCCAGGATCGCGTTCGCCTGGATCTCGTCGATGGAGAGCAGCTCCATCAGGCCGGTCCGGGCGACATCGACCGTGTCACTGCGCCGGATCAGCGCGATGACCTCGTCGATCGCGTCCAGCGCCTTGAGCAGACCGCGCAGGATGTGGGCGCGCTCCTCGGCCTTGCGCAGCCGGAACCTGGTGCGCCGGACGATGACCTCGATCTGGTGGGCCACCCAGTGACGGATGAACGCGTCCAGCGAGAGGGTGCGCGGCACCCCGTCGACCAGCGCCAGCATGTTGGCGCCGAAGTTGGTCTGGAGGTCGGTGTGCTTGTAGAGGTTGTTCAGCACGACCTTGGCGACCGCGTCGCGCTTGAGCACGATGACCAGGCGCTGACCGGTGCGCGATGAGGTCTCGTCGCGGACGTCGGCGATGCCGCCGATCTTGGCGTCCTTCACCAGGTCGGCGATCTTCTGCGCGAGATTGTCCGGGTTGACCTGGTACGGAAGCTGGGTGACCACCAGACACTGGCGGTTCTGGATCTCCTCGACGTCGACCACCGCGCGCATGGTGATGGAGCCGCGGCCGGTGCGGTACGCCTCCTCGATGCCCTTGCGGCCCACGACCAGCGCGCCGGTGGGGAAGTCGGGGCCCTTGATCCGCTCGATCAGCGCGTCCAGCAGCTCCTCGTGGGAGGCGTCCGGGTGCTCCAGCGCCCACTGCGCGCCGGCCGCGACCTCGCGCAGATTGTGCGGCGGGATATTGGTCGCCATACCGACCGCGATGCCCGCGGAGCCGTTGACCAGCAGATTCGGGAAGCGCGACGGGAGGACCGTCGGCTCCTGGTTGCGGCCGTCGTAGTTGTCCTGGAAGTCGACGGTCTCCTCGTCGATGTCCCGGAGCATCTCCATCGACAGCGGCTTGAGCTTGCACTCGGTGTACCGCATCGCGGCGGCCGGGTCATTGCCCGGTGAGCCGAAGTTTCCGTTGGAGTCGACCAGCGGCAGCCGCATGGACCAGGGCTGGGCCAGGCGCACCAGGGCGTCGTAGATCGAGGAGTCGCCGTGCGGGTGGTACGTGCCCATGACGTCGCCGACGACACGGGCGCACTTGTAGAAGCCCTTCTCGGGGCGGTAGCCGCCGTCGTACATCGCGTAGAGCACCCGGCGGTGGACGGGCTTCAGACCGTCCCGCACGTCCGGGAGGGCACGCGACACGATGACGGACATCGCGTAGTCGAGATACGAGCGCTGCATCTCGGTTTCGAGCCCGACGGGCTCGATCCGCATCGCGGGGAGGTCGTCGCCGTTGGCGTCGGTCATCGCCGGGCCGGTCACGGGCTCGTTCGGGGCAGGGGTGGGTGTCTCGTCGGCCATTGCTGGTGTTCGATCCTTTCGTGCGGTCAGCGGAGACCGACTCAGATGTCGAGGAAGCGGACGTCCTTGGCATTGCGCTGGATGAAGGAGCGCCGGGCTTCGACGTCCTCACCCATCAGCACCGAGAACAGGTCGTCGGCCTGTGCGGCGTCGTCCAGGGTGACCTGGCCGAGGACGCGGTGCTCGACGTCCATCGTGGTGATGCGCAGCTCCTCGGCGTTCATCTCGCCAAGACCCTTGAAGCGCTGGATCGAGTCCTCCTTGATCCGCTTGCCCTGCTGCTTGCCCAGCGCGACCAGGGCGTCGCGCTCCCGGTCGGAGTAGGCGTACTCGAAGTCGTCCCGGCCCCACTTGATCTTGTACAGCGGCGGGCGGGAGAGGAAGACGTGTCCGGCCTCCACCAGCGGCCGCATGAAGCGGAAGAGGAAGGTCAGCAGCAGGGTGTTGATGTGCTGGCCGTCGACATCGGCGTCCGCCATCAGAATGATCTTGTGATAGCGGAGCTTCTCGATGTCGAAGTCCTCGTGGACTCCGGTGCCGAAGGCCGAGATGAGCGCCTGGACCTCGGTGTTCTGGAGGATCTTGTCGATCCGGGCCTTCTCGACGTTCAGGATCTTGCCGCGGATGGGCAGGATGGCCTGGTACATCGGATTGCGGCCGGACTTCGCCGATCCGCCGGCGGAGTCTCCCTCGACGATGAAGATCTCGCAGCGCGCGGGGTCGTTCGACTGGCAGTCGCTGAGCTTGCCGGGCAGCGAGGCCGACTCCAGCAGCCCCTTGCGGCGGGTCAGATCCCGGGCCTTGCGGGCGGCGACCCGCGCCGTCTGCGCCTGGATCGACTTGCGGATGATGTCCGCGGCCTCATTGGGGTTGCGGTCGAACCAGTCGGTCAGGTGCTCGTGCACGACCTTCTGGACGAAGGTCTTCGCCTCGGTGTTGCCCAGCTTGGTCTTGGTCTGGCCCTCGAACTGCGGCTCGCCCAGCTTGACGGAGATGATCGCCGTCAGACCCTCGCGGATATCCTCGCCGGAGAGGTTGTCGTCCTTCTCCCGGAGCAGCTTCTTGTCGCGCGCGTACCTGTTGACCAGGCCGGTGAGCGCGGCGCGGAATCCCTCCTCATGCGTACCCCCCTCATGCGTGTGGATGGTGTTCGCGAAGGAGTAAACGCCCTCGGTGTACTGGGAGTTCCACTGCATGGCGATCTGAACCGAGAGCATCCGCTCGCGGTCCTCCGCCTCGATGTCGATCACCGTGGGGTGGATGAGCTCGCCCTTGCGCGAGTTCAGGTACTTCACGAAGTCGACGATGCCGCCCTCGTAGAAGTACGTGACCGTGCGGACGCGCTCCTGCTCCGCCTCCTCGGCGGTGTCGGCGCCGACGGTGGCCTTGGCCGACTCGCGCTCATCGGTGAGGGTGAGGGTCAGGCCCTTGTTGAGGAAGGCCATCTCCTGGAAGCGCCGGGAGAGCGTCTCGAAGCTGTACTCGGTGGTCTCGAAGATGTCGCCGTCCGCCCAGAACGTCACCGAGGTGCCGCTGGCGTCCGTCTCCTCGTTCTTGGCGAGGGGCGCGGTGGGGACACCGAGCTTGTAGTCCTGGGTCCAGCGGTGGCCGTCCCGCTTGACCTCGACCGCGACCCGGGAGGAGAGCGCGTTGACGACGGAGACACCGACGCCGTGCAGACCGCCGGAGACGGCGTAGCCGCCGCCGCCGAACTTGCCGCCCGCGTGCAGCACGGTGAGGACGACCTCGACGGCGGGCTTGTTCTCGGACGGGACGATGCCCACGGGGATACCGCGGCCGTTGTCGATGACCCGGACGCCGCCGTCGGCGAGGATCGTCACGTCGATGCTGTCCGCGTGTCCGGCCAGAGCCTCGTCGACCGAGTTGTCGACGACCTCGTACACCAGGTGATGAAGACCACGCTCACCGGTGGACCCGATGTACATGCCGGGGCGCTTGCGGACCGCGTCCAGCCCCTCGAGGACGGTGATCGCACTGGCGTCGTACGCGGCAGTGACCTCGCCGCTTCCGCCGGCGGGGGTGGACGGGATGTTCTCGGTGGGGTTGCCGGAATCGGCCACGAAGCGCCCTTTCTGGCACAGCACAAGCCGTTCTCCGGGCAGGCGGGAGCGGCTGCGTCGTTCGACATGTTCCGCAAGGTGGCGGGATTGTCCACCAGTCTACCGGTACCGCTGACACTCATGGGGGTTTGCCGGTGGCTGAGTCCGCATGTGCCGCCCTGAACACTCACCATCCGACTCCCCATATACGGGAAGGGGCTTCAGGAGCCCCACACGGGCATTGAGCGCTTTGGCCTGTCAATGGCGGGAGGCGGGTGAGGGACGCATCACAGCGGGATGGGCCGGGGTCCGGGAGGGTGCGCCGAAGACCCCTCGGACCGAGGGGGAAATCGACAGGTTCGGGGGGATGTGTACGAGACGGGCCGGGCGCGGCGCGGGGTCACCGGGCGGCGCCCCGGACCCGCGCCGCGAAGGCGGCTGTCCGCAGGTGCCGCGGGGGCGGTTATCCGCAGGTGCCGACGGGACGGCTGTCCGCAGGTGCCGGCGGGACGGTTATCCGTAGGTGTCGCCGGGGCCCACACTTCCGGGCGCCCGGAGCGGGCCGTACCCCTTCCGCGGGGCGCCGGGTCCGAGCACCTTGATCAGCCGGACGGTGCCGTGCCCGAGATCCTCGTTCAGCCGGGCCACCAGCCTCGGCGCCAGCAGCCGCAGCTGGGTCGCCCACGCCGTGGAGTCGCACTGCACCGTCAGTACGCGCTCCTCCGGAGCCTCGTCGTACCGCAGCGGCACACAGTGGTTGGCCAGATCCTCGCCGACGATCTGCGGCCAGCGGCCCATCACCCCGCCGACCGCGGCCGGGGTCTCCCAGCCGCGCTCGGTGATCAGACGGTTGATCGCCGCACCCAGCTGAAGCGGGTCGCGGCCGTCCGCCCGCGCTCCGGAACGGAGCCCGCCGCCCCGCCGGGCCTGACGCTTCTCCTGCGCGGCCGCACCACGCGCACGGGCCTGCTCCTTGGCCGCGCGCAGCGCGACCCGGGCCAGATCCACCCCGGAGGGCTCGGGCACGGCCGGCTTCGGGAGCTCGTCCATCCCGCTCATACGCGTGCCACCCCGCCCTCGGCCACGGTGTAGCGCGCCCCGGCGAGCACCCCGGGCACATCGTCGTCGACCGCCGCCGTCACCAGCACCTGCTCACCCGGAGCCACCAGCTCCGCCAGCCGCTCGCGGCGCCGGGCGTCCAGCTCCGCGAAGACGTCATCGAGGACGAGCACCGGCTCATTGCCCTCGGAGCGCAGCAGATCGTACGAGGCCAGCCGCAGCGCCAGCGCGTACGACCAGGACTCGCCGTGGCTGGCGTACCCCTTCGCCGGGAGCCGGCCCAGCCCGAGCACCAGATCGTCGCGGTGCGGTCCGACCAGGGTGACGCCGCGCTCCATCTCCTGCTTCCGCGCCCCGCCGAGGGCGCTCAGCAGCAGGGCGTACAGCTCCTCGCGGCCCTGCGCTCCCGTCACGGATCCGGCGCCGGTCTCCCGGGCCGAGTCCGGGGAGGCTTCGGGGGCCGAGGCGGAGGAACGGTACTCCAGGGCGATCGGGCCGCCGCCGGGCGCCAGTGCCTCGTACGCCTTGTCGGCGAGCGGCTGAATCGCCCGGATCAGCTCCATCCGCTGCCAGAGAAGCTCGGCGCCGGCGCGTGCCAGATGCTGATCCCAGACATCGAGGGTGGAGAGATCGGCTCCGCCGGTGCGCGCGGAGCCGTGGCGGCGGGCCATCGCCGCGGACTTCAGCAGGGTGTTGCGCTGCTTGAGCACCCGCTCGTAGTCGGAGCGGACCCCGGCCATCCGCGGCGAGCGCGCGGTGACCAGCTCGTCCAGGAAGCGCCGCCGGTCGCCCGGATCGCCCTTGATCAGTGCCAGATCCTCCGGCGCGAAGAGCACCGTACGCACGATTCCCAGTACGTCACGCGGTCTGACCTGCGACGATCGATTGATGCGGGCGCGGTTGGACTTCCCAGGATTCAGCTCCAGCTCAATCAGCTGGGAGCGCTCCCCCTGGGTGACGGCGGCCCGGATCACGGCCCGGTCCGCCCCGGCGCGCACCAGCGGCGCGTCCGAGGAGACCCGGTGGCTGGCGAGGGTGGCCAGATAGCCGACCGCCTCGACCAGATTGGTCTTCCCCTGGCCATTCGCCCCGACGAAGGACGTGACGCCCGGGTCGAGCGGAACCTCGACCCGGGCGTACGAGCGGAAGTCGGCCAACGACAGATGCGTGACATGCATAAAGGTGGCCGACCTCCCCCGGCTGAAGGGTTTACTTCTTGTTCTCCACCGCGTGGCCGCCGAACTGGTTGCGCAGCGCGGCGATCATCTTCATCTGCGGCGAGTCGTCCTGGCGGGACGCGAACCGCGCGAAGAGCGAAGCGGTGATCGCGGGCAGGGGCACGGCGTTGTCGATGGCGGCCTCGACCGTCCACCGGCCCTCGCCGCTGTCCTGCGCGAAGCCGCGCAGCCGGTCCAGGTGCTCGTCCTCGTCCAGGGCGTTGACGGCCAGGTCGAGCAGCCAGGAACGGATGACCGTGCCCTCCTGCCAGGAGCGGAAGACCTCGCGCACATCGGTGACGGAGTCGACCTTCTCCAGCAGCTCCCAGCCCTCGGCGTACGCCTGCATCATGGCGTACTCGATGCCGTTGTGGACCATCTTGGCGAAGTGTCCGGCGCCGACCTTGCCGGCGTGGACCGAGCCGAACTCGCCCTCGGGCTTGAGCGCGTCGAAGATCGGCTGAACCGCGGCGACGTGCCCGGTGTCGCCGCCGTACATCAGGGCGTAGCCGTTCTCCAGGCCCCAGACGCCGCCGGAGACTCCGCAGTCGACGAAGCCGATGCCCTTCTCGCTCAGCTCGGCGGCGTGCTTCTCGTCGTCGGTCCAGCGGGAGTTCCCGCCGTCCACGACGATGTCGCCGGGGGAGAGCAGCTCGGCCAGCTCGTCGATGGTGGACTGGGTCGCGGCACCGGCCGGAACCATCACCCACACCACGCGCGGGCCCTTCAGGCTGTCCACAAGCTCCTTGAGGCTGTGGACATCGGCGAGGTCCGCGTTGCGGTCGTAGCCGATGACGGTGTGGCCCGCGCGGCGGATGCGCTCGCGCATGTTGCCGCCCATTTTGCCGAGGCCGACGAGGCCGAGCTCCATCTGAGTGTCCTTAAGCGTCGTATGCCGATTCGAAACTCGTACCGAGCCTACGCCGGAGTGCGGGCCACAGCCCGACGGGCCTGCCCGGGATGGAGCAGACCCGTCTGGGGTGGTGCGTCGTGACCCAGCGCCGGGTCAGCCCGAGAGCCGAACGGGCATGATCAGGTACTTGTAGGCGTCGTCCGCCTCGGCGTCGGCGGCGGGCCTGCCGCTGAGCAGCGCCGGCTTGGTCGAGGTGGTGAACGACAGCTGGGCCACCGGGGAGTCGATGGCGCTCAGACCGTCGAGCAGGAAGGTCGGGTTGAAGGCGATCGAGATGTCGTCGCCCTCGAGATTGGCGTCGACCCTCTCCACAGCCTGTGCGTCGTCGCTCGAACCGGCCTCGAGGATGAGTACACCCTGCTCGAAGCTCAGCCGGACCGGAGTGTTCCGCTCGGCGACGAGGGCGACACGCTTGACGGCCTCGACGAACGGCGCGGTCTCGATCACGGCCACCGAATTGAACTCGGTGGGGAAGAGCGTCCGGTACTTCGGCAGATCGCCTTCGAGCAGCCGGGTCGTGGTCCGCCGGCCGGCACCCTCGAAACCGATCAGCCCTTCGCCCTTGCCGGAGCCGGAGAGCGCCAGAGTGACGGTGTCACCGCTGGTCAGAGCCTTGGCGGTGTCGAGGAGGGTCTTGGCGGGGACCAGCGCGACGGCGGAGGCGTCGGGGTTCTCCGGCTTCCACAGGAATTCGCGGACCGCGAAGCGGTAGCGGTCGGTGGAGGCGAGGGTGACGGTGTCGCCCTCGATCTCGATGCGCACACCGGTGAGGACGGGCAGCGTGTCGTCGCGGCCCGCGGCGATGGCGACCTGGGCGGCGGCGGAGGCGAAGACCTCGCCGGGCACGGTGCCGGTCGCGGTGGGCATCTCCGGCAGTGCCGGGTACTCCTCCACCGGAAGGGTGTGGAGGGTGAAGCGGGAGGAGCCGCAGACCACGGTGGCCCGTACACCGTCTGTGGAAATCTCCACCGGACGGTTGGGAAGAGCGCGGCAGATGTCGGCGAGCAGCCGGCCGGAGACGAGAACGGTGCCGTCCTCGTCCACCTCGGCCTCGACGGAGACCTTCGCCGAGACCTCGTAGTCGAAGCTGGAGAAGCTGAGCGCGCCCTCCTCGGCCTTCAGCAGCAGGCCAGCGAGCACCGGCGCCGGCGGACGGGCCGGAAGGCTTCGGGCCACCCAGGCCACCGCCTCCGCGAGTACATCGCGCTCAACCCGGATCTTCACCGGAACCGCCTCCTGCTGTTGCTGGCTCGCCTTGCTGGCCTTCGTCGTCGGCTGTGTTGCCGGTGACCAGTCTGACGTACGGCGCTGACAGTCGGTGCGGCTCGGGGTCAAGTCGTGACCACCGCTGCTTCGGGCTCCGGTGCCGAGTTGTGCACAGGACCGACTTCGAAGCAGATCCCCCGGTAACTCTAGGTGGGAGTAGTAGTAGGGCCTGTGGAAACGGTGGATAACGTCGTTTTCGCAGGTCAGCACCTGTTTTTTGTCCACCGGTCCTGTGGGTGGAGCCAGTGGATAACCAGGTGTGTCTGTGGACACCGAAAAGTTCTGCACAGGCCATGCACAGCACAGGGGTAGTTCTCCCCAGCCCTGTCCCCAGCTTTACCCACGTTCCCCACAGCCCAATCCGGCTCCTTGGTGTGACGGCTTTCACTCGACGGGGTGATCGGGGGTGTCGTGTTGCCGAACAGTGGACAGCGGTGTGGAGAAGCTGTGGGCAACCCCGATCAGCCTGTGGGCCGCCGGTGGACAACATCATCCACGCCCTGTGGACGAATTTTCTGTCCACAGGCTGTGGATGAAGGTTTGCCACAAATCCACAAGGCCCTGACCTGGTGTGATGTGATACCGGTCGCGACGCTTGTGGATACAGTCTGGACAACTCCACAGTCCCCAGGCTGTGGATGGAAGATCTTGCCCGAATCTGTGGAGAACCTGGTACCGCGGGCGCGTATTCGAACACCGCGGAGGGCGCGGGAAGCGGAAAAGCGGTGGCGCCGGGCGTCCACAAGGGTCTTCCGGCGCCTTCGGGAGACCTTTCACGGGGCGGATTCGCCGGCTCGGGATCCGCTCAGGAGGCTCTGGGGAGAAGATTCGGCCCCCTTCTCCTGCCCCCTTCTCCGGTCCTTCGACATCGCTGCGCCGTCTCTTCGCCGGACGGGCCCGTGGCGGGCGGGCGCGCGTTTGCAGCGGGCTGTGGGGCGATTCCGTACCCGGCGCGGCGCGGGGCCGGGTACGGGCCCGCACCGGCTGTGAGGGCTTGCATAGGCTCCGGCCCCCCGTGGCGGGCCCGCCCGGCGCCGCGTACCCCGTACCGCCGCGGATCCCCCGTACCGCCGCACACGCGCCCCCACGGCCGACAGCGCCCCGGGAGCCGGCCTGCTCTGCTCCCGGGGCGCTGTCGCCGTCCTGTGTGCGCCGTCGCGGCATCCCGCCGCCGTGCGGCGGTCTCAGCCGTTCTTGATGCGGTTGGTCAGCTCGGTGACCTGGTTGTAGATCGAGCGGCGCTCCGCCATCAGCGCGCGGATCTTCCGGTCCGCGTGCATCACCGTGGTGTGGTCGCGGCCGCCGAACTGCGCGCCGATCTTCGGCAGCGACAGATCTGTCAGCTCCCGGCAGAGATACATGGCGATCTGCCGGGCCGTGACCAGCACCCGGCTGCGCGAGGAGCCGCACAGGTCCTCCACCGTCAGCCCGAAGTAGTCGGCGGTCGCCGCCATGATCGCGCCCGCGGTGATCTCCGGCGCGGAGTCCTCGCCGCCGGGGATCAGGTCCTTCAGGACGATCTCGGTCAGCCCGAGATCGACCGGCTGCCGGTTGAGCGACGCGAAGGCGGTCACCCGGATCAGCGCGCCCTCCAGCTCACGGATGTTGCGCGAGATCCGGGACGCGATGAACTCCAGCACCTCCGGCGGAGCGTTGAGCTGCTCCTGGACCGCCTTCTTCCGGAGGATCGCGATCCGGGTCTCCAGCTCCGGCGGCTGGACATCGGTGGTCAGCCCCCACTCGAAGCGGTTGCGGAGCCGGTCCTCCAGCGTGATCAGCTTCCTCGGCGGCCGGTCGGAGGAGAGCACGATCTGCTTGTTGGCGTTGTGGAGCGTATTGAAGGTGTGGAAGAACTCCTCCTGCGTCGACTCCTTGCTCGCCAGGAACTGGATGTCGTCGACCAGCAGGATGTCGACATCGCGGTAGCGCTTGCGGAAGGTGTCGCCCTTGCCGTCCCGGATCGAGTTGATGAACTCGTTGGTGAACTCCTCGGAGCTGACGTACCGCACCCGGGTCCCCGGGTAGAGGCTCCGCGCGTAGTGGCCGATCGCATGGAGCAGATGCGTTTTGCCGAGGCCCGACTCCCCGTAGATGAAGAGCGGGTTGTACGCCTTCGCCGGGGCCTCGGCGACCGCGACGGCGGCGGCGTGGGCGAACCGGTTCGACGCGCCGATGACGAAGGTGTCGAAGAGGTACTTGGGGTTCAGCCGGGCATGCGGCTCGCCGGGGCCGGCCGCCGGCGAGGGCTGCGCGCCCAGCGGTCCGGGCGCGCCGGAGACCTGGCGGTGCCGGCCCTGGGCCTCGGGGTGCTCGCGGCGCTCCTGGCGGGGCTCGTACCCCTGGCGGTCCGGAGGCTGGGGTGAGCGGTAGTCGCGGGCCGGCTGGTGCGGGCGGGGCGAGGCGTAGGGGTCACGCTCCTGGAAGGAGTCGCGGTCCTGGAATCCGTCGCGGTCCTGGAAGGAATCCCGCTCCTGGAAGCCGCCGAGCCGGGGCTGCTGCCAGGACAGGTCCTCCTGGGTGCGCGGCCAGGCGCCGGCCTCCGGACGCTGCTGCTGGTGCTCCGGGTAGGCGGGGCGGATCTCCGGCATCCCGTCGTCGGCCGGGCGGTGCCCGTAGCCGCCGTAGGAACCGTCCCGCTTGTAGCCGTCGGAGTCGTCCCGCTGCGGTCCCTGATAGCGCTGGGGGGCGGGCGGCTGCGGGACCGGGGCCTCGCCCACGGACTCGTCGACCGTGATCGCGATCCGGATCGTCCGTCCGCACTCACGGCTCAGCGTCTGGCTGATCAGCGGGGCGAGCCGCCCCTCCAGCACCCGCTTGCCCCATTCATTGGGGACGGCCAGGAGCGCGGTGTCCGAGACAAGTGCCAGCGGCTGACAGCGCTCGATCCACTGCTTGTCCTTGGGCTCGATGCCCTCCTGGCCCTCGGCGAGGAGCTGTTCCAGCACTCGTGGCCACACTGCGGCAAGATCGGCAGGTACGTCAGCCACAAGGCACGCTCTCTCGCAGGTCCCACGAATGTGTGGTTCTCGGGACGATTGGGTTCTCAGGGGTGGTGCGGAAGGACAGGCAAGGACAGAAAGGAAAAGTTCGGAGTCCAGCCACGGTAGTCAGGGCGACCCGCGCGGTTCAAGTTGTTGTCCACAGCCTGTGCACAGCGCCGCCCGAGGTGACCCTGGTTTGACCGGATGGCGTAGCCGCGCGTACCGTAAACAGGTCGAGTTGTCGATGGCTGCTGCCGCCTGCCTCCGATGGGCAATGATCACGGTCTTTCTCTGATTCTGAACGATCTGTGATCCTGAAGCGGTGCACACGGGCGTGAACGCGAGCTTCTCGTGGGCGCACGGTGACAGCCAGGCGATGTCCCGCCGTCTACCAATTCTTTCTGGAGCCCCCGAGTGAGCAAGCGCACCTTCCAGCCGAACAACCGTCGTCGTGCCAAGACCCACGGTTTCCGCCTGCGCATGCGTACCCGTGCCGGCCGCGCGATTCTCGCGTCTCGCCGTGGCAAGGGTCGCGCAAGCCTTTCCGCCTGATCGAGAACAGGTCGTGCCGTGCTGCCTACCGAGAATCGGCTGAGGCGGCGCGAGGACTTCGCGACCGCGGTACGACGGGGTCGGCGGGCAGGACGCCCGCTCCTTGTCGTCCATCTACGCAGCGGTTCAACGGACCCGCACGCGCCTGGGGAGAGCGCTCCCCCGGCGTGTGCGGGTTTCGTCGTGAGCAAGGCCGTGGGTGGCGCGGTGGTGCGCAACAAGGTCAAGCGAAGGCTGCGGCACCTCATACGCGACCGCCTCACCGAGCTGCCCCCCGGTAGCCTTGTGGTGGTACGGGCGCTGCCCGGTGCGGGTGACGCCGATCATGCACAGCTGGCCCGAGACCTGGACGCCGCTCTCCAGCGGCTGCTGGGAGGGGGCGCGCGATGAAGTACCCGCTGCTGGCCCTGATCAAGTTGTACCAGTGGACGATCAGTCCCCTGCTGGGGCCGGTCTGCCGGTACTACCCATCGTGTTCCCACTACGGGTTCACGGCCATCGACCGGCATGGCGCGGTGAAGGGCACGGCACTGACCGCCTGGCGCATCCTGCGGTGCAATCCGTGGTCGCCCGGTGGTGTCGACCATGTGCCTCCGCGTAAGCGTCCGCGGTGGCACGAAATGCTGCGTGATGCCGTGCGCGGCAGCAAGGGCGGGCACTCCGCCGCCGATGAGCCCACCCGGGGGGCGGCCACCGACCCCCCGAGTCCGGCCGCAGAGACCTCGCCCCATGCTCAAGGAGCCTGATTAGTGGACACGATTGCCAGTCTCTTCAGTTTTATCACCACGCCTGTCTCGTGGATCATCGTCCAGTTCCACAAGCTCTACGGGGCGGTCTTCGGCCCCGACACGGGCTGGGCCTGGGGACTGTCCATCGTGTCGCTGGTGATCCTCATCCGTATCTGTCTGATCCCGCTTTTCGTGAAGCAGATCAAGTCGATGCGGAACATGCAGGCGCTCCAGCCGAAGATGAAGGCGATCCAGGAGCGCTACAAGAGCGACAAGCAGCGTCAGTCCGAAGAGATGATGAAGCTGTACAAGGAGACGGGTACCAACCCGCTCTCCTCGTGCCTTCCGATCCTCGCGCAGTCGCCGTTCTTCTTCGCCCTGTACTACGTGCTCTCGAACATCGCCTCGGGCAACACCGTCGGCGTGATCAATGAGTCGCTGCTGGACAGCGCGCGCAAGGCCCATATCTTCGGTGCCCCGCTGGCCTCCAAGTTCACGGACGCCAGCAGCAAGGTCGAGGCCCTCGGCGCCTCCCTCCTCGATGTGCGGGTCGTCACCGCGATCATGATCATCCTGATGTCGGCGTCGCAGTTCTACACACAGCGCCAGCTGATGGCGAAGAACGTCGACCTCACGGTCAAGACGCCGTACATGCAGCAGCAGAAGATGATGATGTACATCTTCCCGGTGATCTTCGCCGTGATGGGCATCAACTTCCCCGTCGGCGTTCTCGTCTACTGGCTGACCACCAACGTGTGGACCATGGGCCAGCAGATGTATGTGATCAACCAGAATCCGACGCCCGGCAGCATGGCCCAGGACCAGTACCTCCAGCGTCTGCTGAAGGGCGCCGTCAACCGCGGCGAGGTGCGCTCGAAGCGCAAGCGCAAGGTTGTCGAGACCCTGGTCGCCAAGGGCCCGGACCGCAATGACAATGAGCGCAAGTTCATCACCGGTCTCGCCAAGGCGGGCTTCACCGCCCAGCCCGACGGCAATGTGGCCAAGGCCGAGCCGATGGACGCCGAGGCCGAGAGCGGTGCCGCGCCCAGGCGCCACCAGCCGAAGCGGCAGCCCAAGTCGAAGCGGCAGGCCGCTGTGACCGCTCGCCCCGGTGACACCGACGAGCCCGCGGCCAAGCCCTCGCTGGAGAAGAAGGCGCCGCAGGACACTCAGCCGAAGACGGCCGGCAAGCCCGCCGCGCGCCAGCAGCCCAAGGCGGGACAGCGCAAGGGCCAGCAGCGGCCCAAGCACCCGTCGTCCAAGAAGTAAGCAAGAAGGAGTCCATCCGTGACGGAAGGCACCATCCCCGCCGCCGCCGAGGAAGGCGACACCCTGACCCGCCTTGAGCAGGAAGGGGAGATCGCCGCTGACTACCTCGAGGGTCTGCTCGACATCGCCGATCTCGACGGCGACATCGACATGGACGTCGAGGCGGACCGCGCCGCGGTCTCGATCATCAGCGACTCGGGCGGCCGGGATCTCCAGAAGCTCGTGGGCCGGGACGGGGAGGTTCTGGAGGCGCTTCAGGAGCTGACCCGGCTCGCGGTGCACCGGGAGACCGGCGACCGCAGCCGGCTGATGCTCGACATCGCCGGTTTCCGCGCCAAGAAGCGCACGGAACTGGCGGAGCTGGGCGCCAAGGCCGCCGATGAGGTCAAGAGCACCGGTGCGCCGGTCAAGCTCGACCCCATGACACCCTTTGAGCGCAAGGTCGTGCACGACGCGGTCGCCGCCGCGGGTCTGCGCAGTGAGTCCGAGGGCGAGGAGCCGCAGCGCTTCGTCGTCGTGCTTCCCGCCTGACCCTCGATCGTTCCCTCGGCCCCGTCTGTTTCGCAGACGGGGCCGATCTTTGTCAGCCTGATAGTCAGCCACCACGGTCCACATTGCGACACTGCGGTACGGAAGGACGGTCCCCGTGACGGAGGCAGCAGAGCTTCCCCAGGCGCCCGAAGCGGCGCGGACGGTTTTCGGAGATTTCTTTCCGGAGGCTGTGCGGTACGCGGAACTGCTCGCTGATGCCGGAGTCAAGCGCGGCCTGATCGGGCCGCGCGAGGTGCCGAGGCTGTGGGAGCGCCATCTGCTCAACTGCGCGGTGCTCTCGGAGGTGGTGCCGGAAGGCGTCACAGTCTGCGATGTGGGCTCCGGAGCCGGGCTCCCGGGCATCCCGCTGGCGCTGGTGAGGCCGGATCTGAAGATCACCCTGCTGGAGCCGCTGCTCCGTCGGACGAACTTCCTCCAGGAGGTCGTGGAGCTCCTCGGTCTTGATCATGTGACGGTGGTGCGCGGACGGGCCGAGGAGGTGCTCGGCACCCTCACCCCGGTGCATGTGGTCACCGCGCGCGCCGTCGCTCCGCTGGACCGGCTGGCGGGCTGGGGCGTTCCCCTGCTCCGTCCCTATGGGGAGATGCTGGCGCTCAAGGGCGACACCGCCGATGAGGAGCTTCAGGGGGCTCGTGCCGCGCTGAGCAAGCTCGGTGTGGTGGAGACGTCCGTGCTCCAGGTCGGCGAGGGGCTGGTGGATCCGCTGGCGACCGTGGTCCGTGTGGAGGTCGGGGAGAGCCCCGGGGGAGTCCGTTTCGCGGCCAAGCGCGCCAAGGCCGCCCGGACGAGCCGTACCCGGCGCCGGCGCTGAGGCATGCGCGGCCCGGTGGTGGCCGTCCTCGGCGGAGGGCTTCGCGCGGATGCCCTCATGGGCTCCGCGTGGCTGTCCCCGCCGCCTCGGTGCGGATGTCCCGCCGGGTCCGTGCGGATGTCCCCGCCGCCTCGGTGCGGATGCTCGCGGTTCTTCGGGTGAATGCGCACGCGGCTGCTCGCCCGGACGCTCGCGTGACTGATCGCACGCATGCTCGTACGGCTGCTCGCGTGGGGCGATGCTCCATACAAGCTGCCATGCATACGCACCTCGGAGTGTCGTACGGATGCGGTCACGCGGCCCGTGCATCGTGTTTCACGTGAAACGTCGCTCACTGCTGCACGGAATCATCAGCCGCGGGCGTACAGCCGCCCCGATCAGAAGCCGTAGGCCCCTCGAACGGGCGACAGAGTTGTCCACAGAGGTCGATTCATCCACAGAAGCCAGGGCCTCGCTGGTTCATGACCCCGAAAGCATGGCAGGCTCTGTTCATCGCGAGCCTGAAGTCGAGGAGAGTGAATCCTTGCGGTCCGACGCCAACATCGCGGGACCGATGACCGATCCGGTCCCCGGTCCCCGCACCGAGTCCACGGTGGAGGATGTTTCACGTGAAACACCGCCCCCGATGGATGACACCCCCATCGGCCGAGCTGCCCAGCTGGCGGTGGAGGCACTGGGGCGTGCCGGTGCGGGGCTCCCCCGGCCTGAGCAGACACGCATCATGGTGGTGGCCAACCAGAAGGGCGGCGTGGGCAAGACCACCACGACGGTGAACCTTGCCGCCTCCCTCGCCCTCCATGGCGCGCGTGTTCTGGTGATCGATCTGGATCCACAGGGAAACGCCTCCACGGCGCTGGGGATCGATCACCATGCCGAAGTTCCCTCCGTCTATGACGTCCTGGTGGAGAGCAGGCCGCTCTCCGAGGTGGTCCAGCCGGTCCCGGATGTCGAAGGACTCTTCTGCGCCCCCGCCACCATCGATCTCGCCGGTGCGGAGATCGAGCTGGTGTCGCTGGTGGCGCGGGAGAGCAGACTCCAGAGGGCCATTCAGGCGTATGAACAGCCCCTGGACTACATCCTGATCGACTGCCCGCCCTCGCTCGGTCTGCTGACCGTGAATGCGATGGTCGCCGGCGCGGAGGTGCTCATCCCGATCCAGTGCGAGTACTACGCACTGGAGGGCCTGGGGCAGCTGCTGCGCAATGTGGAGCTGGTACGAGGTCATCTCAACCCCGCGCTCCATGTGTCGACCATCCTGCTCACCATGTATGACGGCCGGACCCGGCTGGCCTCCCAGGTCGCGGAGGAGGTGCGCACCCACTTCAGCGAGGAGGTGCTGCGGACCAGCATTCCGCGCTCGGTCCGGATCTCCGAGGCTCCGAGTTATGGACAGACGGTGCTGACCTACGATCCGGGTTCCAGCGGATCGCTCTCATATCTTGAGGCGGCGCGGGAGATCGCGCTGCGGGGGGCCGGGGTTCAGTACGACCCGCAGCACGCCCATCTGGGCACCCAGAACAATCAGCGGAACATCTCGGAGGGGATCCAGTGAGCGAGCGACGTAGAGGATTGGGGCGGGGGCTCAAAGCCCTGATTCCCCCTGCTGCCCAGGAGCAGCAGATCTCTTCCGGCGGGGCCGCGAGCTCTCCCGGGAGCGGTCCGGTGCTCACCGCGGAACGCGGTGTGGCGGTCGCCAAGGCGACCAGGCTGCCGCCCGGGACGGTTGTCCCCGAGTCGGCGCTGCCGGCCCAGACCTCCGGATCGGTGCAGACCGAGCCGGAGGGGCCGTACTTCGCCGAGATCCCGATCGATGCGATCACTCCCAACCCCTATCAGCCGCGTGAGGTCTTCGACGAGGACGCCCTGGCCGAACTGGTCACCTCCATCAAGGAGGTGGGACTGCTTCAGCCGGTGGTCGTCCGCCGGCTCAGCAGTGAGCGCTATGAGCTGACCATGGGGGAGCGGCGGTGGAGGGCCTGCCGCGAGGCCGGGCTCGACCGCATTCCCGCGATCGTCCGGCACACCGAGGACGAGAAGCTTCTGCTGGACGCGCTGCTGGAGAATCTCCACCGTGCTCAGCTGAATCCGCTGGAAGAGGCTCATGCCTACGATCAGTTGCTCAAGGACTTCGACTGCACACATGACCAGCTGGCCGACCGGATCGGGCGTTCGCGTCCGCAGGTCTCCAACACCCTGCGGTTGCTGAGGCTCTCTCCGCCGGTTCAGCGCAGGGTTGCCGCTGGTGTGCTCTCGGCGGGCCATGCACGGGCGCTGCTCTCGGTGGAGGACTCGGAGGAGCAGGACCGTCTGGCGCATCGGATCGTGGCCGAGGGGCTGTCGGTTCGTGCGGTCGAGGAGATCGTGACACTGATCAACTCGGGTTCGGTCAGCACGTCGAAGCCCAAGGGGCCGCGTGCCGGCACCCGGGTCTCCCCCGCGCTCTCCGATCTCGCCACGCGGCTCTCGGACCGTTTCGAGACTCGGGTGAAGGTCGATCTGGGCCAGAAGAAGGGCAAGATCGTCGTTGAGTTCGCCTCGATGGAGGATCTGGAGCGAATTCTCGGCACGCTCGCCCCGGGAGAGGGGCGGGTCCTGGAGCAGGGACTCGACAGCGGCGATGAGCAGCACGGCGAGGACTGACTCCTCCCGATGACATGGGCGGGCCGTATCCGGGTGGGCGACGGATACGGCCCGCTTCGCGTGTTCTCACGTATCCGCTTCCAGCGCCGGTCGATACGATGCGTTCCGGTAGGGCACATCCACGGTGAACCACCTCCGAGGAGGCAGAGCCATGCGACCGGTGAGCCGCGGCCGACTGGTGACAGCGGGTTTGGGGCTGGGAGCAGTGGGAGGGTTCATCAGCGGCCTGCTCCATGAGCGCGGCGTGCTGGCGGCTGCTCGCAGCGCGGCCCGGCAAGGAAGCGAGGAGCAGCCTTCATGGGGCGTCGGCTTGTCCCCCTCACGCTGGACAACCTTTCGGATCTCCCCCGGCGATGCCGGTCGTGCGTCTTCTGGGAGCTCGATCCGGTCAGCGGAGAAGCGGCGGTAGCCTCCGGCCGGCCGGAGCTGGAGAAGGAAGCATGGATTTCCGCGGTTCTGCTGGAGTGGGGATCCTGCGGCCGGGTCGTCTATGTGGATGATCTGGCGGTCGGCTTCGTTCTCTATGCGCCGGCGGCATATGTGCCGCGCTCTCTCGCCTTCCCCACCAGCCCTGTGTCGGCGGACGCCGTACAGCTGCTGACGGCCTGGATCAGCCCGCCGTACCAGTCGCAGGGGCTCGGCAGAGTCATGGTGCAGACAGTGGCGAAGGATCTCCTGAGCCGGGGCTTCCGGGCGATAGAGGCTTTCGGCGACGCCCGCTGGAAGGAGCCCGCCTGTTTGCTGCCGGCCGATCATCTGCTGGCCGTGGGGTTCAAGACGGTGCGTCCGCACCCCGTCCATCCACGGCTGAGGCTGGAGCTGCGGACCACACTCTCCTGGAAGGAAGATGTGGAGCTGGCGCTGGACCGGCTGCTCGGGGTGGTTCAGAAAGAGCCGGTACTGCGTCCGCTCTGATGGCGGACGCATGAAGGGGTGCCCTCCGCGCGGGAGGGCACCCCTTCATGTTTCACGTGAAACATCAGCACTCGGCTAGGCGGTGATGAAGCTCTCCAGGTCGCGGACGATCGCGGCCTTGGGCTTGGCGCCGACGATCGTCTTGGCGACCTCGCCGTTCTGGTAGACGTTCAGAGTCGGGATCGACATGACGCCGTACTTGGCCGCCGTCGCGGGGTTCTCGTCGATGTTGAGCTTGACGACCTCGATCTTGTCGCCGTACTCGTCCGCGATGGCCTGAAGCGACGGGGCGATCTGGCGGCAGGGACCGCACCAGGCGGCCCAGAAGTCCACCAGGACGGGCTTGTCGCTCTTGAGGACATCCGCCTCGAAGCTGGCATCGGTCACGTTCTTCAGCTCGCCGGACACGGCGGCCTCCTTGGTGGTGTGAGGGGTGGCGTGGGAGTGCAGTGGGTCAGACCGCGGGGGTCTTCTCCGGCTCGGCGACCTGCTCGGCGTCGGCGAGCGCAGCGAGGAAACGCTCGGCGTCGAGAGCGGCGGAGCAGCCGGTACCGGCTGCGGTGATCGCCTGACGGTAGGTGTGGTCGACGACATCGCCGGCGCCGAAAACACCAGTCACATTGGTGCGGGTCGAGGGAGCCGCGACCTTCAGATAGCCCTCGTCGTCCAGGTCGAGCTGGCCCTTGAACAGCTCCGTGCGCGGGTCGTGGCCCACGGCGATGAACAGGCCGGTGACCGCGAGCTCGGAGGTCTCGCCGGACTTGGTGTTGCGGAGAGTCAGCCCGGAGAGCTTCTGCTCACCGTGGATCTCCGCGACCTCGCTGTCCCAGGCGAAGCTGATCTTGGGATCGGCGAATGCGCGGTCCTGCATGGCCTTGGAGGCGCGCAGGGTGTCCCGGCGGTGAACGATGGTGACGGACTTGGCAAAGCGGGAGAGGAAGGTCGCCTCCTCCATCGCCGTGTCGCCGCCGCCGATGACGGCGATGTCCTGGTCCTTGAAGAAGAACCCGTCGCAGGTGGCGCACCAGGAGACTCCCCGGCCGGAGAGCGCGTCCTCGTTGGGCAGACCGAGCTTGCGGTGCTGGGACCCGGTGGTGACGATCACGGCCTTCGCCCGGTGGACGGTCCCGGAGGTGTCGGTGACGGTCTTGATGGTGCCCGTGAGGTCAACGGAGACAACATCGTCGGGAACCAGCTCGGCACCGAAGCGCTCCGCCTGGGCGCGCATGTTGTCCATCAGGTCCGGGCCCATGATGCCGTCGCGGAATCCGGGGAAGTTCTCCACATCGGTTGTGTTCATCAGTGCGCCGCCTGCGGTCACGGCACCCTCGAAGACCAGCGGCTGCAACGATGCGCGCGCGGTGTAGAGCGCTGCCGTGTAGCCTGCGGGCCCGGAGCCGATAATGATCACGTTACGGACGTCGCTCACGGGTTTCTTCCTCGTCTCTGCTGACTGCGCTGCTGCCTGCGGGGCCGGGTCAATGGCTCTCACCCCACCCAACGGATCCTAAGGGGCTCGCATTCCCGGGCGGGGTACCTGGCACAGCGGAAGGCGTCAGAAGGCACGCCGGAAGACGTCAGGGACGGGCGTAGCTCCGTGACAGCAGAAGCTTCCCGGTGGACGAGGGAGCGGCACTCGCGCACTCGGCGGCGACCACATATGCCTGTACCCGGTGCCTGTCGCTGCTGTGGGGGAGCACGACCAGATAGGAGTGCTCGCCTTCGTACTGCCCGTCCTCGGAGGCGAGAGGGGCGTCGGTCCGCCCTGTGGCCCGCTGGACACACGGCGGTACATCCGTGGCGCTCTTCAGCTGTGGTGTGGCGCTGTCGCCGCCGAGGACCCTCTTCTTCTCCAGCTCCGCCGCCCGCGGTGATGCCGTGTCGGCCAGCAACTCCTTCACCCGGTGCTTGAGATCGGGGGCGTCGTACTGCGGGACGCTCGACTGGGCCTCCGCCGAGACGTCCAGCGACTTGGTGGCACCGCCATCGCCCCCGAATCCCGGCAGGCCCTGGAAGAACACCACACCGAGTCCGGCGGCGGCCACCCCGATGATTCCCGTGATGACGGCCGAGCGGCGGCGTGCGGAGCGGGTGCGTCCCGGCCCGGTCGTGCCCCGGGAACGTCCGGCGGGCCGGTCGGCCCCGGCGGGATGCCCCGGCTCCCGTCCCGGCCCCTGGCGCGGAACGGTGGGTGATGTTTCACGTGAAACATCAGCTTGTTCGACGGGCGCCGTGGCGTCCAGCAGTGCTTCGGCCGCCAGGGCGGCGTCAATGCGCTCGGCGATGTCCGCCGGCATCCGCGGAGTGCCGGGCAGGGTGCCCAGAAGCCCCCGGATCTCCTCCAGGGACGCCTGGACATCGGCACAGAGTTCGCACTGTTCCAGGTGCTGCCGGAGATCCGCACTCTGTGAGGGCGGGAGCAGTCCTTCGGTGAGATCGGAGATCTCGGAGACATCCGGATGCTGAGTCGTGTCGGCCGTGGATGTCACGTGCGTCCACCTCCGCCCTTCACGGCTGCGGAACCGTTCGGTCCCGCGTTCCCTTGTTCCGGCTCCGGTGGGACGGAATCCCCCGGCGACCGGTTCCTTCCCCCGCTGAGCCTGCTGTTATCCCCGGCGTCACCGCGCAGATGGGTGAGCATGGGGAGCAATCGCGCACGGCCCCGGGCGCAGCGGCTCTTGACCGTTCCGGTCGGCACATCGAGGATCCGGGCGGCTTCCGCCACCGGATAGCCCTGCATGTCCACCAGCACAAGCGCGGCTTTCTGATCGGCGGGGAGTTTGGCCAGCGCGGCCAAGAGCTCGCGGTGCAGATCCTGGCGCTCGGCCGGCGCCTCGGCCGACTCGTGCGGATCGAGGAGCTGTTCCAGACGCTCGGTGTCATTGACGGGCGAGGTCTTCCGCGAGGCCGCCTTGCGGACCCGGTCGAGACAGGCGTTCACCGTGATGCGGTGCAGCCAGGTCGTGACCGCCGACTGCCCGCGGAAGGTGTGGGCGGCCCGGAAGGCGGACACGAGGGCGTCCTGGACCGCGTCGGCGGCCTCCTCGCGGTCCCCGAGGGTTCGCAGGGCGACTGCCCAGAGTCTGTCCCGGTGGCGGCGCACGAGCTCGCCGAAGGCGTTCGGGTCCCCCGTGACATGGCGGTCCAGCAGATCCTGGTCACTTGTGTCGCGGAGTGTCGCGTCGTCCAACGATGAGCCCCTCCCCCGGCCGGCGCGTCAGCTGGTGATCTTGATTTCCGAGACCTTGCCCCGGAAGGTTCCGTCACCCATCGGAGGAAGATCGGTCAGCCAGACCAGAAGGTACCGTGCCCGCAGCGTGTCTCCGGGCTTGAGCGCCACTTTGGTGCCGGAGCCCTCTGCGACCTTGGTGAAACCCGTGAGGGTGGTCGGCCGGCTGTGGGTGTTCTCCGGTGCCGCCCGCAGCTCGACGCCCGTGGTGCCGCCGTGGAAGGAGACATCGACGGTACCGACCTGCTTGACCTCACCGAGATCCAGAATGATCCCGACGCCGGCCTTGAGCCGTCCGAAGTCCGAACTCTTGTACCAGTTGGTGATCCAGGCCGTGCCCGGATCGTCGTCGTAGCTGTTCCTTATCCCGTCGGGCTTCTCCGAGGTGTCGCCACCGGGATCGAAGTCGACGGCGCCGGCGATGGAGACCGGCTCGCCCGCGGCACCGGCCTTGGGCTTGTCGTCGTTCTGCTTCTCGTTCTTCTCGGTTTGGGAGACGCCCGGATCGGTGCCCCCGTTGTTCCTGCGCTCGATCAGCCGGTCCGCGATCTGCCAGCTGCCCAGGCCCAGTGCGGCGATCAGCAGGGCGGCCACACCCCACTTCAGCACGCGGCCGGTACGGGTCTCCAGCGGTGCGGGCGGGATCGGCTGGGTGACCGCCGGACCGGCCAGATGGGGCGGGCGCCCATAGGCGCCCTGCTGGTAGCCGGTGCGCTGATATTCGGGCGGAGAGGTGAACGACTGCTCCGGCGGCCGGATGCGCGGCATCGTCGCGACGGCCTTGGCCAGTTCGTCCGGAGTGGTGCAGGGCAGTTCCTGGCGTGAGGCCGTGGCGCCGTCGTTGACGAGGGCGCGCATGGCGAGCTCGGAGAGCCCGCGGTGAACCCCCGCGCGAACCTGGTCGGGGGGCAGGAGCCCGACACCCTTCGGCAGCCCGGAGAGGCCATAGGCATCGCTGTCGTACGGCCACCGCTGAGTGAGGGCGGCATAGAGCAGGGCACCGATCGCCTCGGTGTCGGTGCGCTGGGGACGGTCGGCGGTGATGCCGCGGAGGGCGGCGTTCACCGCGAGCCCGCGGACGCGGTACTGGCCGGTGGAGGTCCGCAGCACGGCACCGGGGGTGAGCCGCAGATGGGCCAGCCCCTCCCGGTGCGCCGCCGCCATGGCCTGGGAGAGCTGATCGACGAGCTGGTAGGCGTCGTGCGGCTCCAGCGGGCCCATGGCGAGCAGGGTGGTCAGCTCGGTCGCGTCCGGCAGCCACTCGTGAACGACATAGACCAGGTCGTTCTCCTCGACGGCGTCGAGGACCTGGACGAAACGGGGATCGCCGAGCAGGGCGGAGGAACGGGCGGCCGCGAGCACGGAGCGGGCGCGCGGATGGTCGGCCGGCAGGATGTGCACTCCCACGGCACGGCGCAGCTTCTCGTCCACCGCGCGCCAGCTGCTGAAACCGTCCAGACGGGTGATGCACTCCTCGAGACGGTAGCGCTTGGCGAGCTTGTGGCCGCTGTGCAGATCGGGTGTGGACGCCGAGGGGGCGGGCTCGTCGCTCTTCCGCTCGTCATCCGCCTCCGGCGCCGTCCTCGCCGCACTGTCCTCTGATTGAGCCGCTCCGTCGGCCGTGGCCTTGCCCGCCTGCGCGGTCAGCGGTTCGTCTCCGCTGTTGTCGGCCACGTCGACGGCGGCCGTGCTACGTTCCGCCACCGTCGTTCCTGCCTCCCCATCCGTTGCGCATAACCAACAGCCATGCCAATTGTGCCCACAGTCCGCCGCTATGCACGACACACAGCGGTGGACGATGGTTGTGCGGGAGACCGCCCGTCCGGGGTCCCCCCTGCCCGTGGAACGGCGTCGCTGCTGTTCCCGCCCGCCTCATCCGCCGGCAGGCGCCTCCCCGGGCACCGGGAAAACGCCCCCGAACTTCCTTCTGCCCGGAACCCGGCAGCCGATCCGCGCCGTGTCCGGGGCAGCCTCAGCGGCCCAGTCGGCCGCGGACCATGCCGACCATCGAGTTGAGCTCGTCGATGCGCATCCGCTTGGCGGCCACGAAGAAGACGGCGAGCAGCACGATTCCGCCGCCGGCCAGGGCGGCGAGGGAGCCGAGGGCTCCGGTGCCGAGCGCCTTGAGGACGGCGTAGGCCGCCGCGCCGCCGAGCGCCGCGGCGGGCAGGGAGGCCATGCAGAGCCGGGCATAGGTGCGCATGACGTGCGGGCCGTCGAGATTGCCGTCCAGGCGCTTCTTCAGCCGCTTCCAGGCGACACCCACTCCGACCATGTACGCGAGGCCGTAGGAGGCCGCCATGCCCACCACGGCCCAGCGGGCCGGCAGCACCAGGAAGCTCACCGTGGCGGCGGCGGCGTTGACCAGGGCGACGATGACCGTGTTGTAGAACGGGGTCCGGGTGTCCTCATAGGCGTAGAAGCCGCGCAGGACGACGTACTGCACGGAGTACGGGATGAGTCCGAGGCCGAAGGCCATCAGAGTGAATCCGATTCCCCTGGCGCCCTCGCCCGATCCCGCGTAGAGCAGGGTGGCCATGGGGAAGCCGAGGGCGAGGAAGGCGAAGGCGCACGGCACGATCGCGACCGCCGAGGTGCGCAGCCCGTAGGAGATGTCGTCGCGGACCGCGGCGGCGTCGCCGTCGTGGGCCGAGCGCGAGATCCTCGGCAGCACCGCGGTCATGACGGAGATCGTGATGATGGCCTGCGGCATCTGCCACAGCAGCAGGGCGTAGTTGTACGCCGTGATACCGGTGCCGTCGTAGCCGTCCGCGGCGGCCCGGGAGCCGGCCCAGGTGGCCAGCTGGGTGACGACGATCATGCCGAGCTGGTTGGCGAGGACGAAGAAGAACGTCCACTTGGCCAGGCCCAGCGCCTTGCCCAGCCCCTGGCCCTTCCAGTCGAAGCGCAGCCGCATCTTGAAGCCGGCCTCCCGCAGATACGGGAGCATGGCCAGCGCCTGGACCGCGAGTCCGAGCAGGGTGCCGATGCCGAGCAGCCGGACGCCCTCGGGGGTGATGGTGGAGGCGTTCACCCCGGTCTCGGTGAATCCGCCGAACGCCCAGATGAAGGCGGCGAACGTCACGATGACCACGACGTTGTTGAGGACGGGGGTCCACATCATCGCGCCGAAGTGGCCGCGGGCGTTGAGGATCTGCCCGAGCACCACATGCACACCCATGAAGAAGAGGGTGGGCAGGCAGTAGCGCGCGAAGGTGACCGCCACCTCCAGCTTCTGCGGATCGGACGCGATCGGGTCGGAGAGCATCCGGATCAGCAGCGGGGCGGCCAGCACACAGACCGTGGTGACGCCCGCGAGCATGACCACGACCAGGGTCAGCAGCCGGTTGGCGTAGGCCTCGCCGCCGTCGTCGTCGTTCTTCATCGCCCGGACGAGCTGGGGAATGAAGACCGCGTTGAGCGCGCCGCCGCCGACCAGTACGTAGATCATCGTCGGCAGGACATTGGCGACCTGGTAGATGTCATTGAGGGTGGCGACACCGATGGCCGAGGCCATCACCAGTGTCCGCAGGAAGCCGGTCACCCGCGAGACGATCGTGCCCGCCGCCATCACGGCGCTGGACTTCAGCAGGCCGGAGGCCCGTCCGCCGGAGCTCTTGGGAGGCGGCGGGGCGGGCAGCGGCTCGGGCGCCGGGGCCGGCGGGGGCACCGTCTGGCCGGTGCTCTGCTGCTGGTCGCGGAAGAGATGGGCGAAGGCGTCCGGTTCCTGCTCCGGCTCGCTCGCCCGGGTGACCAGGTCGTCCACTCCGGTGTACTGCGTGGTGCGGGCGTCGTCGCCGTACGGCAGATGGCGCGAGGGACCCGAAGGCTCGGGGGGCGGTGTCTGCGCCCAGACCCGAGGGTCCGGGGCGTACTGCGCCGCGGGCGGCTGCTGGTAGAGCGCCTGCGGCTCCTGGTAGGTGCCGGGCGGGGGCGGCGGGTGCGCGGCCCGGTCGTAGAGCGCCTCGCCCACCGGATCCTGGGCCGAGAGGTCCTGAGCCTGGTAGGGATCGGGCGCGTAGGCGTCCTGGACATAGGGATCGTGCGCGTACGGATCGGGAACCCGGGGGTCCTGGCCGTACGGGTGCTGAACGCGAGGGTCCTGTTCGTATGCGTGCTGGGCATACGGGTCGGGCGCGGCGGGGTCGGGATGCGGTGGAACCTGCTCAGGGTCCACGCCCGCGCCCTGACCGCGGTCACCGTCGTACGGCGCGTTCATTGCTACCCCACCTCATCGTCCCCGGCCGGCCGGCCACGACATCGCTCAACGGTCCACTTTCTCACCCGGGCCCGAAGGCTTGCCGCTTTCCGGTCCGGTGTCCGGTGTCGGGTCACTCGGCTGCCCGTGATCGGGGCTCTCGATGTCACCCTCGGGCCGCTCGGCGCCGTCCGGTGAGGTGTTCTCGCCGTCCCCGCCGCCGGCCTCCGGGCCCGCGCCGGGGTTCCCGGCGTCCGCCACTGCCCCGTCCTGCCCCCCGGCCCGCGCCGCCGCCTCCCGGGCAGCGGCCCGCTTGCGCTGGGTGTACATGCGGATACCCGCGAGAACCAGCAGCAGGACACCGCCCGCCAGGACGAGCATCACGGTCGGGGTGATCTCCGAGACCTTCACCGTGAACTGCATCTTCTCGCCGTACGGCTCGTTGTCCTCGGTGTACAGCTGGGCCGTCATCTGCACCTGGCCGTTCACATGGGCCAGGGCGTTGAACTTCACCGACTGGCTGTGTCCGCCCTTGACGCTGATCGGCTGCTCCGCGGTGCCCTCGCCGTCGCCGCCGACGCTGAGCCGGGCCCCGTTGTCGGAGCTGAGCCGCAGGACCAGCCGGTCGACTCCCTGGACCAGCCGGTTCTGCACCGTGACCGGGATCGTCGCGCTCCGCCCCGAGAGGGTGATCTGCGACTTCTGGATCAGCTGGACTTCCTCGGTGAGCGTCTGGAGGTTGTTCCGCACGCCCACCCGGTACAGCTGGGCACCGGACGGGTTTCCCCGCCAGGAGGTGGACATCTCCCGGTCGATCGCCCGGCCGAAGGGTGTCTCCACCCGGTCCATCTGCGTCAGGATCTCCGTGAACCTGTCCAGGTCGTTCTGTGTCTTCTGGCTGTCCTCGAAGGCCCGGACCGGCAGCTCCTGCTTGCGCAGCCGCTCGGGGTAGCGGGAGGCCGGCGGCACCTTCGTGGTCGCGTTGGGGTCGGGCTTGACCGCCGCGGCCGTGACCAGATCCATGGGCTGAGTCCAGCTCTGCGGCTCCAGCGCCTCCAGTGCGCGGGCCATGGACTGCGCCTGCGACACGGTCGGCATCCGCTGCGGGGCGACGACGATGCTCCGGAGCTGATCCGTGTCCTGAAGTGTCAGTGCCAGGGTCTGGGCGATGAACTCCTGAACCGCGCGGGTCGAGGAGCTGCTGTCGACCATGTTGCCCTGGAACGCCTTGGAGAGCCGGGAATCGGAGACCACCGCGGTCGTCCCGCCGCCGATCGGCCGGGCCGCGCTCGCCGTGTAGCCCAGGTTGTCCCGCAGGCTGTCGCCGCGGGTGATCACCTTGTCCGCGCCGGCCGAGGTGGCGACATCCACGATCGAGGAGTCGATCGCCCCGTCCACGGGCCAGGCGAAGTCGGTGTACGGCTTCTCGTGGAGGACCGTTTCCACGGTCGACTCGGCCGCCTCGGTGGCCTGCTGAAGACGGCTGAGCGAGCCGGAGACATCCTTGCCGCGGTGCGCCAGCGAGGCCAGATCCGGATCCGCAAACGGCAGTGCGACCACCGTGTCACCCCGGACCGCGGTCTCCAGCGCGCTGAGCCACTCCTTGGCCACATCCTGGTTTCTGCCCGGGACGGTTCTGTCACCGTCCTTGACCTGGTACTTCTCCGTCATCGCATCGACGGTCGCCAGCAGGTCCGGGTCCATGACCCAGGTGACCGGAAGATCGCGGCCCAGGGAGACCAGCTGCCCCAGTCTGCCCTCGGGGGCCAGCTCCGCGGCCAGGGTCTCGTCCTCCAGGACCGGGGTCTGCTCCTCGTCCGATCCGGTCTCCGAGGTGACATGGGTCGAGGAGATCAGCGGCCACAGATAGGTGATCCGGGTCTTCTTCTCCAGCTCCTCGGGCTGCCAGGGAAGGAAGGTCCGCCCCATGCCGAGCACCTGATCGAACTGCGAACCCGAGGGCTGTCCGGTCAGTCCCACACCGAGCTGGTAAACGCCGTTCTCGCCGAGTTCGAGATCATCGACGGGGACGGTGAAGGAGAAGTCCCGGCTGATGCCGGGGAGCAGCTTCGGCAGCTTCTCCGTGTGCTTGTCGCCGATGGGCGATCCGTCGGCGGCCGGGTTGTACCCGGTGCGCTCGCCGGCGCTGTCGATGGCGGTTCTGCCGACCAGCCGGGGGCTCACATACAGATCGATCTCCGCCGAGCCGATCGCGCGCTTGCCCCGGTTGGTCACCGTGCCCGAGACGGTGAGTGTGTCGCCCTCACCGGGCGCGGCGGGGGAGACCGTGTCGAGCGCCACATCCACCGTGCGGGAGCCCGAGCGCTCCTTCTCCGCGCCCGGTGCCGCCGAGGCCGCGGGAATACCCAGCAATCCCGCCAGAAGCGGCACGCCTACGGCGGCCGAGGCGGTACGGCGCAGCCACCGGCGTGCGGGAGAGGAAGGCGTCCCCTGGAAAAATGCCGCCTTGGCCACGCGCACGTCCGTCCCTCGTCGTCTGATGCCGCTGGTCGCTGTCGCTCATTGCGTCCACGCATGGTAACGAGGTGCGCTGTGCCGAAGTGCCGCGGACCGGCCCGCAAGATCACGAAGCGGCTTCGGTCCGGAAGGGGACCTGGGAGGATTCCGCGCCCCGTCGCCCCGGGCGGGACGGAAAAAAGAACGACATCAGGGCCGCCGTGTGCACGTACCCTTTTCTGTTGTGCCGAACGCCAATGAAGACACCCCCACCGCACTGAGCCAGGTGCAACGCCGCGCAGTGACGGAACTACTCCGTGTAGCACCCGTCGCCGACGATCTCGCCCTCCGCTTCCGGGCGGGCGGGTTCAGCCTCGCCCTGGTCGGCGGCTCGGTCCGCGATGCCCTGCTCGGCCGGCTCGGCAATGATCTGGACTTCACCACGGACGCCCTCCCGGAACAGGTGCTCAAGATCGTCCGCCCCTGGGCGGACTCGGTCTGGGATGTGGGCATCGCCTTCGGCACGGTCGGCGCCCAGAAGGACGGCTACCAGATCGAGATCACGACCTACCGCTCGGAAGCCTACGACCGGACCTCCCGCAAGCCCGAGGTGTCCTACGGCGACTCGATCGAGGAAGATCTCGTCCGCCGCGACTTCACGGTGAACGCCATGGCGGTCGCGCTCCCCGAGAAGGAGTTCATCGATCCGCACCACGGCCTGGAGGATCTGGCCGCCCGTGTGCTGCGGACCCCCGGCACCCCGGAGGACTCCTTCTCCGACGACCCTCTGCGGATGATGCGGGCCGCGCGGTTCGCGGCACAGCTGGACTTCGCGGTGGCACCCGAGGTGGTCGCCGCCATGAAGGACATGGCGGGGCGGATCGAGATCGTCTCCGCCGAGCGGGTGCGCGATGAGCTGAACAAGCTGATCCTCTCGGCCGGCCCCCGCACGGGACTGGCCCTGCTGGTCGACACCGGTCTTGCCGAGCATGTGCTGCCGGAGCTGCCCGCTCTGCGCCTGGAGAGCGATGAGCACCACCGGCACAAGGATGTCTATGAGCACTCCCTGACCGTGCTGGAACAGGCGATCGATCTGGAGGAGGACGGGCCGGACCTGGTACTGCGGCTTGCCGCGCTGCTCCACGACATCGGCAAGCCGAGGACGCGGCGGTTCGAGAAGGACGGCGGGGTCTCCTTCCACCACCACGAAGTGGTGGGCGCGAAGATGACCAAGAAGCGGATGACCGCCCTCAAGTACTCCAATGAGCTGGTCAGGGATGTCTCCCGGCTGGTGGAGCTCCACCTGCGGTTCCACGGTTACGGCACTGGGGAATGGACCGACTCGGCGGTGCGCCGCTATGTGCGGGACGCCGGACCGCTGCTGACCCGGCTCCACAAGCTCACCCGCTCGGACTGCACCACCCGGAACAAGCGGAAGGCGAATGCGCTCTCCCGGGCCTATGACGGTCTGGAGGTGCGGATCGCTCAGCTCCAGGAGCAGGAGGAGCTGGACGCCATCCGGCCCGACCTCAATGGCAATGAGATCCAGCAGATCCTGGAAGTCGGCCCCGGACCTGTGATCGGTCGGGCGTACGCCTTCCTGCTGGAGCTGCGTCTGGAGAACGGCCCCATGGAGCGCGAGGCGGCCGTCGCCGCGCTCAAGGATTGGTGGGCCGCGCAGGACTGAGCGGGGAAGCGGTCATGTTTCACGTGAAACATGACCGCGCGGGGGCGCTGACCCGGTCCCTGTAGGAGGAGAAGGGGGCGCTGTTTCACGTGAAACATCGCCCCCTTCGTCGTTGGACCGCACTACGAGAGCGCTGAGTGCCGGTCCCGCGCTCAGCGCACCGCGCTCATCCGGCTCCACCGCGCCATCGTCAGGGCGATTCCCGCATAGATCAGTGCGACCAGGACGACCAGCTGCACCGACCGGCCGTCGGGCGGCAGTATCAGCGCCGCGACCGCCGCCGCTCCGACGAACGCGACATTGAAGAGCACGTCGTAGAGCGAGAAGATCCGCCCCCGATAGGCGTCGTCCACCGATGTCTGCACCACGGTGTCCGTGGTGATCTTCGATCCCTGGGTGATGAAGCCCAGTACGAAGGCGGCGATGAGTATGGGCACCTGAGTGAACGGCAGCCCGAGTGCCGGCTCCAGTACCGCCGCCGCGCCGGCGCAGACCACCAGCCAGCCGTACCGGCCGAACCGTCCGATGGCCCAGGGAGTCACCACAGCCGCCGCGAAGAATCCGGCTCCGGAGACGGCGACGGCGACGCCCAGCACGGCGAGGCCATCCTGCTCGTTCTCGTACCAGGCGTAGCGGCAGAGCATCAGGACCATCACCGTCAGCGCGCCGTAGTTGAACCGCATCAGGGTCATCGCGGCCAGTACCCGCGCCGCCGACGGACGGTCCCGAAGATGCCGCAGACCGTCGGCGAGGCCGTGTGCGGTGGAGGCGACAGCGGCTGCCAGCCGGGGCCGCTCCCCCTCGATGTCGGGCCCCAGCAGCCGGCGGCCCATCCGGAGGGAGGCCAGCGCCGAGCAGAGATAGAGCGCCGCACCGAGCAGGACGACCGCGGCGTCGGAGTCCTCCGACACGAGGCGTACGGCGAAGGCCAGCCCTCCGCCCGCGGTCGCGGCCAGGGTGCCGGCCGTCGGGGAGATCGAGTTCGCCAGGACCAGCCGTTCCTCGTCGACGACCCGGGGCAGCGCGGCGGAGAGACCGGCGAGTACGAAACGGTTGACCGCGGTGACGGAGAGAGCCGAGACATAGAAGAGCCAGTCGGGCACGGAGGCGAGAATCAGCAGAGCGGTGCCGACCGCCAGCACCGCCCGCAGCAGGTTGCCGAAGAGAAACACCTGGCGCCGCTGCCAGCGGTCGAGCAGAACGCCCGCGAAGGGGCCGACGAGGGAGTACGGCAGCAGAAGTACGGCCATGGCCGAGGCGATGGCCGCCGGCGAGGTTTGTTTCTCCGGGGAGAAGACCACATACGTGGCGAGCGCGACCTGATAGACGCCATCGGCGGCCTGCGAGAGCAGACGCACGGTCAGCAGTCGGCGGAAGTCGGTCAGGCGCAGGAGTACGCGCAGATCACGTACGACGGACATGTGATCAACCCTCACATACGCGGAGGGTCCCCGGGCACATTGCCCGGGGACCCTCCGACGGTCGGACGGCCGCACCCGCGGTCCCGAATGGTGTCCGGGAGCCCAGGTGTCGTCCGAGTACTAGCGCTCGACCTCGCCGGCGATGAACTTCTCGACGTTCTCGCGGGCCTCGTCGTCGAAGTACTGCACCGGCGGGGACTTCATGAAGTACGAGGACGCGGAGAGGATCGGGCCGCCGATGCCGCGGTCCTTGGCGATCTTCGCGGCGCGCACCGCGTCGATGATGACACCCGCGGAGTTCGGGGAGTCCCAGACCTCCAGCTTGTACTCCAGGTTCAGCGGGACATCGCCGAAGGCACGGCCCTCGAGGCGCACATACGCCCACTTGCGGTCGTCCAGCCAGGCCACGTAGTCCGACGGGCCGATGTGGACATTGTCCTCGCCCAGCTCGCGGTCACGGATCTGCGAGGTGACGGCCTGCGTCTTGGAGATCTTCTTCGACTCCAGACGCTCCCGCTCCAGCATGTTCTTGAAGTCCATGTTGCCGCCGACGTTCAGCTGCATCGTGCGGTCCAGGATGACGCCCCGGTCCTCGAAGAGCTTCGCCATGACCCGGTGCGTGATGGTGGCGCCGACCTGGGACTTGATGTCGTCACCGACGATCGGGACGCCCGCCTCGGTGAACTTGTCCGCCCACTCCTTGGTGCCGGCGATGAAGACCGGGAGCGCGTTGACGAAGCCGACCTTGGCGTCGATGGCGCACTGGGCGTAGAACTTCGCCGCGTCCTCGGAACCCACGGGCAGGTAGCAGACCAGAACGTCGACCTGCTTGTCCTTGAGGACCTGGACGATGTCGACCGGGGCCGCGTCGGACTCCTCGATGGTCTGGCGGTAGTACTTGCCCAGACCGTCCAGGGTGTGGCCGCGCTGCACGGTGACGCCGCTGTTCGGCACATCGCAGATCTTGATGGTGTTGTTCTCGCTGGCGCCGATGGCGTCCGCCAGGTCGAGGCCGACCTTCTTGGCGTCCACATCGAAGGCGGCCACGAACTCGACGTCCTTGACGTGGTACTCGCCGAACTGGACGTGCATGAGACCCGGCACCTTGCCGGCCGGGTCGGCGTCCTTGTAGTACTCGACGCCCTGCACCAGTGAGGCGGCGCAGTTGCCCACGCCGACAATGGCTACGCGAACCGAACCCATTCCGGTTGCTCCCTGTGTGTTCTCAGTATTCCGGATGAAACCCTGCCGAACGCGGGGCTTCAGTTGGTGGTGTCGCCGGACGGATCCGGCGGGGTGGCGGTGCCGGGGGAGGTGCCCCCGGTGGACTCGCCATTCCCGTACCGGGGCAGGCCGCCCGTCGATCCAGATGTGTTGTCCTGCTGAGCGGAGCCGTCGGTGGAGGGCCTTCGCCGGTCCCGTCCCGCCCGCTCGCTCTCGATGAGCTCGTTCAGCCAGCGCACCTCGCGCTCCACGGACTCCATGCCGTGGCGCTGAAGCTCAAGGGTGTAGTCGTCGAGGCGCTCGCGGGTGCGGGCCAGTGAGGCCCGCATCTTCTCCAGGCGCTCCTCCAGCCGGCTGCGCCGGCCTTCGAGCACCCGCATCCGCACCTCTCGCTCCGTCTGTCCGAAGAAGGCGAACCGGGCGGCGAAGTGCTCGTCCTCCCAGCTGTCCGGACCGGTATGGGAGAGCAACTCCTCGAAGTGTTCTTTTCCTTCTGCCGTCAACCGATAGACGATCTTGGCCCGGCGCCCCGCGAGCGATGCGGCGATGGCGTCCTCGGGAGCGCTTCCCGGCTCCTCGATCAACCAGCCGTTGGCGACCAGCGTCTTGAGGCAGGGGTAGAGGGTCCCGTAACTGAAGGCCCGGAAGATTCCGAGCGAGGTATTGAGCCGTTTCCGCAGCTCATACCCATGCATCGGGGCTTCACGGAGCAGGCCGAGCACGGCGAACTCAAGGATGCCGGAGCGCCTGCTCACCGCTGCCCTCCTCCGCCGTCCCGACCGGTTATGTCGTGCTGATGTATCGAGTCGATACATCAGCACGATAGGGCTGTGGGGGTCCTGCGACAAGGGGGGTCAAGGTGAACGGCGTCACATCATCAATTCATGGTGAGCAACTTGCCTGTTTTGGGATGAACTTCGGAGCTAGGTGAGTTTTGACCGTGCGTAGTCTGTGCGGATGCAGACCGCCGGGAACCATGTGACGCCTTCATACGTCATCGCCGTGGATGCAGAGCGGATGAGACCTTTGCGGGGCTCGTCCGTATCCATTTCGGGGGGACCGGAACACAACTGCCGCTTCCAGGCGTCTCGCCTGCCCGAGGAGTAGTCGTTCGATGAGCGAGCACCGTCGCAAACCGCCACAGCCCCAGAGTGGTGGACGTGCGGCCGCCCGGCGCGCCGCACCGCAGCCATCCGGCCGCCGTGCGGTCCCGCCGCGGGGCGGGCACGAATCCGCCGCCGCACCCGAAGAGGGGCGGTCCTACGGGGGCCGTGCCGAAGCCCGCCGAGCCGCGCAGCGCGGTGCCGGCCGCCGCCGCATGGACAGCGGCGGCGGAGGCCATGGCGGCCGCGGTGGTGGCCGCCGCGGTGGCGGCGGGGATTTCGGGGAGCACGAGGACGGGCCCGGCAAGAAGCGGCTGATCGACTATCCGCGCCGGGGCAAGCGCGGCTTTCGCCGGTGGACCCCGTCGTGGAAGCTCACGACCGGGCTCGGCCTGGCCTTCGTCGGCAGTCTGATGGCGGCGGCGACCGTCGCGTACGCCTGGGTGGAGGTCCCCGACGAGGACAAGTTCGCCACCGCGCAGAACAATGTCTACCTCTGGGACGACGGCACCCAGATGGCCGCGACCGGTGGCGAGGTCAACCGCCAGAACATCGACTACGCGAACATCCCGGCTGTGATGCGCAACGCCGTGATCTCCGCCGAGAACAAGACCTTCTGGGACGACTCGGGCATCGACCCGAGGGGCATCACCAGGGCCTTCGTGAACATGGCCAAGGGGCAGGAGACCCAGGGCGGTTCCACCATCACCCAGCAGTATGTGAAGAACGCGCTGATCAACGATCAGTCACAGACAGTGAGCCGTAAGTTCAAAGAGCTGTTCATCTCCATCAAAATCGATGGAAACATCGACAAGCGCGAGATCCTGTCCGGCTATCTGAACTCCTCTTTCTTCGGCCGGAGCTCCTATGGACTCCAGGCCGCGTCCCGTACGTACTACAACAAGGACGCCAAGGACCTCGACGCCAGCGAGGCCGCCTTCCTCACCGCGCTGCTCAAGGGGCCGACCTACTTCGACCCGGCCGGCGGCACGGACGCCGACCCTGCCGCGACCCCCAAGGCCAACCGGGCGAACGCGGAGGAGCGCTGGCGCTGGATCCTCAACGAGATGGTCGACGACGGATATCTGCCCGCCGCCAAGCGGGACGGCTTCCTCGCGAAAGGCTTCCCCGAGCCCCAGCCGCTGAGGAAGAACGCCCAGCTCGGCGGCCAGATCGGCTATCTGGTCGACCTTGCCAAGGCCAACTTCCTCGCCAAGAACAAAGAGGGCATCGACACCAAGCAGCTCGCCCAGGGCGGCTATGTGATCAAGACGACCTTCAACAGGGACAAGGTCAACAAGCTCGAGGACGCTGTCCAGGACGTCTACAAGCGCAACATCGACGAGAAGAAGCGCCCGGAAACCGACAAGCACGTGCAGTTCGGCGGCGCCTCGGTGGATCCCGGGACCGGGGCGATCGTCGCGGTGTACGGAGGCGAGGACGCCACCAAGCACTTCATCAACAACGCCAATGAGACCGGTGCCCAGGTCGGGTCGACCTTCAAGCCCTTCGTCCTGGCCGCGGCGATGCGGGACGGGGTCCGCGACCCCAAGCTCGGCCCCGTCCAGTCGCTGGAAGAGCGCACCCTCCTCGACCCCGACAAAGCCATGTACAACGGCGAGAACGACCTCAAGATCAAGCGGTACAACGGCGAGATCTGGCGGAACGAGGAGGGGAAGGAGTGGCTGCAGCGCAATGACAACAAGAACTCGTACGACGACATGACCCTGCGGGAGGCCATGATCGTCTCCGCGAACTCCCCCTTCGTGCAGCTGGGCATGGACATCGGCATCCCCGAGGTCCGCAAGGCGGCCATCGACTCCGGTCTGCTGGAGGGCTCGCTCGACAAGTCCGATGTGCCGTCGTTCTCCATCGGCATCTCCCACCCCAGTGCCATCCGGATGGCCGGCGCGTACGCCACCTTCGCGTCCAGTGGTGAGCAGCGCGAGCCGTTCTCGGTCAGCGAGGTGAAGCGGGGCGGCAAGCAGATCTACCGGCACGAGGCCACTTCGTCCCGGGCCTTCTCCGCACAGATCGCCGACAATGTGACCGATGTGCTGCGGGATGTCGTCGACGACCCCCAGGGCACCGGCAAGAACGCCCGCATCCCCAACCGCCAGGTCGCCGGCAAGACCGGCACCACCGACGGAAACAAGTCGGCCTGGTTCGTCGGCTACACCCCGCAGCTGTCGACCGCCATCGACATGTTCCGGTTGGACGACGACGAGAGCAACAAGAACCGCTCCTTCCTGAAGATGTTCGGCACCGGCGGCAAGGCCAAGATCCACGGTTCGTCGTTCCCGTCCGAGATCTGGCAGAAGTACATGTCGGATGCGCTCAAGGGCGCCCCGGTGGAGAAGTTCCCGAAGCCGGAGCCGATCGGCGAGGCGTTCTGGGGCGGCGGCGCCGAGAGCCCGGAGCCGACCCCGACCAAGGAGGCCGAGGAGAGCCCGTCCGAGGAGCCGGAGGAGAGCCCGTCCACGGAGGCTCCGTCCGAGAGCCCGTCCGAGAGCCCCTCCGAGTCCTGCAACCCGTGGGAGGACTGGTCCTGCGGCGATCCGGGCGGCTCCGACGGCGGGCAGCCCGGCACGGGGGGCCCCAGCCAGTCCCCCTCCACCCGGCCCCCGGGCACCAGCAACGGCGGAAACGCCAACGGCGGCAATGCGAACGGCGGCAATGCCAATGGAGGCAACGCCAACGGTGGCAACGCGAACGGCGGTGACGAGGGGGCCGACGGCTCCGGAGGCTTCTTCGGGGGCTCCGGGGGCTCCGGGGGCTAGCGCCCCGGCCTCTCCCGGGTCCCCTGCCCGGAGCACGGGACCCGGGGAATCCACCGCTCTGTGAGGGCCGCCGATTCCGGCGGTCACGGTACGCGCACGACGCGCATTCCGTGGCCACCGGAATCGGCGGCCCTCCCGGCGTATCCGGCTCCGTACGGCAGGATGAGCACCATGCCCAGCGCAGAAGAGACGAGCGTGCACCAGGAGCGGCCGGAAGTGCGGCCAACCCGGCGGGACCCCGTCGCGGTGTCCGGCAGCGAGCTGATCGGCGGGCCGGCCGGCCGGTGGGCGCTCCGCGGCCACAGCGGACAGAATCCCGTCCGGATCGTGGCCCTGGTGGCCATCGGCATGTTCGCGCTCGGCATGGTGCAGAAGATGCCCTGCTACAACTGGGCCTGGTTCCGGGGTGCCGCCTCCCAGTACACCCACGCCTGTTACTCCGACATCCCGCATCTCTATCCCGGCCGGGGCTTCGCCGAAGGGCTCATTCCGTACTTCGACCGGCTCTCCGGGGACATGGAGTATCTGGAGTACCCCGTACTGACCGGGCTCTTCATGCAGGTGGCGTCCTGGCTCAACCCCGTCGGCGGACCGCTGCGGGACCAGGAGCAGGCGTACTGGATCGTCAACGCCGGCACGCTGATGATCTGCGCCGCGGTCATGGCCGTGTGCGCCGCCCGCACCCACCGCCGGCGCCCCTGGGACGCGCTGCTGATCGCGCTCGCCCCCGCGTTCGCTCTCACCGCGACGATCAACTGGGATCTGCTGGCGGTGGCCCTCACCGCTGCCGCGATGCTGATGTGGTCCCGGGGCCGGCCGCTGGCCTTCGGCGTACTGCTGGGCCTGGCGACCGCCGCCAAGTTCTATCCGGTCTTTCTCCTCGGACCGCTCTTCCTGCTCTGCTGGCGGGCCGGGAAATGGCGGGAGTTCGGTGCCGCGATGCTGGGCTCCGGAGCGGCCTGGCTCGCGGTGAACCTGCCGGTGATGATCGGAGCGCCCGAGGGGTGGAAGAAGTTCTACTCCTTCAGCCGGGAACGCGAGATCGACTTCGGCTCCTTCTGGCTGGTCATCACCCAGCGCACCGGGGCACGGATCAGCGCCGACATGGTGAACAACCTCGCCATGGCGCTGATGCTGCTGCTCTGCGCCGCGCTGGCCGTCCTCGCCCTCTCCGCCCCGCGCAGGCCGCGCTTCGCGCAGCTCGCCTTTCTGGTGATCGCGGCGTTCATCCTCACCAACAAGGTCTACTCACCGCAGTACGTGCTCTGGCTCATCCCGCTCGCCGCGCTGGCCCGGCCGCGCTGGCGTGACTTCCTGATCTGGCAGGCATGCGAGGTCATGTACTTCCTCGGGATCTGGATGTACCTCGCGTACACCACCGGCGGAAAGCAGCAGGGGCTGCCCGTGGAGGGCTATCAGGCGGCCGTGGTGCTCCATGTGCTCGGCACGCTGTACCTGTGCGCGATGGTGGTGCGGGACATCCTCAAACCGGAACGCGACGAGGTGCGCAAGGACGGCTCGGACGACCCCTCGGGCGGAGTTCTCGACGGCGCTCCGGACATCTTCGCGCTCGGGCGCGCGGGGGAGTCCGCCTGGGAGCCGGAGGACCGCGAACCGGACGGGCGGACCCGGGTGGACTGGGGGAAGCCGCCCCGGGAGGCCGCCGACAGCGGGGCGCGGGGACCGGCGGAGCGGTAACCGGCGGAGCGGCGGCGGGAGTGTGAACGGCGGAACCCGGTGGCGCGCCATGCGCCACCGGGTTCCGCCGATTCGGGTCCGGGCTCTCTAGCGGTCGACCAGGCGGTCGAACTGCGTCGTGGTGTGGCGCAGATGTGCCACCAGCTCATCCCCCACCCGGGGCTCCTGCGCGTCCGACGGCACGAAGAGGATCGACACCTGCATGTGCGGCGGCTCGGCGAACCAGCGCTGCTTGCCGGCCCAGACGAACGGCGAGAGATTCCGGTTCACGGTCGCCAGCCCCGCGCGCGCGACCCCCTTGGCCCGCGGCATGACTCCGTGCAGCGCCTTCGGGGCCTCCAGGCCCACTCCGTGCGAGGTGCCGCCGGCGACCACGACCAGCCAGCCGTCCGAGGCGGCCTTCTGCTGGCGGTAGCCGAAGCGGTCGCCCTTGGCCACCCTGGTCACATCGAGGACGGAGCCCCGGTACTCGGTCGAGTCGTGGTCGCCCAGCCACAGCCGGGTCCCGATCCGGGCCCGGAACCGGGTCTGCGGGAACTGCTGCTGGAGCCGGGCCTGTTCAGCGGCCTTCAGATGGCTGACGAACATCGTGTGCAGGGGCAGCCGGGCGGCCCGCAGCCGGTCCATCCACCCTATGACCTCCTCGACCGCGTCGGAGCCGTCCGTGCGGTCCAGCGGCAGATGCAGCGCGAACCCCTCCAGCCGGACGTCCTCGATGGCCCCGGTCAGCTGCGGCAGCTCCTGCTCCAGAACACCGTGGCGCTTCATCGAGCTCATGCACTCGATGACGACACGGGCGCCGACCAGCGCATGCACCCCGTCGACGGAGGAGACGGACCGGATGACCCGGTCGGGCAGCGGCACGGGCTCCTCGCCCCGGCGGAAGGGGGTGAGGACCAGAAGATCGCCGCTGAACCAGTCCTTGATCCGGGCGGCCTCGTAGGTGGTGCCCACGGCCAGCATGTCGGAGCCGAAGCGGGACGCCTCGTCGGACAGCCGCTCGTGGCCGAAGCCGTAGCCGTTCCCCTTGCAGACCGGTACGAGTCCGGGGAACTGGTCGATCACGGATTTCTGGTGCGCCCGCCAGCGCGTGGTGTCGACGTACAGGGAGAGCGCCATGGCCGGCCCGGGACCTTTCTGGTGGCTGCGAGGTGTCAGATTGGTGCGCGTGCCCGCGGGACCGGCGAGAGTCGGGACCCGGCGGGATCTACGAGGTTACGTCGTGGGCGCGGACGGCGCCGGAAGCGCCCGCCCCGCCCCAGCGGGCGCGGCCCCGGTCAGCGGCGCGACATATACATGTCGAGCGCCTTGTGCAGCAGCTTGTTCAGCGGGAAGTCCCACTCGCCGACGTACTCGACCGCCTCGCCGCCCGTGCCCACCTTGAACTGGATCAGACCGAAGAGGTGGTCCGTCTCGTCCAGGGAGTCGCTGATGCCGCGCAGGTCGTAGACGGTGGCGCCCATCGCGTAGGCGTCGCGCAGCATCCGCCACTGCATCGCGTTCGACGGCCGGACCTCCCGGCCGATGTTGTCGGAGGCGCCGTAGGAGTACCAGACGTGTCCGCCGACGACGAGCATGGTCGCCGCGGACAGGTTCACACCGTTGTGCCGGGCGAAGTACAGCCGCATCCGGTTGGGGTCCTCGGTGTTGAGCACCGTCCACATGCGCTGGAAGTACGAGAGCGGGCGCGGCCGGAAACGGTCCCGGATCGCGGTGATCTCGTAGAGCCGCTGCCACTCCTCCAGATCGTGGTAGCCGCCCTGGACGACCTCGACGCCGGCCTTCTCGGCCTTCTTGATGTTCCGCCGCCAGAGCTGGTTGAAGCCCTTGAGGACATCGTCGAGCGAGCGGTTGGCCAGCGGCACCTGGTAGACGTACCGCGGCTGGACGTCGCCGAAGCCGGCACCGCCGTCCTCGCCCTGCTGCCAGCCCATCTTCCGCAGCCGGTCGGCCACCTCGAAGGCGCGCGGCTCGATGTGGCTGGCCTCGACATCCCGCAGCCGCTTCACATCCGGGTCCTGGATGCCGGACTTGATCGCGGGGGCGTCCCAGCGGCGGATGACCACCGGCGGGCCCATCTTCACGGAGAACGCGCCCTGCTGCTTGAGATGGGCGAGCATCGGCTGGAGCCAGTCGTCCAGATTGGGGGCGTACCAGTTGATGACCGGGCCCTCGGGAAGATAGGCGAGATACCGCTTGATCTTGGGCAACTGCCGGTACAGCACCAGCCCGACGCCGACCAGCCGGCCCTCTCTGTCGAACCAGCCGAGGTTCTCGGAGCGCCATTCCGTCTTCACATCAGCCCACGCCGGGACCTGGCAGTGGCTTGCCGATGGCAGGGACTGGAGGTAAGCCAGATGCTGCTCTCGGCTGATGGTCCTCAGGGTCAGGCTCATGCGGGGCGCTCCTCGGCAGGTGTGTCCCCATGGGTCAGGGGCTCCGGCTCTCGCGCCGAAGCCTACTGAACAGCTGGAGCACCCCACATGGCCGCAGGTCCCCGGACCGGCCCCGGAGGCCGTCCGGGCGGCCTCCGGCCGCCCGCCGGAGGCACTCGGGGCGGGCGGCCGGGGAGCCGGTTCGCGGCCGTCAGCCGATGACGCCGCCGAAGAGTCCGCCGTGCGCCATCCCCAGGAAGAAGCCGATGGCGGAGGCGCCGAGCCCGACGATCAGCGCGGTTCGCTCGCGGGTGGTGACGGAGATGAACTGTCCGTATCCACCGGTGAGGATCCCCACGAGGCCCGCCCACGAGCTGAGCAGATGCAGATTGTGGAACATCGACGAGACAAAGGCGAGAAGGCCCAGTACCAGCGTCACCGCGACCAGGGTGTCCTGGAGGGGGTGAGGCTTGCCGTCCGTGGCGAAGAGGGAGGTCTGACGTCGCGCTGCCTGTGCCATCTGGCACCTCCTGGCGTTGCCGGAGCGCGGCGCCCGGCGGCTCCGCGCGCACCCGATGCATACAGATTGCGGCCCCTGGCCACCGGATTTCAACCGGACGCACCTGAACAGGTACTCTGGACGGTCTGCACCGGTGTCTGCCCAGGCCAGAAAGCCGATCATCGACGATTGTCGGGATCGGCCGCGGGCCACGGGTTCCGGACACCGCTGCTCACGCATCACGACCCTCCTGCCACGGAACGACCGTGGCCGCTGAGTCCAAAGGAGGTGGGTTCCACATGCGTCACTACGAAGTGATGGTCATCCTCGACCCCGATCTGGAGGAGCGCGCTGTCTCCCCCCTGATCGAGAACTTCCTCTCCGTCGTCCGTGAGGGCAACGGAAAGGTGGAGAAGGTCGACACCTGGGGACGCCGTCGTCTCTCTTACGAGATCAAGAAGAAGCCCGAGGGCATCTACTCGGTCATCGACCTGCAGGCCGAGCCTGCGGTTGTCAAGGAGCTCGACCGCCAGATGAACCTGAACGAGTCGGTCCTCCGGACCAAGGTCCTCCGTCCCGAGACCCACTGAGCTTCCCGCTCAGAGGTCATCGGGTTCGAGTAGCAGCAAGCAGCCAGAAGCAATCCCGCCGAGAGGTTCACCCATGGCAGGCGAGACCGTCATCACGGTCGTCGGCAACTTGGTCGACGACCCCGAGCTGCGCTTCACCCCGTCCGGTGCGGCGGTCGCGAAGTTCCGTGTCGCGTCCACTCCCCGCACCTTCGACCGTCAGACCAATGAGTGGAAGGACGGCGAAAGCCTCTTCCTGACCTGCTCGGTCTGGCGTCAGGCGGCGGAGAACGTCGCAGAGTCGCTGACGCGCGGTATGCGCGTCGTCGTGCAGGGCCGTTTGAAGCAGCGGTCCTACGACGACCGCGAGGGCGTCAAGCGCACGGTCTACGAGCTGGACGTCGAGGAAGTCGGCCCCAGTCTCAAGAACGCCACGGCCAAGGTCACCAAGACCACCGGTCGCGGTGGCCAGGGCGGCTACGGCGGCGGCGGTCAGCAGCAGGGTGGCGGCGGCAACTGGGGCGGCGGCCCCGGTGGCGGCCAGCCGGGCGGCGGCGGTGCTCCCGCCGACGACCCGTGGGCCACCAGTGCTCCGTCCGGCGGCGGTCAGCCGCAGCAGGTCGGCGGGAGCTGGGGCGGAAGCTCCGGCGGTTCCGGCGGCGGCGGCTACTCGGACGAGCCCCCCTTCTAGGGATCACTCCCCCGGGGAAGCTCGTACCCCCACTTCTTGATCACACAGGAGAAACACCATGGCGAAGCCGCCTGTGCGCAAGCCCAAGAAAAAGGTCTGCGCATTCTGCAAGGACAAGACCGTGTACGTGGACTACAAGGACACGAACATGCTGCGGAAGTTCATTTCCGACCGCGGCAAGATCCGTGCCCGCCGCGTTACCGGCAACTGCACGCAGCACCAGCGTGACGTCGCCACGGCCGTGAAGAACAGCCGTGAGATGGCGCTGCTGCCCTACACGTCCACCGCGCGCTAAGGGAGGGGACCACATCATGAAGATCATCCTCACCCACGAGGTCACCGGCCTCGGTACGGCCGGAGACGTCGTTGACGTCAAGGACGGCTACGCTCGCAACTACCTGGTTCCGCGTGGCTTCGCCATTCGCTGGACCAAGGGTGGCGAGAAGGACGTGGCGCAGATCCGCCGCGCCCGCAAGATCCACGAGATCGCGACCATCGAGCAGGCCAATGAGGTCAAGGCCAAGCTCGAGGCCGTGAAGGTGCGCCTGGCCGTTCGCTCCGGCGACGCCGGCCGCCTCTTCGGCTCCGTCACCCAGGCCGACATCGCCACGGCGATCAAGGCTGCCGGTGGCCCGGAGGTCGACAAGCGCCGCGTGGAGCTCGGTTCGCCGATCAAGACCCTGGGCTCGCACCAGGTGTCCGTGCGTCTGCACCCCGAGGTTGCCGCGAAGTTCGGCGTTGAGGTCATCGCCGCCTGAGTGCAGCGAATCGACTGACTGTGGAGAGGGCCGCACCCTGGGGTGCGGCCCTTTTCGCTGCCGTCTTCGCTTTCTCCGTCCGAGCTTTCTCCGTGCTTTCTCCGTCCGATGTTTCACGTGAAACGGTGACTGTACGGGGACGGGCTCAGTGGGCGGCGCCGAGGACGATCCAGCGGCCGGAACGGGTGCGCCACCACAGAGTCACCAGGCGGACGGTCATCATCAGCGTCATCGCCCACCACAGAGCGGTGAGTCCGCCGCCGAAGTGGGGGATCAGCAGCGCGACCGGGGCGAAGACCGCCAGCGTCGCCAGCATGGCCCAGGCCAGATAGGTGCCGTCGCCCGCCCCCATGAGTACACCGTCGAGGACGAAGACCACACCGGCGATGGGCTGGGAGACGGCGATCACCAGCAGCGCGGGGAGCAGGGTGTCGTGGACCGCCGGATCGCTGCTGAAGAGCGGAATGTAGAGCGGGCGCAGAAGGATGATGAGAGCGCCGAGCACGATCCCGGAAACGATGCCCCACTGCACCATGCGGCGGCACACCTGGCGGGCACCCCGGGCGTCGCCGGCACCCAGATGGCGGCCGATGATCGCCTGTCCGGCGATGGCGATGGCGTCGAGGGCGAAGGCCATCAGGCTCCACAGGGAGAGCGCCACCTGGTGGGCGGCGACATTGGTGTCGCCCAGCCGGGCCGCGACAGCGGTCGCGATCATGAGTACGGCCCGCAGGGAGAGAGTGCGGACCAGCAGCGGGACACCGGCCCGTGCGCTGGCCCGGATGCCGGCGGCGTCCGGACGCAGTGAGGCTCTGTGCTGGCGGGCCCCGCGCACCACCACGAAGAGATAGACGGCGGCCATACCGTACTGAGCGATCACGGTGCCCCAGGCGGAGCCCGCGATTCCCCACCCGGCGCCATAGACCAGCCCCACATTGAGCCCGGCGTTCGCGGTGAATCCCCCGATGGCGACATAGAGCGGGGTCCGGGTGTCCTGGAGTCCGCGGAGCACTCCGGTCGCGGCGAGCACCACCAGCATCGCGGGGATGCCGATACTGGAGATGCGCAGATAGGTGATGGCGTACGGGGCGGCGGTCTCGGAGCCCCCGAAGAGATCCACCAGCCAGGGAGCGCCGGGCAGGGTGCCGGCGACCACGAGGGCGCCGAGGAAAATCGCCAGCCAGATTCCGTCCATTCCCTGGCGGATCGCGGCGGCGAGATCGCCCGCGCCGACAGCGCGGGCGACGGCGGCTGTGGTGGCATAGGCGAGGAAGACGAAGACGCTCACGGCCGTCATCAGCAGGGCCGCGGCGATGGCGAGCCCGGCCAGCTGGGCGGTGCCGAGATGGCCGACAACCGCACTGTCGACCATCACGAAGAGCGGCTCGGCGACCAGTGCTCCGAACGCGGGTACGGCGAGCGCGATGATCTCGCGGTCGTGGCGTCGCCGCACTGCCTTCGGTGTCTCCGGGGCCTGAGTCATGGGCTCAAATGTAATCTTCCACAGGTAAGAGATGCAATGCAGCAGGGCCTCTTACATTTCTGCTCTGTGACGACTCGGCCGCAGGCTGTTCGTCCTGATCTTGAGCCGGTTGGGAAAGTTTTTCTCCCCCACAGCCGGTGGATGGAAAAGGTGCAGGTCAGGACATGGGTGTGCGCAGAAATGCGACTTTGTCCACAGTGCTGTCCCCCGGTCCGTGCACAGGTTCTGCCGGGTTCTCCACAGCATCTGGTCACTCATCCACATGGCCTGTGGATAACCAGATTGGCTGACGGTGCGGAGGGGCCTACCGTGGACCGTCGCCCGACGCGCCGGAAGTGGAGTCGGGCCACTCGATTTGTCGGTGCCGTGACGTAGAAAGAGAGCGCACGGCGAGGTCCGCTGAGCGGACGGGAGGAGGTGGCCCGGGTGAGTATTTCCGAGCCCTTGGACGACCCGTGGGCGGCCGAAAGCGGCCCTGGGGATCGCCTCCCCGCCTCCCGCCGGCGCAGTGATCACCGGGGCTCCGGCCGCGAGGACCAGCACGAGCGCGGCAGGGACTCGGACGGCTGGGACGGCGGCACCGGTTTCGAGCGGGTCCCACCGCAGGATCTCGACGCCGAACAGTCCGTACTCGGCGGCATGCTCCTCTCCAAGGACGCCATCGCCGATGTCGTGGAGATCATCAAGGGCCACGATTTCTACCGGCCCGCCCATGAGACGGTCTATACGGCCATTCTCGACCTGTACGCCAAGGGTGAGCCGGCCGACCCCATCACCGTCGCCGCCGAACTGGTCAAGCGCGGCGAGATCACCCGGGTCGGCGGGGCTCCCTATCTCCACACCCTGGTCCAGTCGGTACCCACCGCGGCCAATGCCTCGTACTACGCGGAAATCGTCCACGAGCGCGCGGTGCTGCGCCGGCTGGTCGAGGCCGGGACCAAGATCACACAGATGGGATACGCGGCGGACGGCGATGTCGACGAGATCGTCAACTCCGCCCAGGCCGAGATCTACGCGGTCACCGAGCAGCGCACCAGCGAGGACTACCTCCCGCTCGGCGACATCATGGAGGGCGCGCTCGACGAGATCGAGGCGATCGGCTCGCGCAGCGGCGAGATGACCGGAGTGCCCACCGGCTTCACCGACTTCGACTCCCTGACCAACGGTCTCCATCCGGGTCAGATGATCGTCATCGCGGCCCGTCCCGCGATGGGCAAGTCCACCCTCGCCCTGGACTTCGCCCGGGCCTGCTCCATCAAGAACAATCTGCCCAGTGTGATCTTCTCCCTCGAAATGGGGCGGAACGAGATCGCGATGCGTCTGCTCTCCGCCGAGGCGCGGGTGGCGCTGCACCACATGCGCTCCGGCACGATGACGGACGAGGACTGGACCCGGCTGGCGCGCAGGATGCCGGATGTGTCCCAGGCGCCGCTCTACATCGACGACTCCCCGAACCTCTCGATGATGGAGATCCGGGCCAAGTGCCGGCGGCTGAAGCAGCGCAACAATCTGAAGCTCGTCGTGATCGACTATCTCCAGCTGATGCAGTCCGGCGGCTCGAAGCGCGCCGAGAGCCGTCAGCAGGAGGTATCGGACATGTCGCGAAACCTGAAGCTTCTGGCGAAGGAGCTGGAGCTCCCGGTCATCGCGCTCTCGCAGCTGAACCGTGGCCCCGAGCAGCGCACCGACAAGAAGCCGATGGTCTCCGACCTGCGTGAATCCGGATCGATCGAGCAGGACGCCGACATGGTGATTCTGCTCCACCGCGAGGACGCCTATGAGAAGGAGTCCCCCCGTGCCGGTGAGGCCGACCTGATCGTCGCCAAGCACCGAAACGGCCCCACGGCGACGATCACCGTGGCCTTCCAGGGCCACTACTCGCGCTTTGTGGACATGGCCCAGACCTGAGCCGTTCGCGCGGGAAATCGGCCGGCCGGGGGCGCCCGCCGAGGGCCGGCCCGGCGCCGGGCCGGCGAAAGGGCTGGTGTGCGGGGCCGGCCGGACCGGGTAACGTCTTTGTCATGTTCTTCCAGGTGCCGATTCACGAGTGAGAGCCTGATGGGCTCCTGACGGCGTCCTTCGACGCCGCCGCCCGTCCCCACCGAAGAATCCGCAGACCACTTCACATCACTACCGGGAGAGCCCGTGACCGTGAGCAAGAACATCAACAACCCCGTGGGCATGGGCGGCGGCCAGCGCAAGAAGCTGTCCCGCGCCGAGCGGCAGAACAACGGCCCGCACCGCAACCTCGACCGCCAGGGCGCGGCCGACCAGAAGGCGGAGCTGGTACGCAAGATGCGCGAGAAGGCGGGCGCCGCCGGGGACACCGCGCAGGCGGACGACGACTCCGCACAGGACTGACACACAGCCGCCGCAGGCGGCACCGGACGGCGCAGGGCCCGGACCGCGACACGCGGTCCGGGCCCTGCTGTGTCGGCCGCCGGCCGCGGTGCGGCTCGGCCCCGCCGTCCGGGGTGAAGGGCCGGAGAGATGGTTCCGCGAGGGGCGTAATGCCGGGTTACTCGGTCGACCGGGGGAGGCTGGGCCGATAGGACTGGGATCATGACCTCAGCTCTGATTCCCCTTCTTCCCGCCACGGAGCGGGCCCTGCTTCATCGCATCGCCGTCGCTCAGTCGGACGGGCGGGCGCCGTCATTCGCCGCGGGGGTGGCGCGGGACGGGTATCCGGTGTGGACGGCTGTCCGCTCCGCCGCCGGCGGGCGGGGAGAGTCCGCCGACACGCAGTACCGGATCGGGTCGATCACCAAGACCTTCACGGCGGTCCTGGTGATGCGGCTGCGGGACGAAGGACTGCTCGATCTCCAGGACCCGCTGGAGAAGCATCTTCCGGGGACGGACGCGGGGCACGCGACCATCGCTCAGCTGCTCGCTCACAGCGCGGGGCTGAGCGCCGAGAGTCCGGCTCCCTGGTGGGAGCGCACGCCCGGGTCACTCCGCCCGGAGCTCGCCGATGTGCTCGGCGGGCAGACGCGGATGCACCCTCCCGGGCGGCGCCACCACTACTCCAACACCGGTTACACCCTGCTCGGTTCGCTGGTCGCGGCGGTGCGCGGAGCCTCCTGGGAGGAGGTGCTGCGGCAGGAGATCCTTGAGCCGCTCTCGCTGAACCGCACGAGTGCCCGCCCGGAGGCCCCGTATGCCGATGGGTGGGCGGTTCACCCGTGGGCCGATGCGCTGCTGCCGGAGCCCATGGAGGATCTCGGGCTGATGGCCCCGGCCGGACAGCTGTGGTCCACCGTCGCCGATCTCTGCCGGTTCGGCGCCTTTCTCGCCACAGGGGACAACCGCGTGCTGAGCGTCTCGTCCCTGCGGGAGATGCGCACGCCGGCCGCTCCCGCCGAGAACGGCGAGTCGGAGAGCACCTATGGGCTGGGGATGCAGATCCTGCGGGTGAACGGCCGCACCCTTGTGGGCCACGGAGGCTCACTTCCCGGCTTTCTCGCCGGGCTCTGGGTGAGTGTGGAGGACGGCATCGCCGCCGCCGCGCTGGCCAATGCCACGTCGGGGCCGCTCAGCGCCGTCGTGGCGGCCGAACTCGTGGGAATCGTGGCGGAGGCCGAGCCACGCATTCCGGAGCCCTGGAAGCCGCTTTCAGCGGTCGATCAGGAGCTCTTGGCGCTCACCGGGCCCTGGTACTGGGGAACGTACGCCTTCGGGGTGCGACTGCTGCCCGAGCGTGGGCTGGAGCTTCAGCCATTGCGGGGTGCCGGCCGGGGTGCGCGTTTCGTCGCCGAGGAGGACGGGACCTGGACCGGGCTGGACGGCTACTACGCGGGGGAGACCCTGCGGGTGGTGCGCCGGGCGGACGGTTCTGTCCTGCATCTGGATCTGGCGTCGTTCGTGTTCACCCGGGAGCCCTATGAGCCGGATGCGGGAGTGCCCGGAGGCGTCGACCCGCAGGGGTGGCGCGGGCTGCCGGGCTGATCCCGGGGATGTTTCACGTGAAACGGGATCCGTGGCGGCCAGGTCGGCCTGCGGCACGGCTTCAGGAGGCCGCGGGTACCCGGAGCTTCTCGACCGTACGGACCAGGGGCGCGAGAGCGGGGTTGAGCGCGGCGTCGTCGAGAGCTTCGCGCAGTGCCGTGTCATGAGTGGGCCGCGCCTCGGCGAGAAGAGCCGTGCCGCTCTCGGTCACATCCGTGTAGATGCCCCGGCGGTCGGTGTCGCAGAGATGGCGGCGGAGCAGGCCGCGATCCTCCAGCCGGGTGACCAGTCGGGTGGTCGCGCTCTGGCTGAGGGCCACGGCCTCGGCGACCTGCTTCATCTGGAGATGACCGCCGGGGCCGTTGTGCTGGTGGGAGAGAACCTCCAGCAGGGAGAACTCCCGGACGCTCAGCCCGTGCCCGGTCTCCAGGGCGCGCCCGATGTGCGTCTCGGTCCTCCCGTGCAGCAGGGAGAGGGCGCACCAGCCGTGGGAGAGGGTGGTGAATGCGGGATCGGGCGCGGTCATCCGGTGTTCTCCCTCGGTCTCGATGGCGCGCCCTCAGGGTAGGCGACATCCGCGATATCCCGCGTGTGCAAGCACTTCGCGCGGGTCAGCCGGCGGCGACGGTGAGCGGGGCGAAGCGGCGCCGCCAGTCGCCCGGGAAATCGTCGGCGGAGTGAATCATCATCTCCGTGACGGCGATGGTCTCCATGCCGTGTTCCTTGACCCAGGCCAGCAACTCCCGGTGCCGGATGTCGATATCGGTCCGGAGCGGGCGGTCCGTGCCCGCCGCCAGTGCGGTGATCAGTGCCTGGGCGGTCCCGGAGTCCCGTGCGATGAGCGGCCCGATCACCTGGCTGTCCGTATTGGGCCAGGCTGCCGCGTACCCGGTGAGTTCGCCGTTCTCCTCCGCCACGCGGATGTGGTCCGCGAAGGCGGGCAGCCGGGTGAGGACATGTGTCCGGTCGGCGCCGAAGACCTCGGTGTCCAGCCGGATGATCGCCGGAAGGTCCTCCGCGGTGGCCGGTCGGATCGCCGATGTACCGGCTCCCGGATCCGGTGGCCGGAGGCTGCCGCGGACCATCTCGGCCCGGCCTGTCGAGGTGAAGCCGAGCCCTTCGTAGAGCGGCCGGCCGAAGCGGGTGGCGTACAGCGACATCGGGGTGTCCCCGGCCTCGGTCAGGACCTGGCGCATCATCCGCCGTCCGAGGCCCCGGCGGGCGTACTCCTCGGCCACCAGCATCATGCCGAGGGCGGCGAGCTCGCGGCCGTACGAGGTCACCACGCAGACGGCCGCCAGTCCTTTGCCCGCCGGGCTGTCGATGCCGTATCCGGTGCCCGCCGCCAGCAGCAGGCCCCACTTGTGTTCCTCCCGATGCCACCCCCGGCTCTCCGAGAGATCGGCGCACGCGCTGAGGTCATCCCTGGTGAGGAGGCGAATGGGCAGTTCGGGGAGTGGTGTGGGCATGGGGATCAGGCTTGCCGACGCGGTGATCGTCCGTCCAGTGCTTTGTGGAATCCGGCTGGTGAGTCCACTGGTCCGGTTTCACGTGAAACGGCGTGGTTTCACGTGAAACACCGCAGGTCCGGGAGCGAGCCGCGGTCAGCCGAGGTCGGGTGCGTGCAGGGCGCGGATGCCCTCGATATTGCCGTCCAGATAGTGCCGCAGTGAGAGCGGTACGAGATGTACCGCCGCGATGCCCATCCGGCTGAAGGGGACGCGAACGATCTCGTACTCACCGCACGGCTCGTCGATTTCGGGGCCGTGCCGGCGGCGGGGGTCCATGGACTCCAGCCGGCAGACGAAGAAGTGCTGCACCTTCACGCCGGTCACGCCGTGCTCCGCGATGTGCTCGACGGTGTCGACGAAGCAGGGGACCACATCGAGGATCTTGGCGCCGAGTTCCTCGTCCACCTCGCGGTGCAGGGCGTCGATGACCGTGGTGTCCTCCGGCTCGACACCGCCTCCCGGTGTCAGCCAGTAGGGGTCGACACCCGGTTTGGTGCGCTTGATCAGGATGAGATCGTCGCCATCGAGCAGGATGGCACGTGCGGTGCGCTTGACCACGGGACGTTCGGTCATGGCTAGAAAATGGCCCGTACCGCGCGTTCTGAAACTCCCGATGTTCCTGGGGTCACCAGTCGGCCGCCGCTCGCAGCAGCCACTCATGGGCCCGGGCGATATGCGGCAGGGAGAGAGTGCCGGTCCTGACGACCAGGAAATAGGTGCGCAGCGGGGGGACCGGGGGGTCGAGCAGGGCCACCAGGTCTCCGCGTTCGAGCGCGTCGGCGCAGAGATAACGGGGAAGGACGGCCAGCCCCGCTCCCGAGGCCGCGGATTCCAGTACCGCCCGCAGGTCGGGGGCGATAACGGCACCGGTGGCGGCCGGCCGGGAATCGAAGACGGCGGACCAGTAGCGCGAGACCAGGGGCAGGGATTCATGGACCTCGACCACGGGAAGCTGTTCCAGCAGCACATGGCCGCCGCGCAGCACATCGGGGCCCAGCCGGGCGGCCCAGCGCGGGGAGGCGACCAGGACGTGTTCCTCGTCGCAGAGCGGAGTCGAGGTCAGCAGGCCGCCGCGCGGGCGGGCGGTGGTGATGGCCAGATCATGGTGCCCCGCGGCCAGCCCCTCCAGGGTCTCCTCGGCATTGCCGAACGAGGCCCGCAGCGCCAGCCCCTGTGAGATCAGCGGGGTGAGGGCGGGCAGCGCGCGGAGAGCGGTGAATTCGGGGAGTCCGGCGAGATGGAGGGTGCGTACCCCCGATTCGTCGTCGAGACCCGACTCGGCGATCTCGACCAGGGCATCCAGATGCGGTGCCGCCCGGTGCGCCAGCTCGTCTCCGATGGTGGTCGGTGTGACACCGCGGGCCTGTCGCAGGAACAGGGGCCGCCCCAGCTGTCGCTCCAGGGTGCGTATCTGCCCGGTGACCGCGGGCTGGGAGAGCCCGAGCAGGGCCGCGGCCCGGGTGAAGGAGCCGGCTCGGTGCACGGTGACGAATGTGCGCAACAGGGCCAGATCCATGCCGAGCCCCTTCCGAGCCGAATATGTCCACGGACCGGACAACTATAAATAAGTCGATAGGTTGCTGTCGCTACTGTGATTGGACACTGACGCAGAGTCAACTAGCCTGGGTCGCGCGGTTCTCCGGGGGGATGAACCGGGGCGGTCCGAGCCATGAGGGGGGAGGCTCGGGCCGCTCACCAGTGCATGCGTCCGCCGGCCGGTGCTATCCGGCTGATTCGTCCAGTGCCCGCAGGACATCCGCGACCAGGTCGTCCGTGTCCTCCGCGCCCGCGGAGAAGCGGATGAAACCCTCCGGCACCGCGTCCCCGCCCCAGCGCCCGCGCCGCTCCGCTGAGGAGCGGACCCCGCCGAAACTCGTGGCGTCGTCCACCAGCCGCAGTGCGTCCAGGAACCGCTCGGCGTGCTCCCGGTCCGGCAGGGTGAAGGAGACCACCCCTCCGTAACGGCGCATCTGCCGAGTGGCGACGGTATGCGAGGGATCCGACGCCAGGCCCGGATAGCGCACCCCCGACACCTCCCGGCGTTCGCCCAGCGCCCGCGCCACCGCCAGCGCGTTGGCGCACTGCCGGTCGATCCGCAGCTGGAGAGTGGCCAGCGAACGGTGCGCGAGCCATGCCTCCATGGGGCCCGGGATAGCCCCGACGATCTTGCGCCACTGCCGGACTCCCGCGGCGAGCTCCGCGTCGCGGCAGGTCACATGCCCCAGCAGCAGATCCCCATGACCCGTCATGCCCTTGGTGTCACTGGCCACCGAGAAGTCCGCCCCCAGCTCCAGCGGGCGCTGCCCGAGCGGTGTCGCCAGGGTGTTGTCCACGGCGACCAGCGCGCCCGCCGCATGGGCGGCGGCCACCAGCCGCCGGACATCGGCCACGTCGAGCCCCGGATTGGACGGTGTCTCGATCCACAGCAGCCGCGCGCCGGCCAGTACGGAGAGCTGCGCGTCACCGCCGGTCGGAGCCGTTCTGACCTCGATGCCATAGGACTCCAGCTGCGCCCGGACCAGCGGCAGCGCCTGATAGCCGTCGCTCGGCAGCACCACCGCGTCGCCCGTGCGCAGCTGCGAGAAGAGCACCGCGGAGATCGCCGCCATGCCGGAGGCGAAGACCAGGGTCTCCACCTCCTCGCCCGGAGCCTCCAGCTCCCCGATGGCCCGCTCCAGCCCGGTCCAGGTCGGGTTGGAGTCCCGGCCGTAGGTGTACGGGCCGGTCGGCTCGCCCGGCAGATGGAAATGGGCCGCGAAGACCGGGCCCGGCAGGGTCGGCTCGTACTTCACCGGCTCGGGGAGCCCCGCCCGTACCGCGCGGGTGCCGTCCCCCATGGCTGTCGTGCTGTTCATGGAGTGTGCTCAGTTCTTGTCGGGCAGGGCGACATTCAGCGCCCAGGAGACGACGGAGATGACCAGGCCGCCGAGTACGGCGGTCCAGAATCCGTCGACATGGAAGTCCAGACCGAGCCGGTCGGCGAGCCAGGACGTCAGCAACAGCATCAGTGCGTTGACGACCAGCGTGATCAGCCCCAGGGTGAGGATGAACAGTGGCAGGGTCACCAGCTGGACCACGGGCTTGACGACAAAGTTGACCAGGCCGAAGAGCAGGGCGACCACCACTAGGGCCAGAGCTTTCCCGCCGGTACTGTCACCGGTGAGGGTGATGCCCGCGATCAGCCAGATGGCCACCGCCAGGGCCCCCGCGTTGGCAAGCGTCTTGACCAGAAAATTCATCATGGGTCTGATCGTGACAGACATGATCCGGGCTACGGCAGGGGCGGACAGACAATGAAGGCATTCCGGCTGGATGAGCTGGAGGCGGAGCGGATCGCGAACGACGGTGCGTATCTGCAGTTCCTGCGCGAGCGGAACATGTCCGCGGGTCTCTACGCGCTCGACGCGGGAGAGCTGGATCCGCAGCTGCCGCACAGCCAGGACGAGATCTACTTCGTCGTCAGCGGCCGGGCCGCGATCACGGTCGGCATGGAGACCACCCAGGTCGGCCGGGGCAGCGTCGTCTATGTACCGGCCGGGGTGCCGCACAAGTTCCACCACATCACCGAGGACCTGCGGGTGATGGTGGTCTTCTCTCCGCCCGAGGGCTGAGCGGGCGGCCCGCTTCTCCACCTGCCGTACCGGTCTCCCCGCCGGCACTCCCTAGGGGTTCGATCAGGGGAGACCAAGGGATCACGGCCCCCTTTTCACGATCCCGCCCGCCTAGCATCGAAGGCACGGCACCGGAACCGTCCGGGAGCCGGTGGGACCGGGCCGGAGCCGGCGGAAGCCGGCGGTTGAGCGAATCGAGGCAGGACGATGTCCGTGCGCAAGATATTCACCGTTATGCCGTGGTGGGTGAAGTGGATCGTGCTTCCCGTCATCGCCCTGGCGGTGTTCGGTGGTGTGATCGCCAGCGTCGTCACCTTTGTGATCGGGGTGCTCTTCAAGCTCTTGGCCGCTGTCGCCCTCATCGCCGGACTCGTCTTCCTCGTACGGAAGTTCACCTCCTCGTCCTCCTCGCGGGGCGACTGGTAGCCACTGCCGGTACGGCTGTTAACCCGGGCGGGGGAACCCCCGGCCAACCCCGCCGGGCACCCCATGGGCGGCCATTACAGTGACAAGCCGCCGCCAGGGCCCCGGGCTCTCGGGAGATCCCGGGCTGCGGGCACGCGGGGGCGGCCCCCGCGGGCGGGCGCGTCGCCCGTCACCATGCCTGGGGGTGACCTTTGGCCACAGGTCCGAGCGCCACTGGCCCAACCCTGATCGGCTCGGTGCAGCGAGCCCTGCGACTGCTGGAGGCCGCCGCCTCCCACGCGGACGGGGCTCCGGCCAAACAGCTGGCCAGGGAAGCGGGGATTCAACTCCCCACGGCCTACCATCTGCTGCGCACACTGACCCATGAGGACTATCTGCGCCGGGAGAGAGGGGTGTTCGTCCTCGGCGGCGCGGTCGGCCGGCTCGCTGTCGGCGGGTCGGTGCAGAATCGTCGCAGCAGACTTGAGGAGACCCTGAAGCACTGGCGGGACGCTCTCGGCGTACCGGTCTACTTCGCGCTCTACCGCGAGGGCGAGATCGACCTCGTCGCCATCGCCGACACCCCCTATGCGCCCGCCGTCGCGGAGTGGGCCAACTTCCGCGAGACCGGCCACGCCCACGCGCTCGGCCAGTGTCTGCTCAGCCAGCTCGACGACCGGGCCCGGGGCGACCATCTCGACCGCCACCCCGTCCAGCCGGTGACGCCCTACTCCGTGCGGGACCGGCATGCGCTGAGCGAGCGGCTCACCGCCACCGGGCGGATGCAGCCCGTCGTGGAGCGCCAGGAATACGCCCTCGGCACTGTCTGCGCCGCCATCCCCATCACCGCCGGATCCACCGCCGCCGCGATGGCCATTTCTCTACCTCTCCACCAGGAGGAACGACTGCTCCCAGCGATCGAGCAACTACGCACCGGAGTGGGCGGGCTGCTGAACTCGCTCGCGTTCTCTATCAGTATCTGAAAAATCACTCCTTGTAGTCCTCTAGCGCGTACAGCACGATTACGGCAAGAGGGCCAGGGGGATCATTCCTGGCCGTTTTCGGCATACTTTCAGCGGGCTTCATCCACTGCGGGGTACACGATGCGCGAGTCGGTCCAGGCCGAGGTCTTGATGAGTTTCCTTGTATCCGAGGAGCTCTCGTTCCGGATCCCGGTGGAGCTCCGATACGAGACGGGAGATCCGTACGCCGTGCGGATGACCTTTCATTTGCCCGGGGACGCTCCCGTTACCTGGGCGTTCAGCCGGGATCTGCTGCTGGACGGGATCCTCTCGCCCAGCGGGGACGGCGATGTCCACATTGCCCCGACCGAGCCGGAGGAGCTGTCCGACATCGGGATCCAGCTCCAGGTGGGCGGTGACAGTGCGTTGTTCCTGGTGAGCGCGGCACCGATCGTGGCCTTCCTCGACCGGACCGACAAGCTGGTGCCCCTGGGCGAGGAGCGGGCCTTCGGCGATTTCGAGGCCGATCTCGACAAGGCGCTCAAGGGCATCCTCGCCGAAGCGGGGGAGAACGCGGGCTGAAGCCGGAGCGCATGCGACAGCGGTACGGCCACCGGCGCCCGAGGGTGCCGGCACCGGCGAAGGACCCCGCACGGGGACCGGCCGCGCCTACTTCTTCCGGCGCCGGCCCCTGCCACCGAGCCCCGGCAGCGCGCCGCGCCCCGGCGTCCCGCCGGACTGCTCGGGGGGTACGGACCGGCCCGTACCCCCGCCACGCACGGTTACCGGCGCACCGCGCTCCGCGGCACCGCCGGACGGACGGTCGGCGGAGACCACCAGGGCCGCGAGCACCGTCGTCACCGGCACCGAGGCGACCAGGCCGATCGACCCGACGAGAGTGCGGACGATCTCCTCCGCGACCAGTTCGCTGTTGGCCACCGTCCCCACACTGCTCTGTGCGATGGAGAAGAGCAGCAGCAGTGGCAGGGCCGCGCCCGCGTACGCCAGGACCAGGGTGTTGACCACCGACGCGATGTGGTCGCGTCCGATCCGGATACCGGCCCGGTACAGCCCCCGGGGGCCCATGGCCGGGTCGGCCTGGTGCAGTTCCCACACCGCCGAGGTCTGGGTCACGGTCACATCGTCGAGCACGCCGAGCGAGCCGATGATCACCCCCGCGAGCAGCAGACCGCTCATGTCGATCTGGGGGTAGAGGCCGTGGATCAGCCCGGTGTTGTCGTCGGTGTTGCCGGTCAGATGCGCCCAGCCGATGAAGAGCGAACCCAGCACCCCGATCAGCAGCAGGGAGATCAGGGTGCCGAGCACCGCCACCGAGGTGCGGGCCGTCAGCCCATGGCACATGTAGAGCGCGATCAGCATGATCGCGCTGGCCCCCACCACCGCGACGATCAGCGGATTGGAGCCCGCCAGAATCGCGGGAAGGATGAAGAACGTCAGCACCCCGAAGGAGACGGCGAGCGCGATCAGCGCCATCACCCCCCGCATCCGCCCCACCAGAACCACCGCCAGGGCGAAGATCCCGGCCAGCAGCGCCATCGGAATCGTGCGGTCCACATCGATCACCGAGTACTGGAGCCCCTTGGGGGCGTCGGGGGCGTAACCCGCCACCACCCCCTGGCCCTTCTCCAGCTTCCGTGACGAAGCGGGCTGCACGATCTCGGTGAAGGTGCGGCCCTTGTTCTCCCCGGTGGTGATCTTGATGGTCGCCTTGCCGCATGTGCCCTTGCGGGCCTCGGCCGCGGCGCGGGCCTGGGGCGTGGCGGGTTTCTCGGCCGGCGGCACGCCGGCGTTCACCGAGTCGCAGTCGACCTTGTCGACCCGGACCACCTCGGCCTGCTCGGTCTGCCGGTCGAAGCCCACTCCGGTGCGTTCATGGCCGGGTGCGCTGCTCGGCCAGAGCACCATGAGGCCGACCACGACCGCCGTGGCGAAAGGAATCAGCACGGCGGCGATCACCCTCCGCAGATGGCGGGAGACCGGAGCGGCCGGGCCATGGCTGTGACTGTGCCCATGCCCGCCGTGGCTGCCGTGCCCATGTCCGCCGTGCCCGTGACCCGGGGGCGGGCCGGTTCCGCCGGCGGGTGCCGGGGCGGGTTCGGGCACGACACCGCCGGCGGGCGCGAAGGAGCGTCCGGAGTCCGCCCCGGGGGCGGCCCTCAGGGGCTCGCGCGCCGGCTCGAAGTCCTGGTCGTACGCCTGCCCGTGCTCCGGTGCCGGATGGTGCCCGGCCCCGTACTCGTACCCGGGCGGATGGCCGTGTTCCGGCTCCCGGCCGGGTGCTTCGGGTGCCGTCCCGGGCCACGGCCGCTGCCGTGGCGGGCCGGGTGGCTGCTGGTGGTCGGGCCCTTGCGGCGGGCCGGGCGGCGAAGAGGTCACCGACCGATCATCGCAAGAACGGCGGGGGGCCTCTGTTCAGCGCGCCAGAAATGACGCTAGCGTGGTGACACCTTTTGCACACGCGGGAGCTCGGAGCACCGGGCTGAGAGGGCGCTGACCTCCGTACAAGCCGTTCCGGCGACGCCGGCACGACGGCTTCGGACATCGCTGCGCCGACCGCCGAACCTGTTACCGGGTAATGCCGGCGTAGGGAGTAGGTCTGATGACCGTTCAGGATGCACGCACGCCTGCCGTCGTACCAGTCGTCGCGGACGGCACGCGCGAGCCGGGCTGGCACAAGGGGTATGTCGAGGGCTCACGCCCCGACCTCCGGGTGCCGGTCCGCCAGGTGCACCTCACCAATGGCACGGATGTGACGCTGTACGACACATCCGGCCCATACACCGACCCGTCGGTCCCGACGGATGTCCGCCGGGGCCTGGCACCGCTTCGGGAGGGCTGGATCATCGCCCGGGGCGACACCGAGGAGTACGCGGGCCGCCCGGTCCGCCCCGAGGACGACGGGCTCAAGCACACCTCGCCGCGCGGCGGGCTGAAGAACCTCGACGCGGTCTTCCCGGGCCGCCCGCGACAGCCCCGCCGGGGCCGGGACGGGCGGGCGGTGACCCAGCTTGCCTACGCCCGCCGGGGCGAGATCACCCCGGAGATGGAGTACGTGGCCATCAGGGAGAACGTCTCCCCCGAGGTGGTCCGCGAGGAGATCGCGGCCGGCCGGGCGGTGCTGCCCGCCAATGTGAACCACCCCGAGATCGAGCCGATGATCATCGGCAAGCGGTTCCTGGTGAAGGTCAACGCCAACATCGGGAACTCCGCCGTCACCTCCTCGATCGAGGAGGAGGTCGAGAAGATGACCTGGGCCACGCGCTGGGGCGCGGACACCGTCATGGACCTCTCGACCGGCCGCAACATCCACACCACACGGGAGTGGGTGCTGCGCAACTCCCCCGTCCCGATCGGCACCGTGCCGCTCTACCAGGCGCTGGAGAAGGTCGACGGGAAGGCCGAGGAGCTCACCTGGGAGATCTACAAGGACACCGTGATCGAGCAGGCCGAGCAGGGTGTGGACTATATGACCGTCCACGCCGGGGTGCTCCTGCGGTACGTCCCGCTCACCGCGCGCCGCAAGACCGGAATCGTCTCGCGCGGCGGTTCCATCATGGCCGCGTGGTGTCTGGCCCACCACAAGGAATCGTTCCTGTACGAGAACTTCGAGGAACTGTGCGAGATCCTCGCGGCGTACGACGTGACCTACTCGCTCGGGGACGGGCTGCGGCCGGGCTCGATCGCGGACGCCAATGACGAGGCGCAGTTCGCCGAGTTGAACACGCTCGGGGAACTCAACCGCATCGCCAAGCGTTTTCAGGTGCAGACGATGATCGAGGGCCCCGGTCACGTCCCGATGCACAAGATCAAAGAGAACATCGACCTTCAGCAGGAGATCTGCGAAGAGGCTCCTTTCTACACCCTCGGTCCGCTCACCACTGATGTGGCGCCCGCGTACGACCACATCACCTCCGGTATCGGGGCAGCCATGATCGCCTGGTGGGGCACGGCGATGCTCTGCTACGTCACGCCCAAGGAGCACCTCGGCCTGCCGAACCGGGACGATGTGAAGACCGGGGTCATCACCTACAAGATCGCCGCTCACGCGGCCGATCTGGCCAAGGGGCATCCGGGCGCCCAGGAGTGGGACGACGCGCTGTCGGACGCGCGGTTCGAGTTCCGGTGGGAGGACCAGTTCAATCTGGCCCTCGATCCGGACACCGCGCGGGAGTTCCACGACGAGACGCTGCCGGCCGAGCCCGCGAAGACCGCGCATTTCTGCTCCATGTGCGGGCCGAAGTTCTGCAGCATGAAGATCTCGCAGGACATCCGGCGCCGGCACGGGCAGACGGAACAGGAGATCGAGGAGGGGATGGCGGAGAAGTCCAGGGAGTTCGCGGAGACGGGGAACCGGGTCTATCTGCCGCTGGCGGATTGAGCGACGCGGCACCCGGAGGCCGTGCCCCGACCACGACCCCGAGGCCGTGGTCCGGTGCCGGGCGAGGGCGCCGGCTCATCGGGAGTGGTCACCCGGCCCGGGTGACCACTCCCGGCCGGGGGCCGGGGGTCGCTCCCGGCGGGGTGCGCTTCCGGCCGGGGGCTCACTCCGGCCGGTGCTCGGGGCCCCCGAAATCGGGGCCGGTGAAGTCGGGACTGGTGAAGGTGGGCCGCTGCGCCGGGGACGGGCTCTCATTGGGCCCGGTGAAGTCCGGGCCGCTGTAGCCGACCTTGGGGAGCCGGCTCGCCCTGTGCGGCGCCGCGCCGGACTCGGGGACGGCGCTGGGGTCCGCGAGGGCGGCCTGGAGGAACGGCAGAATGCCGCGCTCCAGCAGCGCATGCCGCCAGGCGTCCTTGGCGCGGGCCACCTCGTCGGGGAGCTCTCCCGGGCGCTCCCCGGCCGGCAGCTGGGTGGAGCTGTTGCGCATGGCGGTGATCAGCAGCGCCACCGCCGCGAAGAGGATGGCGACCGCCATCGCCCCGGCGAAGAACCACCCCGCGGCCACCATGGTCCTGGCGAAGGAGGGAGCGGGATCGAGCATGCCCAGCAGATAGCCGATGAGCAGGAAGATCAGCGCTGCCGTGCCGGCGAGCACCGGCGCGAGGACGGTCACCACGGCGGAGAGCCCCGCGCCGCCGTCCTGGACGGGGCCGCCGGAGGAGGCCGCGGAGCCGTCGCGCCCACCCGCCGAGGAGCGCATCTCCGCGCGGATGGCGGTGTAGTGCTCGTACTCGGCCGCGGCGGCCGTGCTGATCAGCGCCGTTCTGTTCAGGGCCATGGTGCGCAGCTGTGCCGCGTTCAGCCGCTGTCCGATGGCGGAGAGATCAGGCCGGTCATGGGCGTCGCGCAGTACCTCGTCGAGGAGTCGCTCGAATTCGGCGCGATCCTCGGTCAGCAGGTGCGGAGCGCTTGTCATCTGCATCCCCCGATGCTCCGTAGGGCCGGTTCGCCCGTTTGCATACGGGCGGTTGGGCGGAAACGGAGGAGAGCCTGCTACGGATAGGCCGATGGTAGAGCCGTTCCGGCGCGGGGTGACAGAGGGTTTCGGGAAAACGTGAGCCGATCTTTGCTCAATCGGGCAGCGGGAGTTGGACGACCAGCAGTTTTCCGGCCATGGTCACTCCGCCGTCCATGGCGATGGCCAGGCCGTCCGCGTACACATGCGGTCCCTCGACCGCCGGACGGGTCTCCTCGCCGCCGTCCTCGGTGCCGACCTCGCCCAGGAGATAGGGGATGGGGCTGTGTCCGTGCACGATGCGGTCGCCGCCGTAGGTGTCGAGCAGTTCGCGCACGGCCTGCGGCCCCGCGTCCTCGTCGCGGAAGGCGAAGCGCTTGGTCAGTTTGCGGAAGAGATCCCAGCATTCGTCGGCGTCATTGCGGGTGAGGATCTCGTGAACCGTCTCGTTGACGTCCTCGATGGTCGATCCGTATTCGAGATAGGCCGTGGTGTCGGAGTGCAGCAGCAGGTGCCGGTCCTCCTCGACCACCGCGTCGAGCCGGGCCATCCACTGGATGTGCACGTCCTGGAGGCGGTCCATGTCGGACTTCTGGCCGCCGTTGAGCAGCCAGGCGGCCTGGAAAGTGGCGGTTCCGGCGCCGGAGTTGACCGGCGTGTCGCCGAAGCGCCTGGCGCCGAGCAGGAGCAGCTCATGGTTGCCCATCAGGGCCTTGCAGTAGCCCCCGGCGGCCGCGGCCTCGGCGGAGAGGCGCATCACCAGGTCGATGACGCCGATCCCGTCGGGCCCGCGGTCGGTGAAGTCGCCGAGGAACCAGAGGCGGGCATTGCCCGCGGCCCAGTTGCCCTCGGCGTCGATGAGGCCCTGCGCGGCGAGCGCGTCGGTGAGTTCGTCGAGATATCCGTGGACGTCGCCGACGACATAGAGCGGGCCCGGTCCCTCGGAGGTGCCTGTCTCGGCGGGGGTGATCTGGAGGGTGACCGTGTCGCCGGGAGCGGTGCGGCCGATGACCGGAAGGTCGCGTTCGGTCGGGGTGTAGCCGTCCGGCAGCTCTCCTTCCGGTACGGCGTTCCCGGGGTGGGCGGAGGGGGCGTACGGCGGCTGGGCGGGGGGTGCGGGCTCATCGGGGCGCGGGGGCGCCGCAACGGGCTCCGGCGCCTGCACCGGAGGCGCTGCGGGCGGTGGCTGGACCGGGGGTGCTGCGGGCGGTGGCTGGACCGGGGGTGCCGGAATGGGCTCCGGCGCCCGGACCGGGGGTGCGGCGGGCGGCTCGGGGGCCGTCCGCGGCTCCGTCTCCGCCCCGGGCGCCTGTGACTGAACGGGCACCTGCGCATAGGGCGGGACGCGGAAATCGCGCAACGTCGCCGTCCGCACCACGGGTCCCTGACCGGCCCCCTGAGTCATCGACCCCTCCACCACCGTCGCGCCGCCGTTCACCTCTCGGCCCAGCCTGGTCGGGGTGGTCCGCGGTGTCGTCCGCCCATCATAGGAATGCGGCGCGTGCTCTGTGACGCACCAGGGGTGGTGAATCCGTGCCGCACCCGTGACGCGTCGGCGGTTTCGTCCTGATTGGGGAGTTCTAATCCGATGACGGTGAGCGTGGCGCGCTGACCGTTGTCCTCGGGGAGCGGCGCTGCGAGGACGTCCGGATGATCAATTCGGTTGGTATCACCTGCTCGACCGGCCGGTCGTCATTGACTCCCTCGATCGCGTCGATGAGGAGCTGGACGACGGCCGTGCCGATGCGGCGCGGCTTGAGGGAGAGGGTGGTGATGGGGGGATCGGTCGCGGCGTAGACGGTTGACTCACTGCAGCAGACCAGCAGCAGATCGTCGGGGACGCGGAGCCCGTACCGCCGGGCGGCGGCGAGGAGGTCGGTGCCGTTGGGGTCGAAGAGCCCGTACACGGCGTCGGGCCGGTCGGGGCGGGCGAGCAGCCGGTCGGCGGCCACCGCCCCGGCGCACGGGTCGTGGGCGGGGTAGGACTCGTAGACCGGGTCCTGGCCCACCCTTTCGCACCAGCGGAGATACGCGGTGGTGGAGAGGCGGGTGTAGGTGTCGGTGGTGGTGCCGGTGAGGAGGCCGATCCGGCGGGCGCCGGCGTCGGCGAGGTGGTCGAGCAGATCGAGTACGGCTGCTTCGTGGTCGTTGTCGACCCAGGCGGTGACCGGAAGGGTGCCGGCCGGGCGGCCGTCGGAGACGACGGGGAGCCCTTGGCGGACCAGTTCGGTGACGACCGGGTCGTGGTCGGACGGATCGATGACGACCGTGCCGTCGAGGGCGACATTGGACCAGACGTCATGGCGTGAGGTGGCCGGGAGGATCACCAGTGCGTAGCCGCGGGCGAGCGCGGCCGAGGTCGCGGCTCTCGCCATTTCGGCGAAGTACGCGAACTCGGTGAAGGTGAACGGTTCGTCTCCGTAGGTGGTCACGGTCAGGCCGATGAGCCCCGACTTGCCGGTGCGGAGGGTGCGGGCCGCCGCCGATGGGCGGTAGCCCAGTCGGTCGGCGACCTCGCGGACATGCCGGCGGGTGGCGTCCGGGAGCCGGCCTTTCCCGTTGAGCGCGTCGGAGACAGTCGTGATGGAGACACCGGCTGCGGCGGCGACGTCTCGGATGCCCGCCCGACCTTGCCGGTTCCCCCGGCGGGATGTGTCCGTCCGGCTCACCTGGTGCTTCCCTGCTGCTGTCATGGCGAGCCGATAGTAGGGCTCGCATGGGCGGTTGGGCCGGTCGCATATTCACTCGTTGACAGGCACGTTTCTGCATGATCATAACGCATTAACTCCCTTCAAAAGTAAGGGAGTTGAACGTTTCGCCTATCTTGAATCGGGCGTCCAGTCGCGCTGACCTGCTGAATGGTCGATGTTTCGAAGAGGTCTCAACTCACCTCTACGGGGGATGCGCGCCACGGAGTGAGCCACCGGCGTGCGCCAGGGAATCGAGCGCTCCCCCTTTCCCGCTCCGGCCATTCGCAGCGGGCGGGAATCCTCATAAGGTGAGCAGTATTGGTACTGGTTCAGCGGTGTACAACGGTCGAGGAGGACCCTGCGGTGAGCGAGACGAGCCCCAAGCTGCGAGCCGAGCTGGACGGCATTCCCGTGTACAAGCCGGGCCGGCCGGCGGTCGCCGGTGGCCCGGCCGCCTTCAAGCTGTCGTCCAATGAGAACCCCTACCCGCCGCTCCCCGGGGTGATGGAGGCTGCGGTCGCGGCGGCCGGCGGCTTCAACCGCTACCCGGACATGGCCTGCACCGCTCTGATGGCGGAGCTGGCGGACCGGTTCGGTGTGCCCCTGGAGCATCTGGCGACCGGTACGGGATCGGTCGGCGTCGCCCAGTCGCTGGTGCAGTCCACCTCGGGGCCGGGTGACGAGGTCATCTACGCCTGGCGCTCCTTCGAGGCGTACCCGATCATCACCCAGATCAGCGGGGCCGCGTCGGTACGGGTGCCGCTGACCGCCGGTGAGGTGCACGACCTGGACGCGATGGCCGCGGCGATCACCGACCGGACCCGGCTGATTTTCGTCTGCAACCCCAATAATCCGACCGGGACCGTGGTGCGCCGGGCCGAGCTGGAACGGTTCCTCGACCGGGTGCCGTCGGATGTCCTGGTGGTGCTGGACGAGGCGTACCGCGAGTTCATCCGGGACGCCGAGGTGCCGGACGGTATCGAGATCTACCGGGACCGGCCCAATGTGGCGGTGCTGCGGACCTTCTCCAAGGCGTACGGGCTGGCGGGGCTGCGGGTCGGCTTCGCCATCGCGCACGAGCCGGTGGCGGCGGCGCTGCGCAAGACCGCGGTGCCGTTCGGGGTGAGCCAGCTCGCACAGGACGCGGCGGTCGCCTCGCTCCGTGCCGAGGACGAGCTGCTGGGCCGGGTCGGCTCGCTCGTCGCCGAGCGGGGCAGGGTGTACGAGGCCCTGGTCGCCCAGGGCTGGACGGTGCCGGAGACGCAGGCGAACTTCGTCTGGCTGCGGCTCGGCGAGCGCACCGCCGATTTCGCGGCCGTGTGCGAGAAGGCGGGGGTGATGGTGCGGCCGTTCCCCGGGGAGGGTGTGCGGATCACCATCGGGGAGGAGGAGGCCAATGACCTCCTGCTGCACACGGCGAACGGCTTCCGCAAGGAGCTCTGACGCCGGAGCCCGCCGCGCTCTCCGGTTTCCGGGCTGATCGCGTCCGGTCCGGAAGGCTTTCCGCCGCCGCCGCCGCTGCCCTGCCCCTGCCCCGGGCCCCGCTGCCCCGGCCCCGGGAGCCCGCGGCTCGGTTCCCGTGATCCGGTTTTTCCGCCCCGGTTCCCCCGGCTCTCCGCCGTGAGGACCGGGGCGGAGCCATGTCCGGGCACCGCCGCACCCGCCCTGCCGCCGGGGCCGCCGCGCCGGCCGGCGGGGGCGGGGATGTCCGCTCCGGACGGATTGTCGCGAAGGGGTACCCCGCTCATCAGTGTGGTTTTCGTATGGTCCATAATTGCTTGTGAATGTGAACGCGTTCACAAGCGTGTCCCGTTCATCCCTCGATAGTTGGGATTAATCGGGCAAACTGCCGCTCGACCACGCCGATGTAAGGAGATGAGGCTGTGGACTTGGCTCTGGCGCCGGAGACCCTGGCGCGATGGCAGTTCGGTATCACCACCGTCTACCACTTTCTCTTCGTCCCCCTGACGATCTCCCTCGCCGCGCTCACCGCGGGCCTCCAGACCGCATGGGTCCGGACGGAGAAGGAGAAGTACCTCAGGGCGACGAAGTTCTGGGGCAAGCTCTTCCTGATCAACATCGCCATGGGTGTGGTCACCGGCATCGTGCAGGAGTTCCAGTTCGGTATGAACTGGTCGGACTACTCCCGCTTCGTCGGCGACATCTTCGGTGCGCCGCTCGCCTTCGAGGCGCTGATCGCGTTCTTCTTCGAGTCCACCTTCATCGGGCTGTGGATCTTCGGCTGGGACAAGCTGCCGAAGCGGATCCACCTCGCCTGTATCTGGATGGTCTCCATCGGCACCATCCTCTCCGCGTACTTCATCCTGGCCGCCAACTCCTGGATGCAGCACCCCGTCGGCTACCGCATCAACGAGGAGCGCGGCCGGGCCGAGCTGACCGACTTCTGGCGGGTGCTCAGCCAGGACACCGCGCTGGCGCAGTTCTTCCACACCATCACGGCCGCCTTCCTGGTGGGCGGCGCCTTCATGGTCGGGATCGCCGCCTACCATCTGGCGCGCGGGAAGCACATCCCGGTGATGCGGACCTCGCTCCGGCTCGGTCTGGTCACCGTGATCGTCGCCGGGCTCTTCACCGCCATCAGCGGCGATGTACTCGGCAAGGTCATGTTCCGGCAGCAGCCGATGAAGATGGCCGCCGCCGAGGCCCTGTGGGACGGCGAGGCCCCCGCACCCTTCTCGATCTTCGCCTACGGAGATGTCGACGAGGGGCACAACAAGGTCGCCATAGAGATCCCCGGACTGCTCTCCTTCCTGGCCAACGGCGACTTCGACTCGTATGTCCCCGGCATCAACGACATCAACAAGGCCGAGCAGGAGAAGTACGGCCCCGGCGACTACCGCCCCAACATCCCGGTCGCCTACTGGGGCTTCCGGTGGATGATCGGCTTCGGTATGGCCTCCGTCACTATCGGGCTGATCGGTCTCTGGCTCACCCGCAAGCGGTTCCTGCTCCCGCGGGCGCTGCGGACCGGGGAGGACGAGGTGCCGCATCTGGTGCTTCTCAAGAAGCCGCTGGGTGCCCGGTTCAGCCGCTGGTACTGGATCGTCGCCCTCTGGACGATGACCTTCCCGCTGATCGCCACCTCCTGGGGCTGGATCTTCACCGAGATGGGCCGGCAGCCCTGGGTCGTCTACGGAGTGCTGCGCACCAAGGACGCGGTCTCCCCCGGTGTCTCCCAGGGCGAGGTGCTCACCTCGATGATCATCTTCACCTCGCTCTACGCGGTGCTCGCGGTGATCGAGTTCAAGCTGATGGTCAAGTACGCCAAGGCCGGACCGCCCGAACTCACCGAGGCCGACCTCAATCCGCCAACCAAGATCGGCGGCGACGACCGTGACGCCGACCGGCCCATGGCCTTCTCCTACTGAGGCCCTGAGGAGCTGCTGAGGCATGGAACTTCACGACGTCTGGTTCGTCCTGATCGCCGTCCTGTGGATCGGATACTTCTTCCTCGAGGGATTCGACTTCGGGGTCGGTGTTCTGACCAAACTGCTCGCCCGGAACCGCAAGGAACGCCGTGTTCTGATCAACACCATCGGGCCCGTGTGGGACGGGAACGAGGTCTGGCTGCTCTCCGCCGGAGGGGCGACCTTCGCCGCCTTCCCCGAGTGGTACGCCACTCTCTTCTCCGGCTTCTATCTGCCGCTGCTGCTCATCCTGATCTGTCTGATCGTGCGCGGAGTCTCCTTCGAGTACCGCCACAAGCGGCCCGAGGACCGCTGGCAGACCAACTGGGAGAACGCCATCTTCTGGACCTCCCTGCTGCCGGCCTTCCTCTGGGGTGTGGCCTTCGGCAACATCGTGCGCGGGGTGAAGATCAACGGCGAGATGGAGTACGTGGGCAATGTCTTCGACCTGCTCAACGGCTACTCCATCCTCGGCGGACTGGTGACACTCTCCCTCTTCACCTTCCACGGCGCGGTCTTCGTGGCGCTGAAGACGGTGGGGGACATCCGGGGGCGGGCGCGTGCGCTGGCGCTGAAGCTGGGACTGGCCACCGCCGTGCTCGCACTGGGCTTCCTGCTCTGGACCCAGGCGGCCCACGGCGACGGCACCAGCCTGATCGCGATGGTCATCGCGGTGGTGTCCCTGGTGGCCGCGATCGGGGCGAATCAGGCGGGCCGGGAGGGCTGGTCGTTCGCCTTCTCCGGAGTGACGATCGTGGCGGCGGTGGCGATGCTCTTCCTCACCCTCTTCCCGAATGTCATGCCGTCCTCGCTCAACGACGCCTGGAATCTGACCGTCACCAACGCGTCCTCGACGCCCTACACCCTGAAGATCATGACCTGGTGTGCGGGCATCGCCACCCCGGTCGTCCTGCTCTACCAGGGCTGGACGTACTGGGTCTTCCGCAAGCGCATCGGCACCCAGCACATCGCCGACGCCCACTGAGCGGGAGCCCGCCGGGTGGGTACTCGCTGAGTCCGAACCCGCTGAGCGGGCGCCCAACCGGTGGGCGGGCGCCTCGTTCGAACAGAGATGATCACCGGCCCGGACGGGCCGGTCCCATCGGCAGGGGATGTTTCACGTGAAACCGATCGACCCGCGTCTGCTCCGGTACGCCCGGGCCACCCGCCGCTTTCTGCTCGCGGTGGTACTCCTCGGACTTCTCGGGGCGGCGCTGGTCGTCGCCCAGGCGATGCTCATCGCCGAAGTGGTGGTGGGCGCCTTCGAGCAGGGACACTCCGCCGGCGACCTCGCCGGCGCCCTGGGTCTGCTGGCCGCCGTCGCGGCCGGCCGGGCGGTCGTCTCCTGGCTCACCGAGCTCGCCGCCCACCGTGCCGGTGCCGCGGTGAAGTCGGAGCTCAGGGGACGGCTGCTGGCCCATATCGCCGCCATGGGGCCGGGATTCCTCAGCGCGCAGCGCACCGGTTCGCTGGTCGCGCTCGCCACCCGGGGCATCGACGCGCTCGACGACTACTTCGCCCGCTATCTGCCACAGCTCGGCCTCGCCGTGGTGGTCCCGGTGGCGGTACTGGCCCGGGTCGTCACCGAGGACTGGGTCTCCGCCGCCATCATCGTGGGCACCCTGCCGCTGATCCCGGTCTTCATGGTGCTCATCGGCTGGGCCACCCAGAACCGGATGGACCGCCAGTGGCGGCTGCTCTCCCGGCTCTCCGGTCACTTCCTCGATGTGGTCGCCGGACTGCCCACCCTCAAGATCTTCGGCCGTTCCAAGGCGCAGGCCGAGTCGATCCGCTCGATCACCGGCGAGTACCGGCGCGCCACCATGCGCACCCTGCGGATCGCCTTCATCTCGTCCTTCGCCCTGGAACTGCTCTCCACCCTCTCCTTGGCCCTGGTGGCCGTCACCATCGGAATGCGGCTGGTCCACGGCGGCATGGACCTCTATACCGGGCTGGTCATCCTGATCCTGGCGCCCGAGGCGTATCTGCCGCTGCGGATGGTCGGTACGCAGTACCACGCGGCGGCCGAGGGGCTCTCGGCCGCCGAGGAGATCTTCACCATCCTGGAGACCGAGCCTCGCGAGAACGGCACGGGAGAGGTGCCCGACACCCTCCGGCTGGAGCTGGACGGGGTGACCGTACGCCACCCCGGCCGCGCCGAACCCTCCCTGGACGCGGCCTCGCTGACGGTGCGGCCGGGGGAGACCGTCGCCCTGGTCGGGCCGAGCGGTATCGGCAAGTCCACCCTGCTCGATGTGGTGCTCGGCTTCACCGAACCGTCCGAGGGCCGGGTACGGGTCGACGGGCGGGATCTCGCGGAGCTCGACCTCGCCCGCTGGCACGAGCGGATCGCCTGGGTTCCCCAGCGGCCCTGCCTCTTCGCGGGGACGGTCGCCGAGAACGTACGCCTGGCCCGTCCCGGCGCCGATGACGAGGCCGTACGGGAAGCGCTCCGGCAGGCCGGGGCGGCGGAATTCGTGGCCGCGCTCCCGCGGGGCGCCGAAACGGTGCTCGGCGAGGACGGCGGCGGGCTGTCGGCCGGTCAGCGGCAGCGGCTCGCACTGGCCCGGGCGTTCCTCGCCGACCGGCCGCTGCTGCTGCTCGACGAGCCGACGGCGGCCCTCGACGGGGAGACCGAGGAGGGCATTGTCGACGCGGTGCGCCGTCTGGCGGCCGGCCGGACCGTGCTGCTGGTGGTGCACCGCCCCGCGCTGCTCGCCGTGGCCGACCGGGTGGTCACCCTCACCCGCCGGGACGACACCGCCACGGCGGTGTCACCTGCCGGACCGGAGCGCGCGGACCGGATCGCGGGGAGCGGGAGCGGGAGCGCCGACGGGCGGCCGGACGGGCTCCCCGACGGGGACCCGTACCGCTTCACCGGCCCCGATGACAGGGCCGGGAGCTCCGTCCTCACCAGGGTCCGGCAGGCGGCCGGGCGGCAGCGGGCCCGGTTCCGGCTCGCACTGCTGCTGGGCAGCCTCGCCCTGGGATCCGCCGTCGGACTCATGGCCGTCTCCGGCTATCTGATCTCCCGCGCGTCCGAACAGCCCCCGGTCCTCTATCTGATGATGGCCGTGACGGCCACCCGGGCCTTCGGCATCGGCCGCGCCGTCTTCCGCTATGCCGAACGGCTCGTCTCCCACGACGCCGTGCTGCGGATGCTCGCCGAACTGCGGGTCGCGGTGTACCGGCGGCTGGAGCTGATCGCCCCCGCGGGCCTGCGCCGGACCCGGCGCGGCGATCTGCTCTCCCGGCTCGTCGCCGATGTCGACGCCCTCCAGGACTACTGGCTCCGCTGGCTGATGCCCGCCGGCGCCGCCCTCGTCGTGAGCGCGGCGTCCGTCGGCTTCACCGCCTGGCTGCTGCCCGAGGCCGGCGCCGTACTCGCCGCCGGACTGCTCACCGCCGGTGTCGGTGTGCCGCTGATCAGCGGTGCCATCGCCCGCCGGGCCGAGCGGCAGCTCGCCCCCGCCCGGGGGGCGCTCGCCACCCGGCTGGTCGACCTGCTGCGCGGAACCGCCGAACTGACCGTCGCCGGCGCGCTCCCGGACCGGATGGCGGGAGCCCGGGAGGCCGACCGGAAGCTCACCGGGATCGCCTCGCGCGGCGCCGCCGCCGCCGCGCTCGGCAGCGGACTCTCCACCCTCGTCTGCGGCCTCACCGTGGTGGCCGCCGCCCTCGCCGGAGTACGGGCGGTGGGCGACGGCCGGCTCGACGGGCTGCTGCTCGCCGTTGTCGTACTCACCCCGCTCGCCGCCTTCGAGGCGGTCACCGCACTCCCCCTGGCCGTGCAGTACCGGCAGCGGATCGGACGGAGCGCCGAGCGGGTGTACGAAGTCCTCGACGCGCCCGTGCCCGTACACGAACCGGAGCAGCCGGCCGCCGCGCCCGAGAGCGCCTTCCCGCTCCGGGTGCGCGGGCTGCGGGCCCGGTACGCGGGCGCCGGACGGGACGCGCTCGGCGGAATCGATCTCACCGTCACGGCGGGCCGGCGGATCGCGGTCGTCGGCGCCTCGGGCTCCGGGAAGACCACGCTCGCCCAGGTGCTGGTCCGATTCCTGGACGCCCGGGACGGGACGTACACCCTGGGCGGTGTGCCGGCGGACACGCTGGCGGGGGAGACGGTCCGGGAGTTCGTCGGTCTCTGCGCGCAGGACGCCCATGTCTTCGACAGTTCCGTACGGGAGAATCTGCGGCTCGCGCGCCCCGGGGCCACCGAGGAGGAACTGCGCCGGGCTCTCGCCGACGCCCGGCTGCTGGAGTGGGCCGAGACGCTGCCCGACGGGCTCGACACCCTGGTGGGCGAGCACGGGGCCCGGCTCTCCGGCGGCCAGCGGCAGCGGCTCGCGCTGGCGCGGGCGCTCCTCGCCGACTTCCCCGTACTGGTGCTGGACGAGCCGGCCGAACACCTCGATCTGGCGACCGCCGACGCGCTGACGGCGGATCTGCTGTCGGCCGGGGAGGGCCGGACGGCCCGGGGCGCGGCGACCGTGCTGATCACCCACCGGCTTCAGGGGCTCGACACGGTGGACGAGATCGTCGTACTGGAGGACGGGGCGGTGGTGCAGCGCGGTGCGTACGCGGAACTGGCCCTGGTCGACGGACCACTGCGGCGGATGGTGGAACGGGAGCGGGCGGCCGACCTTCTCGGAGTGGTGGACGCGGTGGGCGCGTAGCCGCGCCGGGGGCGGTGGACACCGGTCCCGGAACGGCCTCGCGGCCAGGGGCTCCATCCGATCGGCCTCACAGCCGACTTTCGTCGCTAAACGGGTGTTACTAGGCTCAAGCTCATGACCGTGCCCGAATCAGAGGATGCGAACGGACCGTCCGGCTCGGCGGAGCCCGCCCGGCAGGACCCGTCCGGGCCGGACGGCGAGGCGCACGGGCGGGGGGACGCGCTGGACGCCGCGACCGAGGCCACCCGCAGCCTCCAGGGGCTCTCCACGGAACTCACCGCCCGCGTCCCCCAACTGCTTGAGGCCATGCGGTCGGTCGGCACCGGCCTCGAACTGCACTCCACCCTCGACCGGATCTGCGAGACCGCCGCCGAACTCGCCACGGCCCGCTATGCCGCCATCGGGGTCGTCGACGAGGAGGGCAAGGGACTCTCCGACTTCGTGACCCATGGCGTCGGTGAGGACGTCGCCCGGCGGATCGGCCGCCGCCCGGACGGTCATCGCGGTCTTCTCGGCGCGCTCATCCACGACCCCGCCCCGGTCAGACTCGCCGATCTCACCTCGGACCCCCGGTTCGCCGGATTCCCTCCGGGCCATCCGGCGATGCGCAGCTTCCTCGGTGTCCCGATCCGCGTCCAGGGCGAGATCTTCGGCAATCTCTATCTCGCGGAGAAGCACGGCGGGGGCGAATTCAACGACTACGACCTCCACATGGTGCGGGTCCTCGCCACCGAGGCCGGGATCGCCATCGGCAATGCCCGGCTGTACGAGGCGGCCCGCCAGCGGGAGCGCTGGATCGACGGTTCGGTCGCCGTCACCACGGCGCTGCTCTCCGGCGGCGACGCCGATGACGCGCTGGCGGTCGTCGCCGAGCAGGCCCGCAGACTGGCCGACGCCGCCGCCGGGATCGTGATGCTGCCCGCCGAGGAGGGCGGCCTCGAAATCGTCGCCGTCGCCTCGGATCTGCCCGACAGCCCGCTCGGGTCGGTCATCGGGCCGGAGAGCCGGGTGGTCGCCAAGCTGCTGGCCGGGGAGCCCGTGTTCGTCACGGACGCGGCCACCGACGACCGGATGGTCACCAGACTCTCCGAGCGGTACGGGCCGAGCATGATGCTTCCGCTGCAGAGCGGCGGACGCGTCCTCGGTGCGCTCGCCACCCCGCGAACCCGGGGCGCGCGGCAGTTCAGCGAGGCGGAGCGGACACTGGCCACGCAGTTCGCCACCCAGGCGGCCCTGGCGCTGATCATGGCGGAGGCCCAGCGCGACCGGGAGCGGCTCGCGGTGTACGAGGACCGCGACCGGATCGCGCGCGATCTGCACGATCTGGTGATCCAGCGGCTCTTCGCCACCGGGATGATGCTGGAGGGCGCCCAGCGCAGATCGGCCGTGCCAGCGGTCCAGGACGGTGTCGGCAAGGCCGTCGATGAGCTGGATGTGACCATCCAGGAGATCCGTACGGCGATCTTCGCGCTCCAGCAGGGACCGGCCGAGGCTCCGTCCGGGCTGCGGACCCGGGTGCTCCGGGAGATCAACATGGCCGCTGTGCCGCTGGGCTTCAAGCCGGGCCACCGGTTCATCGGGGCGGTGGACTCCGCGGTGGGCGAGCTCACCGGCAAGAACCTGATCGCGGCCCTGCGGGAGGCGCTCTCCAACGCCTTCCGGCATGCGGAGGCGTCCAGGATCGATGTGGTGGTGGACGCCACGGTGAGACTGCCCGACGGCTCCGGCGGCGTGCGGCTGACGGTGGCCGACGACGGGGTGGGCATCCCGGCGGGCGGACGCCGCAGCGGGCTGCGGAATCTCGCCCGGCGCGCCGAATCGCTCGGCGGGTCCAGCGACTGCCGGCCCGGGATCGGCGAGGACGGCCGGGGCACCACGGTGTACTGGGAGGCCCCGCTCTAGGGACTGCCGCGGACAGGGCCGGGGCGGTTGCTCCGCACCGCCGTACCCCGGTTCACGCCGCGCCGCCGTACCCCGGTTCACGCCGCGCCCCGGCTCGGGGGCGGAGCCGGTGGCGCGGGGGGCCGGGTCAGCGGCCGCCGTTGAGCCTCCGCAGGATCTCCTCGATGACGACGGCGACACCGTCCTCGGTGTTGGAGGCCGTCCGCCCGGATGCCGCGGCGATCACATCGGGGTGGGCGTTGCCCATCGCGTACGAGGTGCCGGCCCAGGTCAGCATCTCGATGTCGTTGGGCATGTCCCCGAAGGCGACGACCTCATCGGCCGAGATGCCGCGTTCGGCACAGCAGAGCGCCAGGGTGCTGGCCTTGCTGATGCCGGCGCGGCTGATCTCCAGCAGGGATGACGGGCTGGACCGGGTGAGCGACGCGAGGTCGCCGACCGCGGCGCGGGCCAGTGCGAGGAAGGCGTCGGGCTCCAGCTCGCGGTGGTGGGCGAGCACCTTGATCACCGGTGCGTCGGACGCGGGATTCTCCACCCGGAGCAGCTTCTCGGCAGCCGCGACGATCGTGCCGGCGTCGTGGGAGAAAAGCTGCGGGTACTCGGGCTCGTGGTGGAACCCGCCGGCGGTCTCGACCCCGAAGGTGGTGCCGGGGGCGGCGACGCGGAGCGCGTGGACGACATCGAGGGCGGTCACCCGGTCCAGCGCATGCACCTTCAGCAGCTCCCCGCCCGCGTGCAGATCCACGACGGCGGCGCCATTGGCGCAGATCGCCAGCCCATGGCCCTGGACATGATCGCTGACGACCTGCATCCAGCGGGCCGGGCGGCCGGTGACGAAGAAGACCTCGATGCCCGCGGCCTCGGCGGCGGCGAGGGCCGCCACGGTGCGGTCCGAGACGGTCTTGTCGTCCCGGAGCAGGGTGCCGTCCAGATCGGTGGCGATCAGCCGGGGGGCGATGGGCGGCGGGGTGGGGCCGGTAGCTGAGGTCACCGTTCCATTCTCCCGTACGGAGTCGCACGGGCGTGCGGGAAGGTGCACAGGTGAGTGGTTCGGGCGGCGGGGGCGCTTCCGCGCCGGGCCGCTGTCCGTATCCGGGTGGTCTCCCGGATACGGACAGGGCGTGAGCGGCCGGTCGTCCGCGGAGCGGTTCGCCGGGGGTCCGAAGGAGATCCCTAGCCTTTGAACTCGGTGGCGATCTGTTCGAACACCCTCTGGTCGGAGGCGAATTCGGAGTCCGGGATCGGCCAGTGGACGACGATCTCGGTGAAGCCGAGCTCCTCGTGGCGGCCCGCGAAATCGGTGAAGGCGCCGAGGGATTCCAGGGGGCTGTTGGCTTCCGGGGTGAAGCCGGTGAGCAGGATCTTGTCCAGCTCGGCGGGGTCGCGGCCGATGTCGGCGCAGGCCCGGCCGAGCCGGTCGATCTGATCGCCGATGGCCTTCAGGGAATCCTCAGGGGTGCCCTCGGCGAAAATCTTCGGGTCCCCGGTCGTCACCCACGCCTGTCCGTGGCGGGCGGCGAGCCGCAGTCCGCGCGGGCCGGTGGCCGCCACGGCGAAGGGAAGGCGGGGGCGCTGGACGCAGCCGGGCAGGGCGCGGGCGTCGACGGCGGAGTAGTGGGTGCCCCGCTGGGTGGTCTCGCGCTCGGTGAGCAGCCGGTCGAGCAGCGGCAGGAATTCGTCGAAGCGGTCCGCCCGCTCGCGGGGGGTCCAGGGGTCCTGCCCGAGCGCGGTCGCGTCGAAGCCGGTGCCGCCCGCGCCGATACCCAGGGTGATCCGGCCGCCGGAGATGTCGTCGAGGGACATCAGCTCCTTGGCCAGGGTCACCGGGTGCCGGAAGTTCGGGGAGGTCACCAGGGTGCCCAGCCGCATGCGGCCGGTGGCGCCGGCGGCGGCGGTCAGGGTGGGCAGGGCCCCGAACCAGGGACCGTCGCGGAAGGTGCGCCAGGTCAGGTGGTCATAGGTGTACGCGGTGTGGAAGCCCAGCTCCTCGGCGCGCTGCCAGCGCTCACGGCCGCCTTCGTGCCAGCGGTGGATGGGGAGGATCACGGTGCTCAGACGCAGGCTCATGACCATGAGCCTACGGTTGGCCGGAAACACTCCTGGCCCGAGCGGGCATCCGTCCACGCGGGCGTGCCGGGTCGTGGGTGTGCGCGCCGGGCCCGGCGCCTGTCCGGTGTCCGGTGTCCGGTGTCTGTCCGGTGTCCGGTACGGGGCGCGGGAGACGGCCGAATGGGCTCAGGAGCCGGGGAAGCGCAGAAACTCCGGCGGCACGGAGTCGGCGAGCCAGACGCCGTTGGCACTGACCCGCAGGACATGGCCCGCCCGGTGCATCGCCCCAGCGTCCACGGAGAGGACGACCGGACGGCCCCGGCGGGCCCCGACCCGGGCCGCCGTCTCGCGGTCGGGGGAGAGGTGGACATGATGGCGGTCCATCGGGAGCAGCCCCTCGGCACGTATCGACGGCAGGGCGGCGGGGTGGGTGCCGTGGTGGAGAAAGCCGGGCGGCTCGGCCGGGGGGAGACCGAGATCGACCTGCACGGTGTGGCCCTGGTTGGCGCGGATCCGGGCGCCGTCGATGGTGAAACGCCGCTTGTCGTTGACGGCCACGACATGGTCCAGCTCGGCACGGCTGATCCGGAAGCCGTGGGCGGCGGTGGCCCGCAGCAGCTCCTCCACCGGGACCCAGCCGTTCTCGTCGAGAGCGATGCCGATGCGCTCGGGCCGGTGGCGCAGATGCCTCGCGAGGTACTTGGAGACCTTGACCGTGCGTCGTTCGCCGGCCGGCGAACCGGGGAGCGCCGGCCGGCCGTCGCCGCTCCCGGCCGATGATCCCCCATCGGTTTCATATTCTTCGGTAATGTTTTGTCTGACTTGTGCGGATGCGGTCGATCGCCTCCGGGAATCTTTTCCTCTGCTCATACCGGCCAGAATGACCTTCCCGCTGTGGCCATCGCCACTGATAATTTCCGCCCCACAGGTTTGATCCACAGCCAACGTGGGTTGTCCACAGGCGATTTGGCGATTCTGTGGACAACTCACAGGCGATTCAGTTCTCTTGATCAAGAGGGCTGTCCCGGAGGGCCCGTGCGGCAAGACCGTCCAAGACCCGCGCCCGCACTTCGCGTTCGGCCGCCGCCGCGATGAAAGCGGCGGTGCCCCCCGGGCCAACGAGTCCTTCCACCGCCCGGATTGTCTCCGCCGGAAGGGACACGGAAAGGGTTCGGCCGCGCTTCTGTGACGGAGTTTCCACGGCTGGAATCCGATGGGCATTCAGGTCCGCGAAGACACCTATCGCACCAGCCGGTTCGATATCCGCGGCCCGGCCGATGAGCGGCCGGGGCCGCCGCGCCGGCCCGGCCGCCGCGGGTTGTTCCGCGTCCTCCGGAACGCGGTTTTCCGGAGGACGCGCGCGGACATGCTCCGGCTCCGGCACACCCGGCTCCAGCACCCCCGCGAGCCCCCGGCCCGTGTCCCACGCCTCCAGCAACTCCCTTATCGAGGCAAGGGTGTAGCCCCGGTCCAGCAGACCGGCGATCTGCCGGAGCCGGGCGAGATGCCCGGGCCCGTAGACATTCGATCTGCCGCGGCGCTCCGGTTTCGGGAGCAGACCGCGATCCTGGTAGGCACGGATCGTCCGGACCGTGGCGCCGCTGTGGTGCGCCAGGCCCTCTATCCGGTACTCCGCGACCGACTGCTCGGACACGCTCTCCCCCTCTATGGCACTCACCTCCTCCGGCCGGCTGTCCTCCGTCCGTTCACACACCGCTCCCCGCTCCCCCTTTGTTCACATCGGCGGATCCAGCCTCGCGAAGGCCCGCAGCGCCCGGGGAGCGAACCGGGAGAGCAGCAGCGCGCCCCGGGCCTCCGGTGTCACCGGAACCACCGCCCGGTTGTGCAGCACGGCGTCCAGGATCGCGTCCGCCACCTTCTCCGGCGGGTAGTTGCGCAGTCCGTAGAGCCGGCCGGCCCGCTGCCGCAGCCGCCGCTCCTCGGCCTCGTCGGTCCCCGCGAACCGGGTCGTCGCCGTGATGTTCGTCCTGACGATTCCGGGGCAGATCGCCGACACCCCGATCTCCTGGCCCGCCAGTTCGGCCCGCAGGCACTCGCTGAGCATCAGCACCGCGGCCTTCGACGTGCTGTACGCGGGCAGCACCTTCGTGGGCTGATAGGCCGCACCGGAAGCCGTGTTGACGATATGGCCGCCCTGGCCGCGCTCGGCCATCTGCCGGCCGAAGAGCCGGCAGCCGTGGATGACTCCCCACAGATTGACGTCCAGGACCCGCTGCCACTCCTCGGCGGTGGTGGCCATGAAGGGGCCGGAGAGGCCGATGCCCGCGTTGTTGACCAGGACATCCACCACCCCCTGGGCGCCGGCCACCTTCTCGGAGAGCTTCTCCATGGCCTCCGCGTCGCCGACGTCCACCTGCTCGCCCCATGCCTCGGGGGCGCCGATCAGCCGTGCCGTATCGGCGGTCCGCGCCGCTCCCCCGCCGTCCAGATCCACCGCCACGATCCGCGCGCCCGCCTCGGCGAACGCCAAGGCGGTGGCCCGGCCGATGCCGGAGGCGGCGCCGGTCACCAGAACGAGCCGCCCGCCGAACCGCTCGGCCCGGGCTCTCCGCGCCGCCGCCCGCCGCCCCCCTGCCCGTATCGCCGGTGCCACGCCCCCGGCGGCACGGTCCGGCACGGCGGTCCTCGCCGGCGGCGTACTCCCCGGTGCCGTACTCGCGGGTGCGCTGCCCGGCGGCTCCGTACCCAGCGGCTCCGTGCTCCCGGACTCCGCACTCGCCGGTGCCGTGCCGGCCGCCGTCGGGGCCACCGGCGCGGAGCCCGCGGGGCCGTCCTCATGGGCGGTGACGAAACCGGCGATCCACGCGGACACCTGGTCGGGCCGGGTACGGGGCACCCAGTGCCGGCCCGCCAGGGAGCGGCGGGTCAGCCGCGGAGCCCAGTCGCCCAGATCGTCATAGAGGTGCTCGGAGAGGAAGACATCTCCCGTCGGGGTGATCAGCTGCACCGGCACATGGGCGCGCGCGTCGGGCCGGGGGCGGCTCATCCGCGCCCGGACATTGTCCCGGTAGAGCCAGGCGCCGTGGGCCGCGTCCCGGGCCAGGGTCGGTGTCGGATACCCGCCGCGCGGCACCCGCTCCGTCCGCTCCAGCATCCCCGGCCACCATCTGCCCAGCGGCCCGTGCCAGGCCAGCTCCGGAAGCCGGGGGGTGTGCAGCAGGAAGACGTACCAGGACCGGGCACCCTGGCCGAGGAGCTGTCCCACCCGGCCGGGTGTCGGACGGCTGATCCGCTTCTTGATCCAGTGGCCGAAGTGGTCGAGGGACGGCCCCGAGATCGAGGTGAAGGAGGCGATCCGGCCCTCCGTGCGCCCGACCGTCACAAACTCCCAGGACTGCACCGATCCCCAGTCGTGGCCCACCAGATGCACCGGCCGGTCCGGGCTCACCGCGTCGGCGACCGCGAGGAAGTCATCGGTCAGCTTCTCCAGGGTGAAGCCGCCGCGCAGCGGCTTCGGGGCGGAGGATCCGCCGTGTCCCCGGACGTCGTACAGCACCACATGGAACCGCTCGGCCAGCCGTCCGGCGACCTCCGACCACACCTCCTTGCTGTCCGGATAGCCGTGCACCAGCACGACCGTGGGGTGGGAGCTGTCCCCCAGCTCGGCCACGCACAGCTCGATTCCGCCCGTACGGACCCAGCGCTCCCGCGCGCCCGGCAATGTCACGCTTATCCCTTTCGTCCGGTACTCCGCCTGCTCCCGGTCCCGCTCTCGATCCCTGTCCCGGTACCGGTGCCGATCCGGCCGGGGCCCCTCCGCGGGACCGCCGTCGTGCCGAACCCCCTTGGCCCCGCGCTCACTTCATGACACCGATGAATGTGACAATGCCCGGCGGCTGCGTCAAGGGCCGGCGCCGCCCTGTGGAAAACTCCGCCGCCCGGGCGCCGTGCCCCGCCGGCCGACCCCCGCGCGCCGGAATGTGCCCCCGACACACACCCCGGGGGAGCCTCCCCGTACCTCCCGGGGTGTCACCCCCGTACCGCCCGGGAAGCAGCCCCGGGGCGGTCCGGCGGCGCCCGCGCGCCGGTCCGGGGGCCTCGCGGGCCGCCCGAAGGGCTCGCGACCCTGGTGCGACTTGTCCACTTTGGTCGCGAGCCCCTACAGGCTCCTACGCCTGGAGTCGGACACCGATCCCACCATCCAGGCTGACGCCCGCTGTGCCGTACACCACTACCGTCGGAGTGTGACTGTGATCGTGACCGAAAGCCTGAGCAAGCGGTACCCCAAGGTGACCGCTCTTGACCGGCTCTCTTTGGACATCGGACCGGGTGTGACCGGACTGGTGGGTTCCAATGGGGCCGGCAAGTCGACGTTGATCAAGATCCTTCTGGGTCTCTCCCCCGCCACCGAGGGCCGGGCCGCGGTGCTCGGGCTCGATGTCGCCACGAGCGGCGGGGCGATCCGGGAGCAAGTGGGCTATATGCCCGAACACGACTGTCTGCCGCCCGATGTCTCGGCCACCGAGTTCGTCGTCCACATGGCGCGCATGTCGGGGCTGCCGCCGACCGCGGCCCGGGAGCGCACCGCGGACACTCTGCGGCATGTCGGCCTCTACGAGGAGCGGTACCGTCCCATCGGCGGTTACTCGACCGGCATGAAGCAGCGGGTGAAGCTCGCCCAGGCCCTGGTCCACGACCCCAAGCTCGTCCTTCTCGACGAGCCCACCAACGGTCTCGACCCGGTCGGCCGCGATGAGATGCTCGGCCTGATCCGCCGCATCCACACCGACTTCGGCATCTCGGTCCTGGTCACCTCCCATCTCCTCGGTGAGCTCGAACGCACCTGTGACCATGTCGTCGTCATCGACGGCGGCGCGCTGCTGCGCTCCAGCTCCACCAAGGAATTCACCCAGACCACCACCACCCTCGCGGTGGAGGTCACCGACACCGACGAGCACCCCGACGGCACCGCCGTACTGCACGAGCGGCTCACCGCCGCCGGACTCACCCTCCGCGCCAGCGCCGAGGACGGGCTGCCCGGTGCCGGTCACATCCTGCTGGTCGAGGCGGCGGGCGAGGAGATCTACGACGTGGTCCGCGACACCGTCGCCGGCCTCGGCCTCGGCCTCGTCCGCATGGAACAGCGCCGCCACCAGATAGCGGAGGTCTTCCAGACCGGCGCCGGCGCCGGGGCGACCCCCGGTGCTCCCCCGCAGCAGCCCTCCCGGGGCACTGATCAGCCGACAGAGGTGCAGGCCCGATGAGCGCGCAGACCCCCGGGGCGGCCCCCGAGACCACCCGTATCCACAACATCGGCTACCGCAACTACGACGGCGCACGGCTCGGCCGCGCCTATGCGCGCCGCTCCCTCTTCGTCCAGTCGCTGCGCGGCGCCTACGGCCTCGGCCGCTCCGCCAAGTCCAAGATCATGCCGATGATCCTGCTCGCGGTGATGTGCCTGCCGGCGCTGATCATCGTCGCGGTCGCCGTCACCACCAAGCTCAAGCAGCTCCCGCTGGACTACACCGAGTACGCGATCTTCCTCCAGCCGGTGATCAGCCTCTATCTGGCCTCGCAGGCACCCCAGTCCGTCTCCCGGGACCTGCGGTTCAAGACCGTGCCGCTGTACTTCTCGCGGCCGATCGAGCGGGTCGACTACGTCCTCGCCAAGTACGGCGCGATGGCCTCCGCCCTCTTCATTCTCACCGTGCTGCCGCTGGTGATCCTCTATGTCGGCGCGCTCCTGGCCGAGCTGGACTTCGCCGACCAGACGGCCGGGTTCGGCCAGGCGCTCGTCTCCGTGATCCTGCTGTCGCTGCTCTTCGGCGGAATCGGCCTGGTGCTGGCCGCCCTCACCCCGCGCCGCGGCTTCGGCGTCGCGGCCATCATCGGCACCCTGACGATCACCTCGGTCGCCGTCACGGTGATCCAGGAGATCGCCCGGGAGTCCGACTCCACCGGTGTGATCCAGTGGTTCGGCCTGTTCTCGCCGTCCAGCCTGATCGACGGTGTGCAGAGCACCTTCCTCGGCGCCGACTCCGGCTTCCCGGGCCAGATCGGTCCCGACACCGGGGTCGGAGTGATCTATCTGCTCGTCGTCGCCGCGCTCATCGCCGGTTCGTACGCCGTCCTGATGCGCCGCTACGGAAAGGCCGGGCTGTGACCACCATCAACATCGACCGCACCTCGCGGTGGTTCGGAAACGTCGTCGCCGTCAACGACATCACCATGACGATCGGCCCGGGTGTCACCGGACTGCTCGGCCCCAACGGCGCGGGGAAGTCCACCCTCATCAACATGATGGGCGGATTCCTCGCTCCCTCGACGGGCACCGTCACCATCGACGGACGGCCGATCTGGCGGAATGAGTCCGTCTACCGCGACATCGGTGTGGTGCCGGAGCGGGAGGCCATGTACGACTTCCTCACCGGCCGCGATTTCGTCGTCGCCAACGCCGAGCTGCACGGGTTGGGTGCCAAGGAGGCCCAGCACGCGCTCGCCACGGTCGAGATGGAGTACGCGCAGGACCGCAAGATCGCGACGTACAGCAAGGGCATGCGCCAGCGGGTGAAGATGGCCTCCGCGCTGGTCCACGACCCCGCCGTGCTCCTGCTCGACGAGCCCTTCAACGGCATGGACCCGCGGCAGCGGATGCAGCTCATGGATCTGCTGCGGCGCATGGGTTCCATGGGCCGGACCGTGCTTTTCTCCTCGCACATCCTGGAGGAGGTCGAGCAGCTCGCCTCGCACATCGAGGTGATCGTGGCCGGGCGGCATGCCGCGTCCGGCGACTTCCGCAGGATCCGCAGGCTGATGACGGACCGGCCGCACCGCTATGTGGTGCGCTCCAGTGACGACCGCACGCTCGCCGCCGCCCTGATCGCCGACCCGTCCACGGCCGGTATCGAGGTGGATCTCGCCGAGGGGGCACTCCGGGTCCAGGCCGTCGACTTCGGCCGCTTCACCCAGCTCCTCCCCAGGGTGGCGCGGGAACACTCCATCCGGCTGCTCACGGTCTCGCCCTCGGACGAGTCCCTCGAGTCGGTCTTCTCCTACCTCGTAACGGCCTGAAAGGAGCTGTGACGTCCATGTACAACCCCACAGTCGCCCGGCTCACCTATCGGGCCGTCCTGGGCAGGCGCCGCGCGGCGATCCTGTTCGTCCTCCCCGCGGTGCTGCTGGCCATCGCGGTCGCGGTCCGTTCCTTCAACGGTGTCGACGACCGGATCGCCGCCGATGTGCTCGGCGGATTCGCCATCGCCGCGATGGTGCCGCTGATCGGTGTCATCGCGGGCACCGGCTCGATCGGTCCCGAGATCGACGACGGCTCGATCGTCTATCTGCTGGCCAAGCCGGTGAAGCGGTCGGAGATCATCTTCACCAAGCTGATCGTCGCCATCGCCGTGACCATGGCCTTCTCCGCGATACCCACCTTCATCGCCGGCCTCATCCTCAACGGCAACGGCCAGCAGGTCGCCATCGCCTACACGGTGGCGGCGCTCGTCGCCTCCATCGCCTACAGCGCGATGTTCCTGCTGCTCGGCACCGTCAGCAGGAACGCGGTCGTCATCGGGCTCATCTACGCCCTGCTCTGGGAGACCCTGTTCGGCAGCGTGGTGCCCGGCGCCCGCACCCTCAGCGTGCAGCAGTGGTCGCTCGCACTCGCCGAGCGGATAGCCGGGGAGGGACTGATCGGATCGGATGTCGGTCTGCCGCTGGCGCTCGCGCTGCTGGCGGGGGTCACCGTGGCGGCGACCTGGTACGCCGGACAGAAGCTGCGGGTGCTGAAGCTCGCGGGCGACGAGTGACCGCCCGCCCCGCGCCCCGGCGGTGACCGGTCCGCTGGGGAGTGTCCCCGAAAAGGGGACACTCCCCAGGGCCCATCCGGCCCCTGTTCCGCGACGGCGGGGCGGGGGCCGGGGCGATTCCCGCCGGCCGTGTGGAGCCTGGAGCGCGGCTCCGGCTCCGGGGCGGATCCACCTGCCGAAACCCGGTGGCGGTGAGCCATGCGGCCCGGGCAGAGTGGTGGAACCGGCGTACAGCAAGGGGTACGGCGGTACCACCCACCGGGAGCGGAGCACCGCGGAGCGCCCGAGATCAGGGTTCTCCGTGCTCCGGACAGGGCAGCGAAGGGCAGTGCGCGCGGCAGCCGTCGACGGCTCCGCGAAGCCGCCCGTGGGCCGCTGCCCGGGGGGCGACCGCTTCGAGCGCGCGCGAGCGCGGGTCGCCCCTTCCCGGCGGACCGGCCCGTCCGCCGCATCTCCGCCCCGCGGGGTGATCTTCCCGCGGCGGTGCCGGCCGGCGCCGTACGGACCGCCGGTACCGGCACGGACGGGTCCGTTCCCGGCCCGTCCGGGCGGCGGGCACGAGTGTGTGGTGCGGGTGAGGGCGCGTGCTGTGGGTGTGAGGGTGCGTGCCGCGGGTGAGGGCGCGTGCCGCGGTCGCGGGTGCGGGAAATCAGGCCGCCAGCATGGCTTCCAGGGTGACCGCGATGCCGTCCTCGGCATTGGACGCGGTGATCTCCGCCGCGACCGCCTTCAGATCGGTGTGCGCGTTGGCCATGGCCACTCCGTGCGCCGCCCACCCGAACATCGGAATGTCGTTGGGCATGTCGCCGAAGGCGATCGTGTCGGCGGCCCGCAGGCCCAGCCGGCGCGCGGCCAGGGAGAGACCGGTGGCCTTGGTGAGGCCCAGCGGAATGATCTCCACTATCCCCGCGCCCGCCATCACCACATCGACGAGACCGCCGATGGTCTCCTTCGCGATCGCGGTGAGGGTGTCGTCGTCGAGGCCGGGGCGCTGGATGTAGAGCTTGTTCAGCGGGGCTTCCCAGAGCTCGGCGGCGTCCGTCAGCGGAATCACCGGCAGCGGGCCGTCCTGAAGCGTGTAGTCCGCGCTGACCAGCACCTGGCCGTCGAGGCCGTCCCGGCTTGCCGCGAGGGCCAGCGGGCCGACCTCCGTCTCCAGCTTCGCGAGGGCGATCCGCGCGATCTGCCGGTCGAGCGTGAGGGAGGTCAGCAGCCGGTGTTCGCCCGCGTGGTAGACCTGAGCGCCCTGCCCGCAGACCGCGAGCCCCTGATAGCCGAGATCGTCCAGTATGTGGCGGGTCCAGGGAACGGACCGGCCGGTGACGACGATGTGCGCCGCCCCCGCGGCGGTGGCCGCCGCGAGCGCGTCACGGGTGCGCTGCGAGACACTCTCGTCGTCGCGCAGCAGGGTGCCGTCGAGATCCGTGGCGATCAGCCGGTACGGGAAGGGGCTCGGGCTCACTTGGCGATCGGCTCCAGCACTTCCCGGCCGCCGAGATAGGGCCGCAGCACCGGCGGTACGTGGACGGAGCCGTCGGCCTTCTGGTGATTCTCCAGCAGTGCCACGATGGTGCGCGGCACGGCGCAGAGCGTGCCGTTCAGCGTCGCCAGCGGCTGCACCTTCTTGCCGTCGCGCTGGCGGATGGAGAGCCGGCGGGCCTGGAAGCTGTTGCAGTTCGACGCCGAGGTCAGCTCGCGGTACTTGCCCTGGGTCGGGATCCACGCCTCGCAGTCGTACTTGCGGGAGGCGGAGGCGCCGAGGTCACCGGTGGCCACGTCGATCACCTGGAACGGCAGCTCCAGGCCGGTCAGCCACTGCTTCTCCCACTCCAGCAGGCGCTGGTGCTCGGCCTCGGCGTCCTCGGGTGTGACGTACGAGAACATCTCGACCTTGTCGAACTGGTGCACCCGGAAGATGCCCCGGGTGTCCTTGCCGTAGGTCCCGGCCTCGCGGCGGAAGCACGGCGAGAAGCCGGCGTACCGCAGCGGAAGCTTGTCGGCCTCGATGATCTCGTCCATGTGGTACGCGGCGAGCGGGACCTCGGAGGTGCCGACGAGGTAGTAGTCGTCCTTCTCCAGGTGGTAGACGTTCTCCGCGGCCTGGCCGAGGAAACCGGTGCCCTCCATGGCGCGCGGACGGACCAGCGCGGGGGTGAGCATCGGGATGAAACCGGCCTCGGTCGCCTGGGCGATGGCGGCGTTGACCAGCGCGAGCTCCAGCAGGGCGCCCACACCGGTGAGGTAGTAGAAGCGCGAGCCGGAGACCTTGGCACCGCGCTCGACGTCGATGGCGCCGAGCGCCTCGCCGAGTTCGAGGTGGTCCCGGGGCTCGAAGCCCTCGGCGGCGAAGTCCCGGATGGTGCCGTGCGTCTCCAGGACGACGAAGTCCTCCTCGCCGCCGACCGGGACATCGGTGTGGACGATGTTGCCGAGCCGGAGCAGCAGGCGCCGGGTCTCCTCGTCCGCGTCGTTCTGCACCGCTTCGGCCGCCTTGACGTCGGCCTTCAGCTGCTCGCCCCGCTTGAGCAGTTCCACGCGCTCCTCGGGGGTGGCCCTGGAGACGAGCTTGCCGAGCTGCTTCTGCTCGGAGCGCAGCTCGTCGAAGCGGAGGCCGGAGGACCTGCGCCGCTCATCGGCGGAGAGCAGGGCGTCGACGAGCGCGACGTCCTCTCCACGGGCGCGCTGGGAGGCGCGGACACGGTCGGGGTCCTCACGGAGCAGGCGAAGGTCAATCACCCCACCAGGCTACCGGTGCGGTGTCCCGGCCAGGCCACTCGTTATGATCGCAAGCCCCTTTTGTCATTATTTGTCGCGCCCGGGCGGCTCCGGCGGGCCGCCGGCGGGGCTGTCGGCGTGCCCCGGGGGTCTCGGGGGTTCCGTCAACGGGACACCCTGCCGGTCGCCGGAACGGGGCATCGGGAGGTGGCCGGGATTGACCCATATCCCTTGCTCGCCGGGGCACTTGGCCAGGGCTTGTCCACAGGTGCGGCCGGAATGGAAAAGTTATCCACAGGCTGTGCGGAAAACTTGTGGATTATGGAAGTGATCAGCCGCAGGACGGTGTGAGGGGCACGGAAATCACCCCCCAAACCCACCTCAGGTACTCATTAAGGTGGGAATTGCTCGCCCCAAAGAGTTGACTGATGAAGGGAGGGTGACGCGGGGATGGCGTGGTCAACCCGCCCTCCTGTGGAGGGGGATGGGGCTGATGGGCCGATGTATCGACGATGAGATCCCGCGTTGTCGACTTGTCCCCAGGTGGAGCACCAGACCTGTGGATAACTCTGTGGATGGTGAAAATCAGTAGTTACGCAGAGATCGGGTCAGGGGGCCGCGAGCCGGCCGGGCGGTGCCTGATGCGTCCCGGCGTCAGCGGCTCGGCGCCAGAGCCCGGCGAGGGTCCGGCGGCGGGGCCCGGCGTCAGGCTCTGCCGTCCTGGGAACGGGCCAGCCAGTCGGACGCATCGGTGAAGTCCCCGTCCGAGGTGCCCGGCCGCGGCTCCGGTACGTCCTCCACGGCCACTCCGGCCCGGGGGTAGGAGCCCAGGAACCGCACCTTCGGGCAGATGCGCTTCAGCCCCATCAGGGCCTCACCCACCCGGCGGTCGGAGATATGGCCCTCCGCGTCCACGGCGAAGCAGTAATTCCCGATTCCGGCACCGGTGGGCCGGGACTGGATCAGCATCAGGTTGACCCCGCGCACGGTGAACTCCTGAAGCAGTTGGAGCAGCGCTCCCGGGTGGTCCTCACCCATCCAGATGACCACCGACGTCTTGTCCGCGCCGGTCGGCGAGGCGGGCCTGGCGGGCCTGCCGACCAGGACGAACCGGGTCTCCGCGTTCTGCGCGTCGTGGATGTCGGTGACCAGGGGCTCCAGGCCGTAGGTCGCCGCCGCGAACTCGCCCGCGAAGGCCGCGTCGTACTTGCCCTCCTGCACCAGCCGGGCGCCGTCCGCGTTCGACGCGGCCGACTCCCACAGCGCGTCCGGCAGATTCGCCCGCAGCCACTTGCGGACCTGTGGCTGGGCGACCGGGTGGCCGGTCACGGTCTTCACCGCGGAGAGCTCGGTGCCGGGCCGCACCAGCAGCGCGAAGGCGATCGGCAGCACCACCTCGCGGTAGATCATCAGCGGCGCGCCCGAGGCCAGCTCGTCGAGAGTGGCGGTGACACCGCCCTCCACGGAGTTCTCGATCGGTACGAGGGCCGCGGCGGCGTCACCGTTGCGCACCGCGTCGAGCGCGGCGGGCACGGACACCATCGGGATCAGCTCCCGGGTGGCGGCTTCGGGGAGGGTACGGAGCGCGGCCTCCGTGAAAGTGCCTTCAGGGCCCAGATACGTGTAGCGCGTGGCTGACATACGGTCACCCTAATGGGCCCGGGACGGTCGGGGTTCCGGCTTCCGGAGCCGTACGGGCCGGGATCACCCGGGCCGCGGACCCGGGCGGCCCGGGGGCACCCGGCCCCCGGGCGCTCAGGACTCCAGCAGCCGCTGGCCGACGTACTCGCCCTCCGCCGGCCCGCCCGGCACCGCGAAGAGACCACTGGCCTCGTGGCGCAGGAAGGGGGAGAGCGCGTCCCCCCGGTCCAGCTTCCGCTGCACGGGCACGAAGCCGCGCAGCGGATCCGCCTGCCAGCAGATGAAGAGCAGTCCCGCGTCGGGTGTCCCGTCCGGGCCGATGCCGTCGTGGAAGGAGAACGGCCGCCGCAGCATGGCCGCGCCGCCGTTCTGCTCGGGTGCGGAGATCCGGGCGTGGGCGTTGGCCGGGATGACCGGCTTCCCGTCCGCACCCAGTCTGTCCAGGTCGAGCTCGGTCGTCTCGCTCCCGCCGGTGAGCGGGGCGCCGTCCGACTTCCGCCGCCCTATGATCTCCCCCTGCTTCCGCGCCGAGAGTCCCTCCCAGTCGTCCAGGAGCATCCGGATGCGCCGGACGACGGCGTACGAGCCCCCGGCCAGCCAGGCGGGCTCACCGTCGGAGGGCACGAAGATCCGCCGGTCGAAGTCGGTGTCGGACGGCTTCGGATTGTTGGTGCCGTCCACCTGGCCCATCAGATTCCGGGTCGTCATCGGCTGCTTCGTCGCTCCCGGCGAGCGGTTGAAGCCGTTCATCTGCCATCGCACCCGTGCTGTGCTCCCCGCCGTCTTCTGGACGGCGCGCAGGGCGTGAAAGGCGACCAGCCCGTCATCGGAGCCGATCTGGACCCAGAGATCGCCGTTCGACCGTCCGGGGTCCAGCTGGTCCGCCGAGAACGGGGGCAGCGGGTCCAGCCCCGCCGGGCGGAGCGCCACCAGCCCCGCCCGGTCGAAGAACGTCCGGCCGAACCCGAAGGTGAGCGTCAGCGAGGACGGGCCGGCGTCGAGAGCGATGCCCGTGTCGCCCTCCTCGGCCGGACGCCCCGCCATCAGCTCCGCCGCCAGCGCGGACCAGCGGCGCATCAGAGCCGCCGCCTCCTTGCGCCCCTTCCCCGGAGCCAGGTCGAAGGCGATCAGATGGCCATGGGCCTGGAGCGGGGTGGTGATTCCGGCCTGATGCCTGCCGTGAAAGGCGGCCCGGGTCAATCCGACCGAGGTCAGTGCGGTGGGCTTGTCCTCCGCCTCGCCCGCACGGACCATGGCGCCGATGCCCGCTCCCAGCGGCAGCCCGATCGCGCCCGCTGCTCCTGCGGTGCCGAGCAGCCTTCTCCGTGAAATGCTGCTTTTGTTCTCGGTGTCGCTTTCGTTCTTATGTTTCACGTGAATCATCGGACCTTGACGTTCTTGTCGATCGTGGTCTGGTCGATATCGGAGGTTCGTACGGTCACCTGGACCAGCCAGTCACCCGGCATCGGGATCTGCACCGCGCTCGTACTCCAGTGACCGGACGCCAGACGGGCGGGCACGATCGGCAGCGGACCGATCTGCTTGGCCTTGAGGGTGAAGGACACCTTCAGCTCGGGCACGTCCATGGGCTTGCCCGCCGGATTGTCGATCCAGACATGCATCTCATTGGCGCCGGGACTCGCGGGATCGAGCGTGAGCCGCACGGTGCCCTTGCCATTGACGCCGCCCGTGTCGAAGGGCAGCTTCAGCTCCGTGGGGCCCTGCGCGCCGGCGCCGGAGGTGCCGGCACCGCTGCCGGGGGCCGCTCCGGCCGCCGCGGTCTCCTCCGTACGGCCCGGCTCGGTGGTCGTCAGCGCCGTGGTGACGGCGAGCAGCACCGCGGCGATGGCCGCCTCGGCCAGTACCGTACGGCGCAGACCTCCCCGTACGGGATCGGCGGCCCGCTCCTTCCGCTTGCCGGCGGTGGCCACGGCGACCCGCTGCCGGGCGAGCTGAGCGGCCCGCTCCGGCGCCACCACGGCGGAGGCGGTGGCGGTGGTGCCGGACGGGGCACCGGCTTCGGCGGTCTCGGCCTCGGTCTCGGCAGTCTCGGCTTCCCCGTCCGCGTCCCCGCTTCCGGTGGTCTCGCTGTCGGTGCTGTCGGTGCTGTCGGTGCTGTCGGCGGGTTCGGCGACCGCCGTCTCCGCGCCGTCCGACAGCCGTGCCGTCCACTTGCGGGAGATCCAGGCGACCCCCAGCATCAGCACCACCAGCGCGATCTTGATCAGCAGCAGATCCCCGTACGCCGTGCCGGTCAGCGCGGACCAGGAGCCGACCTGGCGCCAGGACTGGTAGATCCCGGTCGCCGCGACCACGGCCACGCTCACAAAGGCGACACGGGAGAACCGCCGTACCGCCGCGGCCTCGATCGACGGCACCCGGTGCAGCGCCGTCAGCAGGGTCGCGAGACCGCCCAGCCAGCACGCCACGCCCAGCAGATGCAGGATGTCGACCGGCATCGCGATACCGGTCTGAATGCCGGTCGAGGCATGCTCGGAGAGCGCCCAGGTGGCCGCGATCCCGGCCGCCACGACGCTGCCGCCGATGGCGAGACCGAAGGTCAGATCCTTCTCCCGGGCGCTGCCGCCCGCCTCCGAACCCGCCTCCGGGGATGCCCCGCCGCCGCTCTCGGCACCGCCCTCGTCGCCGCTGCCGGTCCGTCCCCGTTTCGCGTACGCGCCGAAGAGGACCGAGATGAAGAGCGCCGCCGCGCCGAGCAGCAGCAGTCGGGAGACGAGCGCCGCTCCGGTCTTGGTCTCCAGAACGGCCGGCAGACCGCTGAGGTCGAAGACATCGGCGAGGCTCCCCGAGGCCGTGTACGGGCCGCGGAGCAGCAGCGTCGCGATGGTCGACGCCGTGAGTGTCACCCATCCCAGGGCGATCAGCCGCTGCACCGGCCGGGCCGCCCCGCCCCGCCGCCAGCAGAGCAGGACAAAGGCCGAGCCGCCGGTGAGCAGCACGAAACCGGTGTACGCGGCATACCGCGAGATGTCGTACAGCAGCCCGACGGCCCCGCCGCCGGCCTCCTGGGACGGGAGGGCGACCCGCGTCTCCGAGGGCGCGCCGATGGAGAAGGTGAACGCGCCCGTGATCGGGTGGCTGTCGGCCGACACGGCCTGCCACGCCACGGTGTAGGTGCCGTTGGGCAGGCCCGATCGCAGAGCGACGGAGTAGCCGACCTGTCCCTTCTCGGAGAGGTCGGCGACCTCGGCCCGGTCCGCGCGTTCGCCGCTGGGATCCAGGACCCGTATGGAGTCCTTCCCCATCGAGATCTGCTCGGAGAAGGTGAGGGCGACCTCCTGGGGAGCGGTGGCGACCACCGCCCCGTCCTTCGGAGTGCTCCCGGTCAGGGCGGCATGGGCCGAGGCCGGCCCGGCGGCGGCGAGCAGGGTGCCGAGAGCCGTGCCGATGAGCACGATCACGGTGAGCAGCGCCCGCGCCAGTGGGCTCGCGAAACGGACCGGGCTCGAACCGGGGTGCCCGCCGGGGGCGGTGCCGAGGTGCGGGGCGGTGGTGGCCGTCATGGTGTGTCAGTCCCCTCCGTACTCAGTGCTTCGCCGGGTTGTACGTCGGTGGCTTCACCGGGAGTTCGACCTTGATCGGGTCGGACTTCTCGAAGTGCAGCCGCAGCGAGATCCGCTCGCCGTCCTTCGGCTGCTTCTTCAGCCCCATCAGCATGATGTGATTGCCGCCGCGTTCAAGGTCCAGCCGGCCCTTCGCGGGGATGTCGAAGCCCGACACCTTCCGCATCCGCTGGTCCTTGGATTCGTGGATCGTCACATCGTCCGACAGCGTGCTCGTGACGGAGGTGAGCTTGTCGGCTCCGCCGGTGTTGCTCACCGTCAGGAACGCCGCCGCCATGTCACTGACCGGCTGGGGCATGAAGGCGCCGTCCACCTTCAGCTCGGGCCGGTCCGAACCGCTCCCGGACGAGCAGCCCGTGAGCACCAGCCCGGCGCAGAGCAGCCCGCTGCCGAGCACCGCGGCCCGGCTCCGGGACGCGCCCCTGAGCGGGGACGCGCCCCGGACCGGCGCGATGCCGCGGCTCACGGCTTCTCCCCGAGGATGAGCTTCGGCAGATCCTTGGCGTAGTCGTCCGCCGTGGTGCTCTCGCCGTACACGACATAGCCGCGGTCCGTCTTCGGCGAGAAGGCGACGACCTGGGCACCGTGCATGGAGACGACGCCGCCGTCCTTCTCCTTGGTCGCCGGGTCGATGCCGATGCCCATCTGACGGGCGCCCGCCTTGATGGTGGAGAAGTCCCCGCTCAGCCCGACAAAGGAGGGGTCACCCGCGCTGGGCAGCCATTTGGCCAGCTCGGCGGGGGTGTCCCGGTCGGGGTCCGTGGTCACGAAGACGACTTGGAGCTTCTCCTGGTCGGCCTTGGGGAGCTTCTTCTTGGCGATGGCGATATTGCTCATCGTCAGCGGGCAGACGTCCGGGCAGTTGGTGTAGCCGAAGAAGATCATCGTCGGCTTGCCCCTGGTCTCGGCCCGCAGGTCGTACTTCTCGCCCTTGGTGTCGGTGAGGACGAGGTCGGGCTTGACGTACGGGTTGTCCAGTACGGTGCCCGGCTTCTGCTCCTCCATCTTGGAGACTTCGAGGACCGAGTCCTTTGAGTTCCCGGAGTCGCCGGTCGAACAGGCGGAGAGGGAGAGAGCGGCGGCCGCGACGAAAGCGGCCACCACGGCGGTCTTGTTGCGCATGGAAGTGTGTCCCGGGTGTGGTGGGCGGTTGCGGCGGATCAGGCGGCGGTGCGGCGGCGGCCGGCCAGCACACCGAAGGCGATTCCGGCGACACCGGTGAGGATGCCGACGACCGCCAGGACACGGGCCGTGGTGTCGGAGTCGTCCGATGCCGACGCCGACTCCTTCTTGTCGCCGTGCCCGCCGTTCTTCTCCCCGGCGTCCTTCTCCCCGGCGCCCTTGCCGTCCGCCTTCTCGCCGGATCCGTGGTGGTCAGCGGCGGGTGCCGACAGCTCCAGTACGGGGGCGGGCAGCTCCGGCTCCGTGCCGCCGGCCTTGGCGGGCTCCTCGATCCAGCGCACGACCTCCTTGTTGTCGTACGTCTGGAGCGCCTTGAAGACCACCTGGTCGGTGTTCTCGGGGAGGGAGCCCATGACCAGGGGGAACTGCTGGAACTGGCCCGGCCCGACCTTGGAGCCGTCCGCGGTCCAGGTGACCTTGGAGACCACCTCGGTGATCTTCCGGCCGTGCGACTCCAGCGGCTTCGCCGGCTTCGTCTTGGTGACGACGACCTTCCAGCCGGGCACGGGCTGCGGCATCACGATCGCCATCGGGTGCTCTGTCGGCAGGCTGACCTCCAGCTTCACCGTCGACGCGTCGTCGCGCTCATTGGGGACCCGGAAGTTGACGGTGGCGTAACCGCCCTTGGCGGCCTCGCCCTGCGGCTGGACGCTGACATGGGCCAGAGCGGTGCCGGAGAGCAGCAGGGAACCCGCGGCGACGACGGTCGCGACGGCGGTCGCGCGGGCGGCGGTACGGGTGAAGCGGTGCGAAACGCTCATGGTGAGGACACTCCACAGTGAGGAGAGGCGGGGAGACAGGGATGTGCCGGGGCGCACGGCTGCGCGGGCACGGACGGCCGCACTCCTGTTGAGCGGGGCCGTCTCAGGCTGCGAGGGCGAACCGCGCGGGCGGCCCGCGCCTGATCACCGCGTGCTCAAGTGCCTCGCCCGCGAGTGTGGGCGAGGGATCGTCCGAGGGCCGGGGAGGCGCTGTTCCGGGGTGCGGATTCCGTACGAGACCGGCGCGCAGCGCCCGTACCAGCGCGAGGGCGGCGCGCAGGGGCCGCAGCCGGGCGGCCGACCGGGCGGCCGACCGGGCGGCCTCCTGCGCGGATCCCGAGGCGAGGGCGCTCAGCCGTGCCAGGGCCAGATCGCCGTGGCGCAGCAGCCAGCCCGTGGCCAGCGCGGCCAGCAGATGGCCGAGCAGCATGGGCAGGGAGGGGAGCGGTCCGGGCGGTGCGACCGGGGCCATGGCCTCGTGCGAGGGCGGGGTGAGTCCCGCCATGGTCACGATGCGATGGGCGTCGGACGGGGTCAGCGAGGCGGGTCCCGCGCCGCAGACCAGATTCGCCGCCATGGTGATCAGCGCGTCCTGTCCCGCCGGCGGGGTGGCGCCCGTCTGATGCCGCTGCCCGAGGCCGAAGAGCGTGTGCAGGGCGAGCTGACCGGCGCCGAGCGCCAGGGTGACCGCCGGAAGGGAACGGCTCCGGCCCGTGAAGGGCAGCACCAGAGCGAGAATCCCGAGGAAACCGGCGGCCATGGTCCACCAGGGGACCGCCGCACATGCCGCCAGCGCGTGGCCCGTCGCGGACAGCACGACGCAGACCGCGGTGAACACCGCGGCCCTCAGCAGTCGCGGACCGGCGGCGGCGCGCGGACCGGGGATGCCCGGTGGGCGCTGCGGCGCCGATGACCGCGACGGAGACGACGGAGACGGCAGGGGCGACATGGCCGGGTCATCATCCCACTGCGGCCCCGGGCGCCGGACGGCAGGTCCGGAAGGCCCCCTCTGCCTGCGCGGATGGCGGAAGCCGGATGACGGGGGCACCGGGACGCGGTACGGACGGGGGCGGACGTGGGGCGGACGCGGTACGGACGTGGGGCGGGCGCGGTGCGGGCCCGGCCGTCGGGACGGCTCGGGACGCGAGTGCGGGCCGAGCTCGGGACGCGGATACGGGCCCGGCTCCGGACGCGGTGCCTCCGCGGAACACGAACGGCTCCGAGCCCGGTGCCTCCGCGGAACACGAACCGCTCCGAACCCGGTGCTTCCGCAAACCCCGGACGGGCTCCGGTACGCCGCGCTCGCGCGCCACCCGAGTCGGCCGAATGAGCGCAATCACAGCCGCCATGTGCTTACGACCCATGCCTCGGGGCAATACGTAACGGTATGTCGAGCCGCAGCCAGGAGGCTGGAGCATGAGCATCTGGTGGTCTCTCCACTTGCGGCGCGAAGCTGCGAGCATCCCGCTCGCGCGGCGTCTGCTGCTCGGCACGATGGAGACCGCGGGGGTCGATCCCGACATCTCGTTCGATCTCTCCGTCGCGCTCAGCGAGGCATGTGCGAACGCAGTGGAGCACGGCGGTGATCACGGGCCGGGGGAGGCCCCGGGGGCGTACCGGGTCACCGCGTATCTGGACAGCGAGAAATGCCGTATCGAGGTGGCCGATTCGGGCCCCGGCTTTCCCGCCCGGCAGGGTGGCCGCGCCCCCACCAGGAAACAGATCTCGCTGACCGCCGAGAGCGGCCGGGGGCTCTGTCTCATCGAGCAGCTGGCCGATCATGTCCACTTCGGCAACCGGCCGGGACACGGAGCGGTGGTCAGTTTCGACAAGATTCTCAAATGGCGGGAGGACTCACTGCTCAAGGTCTCGTGAGACCGGTGAGCCGGTGTTCCTCCCGTGCGCACAGCGACCGGCGCCGCCCGGCCATCAGGCCGGGCGGCGCCGGTTCGTGCGTTCGTGCGCTCATGCCCTCAGGCGCTCAGCGGTTCAGGAGGTGAGCGAGGCCATCCACGCCTCGACCTCGTCGGCCTGCCGCGGCAGATTCGCCGAGAGATTCCGGTTCCCGTCCGCGGTGACGAGGATGTCGTCCTCGATCCGGACGCCGATGCCCCGGTACTCCTCCGGCACGGTCAGGTCGTCGGCCTGGAAGTAGAGCCCCGGCTCCACGGTCAGGCACATGCCCGGCTCCAGGGTGCCGTCGACATACGCCTCGGTCCGCGCCGCGGCGCAGTCGTGGACGTCCATGCCGAGCATGTGACCGGTGCCGTGCAGCGTCCAGCGGCGCTGGAGACCGAGCTCCAGCACCCGCTCCACCGGACCTTCGAGCAGACCCCACTCGACGAGCCGCTCGGCGAGCACCCGCTGCGAGGCGTCGTGGAAGTCCCGGAACTTCGCGCCCGGCTTCACGGCCGCGATACCGGCCTCCTGCGCGTCGTACACGGCGTCGTAGATCTTGCGCTGGAGCTCGCTGTACCGGCCGTTGATCGGCAGGGTGCGGGTGATGTCGGCGGTGTAGAGAGTGGTGGTCTCCACACCGGCGTCGAGCAGCAGCAGATCGCCCGAGCGGACCGCGCCGTCATTGCGCACCCAGTGCAGGGTGGTGGCGTGCGGACCGGCCGCGCAGATGGAGCCGTAGCCGACGTCGTTGCCCTCGACACGGGCCCGAAGGAAGAACGTTCCTTCGATATACCGCTCGCTGGTGGCCTCGGCCTTGTCCAGGACCTTCACGACATCCTCGAAGCCGCGCGCCGTGGAGTCGCAGGCCTTCTGGAGCTCGCCGATCTCGAACTCGTCCTTCACCGCGCGGGCCTCGGAGAGGTAGACGCGCAGCTCCTCGTCCCGCTCGGCGGTGACCTTGTCGGTCAGTGCCGCCTCGATGCCCGCGTCGTGCCCGCGCACGTTCCGCACCGGGCCGGTGGCCTCGCGGAGCCGGTCGGCGAGCTCGCGCACATCCTCGGCCGGAATGCCCAGCAGCCGCTCGGCCTCGGTGAGGGAGTGGCGCCGGCCGACCCAGAGCTCGCCCTGGCCGGAGAGCCAGAACTCGCCGTTCTCCCGGTTGGAGCGCGGCAGCAGATGGATCGTGGCCCGGTGCCCGTCGGCGGTGGGCTCCAAGACCAGGACGCCGTCCTCGGTCTGGTCACCGGTGAGGTAGGCGTACTCGGTCGAGGCACGGAAGGAGTACTCCGTGTCATTCGACCGGGTCTTCAGCTTTCCGGCGGGGATGACCAGCCGCTCACCCGGGAAACGGGCGGAGAGCGCGGCGCGCCGGGCGGCGGTGTGTGCCGCCTGCGCTATCGGCTGGAGGTCGTGCAGTTCGGTGTCGGCCCAGCCGCCCGCCATGTTCTCGGCGAGCTCGTCGGACACATCCGCGTACAGGCCGTTCTTGCGCGGCTTGATCGGCTGCTCTTCTTCTTCCGGGGTACTCGGGTTGAGTTCCTCGGTCACGTCTGCCTCCTCGATACAACACTGGACCGGTTTCCATCGTATGTGTGGAGCGAGGACGACCCCACGAGATGTGAGGAGTGAGACATAACAGGACGGACCGTCCGGGCGTATGAAACGTGTGCGATCCCGGAGGAATGTGTGCGATCTCAGTCGAAACGGGCCGCGAGCAGAACCACATCCCCGTCCGGCACCTGCCGGGACACGGGCCCGGTACGGGAGGCACCGGTACGGAAGGAGCCGGCCCGGCCGCCGTCGTCACCGAGTGACACCTCATCGTCATCGTCCGGCCCGGCGCCCGCCCCCTTCTCCCTCGTCTCCGCCATGACGGAGGCCGTGGCGGTGGCCGCGGCTGTCGTCGTCGTCCAGTCGGATGTCTTCCCGTCCGGCCACCCGGGAAGCATCACCCGCAGCACATGATCGGCGACCGCCCCCGGATCCTCCCGGGCGGCCCTCGGCACGCTCGCGGCGGCCGAGTGCAGCCGTGCGAAGGCCCGGTCCATGGGCTCGCCGGTACGCCGCAGCAGGCCGTCGGTGTAGAGAAGCACCGTTTCTCCGGGCTCGGGACGGAGCTCCACGCTCGGCGCCTCCCAGCAGGCCAGCATCCCCAGCGGGGCGGAGAGCGAGGTCTCGACGAACTCGGTGCGCCGCTCGCCGATCACCAGCGGCGGCGCATGCCCCGCCCCGGCCAGCACCATCCGTCCGGCCGCCGGTTCCGCGTAGGCGAAGAGCGCGGTGGCGGTCCTGGCCGGTTCCGTCAGCCGCAGCAGCAGCTCCAGATCGGAGAGCACGGCGACCGGATCCTCTCCCTCCATCACCGCGTACGCCCGCAGGGAGGCCCGCAGCCGCCCCATCGCGGCCAGCGCGCTCGGCCCGGAGCCGCTGACCGATCCGATGGCGAGCCCCAGCGAGCTCTCCGGCAGCGGCAGCGCGTCGTACCAGTCGCCCCCGCCGTACGGGCCGGTGCGGTGCCGGACGGCGAGCCGGACCCCGGGGATCCGGGGCAGCCTGCTGGGCAGCAGTTCCCCGGCGACGATCGCCACCGTCTCCCGGGCGTGCTCCAGCTCCAGCAGCCGGGCCAGATGGTCGGCCGCGTACCGCATGTAGCGGCCCACCAGCCGGCGGCGGCGCTCGGGCGGAACCGCCGGTTCGTCGAACATCCAGACCGCCGCGCCGAGGACGCCCGCCGCCGCGGACGCCAGCGGCGCCGTACAGGTCGCGGCGTAGCCCAGCCGCCCGGCGACCTCGCGGTGCCGGGGGTCCAGGGCCGGATCACCGGGCAGATCGGGATGGAGGTCCGTCTCCTCGCCGAGGGTGCGGAGGTCCAGAATCCGGCCGTACGCGGTGGTGGCGCGCGGCACGGTGGAGAGCAGTCCCACCTCCGCGTGGGTGAAGCCGAGTGCCCTGGTCAGAGCGGGTCCGTGGTCCCGGACGAAGCGGTCGTGCCCGGTGGACGGGGAGTCCGGTACGGGTTCGAGCGCCACCATCCCGCGCCGCGCGCCGAGCAGGGCGGCACCGGCTTCCAGCACTTCCCGGAGGGCGGCGTCGAGGGAGCGGGTTCCGGCCAGCCGCTCGGTCATCTCCTGGAGGACGGAGAGCGCGGTGACCCAGTCGGCGAGCCGGTGCTGGAGGGCCGCCCGGGGAGGGGTGCCGCTGCCCGGGGCGCCGGTGCGGGGCTCTGTTTCCGTATCGGCTCCGGGCTCCGGGGCGGTGCCGGTCGCGGAGTCCGTTCCGGGCTCCGGCGCCGTTCCGGTTCCGGTTGCCGTTCCGCATGCGGCCCGGCACTCGGTTCCGGCGCCGGCCGCCGCTTCGGGCCCGGCCCGCGGTGTGGTCCTGGGCATGGTCCCGAGCTCTGTTCCCGGCCCGTTCCCGGACCGCGGACCGGTTCGTACTCCTGTCCGGATCCCGGCGGGGGGACCGCCGGGCGCCGCTTCCGGCACCGCGCCGGCCGCCGCTCCGGCCAACCCGTCGGCGCTCCCGCCGCCACCGCTGTCCGCGGGGCCGCCGGCCGCCCCGCCACCGATCCCGCCGGGCGCTTCGTCGGAGGCGGGCGGCGAGATCGGGAGACCCGGAAGTGCGGCGGCAGTCTGCGGGGGATGAAGGACCGATGAATCGATTCCAGCCACTTTCGGCGGAGGAGGTGTGCTCATCGCGATCGGCTTTCCGCCTGGCGTGTTCCGCTCAATAGCATCGCAAACCCCATGCCATTCGTGTCATTCTGCGCGACTGACCATGGATCCACATCTACACGCAGATGGAAGGGGATGTCCAGCATTGGACCAGTGGGATTGATGGTGTCTGTGGGACCTTGAACCGCTCTTGAACCAATCTTGAACTTGGCTGAAAAATGGCCATGATGAAGGTCAATTGAGGTCGACTGAAGAAGTTCGGTAGTGGATCCCCGGTGGATCTCTCCGGGGCGGGACCCCGGAAGGCCCCTCGGCGGCAAGCGTCATACCAAACGTGGTGGGTACGTAAACAGTGATGGCCAGGGGCAATTGGGACCGCCCCGGAACCTGACGATCGGCTCCGGCGTCCTACTAGCCGAAAGCCGCGCCAGAACCTCAGCCAGATCCTTGCGCAGGCGAGGATGATCCCAGCAGGCGCGTACAGCAGCGCCGGGCGCGCGCCACCCATGGCCGCGCGTTTGACTGAGCAGAGCCCACGTTCGGCCCTCGGCGGCGATCCTGTCGCAGGCGAATCGGGGGCGCCCATGTCGCTGGCAAGGGCGGACACGCCGATCGGAACGTACTCGTACACCTGGTACTTATTTGTACGCACAGTGAAGAGCTACCCACATGGTGTGATGTGGACCTCGGCGTTCAACGGAAAGGAACGAGCGCTCATGCGCGAGATCCTCGGAAGGCGACGCAGGCTCGGGTTTCTGCGGCGGAAGGGCCCTGCACAGCCCGCACAGCTGGAAGCCGCGCTCACCTGCGCCACCGAGTGGCAGTGGCCCGTACTTCCCGGCGTCGGGCTGAAAGCGGCGGGCGGCCGGGGCGACCGGGACCGGGGCTGCGGCTGCCCGGACCCCGAATGCGCCGTTCCCGGCGCGCACCCCTTCGACCCCGGACTCCTCGCGGCCAGCACTGATGAACGAATGGTGCGCTGGTGGTGGAGCAATCGCCCGACGGCTCCGGTCGTCCTGGCCACCGGCGGGGCCGCGCCCTGCGCGGTGAGCCTGCCGGCGGTGGCCGGGGCCCGTGCCCTGGCGGTCCTCGACGACCTGGACCGGCGGATCGGCCCGGTGATCGCATCGCCCACTCGCTGGTCGCTGCTGGTCGCCCCGTACAGCCTCGAAGAGCTCGGTGAGCTCCTCTTCGCCAAGGACTGCGTGCCCAGTTCGCTGCGCTTCCACGGCGAGGGCGGCTATCTGGTGCTGCCGCCGTCGGAGACGGGGGCGGGGCAGATCCGCTGGGAGCGGGCACCCCTGCCCGGATCGGCCACGCCATGGCTGCCTCGGGTCGAAGCGGTGGTGGACGCGCTGGTCGAGGCGAGCACCAGCGCACCGGACGGCGGGAGCCGCCTCGCGTACTGAACGGCCCCGCCGGGCCTGAACCCGGCGGCCGGCACCGTACGCCCGGCGGAATGCTCCGCCGCATCTTCAGGTCAGTCCCTCGGGCCGGCCCTCTCACTCATCCGGGTGGGAGGGCCGGCTCTTGCCATGAGCGGCCCGGGCCCGTCGTGGTGCGGCGGCACCAGCCGGGAGTCCGGAACGGCGACGCGTCAAGAGCGGCAGGGAAGGCCGAAACAGGGCCTCCGGCTGGAGCGGCGCACAAGGGACACGGGGGCGCGCATGACGCCGGGGGCGCGGGGCGGTCCGGACCGCCGTGCCGGGGCCGTCCCTCCCCGGTGACAGCCATACCTCCCGGTCCAGGGCTGTTCCGCTCTGGCGATATGGGCCGGAACTCGCCGCTGCCGCGGCCCGCTCCACCTGCTTTTCCGCCCGCGACGAGGCTGCGCGGCGGGGTGGGGGAGGGGGCGTGATGCCCGGATGTTCTGGTTCTCATGACTACCGGAATGAATGACTCAGCCATGAAATTGAGTTCCGCGCTGTCACCGATGAGGTCACCGATGGACTCACCGATGGGCCGGTCCTGGCCGCCGGAGCGAGCAACTGCCCGGCTCCTTCTCCTTGCCCGGCCGGGGCGGGTGATGGGGCCGGTGAGGGTGGGACTTCCCGGGCGCCGCAAGGGTTTTCCCGGAGTCGGGCTCGGGGGTCGTGCGGGGAGGCGGGGAGGCTATTCGGCGCTGCGGGAGTTCGGTGAGTTCGCCGACTTCACGGCGGTGGGCCGGCGAGCCGGGGCCCGCCGTGGCCACGCGTCTCCTCGCCAACTGCCGTGCATGCGGCATGCGCTGACGGGCTGTCACCGGAGCGGGTCACTGAGTGGCCGGCCGGGAGGGCGCCGTGGAAATGGATGCGCCCGATCGCTGGCGACGGGGGATGCACCAGCGACCGGGCTTCTAGAACGGTAACAAGAGATCTGCGGTTCGCAAATTCGATCTCGGGTATTCGGACAGAGAATCAGCGACTCATAGAGTGAGTTGTGACTGGAGTCACTCGCCTATTCCAGCGATTCTGTTGAGGCTTGAAGCTCAAGAGCCCGCTAATCGACTCGCACATCCGGTCCGGGTTCGGCCGCACTGTCCTTCCGGACAGTCTTCCGCTCCGGGCCGCCGTACGGTCTCCCGGAGCGCCCTGCCGGTTCATATGCTGCTTTTTCCTGCCCGATCATTGTGGAAGTGGATATTCCGGGTGAACGGGAATCCGGCCGGGGCCGTGAAACCGGTCGGCCCGACAGGGGCGGGGTTCGGGGTTCGGGGTTCGGGCGGGGACGGGCGGGCCCGCCGGGAGGTTCCGGCCGGCCCGCCCACCGGCTCAGCTCAGGGTGACCTGGCGGTTGGTGAGCCCGCCCCGGGCCCGCCGCTCATCGGCCGAAAGCGGAACATCCGTGGCCAGCGCCTTCGCCAGCCGCTCGGCGAACTCCGCGGCGGGCTTCTCGCACTCCTCGGCACCCATGGCGCTCGGCAGGTCCCAGACCGGGACGACCAGTCCGTGCGCCCGGAAGGAGCCGACCAGCCGGGTCCCGTCGCCGAGCGAGGTGGCACCGGCGACATGCAGCCGGGCCAAGGCGTCCAGCAGCTTCTCCTCGGCGTGGGGCATGACCCAGCGGAGGTGGTTCTTCTCCGGGGTCTCGCACCAGTAGGCGGAGTCGACACCGGAGAGCTTCACGGTCGGAATCGCGGCGGAGTTCGCCCGCTCCAGCGAAGCGGCCACCTCGGGGGTCGAGTTCTCGGCCGTCTCCGGTACCCAGAATTCGAAACCGGAATGCACTTCCGGTTCGAATGCGGCGTCCGGGTCGAGCAGATCCTGGAGCCGGGGCCCATCGCTGCCCGTCCGCTCCCCGCTGACCGGATTGCCCGGCTCGGTGGTGAGCGCGCGGCGCAGGGTGTCGGCGAGGTCGCGGCTGAGGTCGCCGGAGGAGGTGTCGTTCTGGAGGCCGAGCAGTACGGAGCCGTCGTCGCGGCGGAGCGCGGGCCAGGCCATCGGCAGCACGGTCGCGAGGGTCACGGACGGCACCCCGTCCGGCAGCCCGTCCCGCAGGGTGAGCGGCACGGTGGCGGCGGGGACCAGCTCCCGCAGGGCGACCCAGTCGCACTCGCCGGCCAGTCCCTCGAAGGGGCGCTGGACCAGCTCGGTCACGGAGTGGGCGGCGGCCCGGCCGTGGCATGCCTTGTAGCGACGCCCCGACCCGCACGGGCAGGGCTCGCGGGCTCCCACCACGGGCACGGGCTCATGGGCACCGCGGGCCTGGTTGGGCTGAGGCTTCGATGCCTTGGTCTGGGGGCGCTTCTTGGCCATGATCCGGCTTCTCCCGATGTGCGGCGATGCCGCGCGCAGCGGGTCCTGCCGGCTGCCGCGGCGGTGCGGTGTCTGGGCGCGAGCCTAGTCGTCCGCTCCGCGCCGCCCGCCATGGCGTCCGGCGGCCGGGGTGTGTACAGATATATCAAGGTATGAGGCGTGTCCGGCGGGCGATGCGCCTGATGCACCCGACCCGATGCATTGGCTGTGCGCGGGCAACCGGCCGCGCCCGTGCCAGCGCCTGTGCCGGTATTCGGGGCCGGGTCCAGGGCCGGGGCCGGGCCTGTGTCCGGGGCCGGGCCGTTCTCCGTACTCGTACCCCGCCTCCGTGCCGTGCCCGAGGCCGGTGGCGCGTCTGCCCGTCGCGCTCACCCGGCCCGTGTGGTCCGGCACTGTGCGGCCCGTGCCCGTACGGCATGTGTCCGTAAGGCATGAGCCCGTGACCCCTGGACCCGGGCACTCCGTGCCCGTACGCCCGCGGGGCCCTGTCCCGTACGCTCCCCGGTACGGGACGCTGTCGGTCCGGCTGCCGCGTCCGCTCGTCCGAGCGCCTCAGCCGCGATCGTCGTACGCCTCCGCGAAGTTGAACCCGGGGCCAGTGACGCGCGTAGCGAAATTGCCGTGAGGATGCCCCTCATTGACGATCGCCCAGACGGTCACCTCGCCGGTCGTGCTGTCGCGTACGCCCCAGTCCTGTGCCAGGGCCGTGATGATGTTCAGCCCGCGACCGCCCCGGGCCGTGACCGAGGGCGTGGCCGGAACGGGCCTGGTCGGACCGCCTCCGTCCGTCACCTCGACCGTCAGCCGACCTGTCATGTCCACACGCCATGCGGCGCGAATATTTCCCTCTCCCACCTCCGCGTGGTCCAGCGGCCTGCCGTGCCGGCAGGCATTGCTGAGCAGTTCGGAAAGGATCAGAACCGCATCGTCGACGACTGATTCCGGCATTCCGCTGCGGCGCAAATCCTTCCGCATGCGACGCCTCGCCTCGCCCACGCCCGCAGGACCATGGGGTACGGCCATGCTCGACGACGTGGGCACTTCCTGTGCCACCACCAACGCCACCCCCGAGACCTCCTTTGCCCCACGCCACCGTGTGAATGCCCCAATGGACTGGACCGGAAACCGTTCGGCAACGTGCCAGTGACGCGCGTACGACGCCCGAGTACGGAACGAACGCGCCGGAGCACTCCCTGTCATGGGCGGGCCGGGGCCGGCGGCGGGCTACAGGCGCCCGAGCTGGGCGAGCACCTGCCGCGGCCGGTTGGTGATGATCGCCTCCACCCCGAGCTCGGCGCAGAGCTCCACATCCTCCGGTTCATTGACCGTCCAGACGTGTACACGGTGGCCGGCCCGGTGCAGCCGGGCGATGTAGCCGGGGTGGGCGCGGACGATCCGGATCCCGGGCCCGGCGATCCGCGCCCCGGCGGGCAGCCGCCCGTCCCGCAGCCGCGGACTCACGAACTGCATCAGATACACGGTGGGCAGGGTGGGGGCCGCCGCCGCGACCCGGTGCAGCGAACGCGCGGAGAAGCTCATGATCCGTACGGAGGACTCGGCGGCCGATGCCGGTGAGTCCAGCCCGAAACGGCCGAGGAGGTGGAGCAGCCGCTCCTCCACCTGGCCCGCCCAGCGAGTGGGGTGCTTGGTCTCGATGGCGAGCTCGATCCGGCGTCCGGAGTCCGCGACCAGTTCGAGCAGCCGTTCCAGGGTGAGTACGGAGGTGAGGGACGGATCGCCCCAGTCGGGGCTCTCGGCGGAGTCCTCGTGCCCCTTCCACGTACCGAAGTCGAGAGCGGCGAGGTCCGCCAGCTCCAGCGCGGAGACGGCGCCGCGCCCGTTGGAGGTCCGATTGACCCGGCGGTCGTGGACACAGACGAGATGGCCGTCGGCGGTGAGACGCACATCGCACTCAAGAGCGTCGGCACCGTCGTCGATCGCCTTCATATAGGCGGCGAGGGTGTGCTCGGGGGCGTCCTCGGAGGCCCCGCGGTGGGCGACGACCTGAATGTTGTGCTGCCGTGCTTGGGTCACCGCGTCATGGTGCCACCGCGCGGGGGAAGGCGTGGAGTGCGGGACACGGCCAAAGGGGCCGCACTCCGGAGGTGCGTCCGTTTTGCCGGGAGTAAAGGATGGCCGGAACATGCACAGGTCCTGTTTACAGTGGCCTGACGAGCGGTGGGAAATGCTGTCCCCGGGACAATCCGGGAGGGCCCGGAGCAGCGGCACCGAGCGGATTCCGCCGAAGCGAACGATGGACCTTGAGGAGAGAGCTGTGAGCACCGAGAACGAGGGCAACGAGGGCACTGCGCAGCAGGCCGCCCCGTCCGTACCTCCCGTGCCGCCACCTCCTGCGCCGCCGGCGGCTCCCCAGGACGCGCCGGGGGCCGCTCCTGCCCCGGGGCCTGCTCCCACTCCCACTCCTGCTCCCGCTCCTGTTTCGGCTCCGGCCTCGGCTCCGGCTTCCGCTTCGGTCGAGGGCCATGGTGCGCAGTCGGCCGAGCCGGCCACCGCGCCGCTGCCGGGCGGCCCGGTTCCGCCGTCCGCCCCGCCCTCCCACCCCGCCCGGCAGCAGGAGGGCTGGCCGCCCGCTCCGCCCGCCCTCCCCTCTTATGGCACCGCCTACGGCACCCCGCAGCACGCCGCGTACGACAGCGCCCAGCCGAACGCCGCCGGGGTGGGCCCGGCCTGGGGAGCCCCCGTCCAGGTGGGCGACGCCCCCCGCCGCAAGCGCTCGGGCGGACTGATCGCGGCGGTACTGGTCGCCGCGCTGGTGGCCGGCGGCGTCGGCGGCGCCATCGGATACGTGGTGGCCGAGAACAACGACGACCAGGTCAATTCGACGACGGTGTCGGCCGCCGACACCCCGAAGGACCTGAAGCGGGCGCCGGGCACGATCTCGGCCGTCGCGGCGAACGCCCTCCCGAGCGTGGTCACGATCGAGGCGAACGCGAGCCGGGGCGGCGGCGGTGACGGCGGAGACATCGGCGGTGGCGGCGGTGAGCAGGAGGGCGGCACCGGCACCGGTTTCGTCTACGACCAGCAGGGCCACATCCTCACCAACAACCATGTGGTGGCCTCCGCCGCGGACAGCGGCACTCTGTCGGTGACCTTCTCCAACGGCAAGGAGTACGACGCCGAGGTGGTCGGCCGTGCCCAGGGCTACGACGTGGCCGTACTGAAGCTCAAGAGCCCGCCGCCCAAGCTGGCCCCGCTGCCGCTCGGCGACTCGGAGAAGGTCGCGGTCGGCGACTCGACGATCGCGATCGGCGCCCCCTTCGGCCTCTCCAACACGGTCACCACGGGCATCATCAGCGCCAAGAACCGCCCGGTGGCCTCGGGTGACGGCTCCTCCAACAGAAACTCCTACATGAGCGCTCTCCAGACGGACGCCTCGATCAACCCGGGCAATTCCGGCGGCCCGCTGCTCGATTCACGCGGCGCGGTGATCGGCATCAACTCGGCGATCCAGTCGTCCGGCGGCGGCTTCGGCCAGTCGCAGGCCGGCTCGATCGGCCTGGGCTTCGCGATCCCGATCAACCAGGCGAAGAACGTCGCCGAGCAGCTGATCAAGACGGGCGACCCGGTCTACCCGGTGATCGAGGCCACCGTCGACATGGCGGGCCGCGGCGAGGGCGCCCGCATCGCCTCCGAGGGCGCCGGCGGCACCGCGGCGGTCAAGCCGAACGGTCCCGCGGACAAGGCGGGCCTGAAGGCCGGCGATGTGATCACCGAGTTCAACGGCAAGCCGATCGACAGCGGCCCGGCCCTGATCGGCGAGATCTGGAACCACAAGCCCGGCGACACGGTGAAACTGACCTACGAGCGCAACGGCAAGCAGTCCACGGCCGGCGTCACCCTCGGCGAACGCAAGGGCGACAGCTGACCCCATCCCCCGCACTCCCCCACCCGGAGCGCCCCGGCGGAACTCGACAGCCGGTACGCTGTAGGCCGCTCCGTAGCTGATCGACGGGGCGAGGGTGGGTTGCCCGAGCGGCCTAAGGGAACGGTCTTGAAAACCGTCGTGGCAGCGATGTCACCGTGGGTTCAAATCCCACACCCACCGCCGGATGAGAGAAGTAGCAGATCAGAAGGGGCGCCCCGGATTCCGGGGCGCCCCTTCTCGGTTCACCTCGTCTCACTCTGATCCGGCCGTATCCCGGTGTTGACCAGCACGTGTGGCCAACCTGCGGCCAGGATCCGGCTTCGCCAAAGCGGTGTCGATCAGGCGGTCGGGTGGATGGGGGCCGGGGGACGGACCCCCGTCAGCTCTTCTGCTCGGCGGCGCAGGAGCGGAGCCAGCTCGCCGTACCAGCCGCGACCGACGGCTTGGAGCATCTCGGCGAGGGCGATCTGTTCGCCGATCCGGCCGGCGGGGGTGTCGAGAACGTCGGCGAACTCGGCACGGACGCGGTCGGCGACGGCGGGGACACGGAGACTGTTCACATAGAGCATCGCGGGGTCGTAGCCGACGGGAACGGCGCCCCAGCGCTCCCAGTCCAGGATGACGAGGGGTTCGTGGGTGAGATTGGCCCACTGGAGGTCGGCGTGCCCGGTGACGCGTTCGGTGATGGCCGGGGCGGGGATCCCCAGGAACTCGGGGAATACCCGGTCGGCCCAGGATTGGCGGATGGTCTCGCGGGGTGGTTCCGCGGTACGGAGAGCGTCCAGGCTCTCCCGCAGGGTCGTCCACCAGGAGTCCGGCAGGCCCGGATCCGCAGTGAGGTCGGGCGTTTCCGGAGAGATGACGGGCTGGGCGATGTAGTCGATCAGCTCTGCCTCGAAGACGTACTCGCCGCCGTCCCAGCGGTACAGGTCGTGGAGGTGAGGGCGGGACACCTTGTCGGACACCCGTTCCTCGGCGAGGGCGATCCCCTCGTTCCGGGTGGCGGGGGTCTTCGCTGCCTCGCCGCAGTGGACGCGGAGCCAGCGACCGCCTGTGGTGCGACTGCCGATGGTGCGGCCGAGCCATCCCCAGGCCGGCGCCCCCGCCGTCGTGGTGGACAGACGGGCAGCGGCGTGGGCCAGGGCGTCCGCCATGCGTGCCCTGGTGGTCTCATCCTTGGGCGAGTACATCGGTGACCTTCCTGAGGTGGCCCGGATCGAGCGGGGCGGCAGTGGTGGCCTTCGCGGCCGCCCAATGGTGGGCGGTGCCGGCAGACAGCAGTACCACGTCCAGGCTCGGGCAGGAGGCCGCAGCGAGAAGGCAGGCGGTGCCCGGCGAGGCTCCCGGGCGGATGAACTCTGCGAGTTCGGGCGTGACGAGGCCGGGCAGCTCGCCTCCGTGCAGAGGCGAGGAGCCGAAGGTGATCAGGCCCGCCGCGCGGGCCTCGACGAGGGGGCCTCTGCCGTCGAGGGCGAGGGTGATGGGCTCTGCCATGACGAGGCTGACCGGCTGTTGGACGGCCCGCAGATGACATCCACCCGAACCAGCGGCCTCGACGGCCAGGCCAAGGAGTTCGGGCACCGAGAAGGCGTCGTGCTGGAAGCCTGACCAGGTGGCCACGCCGTACCCGCCAATCCTTCCTGCGGCAGCGAACTCCTCCAGCACCGCGAACACGTCACGCAGTGCCGGATGCAGCTCCGTCGGACTGAGGCCGGTGTGCTCCGGGTTGTGGACGAACACGAGGTCGATCCGGCCGAGAGCGGCCAGGGACCTTTCCGTCTGCCAGCGGACGAATCCGGGGTCGAGGCTGTGCCCGTCCCGGACATGGGCGGCAGTGAGGAGCCCGGCCCGAAGAGCAGCCGAGCCCTCATCGGGGGTGAAGAAGCCCGTCTTCGTCGCCACCATGGCGCGTGGGTGTTCGGCGATGACGGGGCCGAGCACCTGGTGGGCACGACCGTAGCTGGGGGCGGTGTCGATCCACACGAGCCCGTCGGCGCACGCGGTGCGGGCCGCCTGTTCGACGGCGCGCACCCGGTACGTCCCCAGTCCCAGGGAAGCGGTCACAAGGGGGCCCCGACCACGGCGGCGGCTTGACCGGCAATCAGCGCGGAGACGACTTCCGCCACCTGTACGAGGGTGAGATCGGAGGCGGCGGCCAGCTCCGCCAGGGTGGCCGGCGGCCCACCAGCGAGGAGGTGGAGGACCGGGGCGACGGGGAGGGCGAAGGTCCACTCGTTCCCTGCCCCGGCGAAGGTTACGGCCTCGTCGTCCTGATCGATCCGGGCGCGGGGCACCGTGGCCTGCACGGTGATGCCCGGTTCGGGAGGAATGGAGGTCAGGTGGGGCAGCGACAAGCGCGGGCGCCCGGGGTGCGTCGCGTCCAGGTTCCCTTCCCAGCGATCGAGAACCGCAGGGTCGTCCAAGGCGGCCAGTACGTCCTTCCGCACGGCAGCCAGGTAGTCCGCCCGCTCCTCCGGGGTGCCGAAACGCGGTACGTCCGCCCGTACGGTCAGGCTGGCCCGCAGGCCGTCGCACAACCAGCCCAGGAATTCGGCGCCGGTCTGCGTGGCGAGTCCGAAGGTGAGGTGCAGTGAGGTGGTGCCCTGGTCGGCGCTCACGGCGTGCCACCAACCGCGCGGCAGATAGAGCACGTCGCCGGGCGTCAGCACGATGTCCGCGATCGGATCGCCCGTCGGGGCCTCCGGGACCTCCACGTCGCGCCAGGCGGGGGCCTGCCGGGTGGGGCCGTAGATCTTCCACCGCTTGGAGCCTTCGAGTTGGAGCACCACTACGTCGTGGTCGTCCCAGTGGGTGCCGAAGCCTTCCTCGGCGGTCCACGAGGCGTACGCGTTGACCTGCACGGGGGTGCGGAAGAACCGTTCGAGGCCGGCCGCGGCTTCGCGGACGGGCGGGTGGATCTGGTCGATCGCGTCGATGACGAGGGACGCGCCCTCGGCGAGCCGGGCGTGGAAGTCGGCAGGCCGGGGCTGGTACCAGGACACCCCGCGCCGGTTCGTGCGGAGGATGGAATACGCGGTGGCCGGGACAGCCTCCCCGGCACGCGAGAGCCGCATCCGGGGCGGTTCGAGCCGGTGAGCGGCCACGATCTCGTTGAGGTCGCCCCAGGTCAGTGGTGAGGGGGATGTGGTGCCGTCGGAGCGGATCACTTTGTGGGCCCGGAAGCACGTCTGGGCGAGGAACACGTCCCCGCCCAGACGCTCGGCCCACGATGCGGAATCAATCACCGTGGGTCTCCTCTGTCGATCAGGTGTCGTTCATGTCCGACTTGCCGCCGGTGTTGTCCGAGGCTTCCTCGGCACGCGAGCGGGCCGCCGCGATGCGGCGAACACCGATCAGCAGGCCACTGTTCTGCTCGGCGGGAGCGTTCTCGTCCATTCCGTACTCCTTTCTGATCTCGATGGATCCCGCCGGGGTCCCGGAGGGAAATCTGTGAGCCGGCTCCCGGGGCTTCCGGCTACGGCCCTGGTGACCACCAGGACGCTGACGGCGACGACGTACGGGAGGACGGCGAACTGCTGACGCCAGCCCCAGGGGACGCGTGCGGTCAGCCGTGTTCCAGGGTGGAAGGGGCCTCGGCGACCCACTCCACCCGACCGCCCTCCGGCCGGACGAAGACGGCGTTCTGCATGACGACGCGGGATGTGGGGTCCTCGAATTCGCCGATGAACTGGACGATGCCGGTGCGGCCGTTCAGCGGGTCGCGGATGCGGGTGCCCTCGCTGACCCAACCGGGCGCGGTCTGACGCTGACGAAAACGGCTCTGGTGGACACTGCGCCTCTCCTCGGTCCAGGTGTCGGGAACTGCACTCCGGGGACGCAGCGGGCCGAAGGTGTGACGTTGAGGACGGTCCTGAGACCCGCTGCGAAGGGGAGGCCGTCTCTCCGGGCGGCTGAGACCAGTCAACTCCGCTGGCCAAGCCCTCAACAGGGCATTCCACTAGGCACGTTGTAGGCACTCGGAAGGCAGATTCCGGCTACGATTTCGGCGCCCGGCTCGACCAGCGGACGGCGGGATGATGGCGAACGACGCTCTTCGCAGACACAGAAAATCCCAGCGATGGACTCAGACCCAGGTCGCGGAGCGCGTGTGCGTTCAGGTCCGGGCAGCCACCGGCCGCGATCCGGAGCTTGACGCGAACTGGGTCTCCCGCCTTGAGCGAGGAGCCATCACGTGGCCTTCCGGTGACTACAGGGCCGCCTTGTGCGCGGTGTTCCAAGTCGCCGGCGAAGAGGAGCTGGGCCTGTACCCGAAGGGGTCCGCCGCATCGGATGAAAGGCCGGCCGAAGAGGCTCCGTCCGATGATGTCCGATCCCTGGCGGCCGACACGGAGCTGTCAGCCCTGCTGGCTCGCCACGTGGCGGAGACCAACGTCAACGCGCTCGTACTGGAGCAGTTCGACGCTGATGTCGAACGACTCGCCCGGGACTTCGTCAGCCGCCCTCTGCCTCGCCTGATCCCCGAGATTCGCACGGCTCGGGGTGCGGTGTTCCGGTTGCTGGAGGGGCGCCAGCACCCCAGCCAGACCCGTCATCTCTACGTGGTCGCCGGGTGGTTATCCGGTCTCGCGGCGCATGTGTCGCTGGACCTGGGGGACCGCTCCGCCGCGGCTACTCATGCCCGCACCGTGGTGCAGTGCGCGGAGATCTCGGAGCACTCACCGCTACGCGCATGGGCACGGTCCTTCCAGTCCCTGGCCGCTTACTGGGCGGGGGACTACCGGCGAGCGGGAGACCTTGCACAGGCCGGACACAGCGAGGGGCGAGGCCCCGGCACGGGCACGATCAAGGCCCGGCTGCTGAGCTTGGAGGCCCGAGCCCGTGCGGCCGAGGGGGACAATCGCAGCGCGCTGCGGGTACTCGCGTTGGCACATGAGGCACGGAGCGCTGCGGGACCCGACGAGTTGCCCGGGGTCTTCTCGTTTCCCGAGGCCAAGCAGTGGGCCTACGCCGGTACCACCCTGTTGGCCGTCGGGGGCGACGAGCACACGCGGCAAGCCATAGGCGCTTCCAATCGTGCCGTGGAGCAGTACCACGCCGGGCCGGAGGGCGACCGCTCCCCCGGCGATCTGCAAGCCGCCCACCTGGACCTGGCCACGGCCTACCTTGCGAGCGGCCAGGTTGAGAGAGCCGGTGCGACGCTCTCGGAGGTGTTCACCGCCGAGGTGTTCACGGCGAGCATCACCATCAGGCTCCGCAATCTGGCCGCGCTCCTCGGAAGCGAGCCGTACCGTGGCGCACAGTCGGCAGTCGATCTCCGCGCGCACATCCACGAGGTGACCGTCCGGCCCGCTCTCGCCGGCAACCCCACGGAGCCCCGATGACCGTCCAACCCACGCCTGATCAGTTGGTCACCGACCGCAGCCTCCTTTCCACCAAGGCGTACGGCACGGGTCAGCACCTGGCCGCCCGCCAATCCCTCTACCAGTGGCAGACCCCCAGCCACGACCTGCCGGGCATCGTTGTGAACGAACTGGCAGGCGTACGCGGTGCGGTCGCGGACGTGGGGTGCGGAAACGGGAAGTTCGTCGCCCGGGTGCGGGAGGACCGTCCCGACTTGGTGGTGCTTCCCATGGACGTGTCGCACGGCATCCTCGGTGCCATTCCGGGGGCTCTTGTGGCGGACGTCCAACAGCTCCCCATCATCGATGGAGTCCTTGGTGCGGTTCTTGCGCTCCACATGCTGTACCACGTCGAGGACCAGGCCCAGGCCGTGCGGGAGCTGGGCCGTGTACTGGCGCCCGGCGGAATCGCGATCGTCTCCACCAACAGCAGGACCGACAAGCGGGAACTGGAGCACCTTTGGCGCCAGGCCGCGGGCGATGTCCTGGGCATCCAGGAGGGCCCGGCACGAGTGCAGCTCTCTGCTCGCTTCACCCTGGAGGACGCGCCCGCGATCCTCGGTACGGTCTTCAGCGAGATCCGTACGATCCCTCTGCCAGGAGTGATCAAGGTGACCGACGCTGAACCAGTCGTCGCGCACTTGGCCTCGTACGAAGCCTGGGCGGACAAGATGGGCGTCCCGTTCCGGGAGACGATCGAGCGCGCGCGGGAGCGGGTCAACGAGATCATCCGGGCAGAGGGCGCCTTCCGGGTCGCCTGCCTGGGCGGCATACTCGTCTGCCAGGGACCGGGCCGGTAGAAAGGGGCCACATTCGGGCCCAGCGGACCAGCTGTGGACCGCCGTCGGCGGCGAGGGACCCCGGGGACGGGGATCAGCAGGTCAGCCATGGTGAAGGCGCTTCTCGTAGCACCCTCTTGGAAACCGCCGTGGCGGCGGCGATGCCACCGTGGGTTCACACCCCGCACTCGCAAGACCGGCGCGGCCCTGTTTCGGGACCATGCCCTCCGCCTACCCGCTCGCGTGCGGTGCCCGCAAGGCGGCGGTCTGGGGGACACGGGATGAACCGGAGGCGGTATGCGGCCAGAGGGGTTTCCGGCGGGTATCGCGTGCGGGACAACAAGAGGCGCCGGTGGTGGGGCGATCACTGCGAGGTCTGTCCCGATGAACTGCTCGCGGCGCTGAACGGCGGGGCCGGCCACGCGAGGGTCACGGCTCTGCTCAAGAGGTACCGGGCCCTGGAGCGCTGAACCGTCCTGGCCCCGAGCGCCGTCACCGTCAGACCGAAGGGCGGGGGCTCCGTGTCCGCAGGCTGCGGGCCAGGAGGCCGAGGAGGGTGGCGTTGAGCAGGCCGGCCAGGGCCATGCCGGTGGAGAGGATCACGGGGCTCAGCCAGGCGAGCGAGGAGTCCGCATCGGGTGTCGGCACCATGAGGACGAGGGCGCTGAGCGGTGCCGTGGTCATGGCCGGCCAGATCGCGGCGAATCCCGGGTCCGGTGCCACGTACACGGCGTACAGGAGGAACACCAGGGAGGCCGCCACCACCGCCAGGTATGCGCGGGAGAGCCAGTTGTCCACTGCGGGTGCCGGCAGGGCACGGATCCTTCCCCGGCGGGGGGTCGCGGAACGCGTCATGTCTGTGGTCTTTCTGTGCGGCGTGCGGGGGAGAGGGGTCAGGCCGGCCGGGCGGTGCGGCGGACGTGGTCGGTCAGGGCGCCGAGGACAGCGGCGTTGACGAGGGCGCCCAGCAGGAGCCAGCCGGTGGAGAGGGCGAGGGTGAGCGCCCCGGTGAGCGTGCCGCCCCCGGCGCCGAAGGGGAAGGCCATCGCCATGGTGGACAGAGGGGCCGTGAGCAGCAGATGGACCAGGGCGTAGCTGCTCTCCGGGGCGAGGAACGCGACCGGGAGGGAGACGGCGAAGAGAGCCAGATAACCCCGGGAGAGCCAGTTGTCCGTGGCGAGCGCGAGGAGCCGGCGCAGGCGCGGCAGACGGCGGGGGCGGGAGGCGTCCGGCATCGCGGATCCAATCGGGTCGGTCCGTGGGGTGGGTGTTTCCACAGTGGACCGGGGGATGCGTTCGGACATGAGTACGGGTACTTATGCGGGTACTGGTGGTTTCGGGCAGTACTGAGGAGATGAGCCCCGGCACCGCCCCCGGCGCTGCCGAGCGGCCGGAAGCGGTGCGGAAATCTGCTCGCCGCCGCGGGCCGTGGTCCGTACCGTCGCCGGTATGAAGCTGCTCTCCGTCAATATCGGCAGACCGCGCCCCAATCCATGGAAGAACCTCGGCCTGACGGGCATCGACAAGCGGCCCGTGGAGGGCCCGGTGGCCGTCACCGCTCCCGGTCCCAGAGGCACCGGAGAGGTCGGCCTGGCCGGTGACCGGGTCTATGACATCAAGAACCACGGCGGCTCCGACCAGGCTGTTTACGCCTACGCCCGGGAGGGTCTCGATCTCTGGGACGCCGAGTTGGGCACTTCCCTCACGAACGGCGCCTTCGGCGAGAACCTCACGACCCTGGGGATCGATGTCAATGGCGCGCTGATCGGTGAGCGCTGGCTGGTCGGGCCGGACGTCATCCTGGAGGTGTCGTGTCCGCGGGTTCCGTGCGGCACCTTCCAGGGCTGGCTGGACCAGGCCGGCTGGATCAAGAGATTCACCCGGGCGGCGCGGCCGGGTGCGTATCTGCGGGTGGTGGAGCCCGGTGAGATCCGGGCCGGCGATCCGGTCGGCATCGTGCACCGGCCCGGCCATGACGTGACGGTCGCGCTGGCCTTCCGGGCGATGACCCTGGAGCCGGATCTGTTGCCGAGGCTGCTGGCGGCCGACGCGCTGCCGGAGGAGGAGCGGGAGCTGGTCCTCCGGCGGACCGCCGGGCGGGGCTGAACTCCACAAGACCCCGGCCGCCCCCCCCCGGAGAAGTACGAGCCGCGAGCCCCTCCGAGCCGGGAGAAGCACGAGCCGCGATCACGGCGCCGGCCCGGCGTCGTGATCGCCCCAGTGATCCCGTTCGCCTCCTTTGGTCCCGCGCGTTACGCTTATCGAACAGAGATTCGAAGAGCTTTTCGGGGTGATTCGTACGAGACGGACAGAGGGGGTCCTGGCTGGAGGTGCGGCATGGAGGGTTTTACGCATCTGCATGTCTCGTCCGGCTACTCGACCCGCTATGGCGCCTCCCACCCCCATGACCTGGTCCGGCGGGCGGCCGAGCGCGGCATGAGCGCGCTCGCGGTGACCGACCGGGACGCGGTCACCGGCGTTGTGCGGTTCGCCAGGGCCGCCCGGGCGCAGGGAGTGCGGCCGGTGTTCGGTGTGGATCTCGCCGTCGACCCGGTCTCTCCCGTACGGGAAGGGGCCGGCGCGCCCCGGCGGCGTACCCCCGTGCGCGGCGGCGCCCATGTGGTGGAGCCGCCGCTGCGGGTCACCCTGCTCGCCCGGGACGGGCAGGGGTGGGCCGCGCTGTGCCGGCTGACCTCGGCCGCGCATGCCCGGCCCGTCGGCGGATACCCGGTGCTGTCCTGGGACGCCCTGCGGCGCTTCGCCGGACAGCGCCCGGCCGGCACCGCCGGTTCGGCCGGATCCGTGGGGCTGGTCGCGCTGCTCGGGCCGCTCTCCGAGCCCGTCCGCGCCCTGGCCGCCGGGCGCCCCGACATCGCCGGACGGCTGCTCGCGCCCTGGCGGGAGATCTTCGGGAGCTCGCTGCGGCTGGAGACGGTGTGGCACGACCGCTCCGCCCCCGGTGCCGAGGGGGCGGGCCCCGTGTCCCGGACAGGGTTCCGGGCCGCTCCCCCCACCGGCCCCGGCTCGCTGTGGCTCGCCGCGCGGACGCTCGCCTTCGCCGACCGGGCCGGGGTGCCCGCCGTCCTCACCAATGCCGTCCGGTACGCCGACCCCGGCCGGCACCGCCTCGCCGATGTCCTGGACGCGGCCCGGCTGCTCCGGCCCATCGACCGCCGCCGTCTCGACTCGGGCCAGCGCTGGCTCAAGGGCCCCGCCGCCATGCGGGAGGCCGCCGAGCGGATCGCGGCTGCCGCCGGATCCGGCAGCCGCCGGGCGCTGCGGCTTCTCGCCGAGACGGTGGAGACCGGCGAGTCCTGCCGGGTCGATCCGGACATCGATCTCGGAATGGGGCGGCACCACTTCCCCGAGCCGCACACCGTCGGGGCGGCGGACGCCTCGGACGCCGCCCGGGTGCTGCGCGAGCGCTGCGAGGCGGGTCTGGTCCGCCGGGGTCTCGACCGGGACCCCGCCGCCCGGGCCCGTCTTGAGCAGGAACTCGCCCTTATAACCGAACTGGAGTTCGATACATATTTCCTGACCGTCGCTCAGGTGGTCGCCGATGTACGGGACATGGGCGTACGGGTCGCCGCGCGCGGCTCCGGTGCCGGGAGCATGGTCAATCACGTCCTCCACATCGCCACCGCGAACCCGCTGGACCACCGGCTGCTGTTTGAGCGTTTCATCTCCCGGCGCCGTGGCGGTCTGCCCGATATCGACCTGGATGTGGAGTCCGCCCGCCGGCTGGATGTCTATGACCGGGTCATCGAACGCTTCGGACGGGACCGGGTGGCCATCACCGGGATGCCCGAGACCTACCGCGCCCGGCATGCGCTCCGCGACACCGGTCTCGCCCTCGGGATCGCCCCAGCCGAGGTCGACCGGATTGCAAAATCGTTTCCTCATATCCGCGCGTCGGACATCACCGCCGCTCTCGCCGAACTGCCCGAGCTGAAGCGGCTGGCCGCCGGCGCCGCCCCCTACCGGCTGCTGTTCGAACTCGCCGAAGGGCTGGACGCACTGCCCCGGGGCATCGCCATGCACCCCTGCGGAGTGATCCTGACCGACGCCTCCCTGCTGGGCCGGCTTCCGGTCCAGCCGACGCCGACCGGCGGCTATCCGATGGTCCAGGCGGACAAGGAGGACGTCGAGCACCTCGGAATGATCAAGCTGGACATCCTCGGGGTCCGGATGCAGTCGGCGATGGCCCATGCCACCGCCGAGATCGAACGGGCCACCGGCCGCCGGATCGATCTCGACGACGCGCGGCAGGTGCCTCTGGACGACCACTTCGCCTTCAAGCTCATCCAGGCGTCGGACACCCTGGGCATGTTCCAGCTGGAGTCGCCCGGCCAGATGGATCTGCTCAGCCGGCTCCAGCCCCGCGATCCGCAGGATGTCATCGCCGACATCAGCCTCTTCCGGCCGGGTCCGGTGGCCGGCGGGATGCCGGAGCAGTACATCGCCGCCCGGCACGGCGGCGCCCCCGTCCACCCGCACCCCGACCTCGAACCCGTGCTCTCCGACACCTACGGGGTGGTGATCTGGCACGAGCAGATCATCCAGATCATCGCCACCATGACCGGCTGCGACCCGGAGATGGGCGATTACGCCCGCCGCGCGCTCAGCGACCGGGAACGGCTGCCGCGCGTCCGCTCCTGGTTCCGCCAGCTGGCCGCCGCCCGGGGCTACCCGCCCGCCGTGGTGGCCGAGGTCTGGAAGACCGTCGAGGCGTTCGGCGCGTACGGATTCTGCCGCGCCCACGCCGTCGCCTTCGCCGTCCCCGCCCTCCAGTCCGCCTGGCTGAAGGCGCACCATCCGGCCGCCCTGTACGCGGGGCTGCTGGAGCACGACCCCGGAATGTGGCCGAAACGGGTCATCGTGGCCGACGCGCGGCGCCATGGCATCCCCGTACTCCCCGTCGACATCAACCGCTCCCGCCCCACGCACACCATCGAGCGGACCCCGGACGGCATCTGGGGGGTGCGGCTGGCGCTCTCCGGGGTGCGCGGTATCGGCGAGGACGAGGTCACCCGTATCGCGGCCGGCCGGCCCTACAGCTCCCTTCCCGATTTCTGGCAGCGGGCCCGGCCCCACCGGCCGACCGCCGAACGCCTCGCCGATATCGGTGCCCTGGATCCGGTGCGCGGCGATCTCACCCGCCGGGATCTGCTGCTCCGGATCGCCGAACTCCACCGGCAGTACCGGGGCCGCCCGCTCGGCGACGGGCAGCTTCCGCTGCACACCGGCGAACTCGCCGGAATGTCCCGTACCGGGCTGCCGGAAATGACCGGCCGGGAAGCGCTCAGCGCGGAACTCCAGGTGCTCGGCATCGATGTGAGCCGGCATCTGATGGACCACCACCATCAGCTGCTGCGCGAACTCGGGGCCACCGACGCCGGACATCTGAACGGGGTACGGGCAGGGCGCACCGTACTGGTCGCCGGGGTGCGCGCCGCCACGCAGACCCCGCCCATCGCCTCGGGGCGGCGGATCATCTTCGTCACCCTCGACGACGGCTCGGGCCTGGTCGATCTCGCCTTCTTCGAGGACAGTCACGACGCCTGTGCGCACACCGTCTTCCACTCCGGACTGCTGCTGGTGCGCGGAACCGTGCAGCGGCGCGGGGAGCGGGCCACGGTCGTGGGGACGATGGTGTGGGATCTGGAGGCGCTGGCGGTGGCCCGCCGCGACGGCGGGCCCGAGGCCGTGCACCGGCTGCTGGGGCCGGCGACGGCGCACCAGCGCTCCGGTCCGGCGGCCGGCCGGCGCGGTCCGGCGGCGGGCCCGGCCCGCCCGCGCCGGGTGATTCCCCGGGAGACCGGGGCGAGTCTGCATCCCTGGGCGGATCTTCAGCCCGCCGGTGACCGGGCGGCTGATCCGAGGGCGCTGGGCGCTGTCTCCGTTGAGCCGGGCGGCGGGAGGGAGCCGGGCGGCGGGAGGGAGCCGGGCGCCGGGAGGGAGCCGGGCGGCGCGGGCCCGGCGGCCCGGACCGGGCACCGGTATCCCGATCCGTATCCGCATTCGCATTCGGGACAGGAACTGGGGCCGGGAAGAGCGGGATTCGCCGACCCGAAGGCCGTGGATCTGAAGTCCTTGGGATACACCAGCCCCGGAAGCGCCGGGTGACCCGCGATGTCCTTTCCGTACACGGTCGCTTCGGTCGCTCTTCCGCCTGCGCCCTCTTCAACTCCCCCTGACCCGGGGAGGTTTCCGGCCTCGGAGACCTCCCCCGGGATCCGCGGCGGGGGTGCGTCAGGGCGCCGCAGGCACATCCTGCACATCCACTACCACCTGGGCCATTACCCGGGGGAGGGATACGACCCCGACCTGTACGAGCGTCTGATCGAGCAGCTCCACACCTTCAGCCCCCGCGTCCAGGCCCTTCCGCCCATGGCGGCCGACTGCGATGTCACCGGAGCGCTCCGCTACTTCCGCCGGGAACCCCGGGAACTGGCCCGGGTGATCAGCATGCGCGCGCTCGCGCTGTACGGAGTGGACACCAGCATCGGGTCCGCGGACAACCGGCTGCTGGCGGCCATGGCGGCCGACGCCACCCCGCCGGCCGGGATCACCCATCTCGCCCCGGACGCGGTCCCGGCCTTTCTGCGCCCTCGGCCCGTCGGTGCGCTTCCCGGTGTCGGCCCCTCGACGGCCGGACTCCTGGTCCGGCACGGTCTGCACACCATCGGCGCCCTCGCCGACACCCCGCTCGGCACCCTCCAGCGCCTGCTCGGCAGGGCACAGGGCCGTCTGCTCCACGAGCGCGCCCACGGCCTGGACGAACGCCCGGTCACCCCGCGGGAACCCGCCCGTTCGTGCGGTGCCGACCACGCGTTCGGCCACGATGAACTCGACCCGTCCCGCCACCGGCGGGCGGTGCTCGCCCTCGCCGAACAGCTCGGTGTACGGCTGCGGTCGGAGCGGCGGATCACCCGCCGGCTCCAGCTGACCATCCGCTACGCCGATCGCACGACCACCACCCGGGCGCGCGCGCTGCCCGAGCCGTCCCATCACGGTGGCGCCCTGATCCGTACCGCCCATGAGCTGTACGACAGCCTGGGACTCCAGCGCGCCCGGGTCCGGGGGATCGCGCTGCGGGCCGAGGAGCTTCAGCCCGCGGAACACGCCACCACCCAGCTCAGCCTCGATCCCGCCGATGAGCGGGACCGCCGTATCGAACACTCGGCGGACCGGGCCCGCGACCGCTTCGGACCCGGGGCGGTCCGGTCCGCCGCGCTCGCCGGGATGCGGCTCCCCGCTGAACGGCCCTCCTCTTCGGCGTGACAAAGGAGGGGAGGGGAGGGGAGGGGTACGGCCGGGGGCCGGGGTCAGCGGATGCGTACGGATGCGACCCGGCCCGCCGACGCGATGGTCGCGCGCGCTTCCCGTTCGGTCAGTCCGGCATGGACCGCCGCTCTGGTGAGGGCGTCGGCGAGGCTCGCGCCGATGCCGTTCTCATGGGCCCGGCAGGCCGCCCAGAAGAGGCGGGTGTTGCGCTCGCCCTCGCGTGCCGCCAGAACGAACTGGACCAGGCCCTGCCCATGAGCGGGCCGGGATCCGGAAGGGGAGGGGTGGTGCGGGCGCGCGGGGGGTGTGATCAGGCGCAGCAGGGCGCGCGGGCAGGGCGCGGGCGGCAGCCCGCCGGTGTCGGGTGCCGGGCGGTAGCGGCCGTGGGCGGTGACCGAGCCGGGCCCGATCAGATATCCCCCGGCACCCCGGATGTCGATGCCGGGGGCGAGCCGGCTCGCGGAGTTCGGTACGACGACACCGGGCGGGCCGGTCAGCCACAGATGCCGGCCGCCGCTCGGGGTGAGGACGGTGGCCGTCTCCGGGATGGTGAAGAGATGCCGCAGCGCCAGATGCCGGAGCGCGGAGAGCGAGTCGCCGGCGTGGCCCGCGCCGGGCCCGGGGTCTGTGCCCGAGCCGGGGCCTGCGCCCCCGCCCGGCCCGGGAGGGTGCGGCTTCCCGATGTCGAGATCGATACCGATCAGATGGTGCGGAGGACGGCCGCAGGCGATGCCGTACGCGGTGGCCCAGGGCGCGGCGGCGAAGAGGGCGCGTACCCCGGCCGGGTCGGTGGTGGCGTCGTGGATGCCGTGCCCCACCAGCCCGCATTCGCCCTGGCAGTGAACCGGTTCGGGGCCGCTTCGGTGGGGTGAGCGCAGGGCGGGGAGCTTGCTCGCGGACAGCGGGATGACGGGAAGCCCGCGCCTGGCGGCGGCCAGGGCGTGGGTGAGGGCCAGGGAGGCGGTCTGCCGGTCGGTGATGGCCATGGGCACCATTCTCGTACATTTGTTCGATTAGAGGAAGGGTGGGAGATCGGCCGACATCGCGCCGGGGCGCGGCGCTGAGTGAAGGCGCCCCACTCCGCCGCCACCGCCCCCGGACCGGGGGAGAAAGGTCTCAACGACCCGATGGAACGAGGCGAACGGTGAGCATGCGCCGCGGGGAGACGCCCGGCGGACGGGCCGCCGTCACCGAGGTCGCGCGCCGGATCCGGGGCGCCTCGGTGAAGCAGCCGGCGGGCGCGGTCCGAGTGCTGGTCACCGCGGGTACGGGCGTTCCCACATCCGGGTTGATCCTCGGCACGGACGGCTGAGCGAACGGCTCCGGGAGTGGCCTCCCGGCCCCGGCCGCCGTTGACTCGGGTGCATGCGCATGAGGAGACGGCCGCGGCCCCCGGGAGTCCCCCGGCCGGTCCGGGGCGTGCGGCAGTGGGCCGCCGGAGTACGGCGAGGGGCCGCGCGGGCCGGCGGAGCGGCCGGCCGGTCCAGGGGAGGACGCGCGGGTCTGCGGCCCCCGGCCCGGGAGACGCGCGCCCGGAGGAACGCGGCGGCGGGCGGCCGTACGCGGCCGGGGACGGTGCCCGCCACCGCCCCGTGGCAAAGGAAGGGGAAGAGGAGGGGGTCCTGGGCACCCGCCGTGGCGGCACTGGTCGTCACCGCGCTGTTCGGGCTGCCCGAGCTGCTGCTGGCACCGGCCGCCGACCCCGACCCCGCCCGCGACCGCACCGGATACGCCGCCGGCACCGCCATCACCCCGGACACCACCGCCGACACCGCGGTGACCTACCAGGGCCTGGCGTTCGACATCTGCCGGGTGCCGCCCCTCGCCGTGATGCGTGCCTGGCGGACGTCGTCCCCCTACGGCGCCGTGGGCATCCCCTACGGGGGCCGGGGCAGGGACTGCCCCGGGCAGCAGCACCTCACCCGGGCCTGGGTGGAGAAGGTGCACCGGATGGGCTGGCGGGTGCTGCCCGTCTTCGTCGGTTCCCAGCCACCGTGCGCCAGGGACGAACAGCCGAGGGCCGCGGCCCCGGAGGCGCCCGCCGGCACGGACCGCACGAACGGCACGGACCGCACGGACCGCACAGCGGAGCCGTCCGCGAGCCTGCCCGCCGGCCGGGCGGAGAATCCGTCCGGGGAGCGGGAGGGAAACGAGGAGGAGAAGAACAAGCGCGAGGTGCCCATGGGACGTTTCCCCGGTGCGCAGGGGGAGCGTGAGGGAAGCGAGGCGGTCGCGCGGGCGCGGGCCCTCGGGATGATCAGGGGCAGCGCGCTCTATGTCAGCCTGAAGTCGTATGCCCTGAGCGACCCTTCCTGCGCCCGGACCACCCTCGACTTCATCCGTGCCTGGAACCGCGAGGTCCGGCGCCTCGGATATGTTCCCGGCCTCCGCAGCGACGCCGACGCGGGGGTGCTCCACATGGAGCGGGCCCGCCGGGAGGGTACGGGCGATCTGCCGTCCGCCCTCTGGTTCGCCCGCTGGAACGGCAGGCCATCGCTGCTGGACGAGGAGGCGGTGCACCCCTACGCCTGGCGGGTGAAGCGCCGGATCCATCAGTACGAGGGCGAGGCGCGCGAGGAGTACGGGGGCCACGCCCTGACCGTCGGGCGGAATCTGGTGGATGCCCCGGTGGCGCGTTTCCGCCCCTGAACCGTCCTCGGCGCGGGCCGTTTCCGCCGCCGGCAAGCCGCTCCACCGCCACCGTCCGCCCCTGACCGCCGGGTGGAGTCTCTGAGGGTCTCCTCCACCTTCAGGAGGTGGGGGCACCACCACCCGTACAACCTGAGGCGGACATGGCTTCAGGACCTGTGGCCGATCCGCTCATGCGGCACTCGCTCCTAGCGTGGGAGCCATGACCACGCCTGTCTGCACAAACGCTTCGAAGGCCGCCCTGCTGTCGTCTCCGTCCCACGGGATCGAATCACGGTACGGGGCTTACGCCCCCTATGCGTCCTTCTCGTCGTATGTACGGGCGCGGGGGCCCGTGCTGCTGCGCACCGCCCGGTCGCTCACCGCGAATCCGTGTGACGCGGAGGATCTGCTCCAGACCGCGCTCACCAAGACCTATGTCGCCTGGGAGCGGATAGAGGACCACCGGGCTCTCGACGGCTATGTCCGCCGGGCTCTGCTCAACACCCGGACCTCGCAGTGGCGCAAGCGCAAGGTGGACGAGTTCGCCTGCGACGAGCTGCCCGAGCCGGAGACCGTGCCGGCGCCCGACCCGGCCGAGCAGCAGGTGCTGCACGACGCGATGTGGCGGGCGGTCATGAAGCTTCCGGACCGGCAGCGGGCCATGGTCGTCCTCCGCTACTACGAGGATCTCAGCGAGGCCCAGACCGCCGAGGTGCTCGGAGTGTCGGTGGGCACGGTCAAGAGCGCGGTCTCCCGCGCGCTCGGCAAGCTCCGCGAGGACCCGGAGCTGGCCCCGGTCCGCTGACCCGCCGGTACCAGCGCCCGTACCCGTACCTGTACCTGTACTCGTATCCGTACTCCCGCCTCGTGGCGCCCGTACCGTACTCCCGCCTCGTACTCGTGGGCATCATTCCGTGGACCCGCACCCCCCATGGACCGGCCCGCGTCATGCCATGACCCCGCGACGCCCGTGCTCCGTCACCCCAGGACTCCGCACGCGCGCTCCACGCCCCGTCCGCACCGGCCGCTCCCGGTCCGGCACTCCTGCACCCGGCCCTCCCGCGCCTGCTGCTCCAGCCTCCCCGCACCCGGCCCCGGCTCCCCGAGCCCCGCCCGCGAGTGCCCCGCCCCGGCGCACCGAATCGCTCTACCCGCGGCTAGTGACATACCGCTCGGTATGTGCGCAGAATCTGCACACCTCTACCGCCATGTAGCGCCAGCGCCCACCGGGAGGACGCCGTGCTGAGCACCATGCAGGATGTACCGCTGACCGTGACCCGCATCCTGAGGCACGGGATGACGATCCACAGCGGCTCCACGGTCACCACCTGGACCGGAGAGCCCGAGCCGCGCCGCCGCACCTTCGCCGAGATCGGCGAGCGGGCGACCCGCCTCGCCGCCGCCCTCCGCGATGAGCTGGGCATCGACGGCGATCAGCGGGTGGCGACCCTGATGTGGAACAACGCCGAGCACCTGGAGGCGTATCTCGCGATCCCCTCCATGGGGGCCGTGCTGCACACGCTCAACCTCCGTCTCCCGCCGCGGCAGCTGGTGTGGATCGCCAACCACGCCGACGACCGTGTCGTCATCGTCAACGGCACCCTGATACCCCTGCTCGCACCGCTGCTCCCGCACCTGCCGGCCGTCGAGCACATCGTCGTCACCGGCCCCGGCGACCGCGCCCCGCTCGACGGAGTCCGCCCGCGGGTGCACGAGTACGAGGAGCTGATCGCGGACCGTCCCGCGGTCTTCGACTGGCCCGAGCCGGACGAACGCTCCGCCGCCGCCATGTGCTACACCTCGGGCACCACCGGCGACCCCAAGGGCGTGGTCTTCTCCCACCGTTCGATCTATCTGCACTCCATGCAGGTGAACATGGCCGAGTCGATGGGCCTCACCGACAAGGACACCTCACTCCTCGTCGTGCCCCAGTTCCATGTGAACGCGTGGGGCCTGCCGCACGGCACCTTCATGACCGGCGTGAATCTGCTCATGCCGGATCGTTTCCTCCAGCCCGGCCCGCTCGCCGAGATGATAGAGCGCGAGAAGCCCAGCCACGCGGCGGCCGTGCCGACCATCTGGCAGGGCCTGCTGGCCGAGGTCACCGCCAACCCCCGTGACCTCTCCTCCATGCGGCAGGTCACCATCGGCGGTTCCGCCTGTCCGCCCGCGCTGATGGAGGCGTACGACCGGCTCGGCGTACGGCTCTGTCACGCCTGGGGCATGACGGAGACCTCGCCGCTCGGCACGATGGCCCACCCCCCGGCCGGCCTGAGCCCCGAGGAGGAGTGGCCGTACCGGATCACCCAGGGCCGTTTCCCGGCCGGGGTGGAGGCCAGGCTGGTGGGCCCGTCCGGACAATTCCTGGCCTGGGACGGCGAGTCCGCCGGTGAGCTGGAGGTGCGCGGCCCCTGGATCGCGAGCGCGTACTACGGCGGCACGGACGGCGAGAACTTCCGCCCGGAGGACAGGTTCAGCCCGGACGGCTGGCTGCGCACCGGCGATGTCGGCGTCATCAGCCCGGACGGTTTCCTCACCCTCACCGACCGCGCCAAGGACGTCATCAAGTCCGGCGGCGAGTGGATCAGCAGTGTGGAGCTGGAGAACGCCCTGATGGCACACCCGGAAGTGGCCGAGGCCGCCGTGGTGGCGGTCCCCGACGAGAAGTGGGGCGAGCGCCCGCTGGCGACCGTGGTGCTCAGGGAGGGCGCGACCGCCGACTACGCGGCCCTCCGCGCCTTCCTCGCCGAACGGATCGCCCGCTGGCAGCTCCCGGAGCGGTGGACGGTGATACCGGCGGTGCCGAAAACGAGCGTCGGGAAGTTCGACAAGAAGGTGATCCGGAAGCAGTACGCGGACGGCGAGCTCGACGTCACCCTGCTGTAGGACCACCCCGCGGCGGCACCTCGGGCCGGGGCGGCACCGCCCCGGCCCGAGGTGCCGCCGCCCGGGTCAGTTCGTCCCGATCTTCGCCAGCAGATCCACGATCCGGGCCTGCACCTCACCACTGGTGGAGCGTTCCGCGAGGAAGAGCACGGTCTCGCCCGAGGCCAGCCGGGGCAGCTCGGCCCGGTTGAGCCCGGCCGAGGTGTAGACGACCAGCGGGGTGCGGTTCAGCTGCCCGTTGGCCCGCAGCCAGTCGATGATCCCGGCCCGGCGGCGGCGTACCTGCATCAGATCCATGACGACGAGATTCGGCCGCATCTGCGAGGCGAGCGTCACCGCGTCGGCGTCCGCGGTCGCCCGGGCGACCTGCATTCCGCGCCGCTCCAGCGTCGCGGTGAGCGCCAGGGCGATCTCCTCGTGCTCCTCGATCAGCAGCACCCGGGGCGGATGCTGCTCACTGTCGCGCGGCGCCAGCGCCTTGAGCAGTACGGCCGGATCCGCGCCGTACGCCGCCTCCCGGGTCGCCTGCCCCAGCCCGGCCGTCACCAGAACCGGAACCTCCGCCGCCACCGCGGCCTGGCGCAGCGACTGGAGCGCGGTACGGGTGATCGGGCCGGTCAGCGGGTCGACGAAGAGTGCCGCCGGGAAGGCCGCGATCTGCGCGTCGACCTCCTCACGGGAGTGCACGACGACCGGGCGGTAACCCCGCTCGCTCAGCGCCTGCTGGGTCGAGACGTCGGGCGCGGGCCAGACCAGCAGCCGGCGCGGATTGTCCAGCGGCTCGGGGGGCAGCTCGTCGTCGACGGGGTGCGGCTGCGGCCGGTTGGCCACCTCGACCGCCCCGCCGGGACCGTCCAGCGGCTCCGGGCCCTCCGCCGCGCCCCGCTCGGGTGCGCCGATGGCGTACGAACGCCCCTCGGCACGGTCGACGGGCAGCCGGGGAACACCCTGCGACGGCACCGGCGCCCCCTGCGGCTGAGGCCGGGCGGAGGGCGAGGCCGAAGCCGAGGCGGGGGAGGACGAGGACGACGATGACGACGAGGGCTCGGTCCGCTCGGCCTCCGGCGGGGTGGCCAGCTTGCGCCGCCGCCCGGAGCCGAGCGACGCCTGCCCCTGACCGCTCTGACCGCTCTGACCGCCCTGACCGCTCTGACCCTGAATCTGCTGAACCTGCTGGGACTGCTTGTCGGCGATCTGCTGGGCGAAGGGCGCGCCCTGTCCGAGCGTACGGACGCTGAAGGCCCGCCCGTGCGACGCGTCGGCCGGCAGCGGCGCCGGTACGGGCGTCTCGGCGGGTAGCGGCAGCGATACGGAACCGGTGCCCCCGTCCGCCGGTGCCTCGTCCATCGGCTGGAGCTCGGGCAGCGGCAGCGAGAGGGAACCGGTGGCCGGACCGCCCTCACCCGGCACGGGCGCGGGCATGGGAGCGGGTACGGCGCCCGGCCCCTCGGCAACGGCGCCCGGCATCCCGGGCACGCCGCCCGGCGTCTCGGGAACGGCTCCGGGCCCATGGGGCACGGCTCCCGGACCCCCGGGCACTGCACCCTGTCCGGGCACGGCGCCCGGACCCTCGGCACCGGCCGTCTCGTACCGCTGTCCCGCGTACCCGCCGGTCTCGTCCGGCCCGGGCCCGGCCCGCCTGCGGCCGGTCGGCACCGGATGCGGCTGCGGCGGGGTGCGGTCGGTCCCGGTCCGGGCGTCCGCCGCCTGGTCGTGCCCGCCGGGCAGCGCGCCGCCGGCCGTGGCACCGGCCGGTGCCGGCCGATCGGCTTCGGCCGGCGGCAGCGCGAAAGCGGAACGCGGAGTGCCTGCCTCCGCCGCCGTCTCGGTGGGCGCGGGCGCCAGCGCCCGGCGGGCCCGCCGCCCGCTCTGGTTCTTTCCTTCCGGCAGCGCGGCCTGCGCACCCGGTGCGGATGCCGACGCCGGTGCCGGAGAGGTCGCGGCGGCCAGCTCGGGCCGTCCGCCGTGCGGTGCGCCCGCGCCGTGCTGGTGCTGAGCCGGTACGGGTACGCCCTGCGGCGGCACGGCCTGACCGAACGCCGGCCGCCCGGCCGCGCCCTCCGCCGCCGTCACCACGGAACCCCCGCTCGGGCGGAGCGTGCCCGCGGCGTCCGGCACGGATTCCTCGGCGGGGCTCGGCCGCCCGCGCCGCCGTCCGGTTCCGCCGCTGCCGGTGTCCCTGCCCGTGTCCTGCCCGGGAATCAGCGGTACGGCGCCGGCTTCCGCCTCCGCCGCGCCCGCCCACTCGTCCTCACCCGGGACACCGTCGGCGCGCTCGGCGCGTTCGGCACCCGGCTCGGCGGCGGCAGGCCCGGAATGGGCCGCCCGGCGCCGTCCGGTCGGCCGCTCGGCCTCCGCGCCGGAGTCACCCGTACCGCCCGCGTCGCCGCCCGTGCCCTCCGCCGGCGCCGCGCTCTCCATCGGTACGGCGCTCTCCAGGAAGGCGTCCGTGGACCCGCGCCGGGCCCGACGCCGGCCGCTGCCGGGGGCCTCGCCGGGAAGGGTCGCACCCGAGGGAATCCCGTCCCCGAGCGTCCCGCCGTCCACCGCCGCCACAGGGGCCGCCGGCGGGACCGGAACCGGGGCCACCGGCTGCTGCCCCGCCGGAAGCGCGACGCCCCCGGCCGAGACCGCGATGTCCCCGGCCGGAACCCCGACGCCCCCAGCCTGAACCGGAACCTCCGGCTGCCCCGCCGGGCCGGCCGCGACACCGGAAACCTCCGGGCCCGCACCGGCCGGAGCGGGCCCGGAAGCCCCCGCGCCTTCCCCGATCGGCACCTCCAGGACGTACGCGCTTCCGCTCATCCCGGGCACTTCATGTGTCTGGAGGACCCCGCCGTGCGCCTCCACGATCCCGCGCACAATCGGCTCGTGCACCGGGTCGCCCCCGGCGAAGGGCCCGCGCACCTCGATGCGCACCACCTCACCGCGCTGCGCGGCGGCGACCACGACCGTCGAGTCCACATATCCGCCGTCCGGCAGCAGCCGGGTCTTGCCGGTGGAGTCCACCCCGGCGACATCGGCGGCCAGATGGGCCAGCGCCGTCGCCAGCCTGCCCGCGTCCACCTCGGCCTCGATCGACGGCGCGTGCACCGCGAACTGCACCCGTCCCGGGCCGATGAGCTCGATCGCGCCCTCGATCCCGGTCGCCACCACCGCGTCCAGCAGGGAGTTCGACTTGGTGAGCCGTTCCTGCCCGGAGTTGAGCCGCTGGAAGCCGAGAACATTGTCGATAAGGGTCGTCATCCGGGCATAACCGGCGGCCAGATGGTGCAGGATCTGATTGGCCTCGGGCCAGAGCTGCCCGGCCGGATCGGCGGCGAGGGTGCTCAGCTCGGTGCGCAGCTCCTCCAGCGGTCCGCGCAGGGATTCCCCGAGCACGGCCGTCAGCTGCTCATGGCGCCCGGAGAGTTCGAGGAGGTCCTCGTCCCGGTGCTCGATCTCCAGACTGTGCCGCTCCGACCGGTCGGCGAGCTCGGCCGCGAACCGCTCCTCGGCGTCGGCGAGCTCCGCGGTCAGCCGTTCGGTGGTCTCGGCCAGTTCGGTGCGCAGCCGCTCCGAGGTCTGGGCCAGCTCGGCCTCGTGCCTCTCGGCCACCGCCTCGAAAGGCCGCCGGTCGGTGAAGGTCATCACCGCGCCGACCAGCTGATCCCCGTCCCGTACCGGCGCGGTGGTCAGATCCACCGGCACCCGGGAACCGTCCTTCGCCCACAGCACCTGCCCCCGGACCCGGTGCTTCCGTCCGGACCGCAGGGTGTCCGCGAGCGGCGACTCGGCGTACGGGAACGGCTCACCGTCCGCCCGCGAGTGCAGGATCAGCGGGTGCAGCTCCTGCCCGCCGAGGTCACTGGCCCGGAAGCCGAGGATCTGCGCGGCGGCCGGATTGACCAGCACCACCCGCCCCTCGGTGTCCGTACCGACGACACCCTCGGCGGCGGCCCGCAGAATCATCTCGGTCTGCCGCCGCGAACGCGCCAGCTCGGCCTCGGTGTCCATCGTCCCCGACAGATCCCGCACCACGAGCATCAGCAGTTCGTCGCCGGTGAAGGCGTTGTGGGAGTCGTACGCCTCGCGCCCGTCCTCCAGCCCGGCGCTGGTGACCTCCACCGGGAACTCGGTGCCGTCCGTGCGCCGCGCGACCATCCGCGTCGGCTTCGTACGGCCCCGCTCGTCGGCCGCCTCGGGACGCCGCATGGAACCCGGGATCAGCCGGGAGTCGAAGCCGGGGAGCAGATCGAGCAGTCCCCGTCCGACCAGTGCGGTGCCGGGCGTCTCGAAGAGTTCGAGGGCGATGGTGTTGGCGTTGACGACCGTGCCGTTGCAATTGACGAGCACGAGGCCGTCGGGGAGTGCGTCCAGTATTGCTGCGAGGCGAGCAGCGCCTCGGGATGGCCTGCTGCTCACAACGTCGGTTCCTCCCTGACCTACTGCAAGTGCCGACAGCTGATCCCCATCCTGCCCGCGGGGATTCACCCTGTCTCTGGAGGGAGTCTAAGGGCACCCGCTCCGCCTGGTGCGGCAGATGAGGGGGAGCTCATACCGAGGTTGTGTGCCCGTGAGGTGACCGGAAGGGTCAGGACCGGTTGCTGGGAAGCACCGGTTCCAGATTCCGCCACCGGGAGATCTCGCACCCGTCGGTACGGGAGAAAACCGCGTCGACCCGCTGTCCGTGCCAGGTTCCGGTGACTCGGGCGGTGGCGTCGCCGCCGTACTGCTGGGTGCAGATCTGTCCCTCGGGAACCGGCGCGAAGGGGTCGCGATTCCCCCGCGCGAGCTCCTCCAGCCGGGCGCAGGCTCGTTCCGCGGCCGGGTGTGTCCCGCCGGCCGGGTCGCACTGAAGTTCGTACCGGCCGTCGGTCCGGGTGTTCCCTGTCTCGGACACGTCGATGGTCAGCCGGTCCTGCTCCGACACCTGCGCCGGCCCGCCGAGCAGGGGCAGCGGCAACGGAAGGGGCAGCCCGGCCAGCCCGCCGCCGGCCGCGGCCGTGGGCGCGGCGGCGGCGAGTACGGCGACGGAGGCGGTCGCGGTGAGAGCGATGCGGCGCAGCATGGAGTGCTCCTTGCGTCTTGTTTCTTCTGTGCGTCTTCTTCTGTCTTCTCTGCGCGTCCGGCGTCGCGGTCCGGCGCGGTACGGGCCCCGAATCGTGATCCGGCCCCGTCCCGGCGCCCGGCCGAACGGCGGGAACGGCCGCTCCGGCCGCCGTCCCCACCGCGTCTAACGCTCCGCACGCGTCCGCGTTGCGCTCCCACCCGCCGCCCGGCTTCCCCGGGCCCCGGTGCGGACCGGTCCAAGTGCTTTGCCCTGGGGCCGCCGGGCCTAGTACCGTGGTCAGCGATTGGTGGCGCGGTGCTCGTCTGTGTCATCATCTGCACACACCACGCGCCCGCGCGGGTGTGCTGGAGGCGTCGCCTAGTCCGGTCTATGGCGCCGCACTGCTAATGCGGTTTGGGTCTTAAAGCCCATCGAGGGTTCAAATCCCTCCGCCTCCGCCAGCTGAATCACGAAAGCCCCGGCCCTGCGGCCGGGGCTTTCGTGCATCCCCGACCCGCCCGCCTCACCGCCCGCGGCCGAGCCTCCGGGGCCCCGTGATCACCACCGGACGCGCGCCGGACCACCCCTGGATCCCGCCTCGTCTCCACCACGTTTCCGCAGGTCGGGCCGGGTCTCAGCAATGGATTTCGCCAGGCGGCGCAGGTCATGTAATGTTGTTCTCGCAACGCCGACCGGGAAGAAAAGCCCGGGAAGCCAGGCACTCGTAGCTTAACGGATAGAGCATCTGACTACGGATCAGAAGGTTGCAGGTTCGAATCCTGCCGAGTGCACACAGGTGAGAGCCCCGCTGGATTATTCCAGCGGGGCTTTTTCGTTGCCGTACAGCAGCGAAGTACAGCAACCGCCTCAGCCGGTGGCGCCGCCCATGGCGTCGGACAGCTTGCCGATCGCCTTCCGCACCTCTTCTTCGCTCGCCTCCGCGTAGACCTCCATCGTCATGGCGATCTGTGAATGGCGAAGGATGCGCTGCGCCACTTTCGGATGGACCTTGAGCGCGACCAGGAGCGAGCTACAGGTGTGCCGGGTGTTCCGCAGCGGGATCACCCGAAGGCCGGCCCGGCGGGCCCGGAGGGCGAACATCCGCGTCAGGTTTCCCGGCTCGATCGGGGTCCCGTACTTGGTCGTGAAGATCAGATCGTGCCGGTCCTGCCAGAGATCACCCACCGCTTTCCGGTCGCCCTGCTGCTGAGCGCGGCGCATCCGGAGCGCCTTGAGACAGAGCGCCGGCAGCGGCAGGAAGTCGTCCGACTCCTCCGTCTTGGTCTCCCGGTGGAGCAGTTGCCGTCCGGCCCGCTGGATCTGGTGATCCACATACAGCTCTCCCGTGTCGAAGTCGACGGACTTCCACGTCAGGCCCAGTACCTCTCCGCGCCGGAGCCCGAGGCAGAGCACCAGGACCCAGGCCGCGAGAAGGTGATCATCACGTGCGGCCCCGTCCGCGAGGAAGCGGCCCGCCTCCGCGACGGACCAGGGCTTGATCCGGCGACGGCGAGGCTTGGGCACCTTCACCAGCGAAGCGACGTTCTTGCCGATCTCCTCTTCCGTGACCGCGTGGGTGAGTGCCGCCCGGAGTGCGTCGCGAGCCCCCTGGATCACCCGCCGCGACGGGTACGCCTCGCAGCACTCCCCGACCGCGCAGCACCGCTGACGGGCCCTTGTGGAGTCCTTCCCCTGAGCACAGCACTGGCAGATGCCGGCCAGCTTGGTCAGCCACTCCCGCACGTCCCGCACGGTGAGCTTGTCCAGTCGCTTCGTACCGAGGTGAGGAGCGATGTAGAGCCGCACATAGCCCTCGTACGAGACGTATGACAGCGGGGCGAGATGGGGCTTGACGATCGAGTCGAGCCAGTACGCGAGGAAGGCGGAGAGTGTCCGGTGCGCGGTGGCGACCGGTCCTTTCTTCGCTTCAGTGTGGAGCTTGATCCACTTGTCGTGGACTTCGTCGCGGGTCTTGCCGTAGACGTACTTCCGGGCACGCTTGCCGTCCGGTTTGGTGACCCAGACGTATGCGGCGCAGCCGTTCTTGTACGGGTAGATGGAGCCTTCGCCGTTGCCGCGCTTCCCGCTCATGCCGCCCACCCCTCGGCGTCGGCAGCGACCCGCTGGACGTACTCATCCACCCAGGCGGGCAGGATGCGCCGGTTGCGGCCCACCTTGACGGAGCGGATCTCCCCGGTCAGCACGAGCATCTTGGTCTTGGACAGTCCGAAGCCGAGCATTACGGCGACCTCGGCGGTCGTGTGCCACTTGCGGGTGATCACGGTCGTTGTCATCGGGCCGGTTCTCCTTCCGTGCCGGGGGCGGGGGTGATGGATGCGGCGAGCCATTCCTCTGTGGCGGTGAGGCCGGTTCCGGCGAAGACCCAGTGCGCGAGGACGTGTGTCGTGCCGGTCGGGTGTTCGGTGGGGGTCTGGGCGCGGCGCCAGTCGGCGCGGGCGGTGCGGAGGGCGCCGAGGGTGGTCGAGTACGTACGGGATTTGGTGGAGAAGTGGCCCCGGAAGCCGAGCATGTGGGCCCAGGCGCGGAGGCGGAGGTGTTCGAGGTCTTTGCAGGCGCCGAGGGTCCAGGCGGTGCGGATGAGGCGGCGGGCGTGGTCGGAGATGTCGAGCTGGGCGAGTTCGGCGGCGAACTTCAACGGGCGGTCGAGCGCTCCGGTCGCGGTTTCGGCGCCCTTGGTGGCGTACTTGGCGATGTAGGCGGCGACGGCCCGGTCGGTCAGCGCGGCGCGGTCGGTGAAGTCGGTACTGCGGATGGTGCGGACGTCGAGTTGCCGGCCGAAGGCGAAGGAGTGGGCCCGGCCGTCGAGGGTGAGGCCGTCGATGCGCGCTTTGGTGGTGGCGGTGCGGATGGCGTCGGTGAGGAGTCCGGCGGTGGCCCAGGCCGGAGGCGGGGTGTGGCCGCCATCGGGGCCGTCGAGGCGGATGACGGCATGGAAGTGGACAGCGCCGCGCCGCTGGTATTCGGCGACTTTGGCGAAGGCCACGCGTATGTGCGCGGGGAGTTCCCGCTGGGAGAGTCCGGCGAGCTTGGCGATCTCCCGGCGCAGGTGGATGGAGAAGCGCCGCCACAGGAGTCCGGCATGGGCGTTCCAGAGGACGGCCGATTCATAGTCGTACCGGTCGGGGTCGAGCGGGGTACCGAGGACGGCGTCGTCCTGGTCGTGGCGGGTGCCGCAGCGGCAGGGGCGGTTCGTGCCGGTGGGCCGGTTGTGGACCGGGCCGAAGCCGGGGGCGGTGAAGGTGGCGAAGACGCGGGGGTGGGTCGTGACGGTGTCCGGGGTGCCCTTGCCGCCGCGCAGGCCGGTGGCGATGAGCTGGAAGGTGTCGCGGCGGTAGAGCTCCGCGCAGGCCGGGCAACGGGTCGTGCGGCGGTTGTTGCAGCGGACGAGCAGATGCCCCGCCGGGAGCGCGGACGATTCGAGGTGGTGAAGGACGGAGCCGATCTCGCCAGTGCGGGTGTCGACGGCGTACTCGGTGCGGTGGCCGTCGAGGCGGATCGGGTGGGTGCAGCCGCCGAGTCCGGAGAGCTGACGGAGGATGCCGGGCAGGGTGCCGGTGTTGGCCAGATCGAGGAGTTCGGAGAGCGGGGGCGGTGTGGTGCGGGTGAAGATGGCGTTCTCCTTCTGACTGTTTGGTCGGGAGGGAGGGCCCGGGGCGGTGGATTCTTGGCGGGATCGAGCCGCCCCGGGTCTCTAGCTGTCTACTCGTCTAGTCATGTGTGCCGTTGATGACGGAGACTCCGGACTCCGTACCGGAATGAATGGCGGGGGCGAGGAAGGTGTCCGAGAGCCAGAAGCCGAAGAGGGCGATGAGGACGACGACCCAGGTGCGGACGCCGAGGAACTTGACCGCTCCCCAGGCGAAGACTCCGAGGACGACGACGAGCGGCAGGTTCACGTTCACGGGACGGGTCCTTTCAGCGGACTGGGCAGCGGTGGGTACGGGCGGCGAGTTCGGCGGCGGCGCGGCTGGTGTAGTCGGCCGAGAAGCCGCAGCGTGGGGCGGTGCAGGCGGCAGTGTGCTGTTCGCGTCCCCGCTGGTCGTACGAGGTGCCGACCTGTACGGGGCCGAGGCGGACGAGGTCGCGGAAGCGCCGGCGGGTCATCGGGGGATCTCCTTCTCAGAGGTGGCCGGCGATGGCTTCGGCCATGGGTGTGGGTACGCCGAGGCGGGCGCGGAGTGTCGCCGTTTCGATGGGCCGTCCGGTGCGGGTGCGGTGTTCGGTGGCGATCTTGCGGGCATGTTCGATCAGAGCGGGCGGGACCGGCGCGGGCGGTTCGGGTTCGTCCTCCAGGACCACGGGGTCCTCTTCTTCTGGCTGTGGTGCGGAGTGGACGAGGAGGGTTCCGCCGAGGAAGGCGACGGCGGGCCAGCCCGCGACGAGGATCCGAAGCCAGGCGGGTACGTCGTCCAGGTCGAGGAGTCCGGCGGTGGCGATGTTCGCCCCGAGGGAGGCGGCGAGCGCGATGACGAACCAGCACCAGCCCGTTGCCTTGGACGGCCCGGTCCGCAGCCGCCGCCAGGCCGCGACGAGCAGCAGATCGACGCTGATCGGGTAGGCCCATGCTTTCCATCCGTCCTGTCCGGCCGCGAGGGCGACATCGTGGATGTGGGCGAAGGAGAGCGCGGCGGCGATGACGGCTTGGACGAGTACCGCGTCGACCCGGGCGAGATGAGCGCGCATGGCGCGGCTCCTTCCGTGATCAGGCGGTGGGGCGGAACGGTTTCAGCGCGGGCAGGTCTGGCACCAGGTGCGCGTACTCCCGGCAGGTGCGGGCAGCGTCGCCGAGGGAGAGATACGGGGTGCGGATGCGGGACCAGCCGCCGGAGGTGTCACCAGCGACGGCGAGGCCGGGCCGTTCGGGGGCGATGGTGCAGGCAGCCATGACCGCGTCGGGCGCGATGTCGCCGACCGCCATCTTGGCGGAGCCCTCGTCGTTCACCCGATGGCAGATCCGGCCGGTGAGCTGGGCCCGGAGCATGGTCGCGCCCTTGCCGAGTTCGGCGCCGAAGCGCTGCCCGCACACCTCCAGGTGGATGCCGGCGGCGCGGCCGAGCTGGGCGAGCCGGATGAGCTGGGTGACCATCTCGTCCCGCCGTTCCTCGTCCTTGCGGGTGGCGACGAAGAAGAGCTCCGCCACCTCGTCCACGAAGAGCACGAGCGGTACGGGGCGTTCGGGTTCCGGGAGTCCCCAGATGTCGGAGGTGATCTCCTCGTCCGGGGTGTCCGGGTCGATGCCCTGACGGGCCTTGATCAGGTCGTATCGGTGCTCCATTTCCTGAACGAGTACGGGTAGCAGCGCGGCAGCCTGGTCCGGATCGGTCGCCAGCGCGGAGAGCCGGGGCGCGAAGGGCGCCAGTTCCACGCCGCGCTTGCAGTCGATGCCCACCAGGGCGACCGGCTGGCGGGCCAAGCCACTGATCAGATGCCGCAGGAACATGGACTTGCCGGACAGGGTGGCGCCGAGGATGAGCCCGTGCGGCACGGCGCGATAGTCCCGTACGTATGGGGTGGCGTCCTCCCGCAGCGCCACGGGGACCTTGAGGAGAGCGGCGTCGAGCTTGCCGGGCATCCGTACGCGCCGCAGTACGTCGAAGCCGACGAGCCGGAGTTCGACCACGCCCGGCTTGACCGTCGAGACGTAGACGGCGTGGACTCCCCAGGCGTGCCTCAGCCGTTCCGCCGAGGCGGCGACGTCGGCGGGTTCCTGGCCGGGTGCGAGGCGGAGCCGGAGCCGTAACCCGGTCGCTGTGGGCCGCAGGATTCCCCGGCGGGGCGGAACCGGCCGTATCTCACGGCGACTGGTGGCCCGGGTGATCAGGATCCGCAGCCGGGACGGCGGCACGGTCAGCCCGCACGCCTCCATGACCGAGGCGTACGAACCGATCAGCCGGACCACGGATATCAGCAGGCCGAACACCGCCCAGTGGACGGCGGGATGCCGGGCCCGGGTGTAGGCGGCCCCGCCGGCCAGCACGGCGAGGGGGCCACCCACCATCAGCAGGGTGGTCGGGTCGGTCATCAGGCGATGGCCCCGAGAGCGGAGGGGAACGCGGCCGGGGTGACGGCGGCGGCACGGTAGGCGATGCCGTGCCGCTGCTGCCCGTTGAACACGCTCTCCCACGGGCGGGCCAGCAGCCCCGGCAGCGCGACGGGCGAGCCGAGCGCCAGCCCCTCCCCCACCCCGCTCTCCGGGACCGTGACCTTGAACAGCGAGGATTCGCCGTCCTCGATGTAGACGACGCCGATGGTCATCAAGGACTCGCCGCTGATGGCGTCCTTGGCGATCTCTCCGGTCTGCCGGTCCCGGATCTTCGGTTCAGGCGCTTCGGTGAGCAGGATCGTGGCGGCCGAGGTCTCAACACGGATGGTGCGCACAGCGGTATCCCTATCTACTCGTCTAGACAAGATGTGCCCTACGGGAGGGATCTCCCGAGGTCGTGACGATCACCCTGCCACACAACTTGCCCACTCGTCTATACGAGTACGTCTGTTGGGGTGTACGAGTGGGGAAAGACGGCCCCGCGCACCACCGTTGACCACGGCTTCATCCCATCAGGTAGCCGGAAGCTGGTAGTTGAGGACGTACGCGTCCGCCGCCATCACGGTGTCGCAGACCTCCACGGCCCGGCCATCGGTGTCGAACGCGGTACGGATCAGATGGATCACCGGCACGCCGGACGCCAGGCGGAGCGTCTTCACTTCGGTGGGCGAGGGCATCCGGGCCCGGATCTCCTCCTCGAAGTGGTCCAGGCGGTGGCCGAGCTCTTCCAGCCGGGCGTAGATGCCGCCGGGGCCGGGGTTGGGTTCGGCGATCCGGGTACCCCGGGCGATGTCGAGCGGAAGATACGAGGTGGCGAACTCCACCGGCCGGCCATCCAGCAGATACCGGCGCCGCCGGGCCAACACTCGGCGTACCGAGCCGAGCCGGGCGGAAATGTCTTGGCTCGCCTTCTCCTCTTTCACCTCCAGGCCGTCGACCTGTGGATGGCTGCCGGCCGCGTCGGCTTCCACGATGAAGGCCGACTTCCCCTGATCGCGGTGGCGCCGGGCGAACCGGTCCGAGGCGAGCCGCCGCACGGGCGGCCGGGGCCGGACGAAGACACCCTTGCCGTGTTCGGCATGGACCAAGCCCTCACCCTGGAGTACGGAGAAGGAGTTCCGGACGGTCATCCGGGACACCCCGTAGTGCTCGACCAGCTCAGCCTCCGAGGGCAGTTTCGCCCCTTCCTTGAACCGGCCCCGGTCGATGGCCTCACGCAATTGATCGGCGATCTGCCGGAACACAGCTCGATCACTTGTCGGATCGAGGTCTCCGAGCAGGCCGGAGGAGAGTGAAGGCACGTCTTACTCCTTTAGGTGTCTAGACGAGTGGGTGACTTCTGTTGCTACCGTGGAGAGCCTAGCCATCCGAGAGGTCCCGGGAACGTGAGCATTGAACGCCCGCACTCCGTGAGCGTCGCCGGAGTGATCGTCGACGATCACAGCCGGGCCCTCTTGATCCAGCGCCGTGACAACGGCCACTGGGAGCCCCCGGGTGGCGTTCTCGAACCTGAGGAAACCATTCCCGAAGCGCTTCAGCGCGAGGTTCTCGAAGAAACCGGCATCAAGATCGCGCCATCTGCGACCCTCACCGGCATCTACAAGAATATGAACGGCCTGATCGTTTCCATGGTCTTCCGCTGCGAGGCCGCCGACGGCACGCCCACCACCGGAAGCGAGACCTTCGCACTGCGGTGGGCCACCCGCGAAGAAGTGATCGAACTCGCCGACGAGGCGTACGCGATTCGCGTCCTGGACGCGCTCGACGCAACATCCCCGCCGGCCATCCGCGCTCACGACGGCGTGAAACTCGTCTAGTCCGAACCCGCTGCACATGCGGCCTACCTGCATAAAGGAACTTGTATGCACGAGTATACGAGCACTGCGCGAGTCTGGGGCCTCACTTGCCCAGGATTTCCGGAAGAGGTCAGCAGGGCCCGCCGATGGGCGCAGGACATCCTGAGGGATTCCCCCTTCGCGGATGACGCGGCGGTGATCGTCGCCGAGCTGGGCACGAACGCGATCCTGCACACCGCCAGCGGCAGCGGGACGGGCAGCTTCCATCTGGCCCTCGCGGTATCGCCCCAGGTGGTAGCTCTATCCGTCACGGACGAGGGCGGCACGGGAAGCGCACCCCGCCTGGAGCCCCCGGACGACGAGTCCGAACACGGCCGGGGCCTCGGGATGGTCAGCGAGCTGGCCCACCGCGTGGTCGTCCACGGTACGTACGGCGGCCACACGGTCACGGCCGAACTTCTTGCCGCCCCGGACATCAGCGGCAGAAGCCACCCATGCTGAACGACCAGCCCTTACCCGGGTACTGGTGCGAATGCCGGACCGAGCACTTGACCAACCCGCCGGAACCGCCGGCCCTGCTGGCAACCTTCGACGCCCACGACGCCACCCAGGCACTGAACTGGATAGCGGTCACCCTCCACACCATCCGGGGCGCCCTGGACCAGCCCGCCACCGAGGCAGCCTCAGCTTGGCTCCACGAAGGCCGCGACGCGTGCCGGCTGACACTCCAGCGAGGCGATCCCTACCTCGTCACGATCACCCACGCGACAACCCGCATCACCTGGACCATCCACCCGGTCCTCTACCTCCCCCAGGCAACCCACCGAACCACCAGCATCACCAAGTGCCGGACCAGCCCCAACCCAGACACCCAGAGGTGAGTTACAACTTTCTCTACTGTTTCAAGGCACCTGCCGCGCACGCGCGGCGCGTGCGGCCCGTCGCCCGGGCCTGCGCTCCTGTCTTCGCCCCGCTCCAGCCCGGCCGCCGGCCGCACGCCTACGGCACGGGTTAATGGGGGAAGGGCCTCGGGGGTTTGGGACTGCTGCTCAGCCCACGTTAAGACGATGCCTCCGGCGGGGGCGCTCTGGCTCTGGGATGGCGAGGGCGCCGTACGTGGGTGCTGGCTGTATGTGCCTGGGGCGGGGAACTCCCATCCCATCTACCCTCGACCCAGGACAAGCCGAGCAGACACGGCACCGGGCGTCCAGGTCGTTCGTCCAGTTGGGCGCTCCACCTGGACGCCCGGCACCGCGCCCGCTCCACGTACGTGTGGGTCGACGGCAGACGGGATGGGAGTTGGAGTGAGTGGTGGGTGCGGGTATGCCGTCGCACTCAGCCCGGGTCTCATTCACCAAAGCACGTCGCATGTCCAGATCAGCCAGAGAGCATATCCAGGATCTCCGGACCGGTGCCTGACGGTCGCGCGGCCGCTTGACTCCTCACGGAGACTCGACCGGACCAGCGGCCACCCGCCTGTGACTCGATGCGACACACGTTCAGACAGTCCATCTATCGCTAGAGACTCGACACCCCATAAAATGCGCAGTAATTAGTGACGGAGCGTCACGTCTGACGGCCTGGGTACCGTCGAGTCCATAGGGGGACGTAGTGGGATTCGAAGCAGCTAGCGACGAGGGCGCCGAGCAACTGACCCTCGGCAGCACGGACACCGTAGAGTCGGGGCCTCACGTTGCCGTGGCCGATTTCGTAGGAGTAAGGCGCGACGCTTCTGCCGTCGTGCCAGTTCGCATATCCCTCGAAATCATTGAGCGCTTCTCCGAGGGTCTCTACAGCTCGCCAAATAAGACATTCGAGGAGTTGGTTTCAAACTCCTACGATGCCGGTGCGAATAGGGTGTGGGTCCACATGCCCGCCGACCTCGAAGCGCCCCACGCGTCCATTCTAGTCATCGACGATGGCCTTTCCATGGATATCTCGGGGCTCAAAGATCTCTGGCGCATCGGCAAGTCGCGCAAGAGGGAGACAGACAAAACATCACCCCGCGTCCCTATTGGTAAGTTTGGTATTGGGAAACTTGCAACATACGTTCTCGCCGAAGAGCTAACTTACATCACGCTCAAGGACGGCGCTTACAGGGCTGTCACCATGGACTACAAGAAAGTCCAGGGCGACATGAGCGACCCGCATAATCTCAGTCTGCTAGTCATGGAGCTCACGAAGGAGGAAGCCAAGGAAGCTCTCTTGGCGAACCTACGCGACTACGGGGCTAATATGCGCCCGGTCATTGAAGCTCTATTCCCTGCATCCGAGGAAGGTCCGGAGCACTGGACCGCCGCCGTGATGACACGTCTCAAGAAGTCTGCTCACAATATCCGGCAGGGCCGACTTCGCTGGGTTTTGTCGACTTCGATTCCCCTCAACCCTTCATTCAAGCTGTACTACAACGGCGACGAAATTGAAGCATCGAAGGCGCAAGGGAAAGAGCGGTGGCGTTTCACCATAGGTGAGTCTGAATCTCAACTCCCTCGCGATCGCCAAGTAGGAAAACCCACCCAGGTGGAGATCGACGGAGAAATGGTTCCAGCGTACCAACTGCCGACGGCCGGAGCGGTTTGGGGATATGCCCAGCTATTTGAAGACGGACTACAGAAGGGCAAGAGTGAGCTGATTGCCCGCAGTCACGGATTCTTTGTGCGAGTCCGGCAGCGGCTTATCAATCTGGACGACGCCTCTTTCAATGTCGGTCCGGAACTCCATCACGGAACCCTTACCCGCTTCCATATGGTTATTAATGCCGATGACCTTGATGGATTGGTGGCGAGCCCACGCGAGAGCTTGCAGGATTCCCCGGAAGTTTTAGAACTCCGACAGTACATGCTTGCGGTCTTCAACAAGGCAAGATCAGTCACCAAGACGTCGGATGACGCCGATACCATGCCGGTCCTGACGAAGCAAGGGAGGATCTCTAACCCACCTCCCGGACTCACCCAAGGCCCGCTGAGGCGCATGGTCCGGCGAGCATCACAAGGTGACGCAGCAGTTCGAGAAGTCCTCGGCATGGATCTCTCGGATGAGCCAGAGGCGCAGACGCTCATCGCCGACAACGATGACCTACTGGAAAAGCTGATCGTAGAACCCGTTGGTGATGATCGGCGTCTCGTCAAGTACGACGTTAACCGTCGGGCCGCAATTCTCAATCAGACGCACCCCTTTGTGAGTAACTATATCGATCAACCTGGTATGCAAGAGGCGCTGCAACTCCTTGGGTTGACAGAGCTTCTCACGCAGGCGTACATGATCGATGAAAATGTTGATGCGGAGGTGGTGAATCGCATCATGAGGCGGAGGGATGCATTTCTTCGGGACCTGGTAAAGCGACACCCGAACTCAGCCCCGGTCGTTGCTCGTCAACTTCGCGATTCAAGTAGCAGTGAGACGGAGCTCGAAGACGCTGTCGCCGACTCCCTGGAAATCATGGGATATAGCGTGCAAAGGATCGGAGGAAATGGGCGCCCTGACGGGATTGCTACAGTACGGCTAGGAAGGCGCGGGAACGGCAGTGAGAGCTACGCGCTGACCTACGATGCAAAGTCCAGCGGAAAAGAGGCAAGGCAGGTCATGGGTGGGGCCTCGCCGAAGCCACCCAAGATCCAAGCCGGAACAGCCCGCACTTCCATCCTTCGTGTTCATCGCGAGAAGGCCACCGAGACTTTCAATCTGGATGTCAAGCCTTCCTACACTCTGGTTGTCGCACCGGGATTCCAGGGTGACGGTAACGAGGACGCGTTGATCGGTGCCATCTGTAAAAACGACGGGGTAACACCGATCACAATCACTGATCTTGCTCGACTCGTCGAGCTGTTCCCATTGAGGCGACTCTCGCCCCTAATCCTCCGAGGCCTGTTCCAACATCACACTCCCGAGGGCTCACGTGCATTCGTGGACGCTATTGAGGCGCAACCCGCCCCTCAGGCGCCGCCGGTAACCGAGGTAATCAACCTTCTGGTTCGCTACTCTGAGCGGAAAACGCCCGTAAGAGTCGACACGATCATGACTGCCATCTACGAACGCACCGATGGAGCCGTTGATCTGACTCCTGAGGAATTGACGGCCATTATCCGAGGCCTAGCAGCATTGGCACCCTCGAGTATCTTCTTTGATGGGCAATTGATCGCGCTTAATGCGACGCCAAAAGCCCTCTTACAGGAACTCAACAGTACCCTGAGGGACTACCCTGCGAGCCTCGCCGATGCCTACAAGGCTGCGGTGCCAACTGATCTACAAACGGAAGGGCCGGCAGCGCCGTGAAAATTCAGACCCGAGCGGCGGTGCATCCGTTCCCTGCGCGCATGGCGCCAGAATTGGTCGAGCGGAAAATCGCCACCCTTTCTTCTAATGCAGTCGTGCTAGACCCAATGATGGGTTCAGGAACATTCCCGCTCGCGGCGAACCTGTCAGGTCACACCGCTTTTGGCTGTGATACCGACCCCCTAGCCCTTATGATCACGCAGACAGTGGGCACGGATTACGATCTCTCTTCTTTTACTGAACACGCCAGGGAAATAGCGGTCCGAGCAAGCAAGCTAAAGAACGCGAACATTCAGGTGGATTCGGAAACTTCCAAATTCATCGACTTTTGGTTTGACTCGGAGACGCGATCACGCCTGTCTGCGCTTGCGGCAGAGATTACGCTTGCGCCAGAGAAACTCAAAGCTCCGCTTTGGTGTGCCTTTTCCCGGCTCATCATCACAAAGGATTCTGGCGCCTCGAAAGCTCGCGATGTCTCCCATTCTCGTCCTCACCGTGTACGAGATGCAGCCTCTTTTGATCCGATTGATAGATTCTGTGTATCGGCAGAGACTGTTGCTACTCGCGTTCGAACGCTCCGAGACAGTTACTCGGCCGCGTCAAGTAAAGCAAAGCTGACAATGCTGCGGGCAGACGCCCGCTCCTTGCCTCTGTGTAGTAGCAGTGTTGATGCAGTTATGACCAGTCCGCCATACCTGGTGGCGATTGACTATCTCAGGGGTCATCGAATGAGCCTTGTATGGATGGGTTATTCGATTTCCTATTTGCGTGGCCTGCGCTCCACAAACGTGGGATCTGAGGTGGGTATGAGGGCGGCCTCGGAGATCGAGGAAATCGCCAAATCTTCCACGCCCCCAGGCATCTCTTCTCGAGCTGCCGGAATCGTCTACAAATATGTCTCAGACATGGACTCCGTGTTCTCAGAGATCTCGAGGGTTCTTAAACCGGGGGGCACGGCGGCATTCGTAATTGCCGACGCCAAGATCAACGGCTTCGATGTCTCCATCGACCGAATACTGCAAGGCCTCGGTCGGCGCCATGAGTTCGAGCTTCGCGATCGGCATGCCCGAGAATTGCCAGAGAGCCGACGCTACCTCCCGCCGCCTCGCGGCGGCACCAACTCGCTCGATAAGCGTATGAAGGAAGAGGTGGTTCTCACCTTCGCGAGCTGAGGCAGGCTGAGCCCCCGGCGACGGACTCACGCGCCCAGACCTCTGGTCGTGTCAGCGCGCGATGCAAGGGCAAGTCGCTTTCAGCACGACACATGCGCCTAGTGCAACCAAGCCTCCTACAGCAGGAGCCGCGCGGGCTGACTGCTCCCGGGACCCGGCGCGGGTCGGGGCCGTAGGGCTGGCGGTACAGCAGCGAAGTACCGCAACCACAGCAACCGGCCCCGCCCGGTAGAGTTCCTCCGAGGCTTTGAAGTGCCCGGGATGGCTATCGCTGACCGATCCGGCTAGAGCTACGGATCAGAAGGTTGCAGGTTCGAATCCTGCCGAGTGCACATTCACGAAAGACCCCCGGAGATCATCCGGGGGTCTTTCGCGTTGTCGGCGCTGAGCCGGGCCGCGCCTTCGGGAAAACACCGGTGTACGGGTACGGGCGCCATCCGCACAGGGATGGCGCCCGTACCCGTACAACCGCCCGCGCGGGGTGTCGGCGGACGGCCTTCGGGGTGGGGCTAGCGGACGTCCACGAGGTCGCCGGGCGACGACACGGCCGCGGTGGTCGGGGTGCCGGCGAAGGTGAAGCGGAAGTAGCCGTCCGAGGCGGCCTTGACCGTTGTCTTCAGGGCGCCCGACGAGGATGACGTGACCGTCTTGACGTTGGTGTACGTCGTGGAGTTCTTCTTGCGGAACTGAAGGGTCACCTTCTGCTTGCCGTGGCCCGTGTACTTCTGGATGTTCCAGTCGGCCCGTGAGAGCAGACCGGTGACCGTGATGGTCCTGCCCTTCTTCACGGGCTCGGGCGCGGCGTTCGCGGTGAGGCGGGAGTGGCGCTGGACCTTGAAGGTGGTGGCCGCGTTCCGGTGGATGTAGTCGTGGTCATGGGCGGAGACCAGGGTGGCGAGCTTCCAGGTGCCTGCCCCGCTGTTGCCGAGGAGGATGCCGGAGCCGCCGAATCCCTCCGGGTCGAAGACCAGCGTGCCCGTGCAGGTCGACCTCGTGGCGCTCGCCGCGACGCACCTGATCTCGTCGTCCCAGATCTGGCCGTAGCTCGAACCGGGGCCGTCGCCGCTGATGTACGTCGTCTCCGCGATGCCCGAGTCGTCCGACGCGGTCACGGAGACCTTGGCGGAGACCATCTTGGTGGTACCGAGCACGACCGGCTTGCCGCCGTTGACGACGACCTTGTCGATCCTGATGTCGCCACTGCCGCCGTCAGCCGCCTGGGCGGTGCCGGCGCTCACGGCCGTGGTGAGCAGTGCCATGCCGGTGCCGAGCAGGGCGAGGCGCGTGGTTGCGCGCATGTATGTCCCCCATGGAGTCCTTGATCGATCAGGGGGAGCCTACGGTATGACCGCGATGGAACGATCGCGATAAAACTGCTGGTCGAAGGGGGGCGGGCGGGAACCCGGCGGGGTCGGTGAGGTCCCGGCGGGCAGTCCTCATGTCCGCGGGACGCCCCTGGTTGCTCCATGGGCGCGAATGGGCGGCATTACGACCGGATTCGTTTCTTGTGACCCGTTTCCGGACAACGATGAGGGCATTGACGCGCTCACAGACAACCCACAGACGATCGCGAGCGCTCTCAACCATGGGAAGCGGTTCCCGGGCTGGGGCTCTCGGCCCGGGGCGACCGGCCGCGTACCGGACGTTTGATTCCGTGCTCAGCGACATTCATCTGTGGGGGAAAAATGATCAAAAAGCCTGTTCAGCGTCTATGGCTGCCCGGCATCGCCACCGCTTCCGCGATCGCCGTGGTCGCGGGGGTCGTCGCCGCCGCGCCGGCCTCCGAGGCGGCGCCCGCCCCGGCGCCGAAGTCGAAGCTCAGCCTCATCGCCGCCTCCAAGAGCGTGGTGGTCGAGCGCGACACGGATGAGAACGGGGTGCCGAAATCCTTTGAGCTCGACCTCGGGACGTATGTCGGTGTGGAGGGCGCGCCCTTCGAGATCAGGACCACGCGCAAGTCGTACAACGACCCGCTGGTCGCACAGCAGATCATCAAGGACGGCAAGAAGACCGTCACCAAGACCCTGCCCCAGGGGATGGTGAAGGACTTCTCCGGGCTGCCGGGCTTTGTCCAGGTCACCCTCACCGACTCGGCGGGGAGGACGGCGCTGTCCAGGTCGGAGTCCTTCTGTCCGAACAACGCGTCCGCGCGGATCAGCCCCGGCTCGCCCGTCCACGCCAAGTATCCGGAAGGCTGCCCCACCAACCCGTTCACCCTCGGTTCGGTGTGGGGGATCCAGAACGGCTGGGGCACGAACACGACCCATCCGGACTATCAGGAGAACGTCCCGGCCACGGTCGGGGACGGTACGTACACGGCGAAGATCTCCGTGGCCAAGAAGTACCGCGACGCCTTCGGGATGGCCGACAAGCCGCAGACGGTCAAGGTGATCGTACGCACCCTGAAGCCGCCGGCGGAGGGGGGCGAGCGGGCATCCGCCAAGGGCGCGCATGCCGGCCACGGGGCGGGGCACTCCGGGCACGGGGCGCATGGGCGGGCCGCGGGAGAGGAGAGTCCCGTCGGTCTGGGGCTGGCTCACCTCAAGGGGCACGAGGTCATGACGCTCCAGTCGCCGGCGGTGCCGCATGCGCTCACGAAGACGAAGGGCCGCACGGCGGCGGCCGCCCTGACCGGTGACGGGCCGGGGCGTACGGACGGGTCGCGGAACATGTCCGCGCTCAAGCCCGCCGCGAAGCGTCCGGCCGGCCGGGCCGTCGTGCCGAAGGGGGTGCCCAAGCCCGATCTGCGCACGCTGCCCGCCTGGGACATCTACACCGACACCGACCCGGCCGGCGAGGGCAGGGCCGGGGATCACCTGGCCTTCAGCAGCACCACCTGGAACGCGGGCCCTGCGGAACTGATCGTGGACGGTTTCCGCAAGCCCGGTGACGAGCTGATGAAGGCGTACCAGTACTTCTACGACACCAAGGGCAAGCAGGTCGGCTCCGCGCCGGCCGGCACCATGGAGTGGGACCCGCGTGAGGGGCATCTGCACTGGCACTTCACCGACTTCGCCGCGTACCGCCTGCTCAAGGCGGACAAGAAGGAGGTCGTGCGCAGCGACAAGGAGGCGTTCTGCCTGGTCAACACCGATGATGTCGACTTCACGGTGAAGAACGCCAACTGGCTCACCCAGAAGACCAGCCCGACCGGCGAGTGCGGCCAGCGCAGCGCGCTCTCCGTGCGGCAGGCGCTCGGGGTCGGCAACGGCGACACCTACGGGGGCTCGCTGCCCGGTCAGTCCTTCGACATCACGACCGTGCCGAACGGAACCTACTGGATCCAGGTGGTCGCCAACCCGTCCAAGAAGCTGCACGAGACGGATCTGAAGAACAACACCTCGCTCCGCAAGGTCGTTCTCGGCGGCAAGCCGGGGGCCCGTACGGTCACCGTCCCCCAGCACGGACTCGTCAAGTCCCGCTGACACCCTCCCTCCGCAGCCATCCGGGCCCGGTCGCGCGCACTCGCGCGGCCGGGCCCGGTGGTGTGCGCGAGGGGCGTTGTCGGACCCGGGTGGCATGGTGGAGGGCATGGGGATGCCGGAGGGGGACGGCCGGGGCGGACCGGCCGAGCTGGTGGAGCGGGTGGACGAGCGGGACCGGGTGATCGGGGTGGTGGAGCGGGGGGAGGCCATCCGGCGGGGGTGGCCGCACCGGGTGGCCGTGGTGGTCTGCCGGGATACGGAGGGGCGGATTCTGGTGCACCGGCGGCCGGGCGGCGTCTCCCGGTTCCCGGGTCGGTACAACTGGCTCGTGGGCGGTGCCGTGGAGGTGGGCGAGAGCTATCGGCAGGCGGCGGAGCGGGAGGCCGGGGAGGAGCTGGGGGTACGGATCGAGGCGCGGTTCCGCTTCTCGTTTCTGTGCCGGGGGGAGCTCGGGCCGTACTGGATCGGGGTGCACGAGGCGGTGCTCGGCGAGGAGATCCGGCCCGATCCGGACGAAATCGCCTGGTGCGGCCGGCTCACCGAGGAGGAGCTGTCCGCCGCCGTCCGGCGGTGGCCGTTTGTCGGCGATTCACTGGAGGTACTGGCGCGCTACCTGGCACTCCCCGGGCCATGACTGGCCGCGGGCGAATGGATTCGGACACGGCTGCCACATGCGGATCTGGGCTCTGGCGTGCGGCTGAGGGGACGGGGATGGGCGCCCGATACGGCTTGAAGTCGGCGTATCGATCCCGGCACAGTCACTCCGCTCCGGTACTGTCCCGGTTTTCGGTCACAACTGTGCGCCCGGAGGTGCGTATGACGTGGCGGTGCTCCGGGCTCGGGTGGCCGCAAGAGGCGCGGATGGCCGTCCTGCGCTGGGAGGGCGGGCGGATCAGTCCGCTCCTTCCCGGCAGGACGCTCGGGTTCCGCGCCGAGGGCATCCGGCTGTGCGTCGGGGCCAGGGGCAATGCCTGCCCACTGCGCGCCCCGGTGTCCGGCCGTTCCGGGCGGGCGCGGTGTCCCGAGTGCGCGCGGCTGGACCGGGCGCACTCGGTGGCCGCCGACACCATCGCCGACGATTCGCGCACCTACCGGGTCTATCTGGCCTGGTTCGGGCCGGGCATGGTGAAGGTCGGGATCACGGGCGAGGAGCGCGGGGCGGCCCGGCTGCTGGAGCAGGGGGCGGTGGTCTTCAGCTGGCTCGGGCGCGGGCCGCTGATGGCGGCCAGACGGACCGAGGAAGTGCTCCGTTCCGCCCTCGGCATCCCCGACCGGATCCCCTACGCCGACAAGCGCGCCGTCCGGGCGGCCCTGCCCGGCCCGGACGAGCGTGCCCTGGAGATGGCGGAGCTGCACCGGAGCGCCCTCGCCGTCGGCAGCTGGGCCGAGACGCTCCAGCCGCTGGAGTACGAGCCGGTCGATCACTCCGACCGGTTCGGGCTGGCCGGGCTGGCGGAGGTGACCGCCGCGGCCGGCGGCACGGCCGTCGTGCGCGAACTGGTGACCGGCGGGGCCGTGGGCGGCACCCTGGTCGCCGTCGCCGGGCCCGATCTGCATCTGCTCACCCCGCGCGACGGGCTCGTCGTCCTCGACACCCGGCTGATCACCGGCTGGTCGCTCATCGGCGCCGATCCGGCCGCCGGGGTCTCCGTGCCGCTCGCCGAGGCCGGTGTCGGGGCGGGTGGCGCGGGCGGGGCCGGGGCGGGTGTGCAGGACGGTCTGTTCTGATCCGAGGGGGATGGACGGCCGGTCCGCGGGTGCGCGGGCCGGACTGCGCCGGCTGTTCCCGGACTGTTCCGGACCGCGGGCCCCCGATCGGCGGACGGCCCTGTTCCGGTTCGCGGGGCGGGCGCTTTCGCCACCCCGCCCTCGCCCGGCCACGCGCATGCACGGACGATACGACGCGACACCACACGACACCCGAACCGGCGATCACCAGGCAGGCATCATGACCGAGGAAAATTCCAGACCCGTATCCGCCCCCGAACCGCCCTACTACACCGTCGTCTTCACCAGTAAGCGGACCGCGAATCCCGACGGGTACGAGGAGGCCGCCCGCCGCATGGCCGAGCTCGTGCGCCAGGTGCCCGGATTCCTCGGGATGGAGTCGGCCCATGTGCCGGGCGGGCTCGGCATCACCGTCGGATACTTCCGCGACCTGGAGGCCATCGCCGGCTGGCAGCGCGATCCGGAGCACCAAGAGGCCCAGCGGCGCGGCCGGGCCGAGTGGTATCAGTACTACTCCGTGCACATCGGGCGGGTCGAGCGCGGCTACTCCTTCGAGCGGCGGGAGTGAACGGATGGCGGAGCCCCCACCGGGACCCCCACCTGCACCCGCACCCGCACCCGGACCCGGACCCGGACCGGAGTCGGGAACGCGCGCCGGCGAGCCGGAGACCCGCGATGTGAGGGAGTTCGTCCGGAGGCTCGGGCTGCCCGGACTCCAGGACATCCACACGCACTTCATGCCCCGGCGCGTCCTCGACAAGGTATGGGCCCACTTCGACTCCGCCAGACCGCTCACCGGGCTGGAGTGGCCCATCACCTACCGATACGAGGAGGAGAAGCGCCTCGCGCTCCTCCGCGCCCTCGGGGTGGTCCGCTTCACCGCCATGCTCTACCCGCACAGACCCGGCATGGCGGAGTGGCTGAACGACTGGTCCGCCGGCTTCGCCGCCCGCACCCCCGACTGCCTGCACACCGCCACCTTCTTCCCCGAGGAGGGCGTCCACCGCTATGTGCGCGAGGCCGTCGAGCGCGGTGCGCGGGTCTTCAAGGCGCATCTCCAGGTGGGCGGTTACGACCCCGGCGATCCCCTGCTCGAACCCGTCTGGGGACTGCTGGCCGAGAGCGGCGTCCCCGTGGTCACCCACTGCGGTTCCGGCCCCGTCCCCGGCCGCCACACCGGCCCCGGACCCATCGGCCGGGTGCTCGCCCGCCACCCCCGGCTGCGGGTCGTCGTGGCGCACATGGGCATGCCCGAGTACACCCCGTTCCTGGATCTGGCCGAGCGGTACCCGGAGCTCCGCCTCGACACCACCATGGCCTTCACCGGCTTCGGCGAGCGCCTCGCGCCCTTCCCCCGGGCCGAGCTGAGCCGGCTCGCCGCCCTCGGGGACCGGATCCTGCTCGGCAGCGACTTCCCCAACATCCCCTACCCGTACGCCCATCAGCTCCACTCCCTCGAAGCGCTCGGGCTGGGGGACGACTGGCTGCGCGCGGTCTGTCACGGGAACGCGCTGCGTCTCTTCGGCCCGCCGGCCGGATCCTGACCTTTCTCAGGGAATTCACAGCAACGGTCAAGCCCGCTTTCACGGTTGCCGGTGAGAGTGGGGTCATGACCGTCACCTCGCGCCACGCGCGCACCGAGATGCTCAGGCCGGACGGGAGCCCCGTCCGGGTGCTCGTCGTGGACGACGAGGCGGCGCTGAGCGAACTGCTGTCGATGGCGCTGCGCTACGAGGGGTGGGAAGTGCGCGGTGCCGGCGACTGCGCGGCTGCGGTCCGCGCGGTGCGGGAGTTCCGGCCCGATGCCGTCGTCCTCGATGTGATGGTGCCGGGGATGGACGGACTCGCCCTGCTCGGACGGCTGCGGCGGGAGGTGCCGGAGCTGCCGGTGCTCTTCCTCACCGGTGGCCGGGACGGCGGCCGGGACAGCGCCGGGGACCGGATCGCCGGGCTCACCGCCGGCGGCGACGAGTGCGTCACCAAACCGTTCTCGCTGGAGGACGTGGTGGCCCGGCTGCGCGGTCTGATCCGCCGCGCCGGGACCGCCGCCGCGCGCGGCGAGTCGCTGCTCTCGGTCGGTGATCTGCTGCTCGACGAGGACAGCCGCGAGGTGAGCCGGGGCGGGCAGTCGATCCATCTGACGGCCACCGAGTTCGAGCTGCTGCGCTATCTGATGCGCAACCCCCGGCGGGTGCTCAGCAAGGCGCAGATCCTGGACCGTGTCTGGTCGTACGACTTCGGCGGCCAGGCCAATGTGGTCGAGCTGTATGTGTCCTATCTGCGGAAGAAGATCGACGCCGGCCGGCCGCCGATGATCCACACCCGGCGGGGTGCCGGGTATCTGATCAAGCCGGGCGAGCCCGGTATCTGACCCGTCGCCGCAGCCGCGAGAGCCCCCGTCCCCGGGTACCCCCGCGTGATATCACCGGGCCCCCGAACAACTCCCTATACGGCGTAGAAGAAAGCCCTGTACGGTGTACGAGGAATTTCCCGTACACCGTACAAGGAGTGCCGTATGACGGCCGCGGCCGAATCCCTGCAAGCCCCCGTGGGCCGCCATCCGCAGCGCTGGCTGATCCTCGGGGTCATCTGTCTCGCCCAGCTCACCGTGCTGCTCGACAACACGATCCTCAGCGTGGCCATCCCCTCCCTCAACCGGGAACTGGGCGCCTCGGCCACCGACATCCAGTGGATGATCAACGCCTACTCGCTGGTCCAGTCCGGGCTGCTGCTCACCGCGGGCAACGCCGCGGACCGCTATGGCCGCAAGAAGCTGCTCGTCGCCGGTCTGGCGCTGTTCGGCATCGGCTCGCTGGCCGCCGCGCTCGCCGAGACCTCCGGGCAGCTGATCGCCGCCCGGGCCGGCATGGGTGTCGGCGGTGCGCTGCTGATGACCACGATCCTCGCCGTCATCATGCAGATCTTCGACGAGACCGAGCGGGTCAAGGCCATCGCCCTCTGGTCCACCGTGACCTCCCTCGGCTTCGCCGCCGGTCCGCTGATCGGCGGGGTGATGCTCGATCACTTCTGGTGGGGCGCGATCTTCCTGATCAACCTCCCGGTCGTCGCGCTCGCCCTGGTGGCCGTGATCGCCCTTGTACCGGAGTCGAAGAATCCACTGGGCGACCGGCCGGACCTCGTCGGAGCGCTGCTCTCCACCATCGGCATGACCGCCTCCGTGTACGCGATCATCTCCGGACCCGAGCACGGCTGGACCTCCGCCCAGGTCATCGCCTCCGCCTCGGCGGGTGTGCTCGTGCTCGGCCTCTTCGTCCTCTGGGAGCTGCGGATCCCGTATCCCATGCTCGACATGCACTTCTTCCGCGACCAGCGGTTCGTCGGCGCGGTCGCGGGCTCGATCCTGGTCGCCTTCGGCATGGGCGGCTCGCTCTTCCTCCTCACCCAGCACCTCCAGTTCGTCCTGGGGTACGGGCCGCTCGACGCCGGTCTGCGGACGGCTCCGCTGGCGCTCACCATCATCGCCCTCAACATGACCGGCGTCGGCCCCCGGCTGCTGATCCGGCTGGGCACCCCGGTGACGATCGCCATCGGCATGGCGCTGGTCTCGGCCGGTCTCGGGGCCATCGCGGTGCTCGGCGGGGAGAGCTACGGCGGGATGTTCCTCGGCCTGGTCGTCATGGGAGCCGGAATCGCGCTCTCGATGCCCGCCATGGCCAATGCGATCATGAGCGCCATCCCGCCGGCGAAGGCGGGCGTCGGGGCCGGGATCAACGGCACCCTCGCCGAGTTCGGCAACGGCCTCGGCGTCGCCGTGCTCGGCGCGGTGCTGAACTCCCGTTTCGCCGCGCTCGTACCCGGTGTGGCGGGCGCCGCCTCACTGCCCGCGGCCCTCGCGGCGGCGGACGGTGCCGATGAGCGCCGGCGGGTCTCGGAGGCGTTCGCCTCCGGGCTGGAGACCAGCCAGCTCGTCGGTGCCGGGGCGGTGCTCGCGGGCGGTCTGCTGGCCGCGCTGCTGCTCCGGCGCGCGGAGCGCGCACCCGCCGCCGGCGCCGCCGGCGGTATCGACGGTGCCGCGGGCGGACCGGGGGAGCGGGCTGGGAAAATGACGGGGGCGGGGGGCGCGGAGCCGGGTGATCACGACCCCGCGCACAAGTCGGCGACATAGCATCGGAGCCGGGCGGATTCGCCCATTCCGGCCATGGCCGGATCCGCTCGCCGGGTTCGTTCAACGGGTATGACCGAGGAGAGTGGCTCGATGGTGAGTGCGGCCGACCGCGCGAAGGGTTCCGTGCGGACCAGTGTGTGGCTGGACGGCAAGGCGGACCGGGGCCGCAGGTCCGGCGGCCAGCCCGTCGCCCTCGACCGCGAACGGATCGTCGGGGCGACGGTCCGGCTGCTCGACGCCGAGGGCGACGCCAAGTTCTCGATGCGGCGCCTCGCGGCCGATCTCGAAGTCACCGCGATGTCGGTCTACTGGTACGTGGACACCAAGGACGATCTGCTGGAGCTGGCGCTCGACGCCGCCTTCGGGGAGTTCCGGCTGCCGGATCTGAGCGATCCGGCGGCCTGGCGCGATCAGCTGCGGACGATGGCCGACGAGTACCGGTCCGGGCTGGTCCGCCACCCCTGGGTGGCCGCGCTGATCGGCAGCTTCCTCAACATCGGCCCGAACTCCATGGCCTTCTCCCGGGCCGCGCTCCAGGTGATGCGGAACTCCGGCCTCTCGCCCGAACGGCAGATGGCCGGACTGTCGGCGGTATTCCAGTTCGTATACGGATTCGGCACGATCGAGGGCAACTTCATCGCCCGGTGCGCATCGGCCGGGGTGAGCCAGGACGCGTACTTCCGGCAGGCCATGAGTGCGATCGAGACGGACCCCGACCCGGATGTACGGGAGTATCTCGCCGACGCCTCCGAGGTCATCGGCGGGGACGGGAGCGAGGACAGCGTGCCGGTCATGCGGGACCAGCACTTCACCTTCGCGCTGGAGCTGCTGATCGCGGGCATCGAGGCGATGGCGGAACGGGAGTAGCCCGCGGGACCGGGGAGCCGGCCCCGCGGGCCACGCGCATTCCGCCACCTCTCCCGCTATGCCTTCCGGCCGGCCGCGCCGGCCGCTTCCGGAACCGCGGCCGGCGGCCCCGCCGCCGCCGGAGGGCTCGTGGCACCGCCCTTCAGCGCGACCTCCCTGATGAAGAGCGTCACCACGAACGCCAGCAGCGCGAACGGCGCCGAGTAGAGGAACACATCCCCGACCCCGTGCCCGTACGCACTCTCCATCACCGCCCGCAGGGGACCCGGCAGCGCGGCCGGATCCGGGATGCCCCCGCCGTCCGCGACGCCCTCGCCGAGGGCCGCCCCCTTCGGGCCGAGCGCGGCCAGTCCGTCCGCCGTGTACTGGCCGACCCGGGTGGACAGCAGCGCGCCCAGCACCGAGACACCGATCGCGCCGCCCAGCGAGCGGAAGAAGACCACCACCGACGAGGCCGCGCCCAGGTCCCCGGGCGAGACCTGGTTCTGGGTGCACAGGACCAGGTTCTGCATCATCATGCCGAGGCCGAGGCCCATCACGAGCATATGGACGGCGAGCTGCCAGTACGGCGTGTCGTACCGCATCGTGCCCAGCAGCCCGAGGCCGGCCGTCGCCAGGGCGCCGCCGCAGACCAGCCAGCTCTTCCAGCGGCCGGTCCTGGTGATGACCAGGCCGGAGACGGTGGAGGAGAGCACGATGCCCACGATCATCGGGATGGTCATCACCCCGGACATCGTCGGCGACTCACCCCGCGCCAGCTGGAAGTACTGGCTGAAGAAGACGGTGCCCGCGAACATCGCGACACCGACGAAGAGCGAGGCCAGCGAGGAGAGCGCGATCGTCCGGTTGCGGAACAGCCGCAGCGGGATGATCGGGTCGCTCGCCCGTGCCTCGGTGCGCAGGAAGCCCGCGCCGAGCACCAGCGCACCGCCGACCATGGCGGCGCTCTGCCAGGAGACCCACGCGTACTTGTCGCCCGCGAAGGTCACCCAGATCAGCAGCAGCGAGACGGCGGCGGTGATCAGGAAGGCACCCGTCCAGTCGATCCGCACCCGCCGCCGGACCACCGGCAGCTTCAGCGTCTTCTGGAGGACCACCAGGGCGATCAGCGCGAACGGCACACCGGCGTAGAAGCACCAGCGCCAGCCGAGCCAGTCGGTGTCCGTGATGACCCCGCCGAGCAGCGGTCCGCCGACCGTCGCCAGCGCGAAGGTCGCGCCGAGATAGCCGCTGTACCGGCCGCGCTCCCGGGGCGAGATCATCGCGGCCATGATCACCTGGGACAACGCGGTGAGTCCGCCGACGCCGATGCCCTGGACGACCCGGCAGGCGATGAGCATGCCGGTGCTCTGGGAGAGCCCGGCCACCAGCGAGCCCGCGACATAGATCAGCAGGGCTATCTGGACCAGCAGCTTCTTGCTGAAGAGGTCCGCGAGCTTGCCCCACAGCGGGGTGGTCGCCGTCATCGACAGCAGGGCGGCGGTGACCACCCAGGTGTACGCGCTCTGTCCGCCGTCGAGATCGGTGATGATCTGCGGCAGGGCGTTGGAGACGATCGTGGACGACAGGATCGCGACGAACATGCCGAGCAGCAGGCCGGAGAGCGCCTCCATGATCTGCCGGTGGGTCATGGGCGGTGCGGCGGGCGGCCCGTCGCCGGCCCGGGCGTCCCGCACACCGGGCGGTGTGGTCATGGCCATGGAGGGTCCTTTTCTCATGATCCGTGGCGGGTGAGGGGTACGGGGACGGTGTCCGCCGCGGACCGGGGGACGGACCGGCCGCCGATCGCCGCGGTGTCGCTCGCCGTGGGGCCGGCCGCCGGGGCGCCGCTCGGCGTACTCGCGCTTGTCGCACCGGCGCTCACCACGGCACCGCTCGCGCCGGCGAAGGAGTCACGGAGCCGGGTGAGCATGGTGATCAGCTCGCCGACCTCCTCCGGTGACCAGTCCCGCAGCCGGTCGGCGAACATGTCGGCGGTGCGCCGGTGGAGCCCGGCGAGCATCTCGCGTCCGCCGGGGGTCAGCCGCAGAATGCGGGACCGTCCGTCATCGGGGTCGGGGGAGCGCTCGACCCAGCCGTGTTCGACCACATGGGCCACATGCCGGCTGGTCACGGAGGTGTCGATGGCCAGCAGCTCGGAGAGCCGCCCCATCCGCATCTCCCCGTGCCGGGCGAGCAGCGAGAGCACGGCCGCCGCGCCGGACGGGCACTCGGCGGGCAGCAGCCGGGTGAGCTCGCGGCGCAGCCCGCCGATGGCACTGAGCTGGCGGGCCAGTTCCGCGTACTGACTCTGTGCGGCCATGGCCGAGTCCTCCCCATCATCTTGTTGCTTAGAGCAACCATAGAGTTGGTTGGTTGCTGAAGGCAAATAAAACGGCGGGAGGGCCGGTCCGTGCCGGGGTGCGGGAGCGCGCCGGGGCCCGCCCGGGGTTGGGCCCCACACCCGGGTTCGCTAGGGTCGTGCCCCATGGCACACAACCCCCATGCTCCTCAGGGCCAGAATCCGCAGGGCAACCACGACCCCGCCGGAAGCACGCAGATGTTCCGCGCCTTCGTCGACGAGGGCGCGCCGCAGGGCGGCGGGCGGCGGCAGGCCGCCGCCGCGCAGTCGTCCGGTCCCAGGACCGGTGTGATCGTCGGCGTCGTCGCGGCGATCGTCGTACTCGCCGCGGTGGCCTGGCTCGCCCTCGCGTGAACCGGCCGCGGTGATCGCGTCCGCGTCACCGTGCAATGCCGGTCACCATGAAGTCCCGGTCACCGTGAAGTCCGGGTGGCCGTGAAGTCCCGTGTCCCGGCGCGTGTCCCCGGTGGTATCCGCCGGGCGGACACGCGCACCGGCCGGGCGCGGTGAAGAGGCGGGCCGGGAGAGGCCATGCCCCGGAGCGGCGGGTGTCGCGGGCCCGTTCAGGATCCGCCGTACGCCCCCGGCTTCCCCGGGCCGTCCCCGTACCGCCGGCCGGTGGCCGTGCGGCCCCCGCGCTCCCGGGCCGGAGACCGCTCCCCGGCACCGCCGCCATGCCGTCGCGGCAGGGCGGTTGACGTTCTGTCAGCGCGGAGCCGGCGTCAGTCGGCGATCAGACCGTCCCGCAGCTGTGCCAGGGTGCGGGTCAGCAGCCGTGAGACATGCATCTGGGAGATGCCGACCTCCTCGCCGATCTGCGACTGGGTCATGTTCGCGAAGAACCGCAGCATGATGATCTGCCGCTCGCGGGGCGGGAGTTTGGCCAGCAGCGGCTTCAGGGACTCCCGGTACTCCACGCCCTCCAGCGCTGAGTCCTCGTAGCCGAGTCGGTCGGCCAGCGAGCCCTCGCCGCCGTCGTCCTCCGGGGAGGGGGAGTCCAGGGAGGAGGCGGTGTAGGCGTTGCCGACCGCGAGGCCGTCGACGACCTCCTCCTCCGACACCCCGAGCACGGCCGCGAGTTCGGGCACGGTCGGGGAGCGGTCGAGGCGCTGTGCCAGGTCGTCGCTGGCCTTGGTGAGCGCCAGCCGCAGCTCCTGGAGGCGGCGCGGCACCCGCACCGACCACGAGGTGTCGCGGAAGAAGCGCTTGATCTCGCCGACCACGGTCGGCATCGCGAACGTGGGGAATTCCACGCCGCGTTCGCAGTCGAAGCGGTCGATCGCCTTGATCAGGCCGATGGTGCCGACCTGGACGATGTCCTCCATCGGCTCATTACGGCTGCGGAAGCGGGCCGCCGCGTACCGGACGAGAGGCAGATTCAGCTCGATGAGCGTGTCGCGCACATAGGTGCGCTCCGGGCTGTCGACTTTCCCGTCGGGTCCCTCCGCGTCCAGTGCGCGCAGGCGCAGGAACAGCGAACGGGACAGCGTACGAGTGTCGATGGCCTCCGAGCTGTCAGGCGTGACAGGTGCGGGCACGCTCTTTGTGAGCGTGAGCACCTTCGAGCTGCCCTGTTCTGCGGACATGCCACCCCCTTGAGGTCGCGGACGGTCGCGGTGGCCGCGACCAACGGAGGAACGCAGCCTGAACCTGAAATACCGGCCACGAGGCTGCGGCAAACGCGTCTCCCGCAGAATGTCACATGTCGGCAACACGTCGAATGGATTTATCGACATGAGTTGAGGGGATCGCCGCAGGAAGCAAGGGGTGTACAAGGGTTGTTGAGAGGGAAAATCGCCCAACCGGGGTATACCCGTTCCGGCTACGCCTCGATCCTGTTTGCGGATCGCAAACGCGCGAAACTTCTGGCCAGAAGCCTTGACACGTGCATCTGAGAGACCCCCAGTTCCTGGCTGATCTGCGACTGCGTCAGATTGCTGTAGTAGCGGAGCATCAGGATCCGCTGCTCCCGCTCGGGTAGCTGGACCAGGAGATGGCGGACCAGATCCCGGTGCTCCACACCGGCCAGCGCGGGGTCCTCGTACCCGAGCCGGTCGAGGAGTCCGGGCAGGCCATCGCCCTCCTGGGCGGCCTCCAGGGAGGTCGCGTGGTAGGAACGCCCGGCCTCGATACAGGCGAGCACCTCGTCCTCGCCGATCTTCAGCCGCTCGGCGATTTCGGCGGTGGTGGGGATGCGGCCGTGGAGGGTGGTCAGGTCCTCGGTCGCGCCGTTCACCTGGACCCAGAGCTCATGGAGCCGGCGCGGAACATGGACAGTGCGAACATTGTCGCGAAAATACCGTTTGATCTCGCCGACGACGGTGGGCATAGCGAAGGTCGGGAACTGCACGCCCCGGTCCGGGTCGAACCGGTCGATGGCGTTGATCAGCCCGATGGTGCCGACCTGGACCACATCCTCCATGGGTTCATTGCGGCTGCGGAAGCGGGCGGCGGCGTACCGCACCAGCGGCAGATTCGCCTCGATCAGCGCCCCGCGGACCCGGGTGTGCTCGGGGGTGCCCGGTGTCAGCTCCTTCAACTCGCCGAAGAGCACCTGGGTCAGTGCCCGGGTGTCGGCGCCCCGGGTGCTCGGCGCCCGGCCCGGGATGGTGCCGGTCAGGGTCATGGTCACCGTGCCGGAGTCCTCGGTGATCAGGGTGACGATGTCGGCATCGGCCGCTTCCGCCCCGCCCGCCGGGGCCGCCGGGGTCATCGGGGCCGCTGCGCCCGCAGGGTCCGCCCCGCCTTCGGCGGGGTCCGGGCCGCCCGGCCCCGGGGTGTCGTGCGCGCCGCCGTCGGACGGAGTGTCCGGGCGCTCTTTCCGGGGCGGCGCCTGAGGTGCGGTACTGGCCGGCACGTTACGCCACCCCTTTGCGGTCAACTACGGTCAACTCATCCATCAAAAGCGGTCATAGCATCACAAGACATGTCCACTGTGTGCAAGCACCGGATATCGCCGTGTTGAAGGCAAGTTGGCTTTTAAACCTCAAACAGCCCCATGGGGGAGCGGGAGGAGCGCCGTGCCCGCCCCGCGCCGGGTGCGGGCGGGCCCGCCGCGGGCATGCGGAAGCGAGCGCGCGGGAATGACCGGCGTACGGGCACGGCACACCGCCGGGTGGGCGTACGGGAGGGGAGCGCGCGGCCGGGACACGGCTTCCCCCGATGGCTCAGGGCCGCCGGATGCCCGGGATGGCCGCCGTGCGGAGAGCGACCGCCCCCGCCGCGCGGAAAACCCCGCCCTGAAGGAAGGGGGCGGGGAGGAAAAGGGAGAGAAAGAGGGGCCGGGTCAGACCTCGTAGTCGGCGATCACCCACGTGGCGAACTCTCGCCACTGTGCGGCGGCGGCCTGGTGGGCCGGGTGCTCGATGTACCGCTTCAGCGCGTCCAGGTCCGCGACGGCGGAGTTGATCGCGAAGTCGTAGGCGATGGGCCGGTCGGTGATGTTCCAGGCGCACTCCCAGTGCGTCAGCTCGGGCACCACCCCGTCCAGCTCGGCGAATGCCCTGGCCCCGGCGACCACGCGCGGCTCGTCGGGCCGCACGCCGTCATTGAGCTTGAAGAGAACCAGATGACGGATCACGGGGAAGCTCCTCGCCGGGTGGCTGGCCGGGCCGGGGAGCTAGTTGACGAGTTCGGTCATGAACTCGCCGACTCCCTTGGCCGCGCTGGATATGCCCTCGAAGCCTATCTCCACCAGATCGGCCGCCTTCGACGGGGACGTGATGATCGTGTACAGCACGAAGACCACGATGATGTAGAGAAAGATCTTCTTCGCTTGCGCCATCGGTCTCATCCTCCCCGGCGATCCCCTGTGGCCCCTTCGCTCTCTGATCCCTGCGTGATCGTGGAGAGTCGCGGAAGTCTAACCGAGCCTTTAAGGACCAAGGGCCCGGAGATCTGGGCCGTTTGCCGCCCGTGCCCGCACCGTCCGGGGAGCACGATGGAGGCGAGCCCGCACACGGATCTGGCAGGAATCCGGCGGGCACGGGACCGGCCCGACACATGGCCCCGCCGCTTGCTCCCCCGACAGCGGCACCGGGCCCGCCGGACCGGTCTCCCGGACAGGTGGGGGCGGCCTTCCCCCGTAGCCGCTCCCACCGCCCCGATACGGAAGAGCCCCGGTCACCCTCATCGGCCGGGGCTCTTTCCCATGCTCTCCTCCCGCGCCGGCGCCTGGTGCGCCCGTGCGCACAGTGCCCTCTGGTACTGCGTTTTCGCAGCTCAAGAGGGGGTTCGCGTGCTCCCGCACGAGCGTTGCGAAGACCGTGCGAAAGCGGTGGAGCCCGGGACCGGCAGCTTCGGAGGTCTCTCTCAATCCTTGCCGTCCGCGCGCACATCGCCCGACATGAGCAGATCCGCCAGCTCGGCCCGGTATCCGTCGAGTGTCGTGATGACCGAGGCGTGGATCCTCCGGCGCTCGTCCAGCTGATGCAGCAGCCGGCCGATCCGCTCCCGCTCGGCATCCGGGGGGATGAGAACCGGCAGCCTGGCCAGATCCCTTGCGGAGACATGGCGCACGGCGGTCCCCAGGGCGCGCCGGTCGATCCAGTTCTGTGTTCCGGAGCGGGTCAGGAAGCCGAGAAGATAGTCCGACCACTCGGGGTGGTGGGGCCGGATCCGTACGAGATGGGTGCCGAAGAGCCAGCCGTCCTCCGCCGCCGTGATCAGCGCGCACCGGCCCACCGTGCCGCTGCGCGTCATCACCAGGTCCCCGGCCCGGAGCCGGTAGCGTGCATACGCCCTCGCCTCCTCCAGGGAGATCGTTCCGGTGCCCTCGTGCAGGATTCGGTGCCCGCTCACATTTCTCGCGCGGACCACGGGAATGCCCGCCGAGGGCTCGCCCGCCGCCTCGCGCCATTTGCCACCCGGACCCGTGGTGATCTCGGCCAGCTCACCGAGGGGCACCTCCCGCCACTCGAGGGGCGTCGAGTCCGAGGGGCCCCGGTCGGCGATCGGAACCGCTGTCCACGGCTCGACCTTGCAGAGGCTCGCCGCGTCGGTGCTCAGCTCCCACAGCTGTTCCTCCGCCTCCGCGAGCCGCTCCAGCCGGAGGGCAAGATTCCGTTCGGTGGATCCCGGATCCACGAACGGGGTGTCCGGACCCACCAGGGCGTGGGGGGTGAGCCGGTACTCCCATTCCCCGATCTCGTCGAGGCCGAGCGCGCGGGAGGGTACCGGCGGGGCGTTGATGGCGGCCGCGTCCCCACTCCCACCGCTTCGCCAAGCGGTGTACGTGGCGACCAGAGCGGCGATGTCCGCGTCGGTGAATTCACGCGAGGTCGGGCCGGTCATGCCGCCGAGCGCCGAGCCGTCGATGAAGAGGACATCCCGGCCCTGGACGCTCGGAAGAGGGCGGGACAGCATCCAGATGCTGACGGGGATCGCCGTGTCGGTGAAGAGGTGAGAGGGGAGCTCGATGACACATTCCACGACACCGTCCCGGATCATCCGGGCCCGGATCTCCTGCGCGCGGCCACCTGCGGAACCGGCACCGTTCGGCATCACCACCGCCGCCCGTCCGCCCGGGGCAAGCAGTTCCACCACATGCTGAAGCCAGGCGAGGTCGCCTCGTGAGCCGGGGGGACCGTAGGGCCAGGGCCGCCGTCCCCGCGCCTCGCGGGCCGCGTCGGACAGCTTGAACCCGAAAGGCGGATTGGTCGCGACCCAGTCGACTCCCTGCGGATCGCCGGGGCCGGCGTGCGGGTCCTCAATCTCCATGCCATGCCGGAGGACCGTCTGTCGCGCGCCGTGGAGGGTGAGGTTCATCCCGGCGAGAGTCAGGGCGTCCCCGCTGGGTGTCGAGCCCGTGACCAGCGGCGCTCCCCGAGCGGGCAGCGCCGCCAGCAGAGCCGTCAGCACCTCCCCGGCCCGGCAGAAGGGATCGTGCACCTGCTTCGGCGGAGGACCTGTGGCGGCCAGCAGCCGGGCCATTGTCTGTGCGACGGACCTGGGTGTGAAGAACTCGCCTCCGTCCCTGCGCCCCTGTGTGCTGCGGTAGTGGTCCACCAGCAGATCGAAGACCGCCGCGCACTCCTCCCGTCGCGCGGGAATCCACTGAGAGACGAAGTCCGCGAGGGCCGGGGTTTCCCGGTGGCCGGCGATCCGGGGGGCGAAGTCGAACAGGGTCAGCGCCTTGCGGTACGCCTCCGGCTCGCGGGCATCGGGAGCTGTCCCCCGGGTGTAGACCAGCGCGAGCAGCAGCTTCAGGTACTCGTCGGAGACGAGCTCCCCGCGGAATCGATCCTGCCGGTCCAGGAGCCGCCCCACGAACTCCGGCGCGTTGAACCGGTCGTCGCCCAGTCCTCTGCGGAAGCGGTCGCCGAACGTCGCACCGGAGGGTTCCCCGTCCCGCCGTCCGTTCGCGGGAATCCTGCGCCGGTCCAGCCAGGCGGCGATTCGGTCGGCCCGGAAGACATCGATGCCCGGGCGGTCGGAGGACTGCGTCGGCTCGGGGAAATCGTGGTGCCGTCGTTCCCAGTTGGTCACGGCGGGACGCTGGACGCCCGTGAGGCGCGCGATGTCGCCGCGGGTGACGAGGTACCGGCCGAGATCGGTCACGGAATGCTCCTCCGGATCAGAAACGGGTGGGCCGGGTGCCGGCGAGCGAGGCGGCACGGTCGGCCAGGACCTCGGGGAAACGGTCCCTGGCCTTGGCCTCCACCGCCAGCTCGGGGCTGAGGTATCCGAGCATGCGGTAGATCTTGGCATGGTCGGCCGCGAGATCACGGTGGTGCACGGGCTCGTGGTGCATGATCCGGTTCCGCATCAGCACCAGCGACGAGAGGCCGTCGTGAAGTTGCCTGCGCGGCTCGTCCAGCAGCGGAAACGCCCTGTGCAGAGTGGGCACCCACAGACTCCGGTCGTATCCCCGGCTCAGCAGAGAGACCCAGAAGCCGAAGGACAGCTCCGCGATGACGGCGTCCGACGTGGGGACGGTCCCTCTGCGCTCGCACTTTCGCCGGGCCTCGGCCACCAGCCGCCGGGCGTGGTGGTCCAGAGGAGCCGTCTCCCACCAGTCGGCGCGGTTGTACGCCTCGCTCAGCCGGTCGTGCAGGGCGTTGCGCAGAGCGAGTTCAAGGCAATGCAGCGGACCGTACAGTGCGGCACATGCCGTGATGTTCCACCAGTACAGGCGGACAGCGGTCTGCGGATCGCCCTGCGCGGCCACGACATACCTGCTCAGACGCGGGCGGGAAAAAGCACGGACCAGCCACACCGGCAGTTTCTCGATCATGGACGTCCCCCTCCGGACATGGCTCCGCCCAAGCGGGCCGGTTACAGGAATCGGCGGCGGTGGTACGGTGGCGAGGAAAGCCCCGGGTCCGCCTCTGCTCTGCATGCCACCCGGGGCACGGCTTTTTCGAACCCCCGGCAGCGCGCGGCTGCCGGGGGTTTCGCCTTTTGCCGGCTTCCCTCCGTGACGGAACGACCGTAGCGAAGGCGTCCCGGCATGCGCAAGCGCAGTGCCATGCGCGTGAAACTGTTAATGGTGTCGGTGCGGGGCGAGCGCGCTCTTCGCGGCGCCCTGACCCGCCCGCTCTCCGGGAGTGGGGGAGTTGGGCGCGCGGGAGTGGTGTGGGCGCCTTGCGCGCCCCCGGTGCGGGCATGCAAAAACACCCCCTGAAGGCGTTTCCGCAGTTCAGGGGGTGTTAGAAGCGGTAGCGGAGGGATTTGAACCCTCGGTGAGTTTCCCCACACTCGCTTTCGAGGCGAGCTCCTTCGGCCGCTCGGACACGCTACCGGGAGAGAGCTTAGCCCAAGGTGGGCCGTGCTCCGAAATCGGTATCGCCGAGCGGGGCGCGGCGGGGGCGCGGAGCCCCGGCGGGGAGCCTCAGCGGTCGCGGAAGAACTCCGTCAGCAGGGTCGCGCACGCGCGTTCCAGCACGCCCGCGATGACCTCGGGGCGGTGGTTGAGGCGCCGGTCGCGTACGACGTCCCAGAGCGAACCGGCCGCGCCCGCCTTCTCGTCGCGGGCCCCGTAGACCACCCGGTCCACCCGGGACTGGGTGATCGCGCCGGCGCACATCGTGCAGGGTTCCAGCGTCACCACCAGGGTGCACCCGGAGAGCCGCCAGCCGCCCAGCCGTTCGGCGGCGCGGCGGATCGCCAGGACCTCCGCGTGGCCGGTGGGGTCGCCCGTCAGTTCGCGTTCGTTGTGGCCGAAGGCGATGGGGGTGCCGCCGGGGTCCAGAACGACGGCGCCGACCGGTACGTCACCGGAGAGCGCCGCTTCACCGGCTTCCGCCAGGGCGAGGCGCATCGGCGCCTCCCACGGGCCGCGCACGGGATCCGGCGCGGGGGCGGGCACGGGGTCGGGGTTGGTCATGGAGTCGGTACCGGTATCGGATTCGGGTGCGGGGGTCGGGTACAAGGATCGCGCACGGGGCCGCCGGGCGCCGTACGGGGGGCGTGTACGGGCCCGGCGCCGATCTCCGTACGGGGTGATCCACCCGGCCCTGGCCGGGCCGGGTGCCGCAGATCGGTGGGGCGGCGGCGCTAGCGCACGGTCTCCAGGATCTCCGACGCGCCCAGCGCGTCCGCGATCTCCGGCAGGGCGTCCGATTCGAGGGCCAGCAGTTCCCGCCGCGACAGGCCGAGATCCGCGAGGATGTCCTGGTCCCCGATGGGGCCGGCCGGCGCGGTGTCACCGGCCGCTGGGGAGTCCGCGCCGTCGGCGGAGCTGTTGAGGTCGTCGGGATCGTCTGGCTCTCCGTCCTCCGTGCCGTCGAGATCGAGGGTGTCGAGGTCGTCGGCCGGGTCGTCATCGTCCCGGCCGAGCAGTTCATTGGTGAGGATTTCCCCGTATGAGGAGCGCGCGGCCGGCAGGGCGTCCGAGACGAAGACCCGGGGATCCTCCTCGCCCTCCACCCGGACGATGCCGAACCAGGCGTCCTCCTGTTCGATGAAGACGAGCACCGTGTCCTCGTCCACCGAGGCATCGCGTGCCAGGTCGGTCAGATCCGACAGGGTCTCCACATCGTCGAGCTCTGTGTCGCTCGCTTCCCACCCGTCTTGAGTGCGCGCGAGCAGTGCGGCGAAGTACACCGTGACTCTCCCACTGATCAGAGGTGTGACGACTGGCGGTGCGCGAACGCTGCCCCGCCCACTCGGAATCGTGGCAGAAACCTGCGCTTTGCGAGAGGTCTTCCGTCGTTGCGTCGGCCATCAGTTCTGAACCGATGCCTCCGTCCCGGGCGCGCCGCCCTGTCGACGGACGGTGACGACTACCAGCGGAAGGTCCGCATCCGCATCTGTTGGCGCATCCTCGCCGCCCGTGCCCGCCGGGGCTGCACACGGTCGCGGAGGGCCTTCGCCTCGTTCAGCTCACGGAGGAACAGAGCCCGCCGCCGGCGCCGCTCGGCGTCGCTCTCGGCGTCGCCGTCACCGGCGGACGGATCCCGCGCGCCATCCGGTCCGGGCTCTCCGGCCGGCCCGCCGGGGTGCCCGCCGGCGTATCCGTCACCGCTCCCGTATCCGCTCCGGTCCTGGTCCCGCCGGGCCCGCCCCGGTCCCGGAAGGGGTCTGATTCCGGCCCTTCCACGGCTTTCGGGGGGTTTTTCCGGGAGGGTCTCCGGCGGTTCCCGCCGGGCTTCCCCCGGGCGCTGATCCCCGGTGCTCCCCATGGCTCCCGCTCCGCTCGCCTCCTCCCCCGCGGCTCTTCCCGTTGCCTGCTCGGCCTGTGCCGGCTGTTCCGGATGCCTGGATTCCGGCATCGCTCACACCACCGCCCCACGACTCGACGTATGCCTCCACCTTCCCTCCGGGGCCACCCTTGATGCGAGCGGGCTACTGTTGAGGACATGCGGATCCACGTTGTCGACCACCCCCTGGTGGCGCACAAGCTCACTACGCTGCGCGACCGGCGCACCGACTCCCCGACCTTCCGGCGCCTCGCCGACGAGCTGGTCACCCTGCTCGCGTACGAGGCGACCAGGGATGTGCGCACCGAAGCGGCCGACATCCACACCCCGGTGACGGCGACCACGGGAGTGAAGCTCTCGCACCCGCGCCCGCTGGTGGTGCCGATTCTCCGGGCCGGGCTCGGGATGCTCGACGGCATGGTGCGGCTGCTGCCCACCGCCGAGGTCGGCTTCCTCGGGATGATCCGGAACGAGGAGACGCTGGAGGCGTCCACCTACGCGACCCGGATGCCGGAGGACCTCTCCGGACGTCAGGTCTATGTACTGGACCCGATGCTGGCGACCGGCGGGACCCTGGTCGCGGCGATCCGTGAGCTGATCACCCGCGGCGCGGACGATGTGACCGCCGTGGTGCTGCTGGCGGCGCCCGAGGGCGTCGCGGTGATGGAGCGCGAGCTGGCCGGCGCGCCGGTGACCGTGGTCACGGCGGCGGTGGACGAGCGGCTCAATGAGCAGGGATACATCGTGCCCGGCCTCGGGGACGCGGGAGACCGGATGTACGGCACGGCCGAGTGACCGGCCCGATCGCCGGAGGATGACGCCAGGGGCGCCGGAGAGTCTTCTCCGGCGCCCCTGGTCTGTTGTGCGGCGGGGCGCCGGTCAGCACGTGTCCGACGGCGCGGGGGCGGGCTTCGCGAGGAGCGCGAGGGCCCGGTCGGCCGCCGGCTTGGGGGACAGGGTCTTGAAGGCGGTGCCCAGGATCAGGTCGACATCGGCGGTCCTGCGGGCGTCCGCCCTGGCCGTCGCACCGTTCAGCTGGGTGCCCAGCACCCGCAGCGGTCCGGCCATCGCGCCGGACGAGCCCAGCAGGATGCCCGCGTTCGGCACCTTCTTGTCGTACGCCTCCGTCGCGTTGCCGACCTCGCCGATCGCGAAGCCGCGCTTCTTCAGCTCGTCCGCCGCGGCCTTGGCCAGCCCCTTGCGCGGGGTGGCGTTGTAGACGTTCACGGTGATCTGGGCGGGCCGGAGCGCCACCGGCGCGGCGGCCGGGCGCTTCGGGTCGGGTTTCCGGCACTCGGCCGCCTTGCGGGCCGCTGCCGCCGAAGCCTCGCCGTCGCCGGTGAAGACGTCGATGAGCTGCAGGGTTCCCCAGCCGGCCAGTCCTAGCGCGACCACGGCGGCGATGGCCGCCGATACGATCCTTCGGCGTTTGCGAGGGCGTCGCATCCGCGGGTACTTGTCCCCCGTGACGCGGTACTTTCCGCCCATGCCGGGGGGAGTCAGCATGCTCATGGCCGCAGCGTAGTGCGACCCGGTGGTCATGCCTACAAGATGATCAACCGTTTGCGGCCGTACGGTCCCCGAATGTGCCCGAAAGGGTCAGTCCGGGGGGCGCCGCGAGGTGGTGCTCAGCCCAGTTCGAGAACGCGGGCGTGCAGCACCTGGCGCTGCTGGAGTGCCGCGCGCACCGCCCGGTGCAGGCCGTCCTCCAGATAGAGATCGCCCTGCCACTTCACGACATGCGCGAAGAGGTCGCCGTAGAAGGTGGAGTCCTCGGCGAGGAGCGTTTCGAGGTCGAGCTGCCCCTTGGTGGTCACCAGCTGATCGAGGCGGACCGGGCGCGGCGCGACATCCGCCCACTGGCGGGTGCTTTCCCGGCCATGGTCGGGGTAAGGCCGTCCGTTTCCGATGCGCTTGAAGATCACACGGAAAGCCTACCGGGCAAGCGCCTCCGGGCGCAGCCATGGCGGCCGAGTGCGATCCTGGGCAAAATTCCGCAGAACGGATAAACAGGGGTTCCTCATGGCCGAGAGCACGGCGTCCGGCAGTGCGCCCGCGCGGGAAATCGCCTCCGGCTACGCCTTCACCGGACCGGCGCTCGATCTCGGCGCGCTGCTGTGGGACGGCCGGTGTCTGGCCGACGCGCCGATCCGGATCCCGCTGGCGATGCTCAACCGGCACGGTCTGGTCGCCGGCGCCACCGGCACCGGCAAGACCAAGACCCTCCAGCTGATCGCCGAACAGCTCTCGGCCCACGGGGTGCCGGTCTTCCTCGCCGACATCAAGGGGGATGTCTCCGGCATCTCGGCGCCGGGCGCTCCGGACGGGAAGGTGCGGGAGCGGGCCGGCCAGGTCGGGCAGGAGTGGGCGGGGAAGGGCTTCCCCTGCGAGTTCTACGGTCTCGGCGGGATCGGTCCGGGTGTCCCCGTCCGGGCGACGGTGACCGACTTCGGTCCGGTGCTGCTCTCCAAGGTGCTCCAGCTCAACCGGACGCAGGAGCAGTCGCTCGGGTTGATCTTCCACTACGCCGATGCCAAGGGGCTCGAACTGGTGGATCTGAAGGATCTGCGGGCGGTGGTCGCCTTTCTGGTGTCGGACGAGGGGAAGGCCGAGCTCAGGACGCTCGGCGGGCTGTCGTCCGCCACGGCCGGGGTGATCCTGCGGTCGGTCACCGCCTTCGAGCAGCAGGGCGCGGGGAGCTTCTTCGGGGAGCCGGAGTTCGACACGGGCGATCTGCTGCGGAATGCGCCGGACGGGCGGGGGCTGGTCTCGGTCCTGGAACTGGCCGCCGTGCAGGACAGGCCGCAGCTCTTCTCGACGTTTCTGATGTGGCTGCTGGCGGATCTCTTCCACGATCTGCCGGAGGTGGGGGACCTGGAGCAGCCGAAGCTGGTCTTCTTCCTGGACGAGGCCCATCTGCTGTTCACGGGGGCGAGCAAGGCGTTCCTGGAGGCCATCACCCGCACCGTGCGGCTGATCCGCTCCAAGGGGGTCGGCATCTTCCTGGTCACCCAGACCCCGAAGGACGTGCCGCCCGATGTGCTGGCACAGCTCGGCAACCGGGTGCAGCACGCGCTGCGGGCCTTCACCCCGGACGACGCCAAGGCGCTGAAGGCGACGGTGCGGACCTTCCCCGACTCGGCGTACGACCTGGAGGAGGTGCTGACCGGGCTGGGCACGGGCGAGGCGGTCGTCACCGTACTGAGCGAGACGGGCGCCCCGACCCCGGTGGCCGCGACCCGGCTGCGGGCGCCGGAGTCCCTGATGGGGCCGGTGGACGCGGCGGTGCTGGACGCGGCGGTGAAGTCCTCGCCGCTGTACGGGCGGTACGCGCCGGCGGTGGACCGGGAGTCCGCGTACGAGCGGCTGACGGCCCGTGAGGCGGCCCGTGAGGCGGCGCCCGGGACGGCCGCCGGGAAGACCGCCGGGGAGAGTGCGCCCCCGGGGGCGGAGCCGGAGCGGCGGGCGCCGGACTCGCTGGTGGAACAGGTGGTGGGGAGCACGGTGTTCCGTTCCCTGGCCCGGTCGGTGGGGACCCGGATCGGGCGGGAGATCACCCGCTCCCTCTTCGGCACCGCGCGCCGCCGGCGGTAGCGGTACGGCGGCCCGTATCCGTACGGGGGCTGCCGGCGCGCACACGACGGCGGGGCGCCCGGACCCGTGATGGGCCCGGACGCCCCGCCTCCGAGGTGGAGGGACCTACTCGGTCGCTTCCTCGTGGTCGTGACCCTCGTGCAGTCCGCCGCCGCTGCCGGTGCCCGGCGTGGTCGGAACGAAGACCACCGGCTTGGTCAGGGAGCTGATGTCGTGGGCGTAGGTGCCCGCGGCGTTGGCGATGATGCCGATGTTCACACCGAACGCCTTGAGGCTGATGTTGTTGATGTCATCGCCCGCGGCGTGGTAGTTCGGGTCGTACGCGACGCCCGCCGTACCGCCGAACTTCGCGGCCTGCTCGGCCGACTTGACGCCCTCGGCGCCGGTGAAGGTGCCGCCGGAGGGGATGCCGACCTCGATGAACGGGCCGTAGTCCGAGCGGCCGGAGAAGTCCGTGCCCTCGTGCGGGGTGCCCCGCTTGTCGAGGAACTCATTGATGTCGCGCTCCAGCTGCGCCGAGCCCTCGGGGCCCGGGCCCGCGCCGACACCGTCGGAGTTGTCGCCGTCGTAGACGAAGAGTCCGTAGTTCGGCGAGGCGATCATGTCGAAGTTCAGGTAGAGCTTGATCTCCTGCTTGCCGAGCTCGCTGAGGCCGGCGACATACGCCTCCGAGCCGAGCAGGCCGTTCTCCTCGGCGCCCCACCAGGCGAACCGCACCTTGTTGGCCGGGCGGCTCTCCGCCTTGTTGAGCTCGCGGGCGACCTCGAGCAGACCGGCGGAGCCGGAGGCGTTGTCATTGATGCCGGGGCCCGCCTGGACCGAGTCCAGGTGCGAGCCGAGGACCACGGTGTTGGCCGCGTTGCCCTTCTTGGTCTCCGCGATCACATTGTGGGTGACGCGGTTCTCCCGGAGCTGGCGCACCTCGAAGGAGACCTTGACCGGGCCCTGGGCGAGCGCGGCGGTCAGGCTCTCGCCCTCCGCCAGGGTGATGCCGCCGGTCGGGATCCGGGCCGCGTCGGCACCGCCGAGGGTGCCGCCGAGCGGACCCGCGACGTTGTTGTAGATGATCGCGCTGACCGCGCCGGCCTCGGAGGCCACCTGCTGCTTCTGCGCGAAGGTGCAGCCACCGCGCTTGATCAGGGCTATCTTCCCGGTGAAGGTGCCGGAGGCGTAGTCGCCGGCCTCGCAGCCGGTGGTGGCGTCCACCGGCACGGCGGCCAGGTCGGCCCTGATGCCGCCGACCGGGCTGGACGAGGTGTACGTCAGCGCGCTGATCGCGATGTCGCGCGGCGCCGGGCTGACGACCGACAGCTTCTCGGCCTGGTTCTCGGTGTAGAGGAAGGTGAACGCCTGGTACTGGGGCTTGTAGCCGTACTTCTTCAGCTGCTTGTAGACGTACTCGGCGGAAGCGTCGTAACCGGGTGTTCCGGCGGCGCGGTTGCCGCCCTCCTCATCGGCTATCTCCTGGAATTCCTCCAAGTGCTTGAACGCGTCCTTGGCGGATGACCTGGAGACCAGCTTCTTCGCCAGCTTCGCCGCGTCCTTGGCGGCCTGCGCCCCGGGGTCGTGGCGCGTCGCGGCGGAGGGGGAGGCGGAGGCCAGCAGGAGCGGGGTGGCGAGTGCGGCGGCGGCCAGTGAGGCCACAGCTCTGCGACGGGATGCCTTCACAGAGTTCCTTCCCGGTGTGGACAAGATGAAGGGAAGTTAGCGAGGTCACCACCATCATGGGAACGCTTGTGCCCCAACTCACCTCGCATTTCACGTTTTTGTTGCGAGGGAGCCGGAGGTTCCTCTTCAATCCGTCGTAGATCAGCCATTTTTGCCTGCTTTTGCGGCACGTTTCATTTCCTGCTTGTGCGCGCGCACTTTGGCAAGGGACTCAGGGCCGGTGATATCCGCCGCTGAGCGGAATGAGCCCTTTTCTCCGTATGCCCCGGCGGCTTCTCGCCAGCCCTTGGGCTGGACGCCGTACTGCTTGCCCAGCAGCGCCAGAAAGATCCCGGCCTTCTGTTCGCCGAACCCGGGGAGCGCTTTCAGCCGCGTCAGGAGTTCCGCGCCGCTGCCGGCGTCGCTCCAGACCGCGCTCGCGTCGCCGCCGTACTCGTCCACGAGGTACCGGCAGAGCACCTGGACCCGCTTGGCCATGTTCCCGGGGTACCGGTGGACGGCCGGTTTCTCCTTGAGGAGCTCGGCGAAGGCGTCGGGGTCGTACGAGGCGATCTCGCCCGCGTCGAGGTCGTCCCGGCCCATGCGGCGGGCGATGGTGTACGGGCCGGAGAAGGCCCACTCCATGGGGACCTGCTGGTCGAGCAGCATGCCGACGAGCGCGGCGAGCGGGGAGCGGCCGAGGAGCTCATCGGCTTCGGGCTGCTGGGCGAGATGGATCGTCGGGCTCATGATCCGATGATCACCCGGGGGCGGGAGGGCCGCCAGTGAGCGGAGCCCTCATGGGCCCTCATGGGTCCTGCGTGGGCCCGGGGCGGGGTGGGGCCCGGGGGTATGGGCCGGCACGGGGATGGGCTGGGCCCCCTCCGCCGGGTGGCGGAGGGGGCCCATGTCACCGGGACGGGCTCGCCGCGGGGGCGCCTAGCCGTGCATTTCGGTGGTGCCCAGGATGGTGGCGTGCTCCAGGACGTCCTCCGCCGGATCGTCGAACTCGGGGTCGCCGATCGAGATCACCGAGACCTCGGGCGAGTTGTTCAGCGTCAGCAGGGAGTCGGCGGATGCCGTGGCCGCCGGGAGCACCGAACTGAGAACCGCCGCGCCAAGTGCGGTAAGAGCTAATTTGGCCTTCATGTCCATTTCGTCCATCTGTTCGGTCGGAATGCGTCGACCGGTGTATCCACCGGACCGGCGGTGAGGACACGGTTCCGCGTTCCGATCACGGCGGATTCACCCGTACGGGCCAATGAGGGGCACGGGAGGGTCAGACGGGCGGGAGGGTGCCGGGCGCCGGGGTCCAGCGCACCATCGTGGTCTCGCAGCTGTTGTCCGCGAAGAGCTTCAGCGCCTCCAGCTCCTCCTTGTCCGTGGACAGGCCCCAGCGCAGCTTGGTCGCCACCCAGTCGCCGATGTACCGGCAGAGCGCGCTGGTGGACGGCGGCAGCCAGCCGGTGATGTCCTGCTCGCCCTTCTCCCGCTTGGTCCGGGCGGTCACCGCGGTGAGGGTGGCGGTCGCCGCCTGGTCATTGGCGTACGCCTCGCGCCGCTCCGCCGTCCAGGCGGAGGCGCCCGATCCCCATGCCTCGGCGAGCGGGACCACATGGTCCACCTCGATGCTGCTCTGCTTGGTGACCGTCTGCTCGTCGTAGTAGGAGAACCACTTGCCGCCGGTGAGCTTGCAGGCCGCGGAGACGTCCGGCTCCTCGACCGCCTCGGCGATCAGCACCTCCGCACGGGTGGAACACGCGTCCGTGGTGTCCCGCCCCTTGTTCCAGTGCGGGAAGGACGTGCTCTGGTAGCCGGCCCGGTCCTCGTCGGCGGTGAGGATCACCGAGATGGCGTCCTCCAACTGGGCGATCTGCCCCTTCGCCACCAGGGGCGCGGGGGTCGCGGTACCGGCGGGTGCCGCGGCGGGGCCGCCGGCGAGGACGAGGGCGAGCGCCGCCGCCGTGCCCCCGATGGGCGTACGCGAGGTCATGGGTGAGGTCATGCTCAGGTTGATAGCGGTGACCGGGGAGGATATCGCCGCCTATGGCCCCTCCTTCATCCATATGAGCGCATCCGCGCACCCGGGGTGGACGGATCCCCGACGGGAGGAGGACCGCCCCGAGGGTGGCGGGGCGGTCCTCCGGTATCGGGATGGCGCGGAGATCGTCTACGGCAGCCCGGTGTGGAGCGCGTTCATCAGGGTGCCGCCCGGGGTGTCACCGGACATCTCCCAGACCATCGCGCCGAGCAGTCCCTTCGACCGGATCCATTCCGTCTTCTTCCCGATCGACCAGGTGTCGTCGAAGCTCCACCACTGCCCGCCCGGACCCGTGTAGCCATAGGTCGAGCCGGATTGCTCGTCGTGGTGGATCGTCATGTTCGGCAGACTAGTGATCAGATTCTGATAGCCGCGCAGGCCGGCCTCCTCGGCGAACTGCCCGGGTGCCGATCCGTTCGCCGTCTGCCACTCGCCATTGACGCCGCCGCTCGCCACGTCCTTCCAGCCCCGGCCGTAGAACGGGAATCCGACCGTGAGTTTGCGCGGACTGACCCCCGCGTCGAGATAGGTCTTCACCGCGTTCTCGATGCTGAAGTCGAAGGGGTACGGGTCCTGTGCGTCCCGGCGGAGATTGGCCTGGTGGCCGGTGCGCCCGGGTTCCCAGGAGTTGTCGCTGCCCGCGCCGTGGAAGTCGTACCCCTGGACATTGGCGTAGTCGAGATAGTCGAAGATCTTCGAGATGTCCCAGCCCGCCGTGATCTTCGCCGGGTCGGCCGGGGTGAAGGCGGTCAGCAGCCGGTGCTCACCGCCGAGCGCGTCGAGCTGCTGCCGGAACTCGGCCAGCAGAGCGGTCAGATTGTCCTTGTCCGCGGCCTTCCAGTGGTTACCGGGGTGGCCCTCGGCGCCCGGCCACTCCCAGTCGATGTCGATGCCGTCGAACACCCCGGCACCGGTGCCCGGGCCGCCCGCGCCGTTGTACACGGGCAGATTTCCCTTGATGTAGATGTCGATGCAGGAGCGTACGAACTTCTCCCGGGAGGCCGGTGTGGCCGCCGCGTCCGAGAAGAACTTGGAGAAGGTCCAGCCGCCGAGCGAGACCACGAATTTGAGGTGCGGATACTTCGCCTTCAGTTTCTTGATCTGGTTGAAGTTGCCGCGGAGTTTGCCCCAGCCGTCGTCCGCGACACCGTCCACCGACTGCGCGGCCGAGATGGGCCGGGCGTAATCCGCGTCGGCGTCACCGGCACCCGTGCCCTCGTCCGGGTCCTGTGGATTACCGGAGATTCCCTTGGTCACCCCGGCCTGACAGGTCAGATTGACCGGATCGATGTTCTCGAAGGCGTAGTTGACGACATCCAGTTTCGCCGCGGAACCCGAGGTGTCGAGATTCTTCACGAAATACTGGCGGCCGTAGAGCCCCCATTGGATGAAATAGCCGACCTTGTAGTAATTCCCGGGTCCCGCCACATCGTCCGTGGTCACGGGGAGCGCGTTCGACGCGGCCGACGCGTTGTCGGCGGTGTCCCGCGCCTTGACGGTGAAGGTGTACGCGGTCGCCGGGGAGAGGCCCGACACGGTCGTGGCCAGGCCCGGGACGGTCTTCACCAGGGTGGTGCCCCGGTAGACGTCATAGGCGGCCACCGCGACATTGTCGGTCGCGGCGTTCCAGGCCAGGCTCACCGTGGAGGCGGTCTTCGCGGTGGAGCGCAGATTCCCCGGTGCGCTCGGCGGCACGGGATCGGTCGCCGGATCCACCGTCCGCGCGGGGAGCGCCGGGCTCGCCGGGCCCGTGTTGCCCCGGAGGTCCTTCGCCCGGACGGTGAAGGTGTACGCGGTCGCCGGGGTCAGTCCGGTGACCGTGGCGCTGGTGGTGGTGGAGTTCGCCACGATGGTGGTGCCGCTGAGCACGTCGTACGAGGCGACCGCGTAGTCGCCCGGTGCCGCCGCGCCCCACTCCAGGGCGACCGTGCGCGCGGTGACCGTGGTGGCGCGCGGGGTGCCGGGCGGGCCCGGCGGATTGTCCGGGGTGCCGTCGCACTTGTCGCCGTTGACGGTGCAGCGCGCCGGTGAGGTGAGCGCGCCATTGGTCAGGAACCAGTAGCTGTAGGCGCCGGTGGTGCCGTTCGCCGGCACGGTGGCGTTGTAGTAGGCGTTCTTGACCGTCAGCCGGTTGCCGCTGACCGTCGCGTCACCGTGGTAATGCCCATTGGCCGTTACTCCGGCGGGCAGGTCGAACTCCAGCGTCCAGCCGTTGACGGGCGCGGTGCCGCTGTTGCGGATGACATAGGTGTTCTTCCACCAGGAGCCGTAGTTCTCGCTGGTGAAGGTGGCGGTGAGGGTGCCGGCCGCCTGTGCGGGGGAGGCGAGGCCGGTGAGACCGGCCAGCGGCAGCAGGAGGACGGCGAGAACCGCGATCAGGCGGTTTCCGGTCCGGTTCCGGAACCGGAGCCGCCGGAAGGGGCCGCTGGTTCTCTCCGGCCGCGGTCGCGGTCCGGTGACGCGTCGTCGGTTGAACATGGCGCTCCCTGAGGGGGTAGGGGCGGGTGGCCGTGCTCGATTCCTGGACGTGGGGTGGGGGGTGTGGGGGTGCGGCTCGGCAGGGGGGTTGACCTGCACCTCTTAGCTCTACTTGGTCTGGACCAATCCGTCCAGACCGGGCGGCGGGTCGGAATGCCGTCACTGTCGGCATTCCGCCGCCCTTCCGTCCGCGGGGGAAGCGGCCGGGAGACCGGCGGGGGCGGGCGGAGGGGTGGCGGCTGCGGAACCGGTGGCGGCTGCGGAACCGGTGGGGGTGCCGCCGCCGTCCATGCTCCGTGGCAGGTGTGACACAAGTGACGTGCGATACGGGGGCTTTGATGAGCGGAACCGATGGCGGAACCGGTGGACCGGCCGGCCCGGAGGTGAACCCCTGGCAGTCCGCGCGGCGCACCCTGCTGGTGGTGCTGCTCGGCTGGGCCGCCGCCGCGGTCGTCGCGGGCGTCTCCTACCTCGCGGTGGGCACGATCGCGGTCCCGATCGCGGTCGGGGTCCCGCTCTGCGTGGTCTTCATGGTGGCCCTGCGCCTCCTCCACCGCGCCTGGTGGATCAGCCTTCTCTCCATCGGTCCGGCCGGGCTGGTGCTCCTGGGCGCCGTCGGTTACGCGCCCGCCGCCGCGCTGGAACTCCGCGGCGTCCGCGAGAGTGTGGTGATCGTCGCCGACAGCGCGGCCGGTACGTCGAGTTCGACCCACCGCTTCACGCTGCGCGGCGCGGACGGGGAGCTGACGGAGCGCCTGGTGTACCGGGGGAGCACGCCCGGCTACCGGGTGGGGGACCGGATCGAGGTGATCCGTGATCCGGAGGGAACCGTACCGATGGACGAAGCGGAGGACGTCGACGCGCAGGGGCGGCTCGACTGGCTGCGGAACGGTGTCATCGTCTGGACCGGTATGGCGCTTCTGGCCGGCCGGCGCGGGCATGTGCGCCGGAAGCGGGGGCGGGGACAGGACGGGTCGCTGCTGGACGGGCTGGCCCACTTCTGAGAGCCGCCCGGCCGCCCGAGCCTCGGCTCCCTCGGCTCCTCGGCCCCTCAGCCCTGTGATCCGCCGCCGGGCCGCGCGTCGATCCGGTGGGCCAGCCCGTCGAGAAAGATGGCGAGCTTGTCGGTGAACCAGCCGCGCCCGTGCCAGGTGTCGTCGGCGGTGAACACCTCCAGGAACGGGGTGTCGACCGACCAGCTGCTGCGGTATTCCTCCCGTACGGTCCGGCCCTCCCCGGCCGCCGTCTCCCCGTCGAGATGGCGCATGGCGATCCAGGAGGTGAGGGTCAGTTCGGCGACGAAGTCCACCGACACCACCGCGTCACGGTCGCCGAGCCCGGCCGCCACCAGCGAGCGGCCGTAGCGGACCAGGCGCTCGATGATGGCCGGCGGGGTGCCCGGGGTGGTGAGGATGGCCTGGGCGAGGCCCGGATGGGCGTCGCAGAGCTCCCAGAGCCGGTCGGCGAGGCTCCCCAGCAGTTCCCGCCAGGGCAGCTCGTCGGACGGCCACGCGACCCCGTCCACGGCCACCCCGATCGCGGTGCGGAGCAGATCGTCGCGGTCCCGCACATAGCGGTAGAGCGTGGAGTGGCTGACGCCGAGCCTGGCCGCGACGCCGGGCATGCTGAACGTGCCCAGCCCCTCGGCGAGCGCGGCCTCGGCGACGGCCCGGGTGGTGAGCGACCGCGACGGGCCGGGCCGCCGGCCCGGCCGGACCCCGCGGGGGGCCCGGCCCGTGCCGTCGGTCATGAGCCGGCCGCGGTGATCCGCCACCCGGCCGCCCGGCTCCGCTCGTGCCAGAACCGTGCGTAATGCCCGTCGAGGGCGAGGAGTTCGCCATGGGTGCCGCGCTCCGCCACCCGTCCTTCGTGGAGCACCACGATCTGGTCCGCTGTTGTCACGGTGCTCAGCCTATGGGCGATGACCAGCAGGGTGCTGTTTCTGCGCAGCTCCTCCATGGAGCGCTGCACCGCCGCCTCGTTCTCCGGGTCGAGCGCGGCGGTGGCCTCGTCGAGCAGCACCACGGGCGCGTTCTTGAGCAGGGCGCGGGCGACCGACACCCGCTGGCGCTCCCCGCCCGAGAGCGCGCTGCCGCCCTCGCCGACCCGGGCCTCCCAGCCGTCCGGGAGCCGGGCGACGATCTCGTCCACCCCGGCGAGCGCCGCCGCGCGGCGCACCTCGTCGTCGCCGGCGTCCGGACGGCCGATCCGGATGTTGCCGATCAGCGTGTCGTCGAAGAGATACACATCCTGGAAGACCAGGGCCAGCTGCGCCATCAGATCCTCGGTGCGCTGCTCCCGGACATCCACCCCGCCGACCCGCACGGTGCCCTCGCGGACATCCGCGAAGCGGGCGATCAGCCGGGTCAGCGTGGTCTTGCCGGATCCGGAGGCCCCGACCAGGGCGGTCATGGTGCGCGGCGGCACGGTGAAGCCGACTCCGTCGAGCACGGCCGGGCCGTCCCCGTATCCGAACCGCACCCCCGTCAGCCCGATCTCGCCGGGAGCGGTCACCGGGGAGGAGCGCTCGGGGGCGGGCAGTGACCGCTCGTCCAGCACCGCGCGTACCCGGCGCAGATCGTTGCGGGCCATCCGCAGCACCCCGGCGAGTTCGCCCACCTCGGTCAGCGGCCCGGTGAAGCGGGCCACCAGGGCGAGCAGCGCCACGAGTTCGGCCGGGTCGACGCTGTCCCGCAGCGCGAGCAGGGCGCCCACCCCGATCAGCGCGGAGAAGCAGAGCTGTACGGCGAAACCGCTCAGCAGCATGCCGGGCATCGAGAGCAGCACCTGCCGGCGGGCGGCGGTCCGCTGCTCCTCCAGGGCCTCCTCCAGCGGCCGGTAGTTGCCGGTGGTGCGGCCGAAGGCGCGCAGCACGGCCTGATTGCGGGCGAATTCCAGGACCCGGTTGGCGGCCTCCACCCCGGCCCGGTCGTTCTCCTCGTCGGCCCGCCCGAGCAGCCGTATCGACAGCCGCGCGGCCAGCAGGATCAGCGGCGAGCAGACCAGTACGGCGATCCCGAGCCGCCACTCGTGCCAGAACATCACCACGACCACGGTGGCCGGGGCGAGTACGCCGGTGACCAGCGGCTGGAGCAGATGGGCGCAGCTGCCCGCGATCGACAGCACCGACTTGGTGCCGATCCGGCTCAGCCGTCCCACCGCGGTGCTGTCGAACCAGCCCAGCGGCAGCGTCACCGCGTGGTCGCCCAGCCGGTGGTGGAGCGTGGTGAGGATGACCAGGGCGAGCCGGAAGCCCAGCATGGCCTGGGCGTAGTGGGTGACGAGCGAGAGCGCCACCGCCCCCGCCATCCAGGGGAGCCACCCGGCGGCGCCGTCCGTGTCGCCCGCCAGCAGCCGGCCCGCCACGGGTACGAGGAAGGCGACCGCCGCGCCCTGCGCGACACCGTTGAGGGTGAGGGTGCCCAGATAGCGGCCGAGGTCCCGGCGGTGGTCCGGGCCGAGGGCGGCCGCGAGGTCGCGGATCATGCGCCGGTCCTTTCATGGGTCGCCCACAGCCGGGCGTAACGGCCGCCGGCGGCCAGCAGTTCCCCGTGCGTCCCGCTCTCCACCAGCCGCCCCTGATCGAGTACGGCGATGTTGTCGGCGCTCACGACGGTGGAGAGCCGGTGGGCGATCACCAGTACGGTCCGGCCCGCGATCAGCGGCGCGATGGCGTCCTGGATCTCGGCCTCCGAGCCGGGGTCGGCGAAGGCGGTGGCCTCGTCGAGGACGAGTACGGGAGTGTCCGCCAGGAGCGCGCGGGCGATGGAGATCCGCTGCGCCTCGCCGCCGGAGAGGGCGAGCCCCTCGCCTACCACCGTGTCGTAGCCGTCCGGCAGCGCCAGGATCCGCTCATGGATCCGGGCCGCCGCGGCCGCCGCCCGGACCTCGTCGTCACCGGCCTCGGGCCTGCCGAGCCGGATGTTGTCGCGGAGCGTGCCGCGGATCAGCTGGACGTCCTGGAGTACGAAGCCGACCTTCCGGTAGAGCTCGGCGGTGCTCAGTTCGCGTACGTCCACCCCGCCCACGGTGACCCGGCCGCCGGTGACGTCGTGGAAGCGGGTGACGAGGGAGGCGAGGGTGGATTTCCCGGCGCCGGACGGGCCGACCAGCGCGGTCAGGGTGCCGGGGGCCAGCCGCAGGCTCACCCCGTCCAGGATCGGCCGTTCGCCGTCATAGCTGAAGGAGACGGTCTCCAGAGCGACCTCATGGCCCTCGGGCACGCGCGGGTGCGCGGCTTCGGGCAGTACGGGGACGCCGAGCACGGCGTCGATCCGCAGCGCCGCGGCCGTGGCCTCCCGCCGGGCCTGCGCGCCGAAGCCGAGGGTGACGAGGAAGGCGGGGAGGACCATCGCCACCAGCGAGGCGGTCAGCACATCGACCGGCGCCACCCAGCCGCGCGAGACGAACCAGACGCCGCCGCCGAGATTGACCAGCAGCACCACCGGCGGCGAGATCGCCATCGATGCCAGCGCCTCCAGCTTGAGCATCGGCCGCACCCAGTCGCCGTAGCTCCGGCCGAAGCCGGTCGCCGCCTCGCGGTAGCTCGCGTGGGCCCGGCCGGTGCGGCCGAAGGTCTTGACCACCGCGATGCCCTGGACGAACTCCACGATGCTGCGGTTGACCGCCGCGACACCGGCGTCCATCGCGGCCATCTGCGGGCCGAAGTCCCGCATCATCCAGCCGTACGCGCCCGCGTAGAGCGGGATCGTGGCGACGGCCAGCAGGGCGAGCCGCCAGTCCAGCCAGAGCAGATAGCCGAAGCCGGCGACCGGGACGGTGGCCGCGCCGACCGTCTCGACCGCGCTGTGCGCCACCAGGTGGTGCAGATCGTGGACGTCGTTCTGGGCCGCCTTGCGCACCGAGGCGGAGGAGTTGGTGTCGAACCAGCCCAGCGGGGCCCTGCCCAGCCGGGCCACGATCCGGCGCCGCAGTGACGCCTGGAGTCCGGCATCGGCGAAGTGGGTGACGGCCAGGGCCGCCGCGCCGAAGAGGCCGCGCGCGGTCAGCCCGAGCAGGGCGATCATCACGGCCCGGCGCACCGCGTCCTCGTCCGCGGGGCCGGCCGCGAGCAGGGTGCGGGCGAGTTCGGCGATGGCGATGAAGGGGACGACCGCGGCGGCGGCGCCGATGGCCTGGAGCGCCATGCCGACGCGGATGGGGACGCGGACGGGGGCGAGCAGTCCCCTCAGGACGGTACGGGCCCGTGCCGCGTCGTCCGCCGGCGTGCCTCCCGCGGCCGGAGCGGGCGGGTCGCCGGTCTCCTGTCGGGGTGCCGCCGGGGTTTCGGTCAGGGCCATGCCGCCTCCTTCGCAGACAGGCTGTCTGGATTGAGTTAGGGTAGCCTAAGTAAAGGGGTGGGTAAAGGCTCGGACGGGGCGGACGCTCCTGTGCGGAGGGGGAGTTCGGCCGGGCGCGGCGGTGGGGGCGGCCCGGGGTGAGCGGATCCCCCGCGCCGCTTCGCCGTCCGGGTGGGCCGCGTCCGCCGGCCGGTCGCGCGGCGCACCGGAGCCCCTTCCGTACCCCCGGTCCCGCTGTGCGCCTCCGGTCCACCCCGCACCCCGGGCCCTCTCCGTACCCCGTGTCCTCTCCGCCCCCCGGGCCCTCTCCGCACCCTTGGCCGTCTCCGTACCCGCAGAGGTCTGTACCTCTCCCGGGTCACCGGCCTACCGTCAGTACCCCCGACCGTCCCGCTGGGAGGCGGAATGACTGGCAGCGCGGACGCGGGCGGCCTGGCCGCGCTCGGAGTGCCCGCCGATGACGAGCTCCTCTACCGGACCCTGCTCAACCGCCCCTGTGCCACCGCCGCCGAACTCGCCCGGGCCACCGGCTGGGACCCGGCCCGGGTGCGGCGCCGGATCCGGGCCCTGGAGGAGCGCGGCATGCTCACCCGCACCGGGGGCCGCCCGGCGCGCTTCGCCCCGGCGCCGCCCGAGCCGGCGATCGAGGCGCTCGCCCTGCGCCGGCGCGAGGAGATCGAACGGGCCAGGCTGGCGGCGGCCTCGCTGACCGAGGAGTTCCGGTGGGCGCGGCGGAACGGGACGGCGTTCCAGGTGCTCGGCGGTCCGGCGGCGATTGCCCAGCGGTTCGCCCAGATCCAGGACGCCGCCCGGGACGAGCTGCTGATTCTCGACCGGCCGCCGCAGGCGGTGCGGGGCGGGCTGCGGCAGCGCGGGGTCCGGCACCGCGCGATCTACGACCACCGTTCGCTGCGGACGCCCGAACAGCTCGCGCACTCACGGGAGTCGGCCCGGCTCGGCGAGGAGAGCCGGATCCTGGACGAGGTGCCGCTGCGGCTCGCGATCGCCGACCGCCGGATCGCGCTGGTGCCGCTGGGGCGGCCCGCCGAGGCCGCCGAACCCCCCGCCGGTACGCCGCCGTCCGGCCGGCCCGGGGACGCGCTGGTGCTCTCCTCGTCCGCGCTGCTGGACGGGCTGGTCGCGCTCTACGAGCTGCTGTGGCAGCGCTCCGTACCGCTCTGGCCGCGCGGCGGCCGTACGGTCGCGGAGCTCTCGTACGAGGACGAGCAGCTGCTCGCCCTCTCCGCCTCCGGGCTGACCGACCGGGCCATCGCCCGCCGTCTCGGGGTGGCGCAGCGCACGGTGGAGCGCCGGATGCGCAGGATCATGGACCTGCTGGGCGCGCGCACCCGCTTCCAGGCGGGATTACAGGCCGCCCGCCGAGGGGTGATCGGGCCCCCGGAATGACTCCTCGGTCCCGTACCGGGCGAGGAACATCTCCACCCCGCTGACGATCAGCCGGTCGGTCAGATCGTCGTCGATGTCCGCGCCGTACTGCGCGAAGACGATGTGCGGGTGGATCAGGAGCGCGTAGAGCTGGAGGGTGGCGACCTCCAGATCCGGGATGGCCAGCCGTCCCGCGCCGGCCAGGTCGCGCAGCGCGCCGGCGACGGCCGGGTGGTGGCCGGTGGGGCTGTCGTGCCGCCAGCCGCGCCCCAGCTCCGGGAAGCGGTGCAGCTCGGCGGCGACGAGGGCGCGCAGGGCGGTGACCTCGTGATCGTCCCGCAGGGCGCGGACCCAGCCGCGCGCGGCGGCGATGAGGGCGGCCCGCAGATCGGCGGCGCCGGCGAGGTGGGCGAGGACGGCGGACGGCTCGCTCGCGAGGGGGTCCACCGGTTCGTCGAGCGCGCCCGCGACCACGGCGGTGAAGAGGGCTTCCTTGCTGCCGAAGTGGTTGTAGACGGTGACCTTGGAGACGCCCGCCTCGGCGGCGATGGCGTCCATGCCGACGCCGAACCCCTCGCGGAGGAAGAGGGTCCTGGCGGCGGTGACGATGGCCTGCCGCTTGCGGGCGGCACGGGGTCCGCTGGGCGGCTGCCTGTTCCCGGTTTCCGCGCTGGTCATGGAGCGAGCCTAGCCCACAACTGAACTGTACGGTTGAGTTCAACTGTACTGAACTGTACGGTTCAGTTCACTGGTTGTCCGCCCGTGAACGGAGTCACCCCGCATGCCGCACCCCCCTGCCCAGGACCACCCCCGCGAGGTGGCGGGCCATGGACTCCACCCGCCCGCCGACCCCCGCCGCTGGGCCGCCCTGGCCGTCATCTGTCTGGCGCAGTTCATGCTGGTCCTCGATGTCACCGTGGTGAATGTGGCACTGCCCGACATGGCGGCCGATCTGCGCCTGGACCGGACCGCGCTGACCTGGGTGGTCACCGCGTACACCCTCACCTTCGGCGGTCTGATGCTGCTCGGCGGACGGCTCGCCGACCTCCTCGGCGCCCGCCGCACCCTCCTCGCCGGCCTGCTGCTCTTCACCGCCGCGTCCCTGCTCACCGGCCTCGCGCAGAACGCCGGGACACTGATCGGCGGCCGGATCGCCCAGGGGGTGGGCGCGGCGCTGCTCTCCCCGGCCGCGCTCGCGATCGTCACCACCACCTTCCACGGCCCGGAACGCACCAGGGCGCTCGGCGTCTGGGCCGCGATCGGCGGCACCGGCTCCGCCGCCGGTGTCCTGCTCGGCGGAGCGCTGACCCAGGGACCCGGCTGGCAGTGGATCTTTCATCTGAACGTCCCGGTCGGGATCGCCGTCCTCGCCGCCGTCCCCGCCCTGGTCCCGGCCCGCGCGCCGCGCCCCGCCCGGCTCGACGTCCCCGGCGCGCTGCTGGTCACCGCCGCGACCGGCATCCTCATCCACGGTCTGGTCCGCGCGGGCGACGACGGCTGGTCCGACTCCCTCACCCTGCTCGCCCTGGCCGGCTCCCTCGCCCTGTACGCGGCCTTCGCGCTCACCGAACGCGCCACCCGGTCCCCGCTGATGGACCTGCGGATGTTCACCCGCCGCCCGGTGCTCGCCGGATCCTTTCTGATGCTGATCGCCACCGCCCTGCTGATCGGCTTCTTCTTCCTCGGATCCGTCCACCTCCAGCAGGTGCGCGGCTACTCCCCGCTCGGGACCGGTCTGGTCTTCCTCCCGGCGGCCGTCGCCGTCGCCCTCGGCGCGCATCTCGCCTCCCGCCTGGTGGGCCGTGCGGGCAGCAGGGCCTGCGCGGCCGGCGGCCTGGCCCTGGCGGCGGCCGGCACGGTGCCGCTCGCCCTCCAGACGGCCGGTTCGAGCGTGTACGGGGTCTTCCTGCCCGGACTCGTCACCGCCTCGTTCGGCGTGGGCGCGGTCTTCGTCACCGCGACCACCACCGCACTGGCGATGATCGACCACCGGGAGGCGGGCCTCGCCTCCGGTGTCGTCAACACCTTCCACGAGGTCGGGGCTTCGGTGGGGGCCGCGGTGGTCTCCACCGTCGCGGCGACCGGGATCGCCGCGGGCGCCCTCGACGGCTTCACCGACGCGTACGCGCTGCTGGCGGTCGCGGCGACGGCCGGCGCGCTGGTCTCCCTCGCCCTGGTCCCGCGCGGCAAGCCGCGGCTCACCGGCGGCCCGCATGTCCACTGAACTGCTCCTGCGCGAGCTGTGCGTGGCGATGTTCGACGGGGTGGCCCGGGCGCCCCGCCTCCGCGAGAGCATGCGCGTCACCGGTCTGGGCCGCCACTTCGCCCTCCCGCCCGGGGAGGCCGGCCGGCTGGCCCGCGCGGCTCCGTCCGGGGTCGCCGCGTACCTGGAACAGGCGGAGGAGGAAGGGCACCCCGACTGGACCGCCGAAACGGACACCGCCTGGCGCCCCCTGCACCGTGCCCTCGCCCGGTGCGCGCCTCCCCTCGCCCACGCGGTGCTGGGCCCCCGGCTCCTCCCGGCCACCCCCGCCTATCTGGTCACCCTGCTCCCCGCCCCCCGAGTCCCCGCCGTGTCCGCCGCCCTGTCGGCCCTGAACCCGGCGGGGCTCCCCCCGGGCCCGGTGACCCCTTTCGCCCGGGAGCGGCTGGCGGAACTCACCGCCTTCTACGCCCGGGCGGCCCGCGCGGGGCGGGCGGTGCTGTTCTCGGTGGATCTGTGAGCGGCGCGCTCGGGGCTTCGCCGCCGCGACCGCCCGCCGGGCCGTCCACCCCGTCAGAGCGGCCCGGGGCCGGTGTCCGCGCCCGGACCGGCCGGTGAGCTCGGCAGCTCCGGGTCCACCGGGTATCCGATGGCCGCCGCCTCCCGGGCGGCCGAGGCGGGGGAAGCCGCCGGGTTCAGGGCGCGGACCGTGTCCCGGCCGAGCGGGCGCAGGGCGTACACCCGGCGCACCGCCGCCAGGCCGATCCGGGTCCCGCAGTGGTCCTCGGCGAAATCGTGGAACGCCTCCGCGGTCCCGTCGCACAGGAGCCGGAAGAGCCATCCGGCACCGTCGGGGTCCGGGTGGCCCTCCGGGAAGTCGATCGCTCCGGTCCGCCAGTGGTCGTCCTCCGCCGGGCGCCAGGCGCGGGCGGTCACGGTGGGGACGCCCTCGTCCGTGAAGGCCGGCTCCGCGACACAGTGCCGGAACTCCCCGGGAACGGAGTCGACCACCCCGGGCCAGGGGACGTCATGGGCGGACGGGCTCATCGGCGACTCGTGGTCGAAGCCGCGGATGTACTCCCCGGCCGGGGAGAAGACGATGTCGAACTCGTCCCCGGAACCATTCCGCATCGAGGCGGGTTCCCCGGTCCCGGACCAGGTCGCGCTGAAGGAGTGATGCCGCTCGCCGTCCGGGTTCAGCACCGCCTCCACCATGGCCGTGGACCGGCGGAGGCCGCGGAGCACCCCGATGCCGGGGAGGGACCGGGCGACATCATGAAGCGGTCATGCGGTCATCCAGCCGGTCGCCGCCGGCCCCCGGCCGGGCGGACCCGCGCCGCCCCTCCGCGGCGGACTGACGGCCGCACCCCTCCCGGGCCCGCCGGACGCCCGCGATCATCTCCGCGCGGATGCGTGCCGCCACCCGGGTGGATACCCCCGGGGGTAACTCTGTTACGGTGAAAAACATACCCCGGGGGGTAATAGCGGCACGAAAGGATCATCGGCAGTGTTCTTCGTCGACACCATCGAGATACCGGGGCTCGGCAACCGGAGCTATCTGGCGGGCGGCCCCCACACCGCCGTCGTCATCGACCCCGCCCGCGACATCGACCAGGTCATCGCCGCCGCCGCGCGGCGGGGTGTGCGGATCACCCATGTCGTCGAGACCCATGTCCACAACGACTATGTGACCGGCGGGCCGGAGCTCGCCCGGGTCACCGGGGCCGCCCATCTCGTACCGGCCGGGGCGAATGTCGCCTACCGGCGGGTGCCGGTCTCCGACGGGGACCGGACCGCGCTCGGGGACGGGCTGGCGCTGCGGGCCGTCGCCACCCCCGGGCACACACCGCATCACACCGCCTACGTACTCGAACGGGACGGGCGCGCCGTCGCCGCCTTCACCGGCGGATCGCTGCTGATCGGGACCGTCGGACGGCCCGATCTCGTCGAGCCCCGGCTGACCGAACAGCTCGCCCGGGCACAGCACGCCTCGGTGCGGCGGCTCGCCGCCGAGCTGCCCGCGGCCACCGCCGTACTGCCCACCCACGGATTCGGCAGCTTCTGCTCGGCCGGATCCGCGGCGGGCGAGGCCGGCACCATCGGGCAGGAGCGGCGGACCAATGACGCCCTGCTCAAGGACGCCGACACCTTCGTCGCCGAGCTGCTCGCCGGGCTCGGCGACATCCCCGCGCACTATGTCCACATGGGGCCGCTGAACGCCCGGGGCCCCGCACCCGTCGATCTGACGCCCCCGGCCGTCGCCGACGCGGACGAGATCGCCCGGCGGCTCGCCGAGGGGGAGTGGGTGGTCGATCTCCGCAGCCGGGTCGCCTTCGCCGCCGGACATGTCGCCGGCAGCCTCAACTTCGAGGCCGGCGCGCAGCTCGCCGGACAGCTCGCCTGGCTGATCCCCTGGGGCCGGCCGGTCACCCTGCTCGCCGCCTCACCCGAACAGCTCGCCGACGCCCAGCGGGAGCTGGTGCGGGTCGGGATCGACCGGCCCGCTGCCGCCGCCACCGGATCGCCCGAGGAGTGGGTGCGCGAAGGGGAACACCCGCGCTCCTTCGCGCGGGCGACCTTCGCGGAGCTCGCCCGGGCCGAGGGCGCGGTCGTGCTCGATGTGCGGCGGGACTCCGAGCGGGCGACGGGGCGGATCGCCGGATCCGCGCACATCCCGCTCCATCAGCTCCGCGACCGGCTCGGCGAGGTGCCGGCCGGGACGGTGTGGGTGCACTGCGCCGGCGGGGCGCGGGCCGCCATCGGCGCCTCGCTGCTGGACGCCGCCGGCCGGAAGGTCGTCGCGGTGGACGACGGGTTCGACGCCGCCCGCGCCGCCGGACTCGTCGCGGCGGAGCGCTGAGCCATGGCGTACGACCCGATCGGCACGGCTCCGCGCCGGTGCCATGACGGCGGCACGTTCCGGTGAGTGCGCTGGTACTCGCCCTGGCCGCCGGGGCCGTTGTCGGGCTGGCGCTCGGGGCGCTCGGCGGGGGCGGCGGGGTGCTCGCCGTACCCGCCCTGATCTATCTCCTCGGTGTGGAGCCGGCCGCCGCGGCGACCGCGAGTCTGATCATCGTGGTCGTCACCTCGGCCGCCGGGCTCCTCGCCCATGCCCGTGACGGCGGGGTCCGCTGGGGCACCGGCGCGCTGCTCGCCGCGGCCGGGCTGATCCCGGCCGCGCTCGGCGGGGCGGTCGCGGGGAGCCTGCCGCCGGCCCTGCTCACCGGCGCCTTCGGGATCGTCGCGGGGGCCGCGGCGGTGGCCGTGCTGCGGGCCGGGGATCCGGCGGAGCCCGGGCCGGTACGCGGCGGGCCCGCCGTCACCGCGGGCGCCGGGGCCGGGCTCGGGGCGGTGACCGGGGTGCTCGGGGTCGGCGGCGGATTCCTCGCCGTGCCCACCCTGCTGAAGGCCGTGGGCCTGCCGATGCGCACGGCCGTGGGCACCGCTCTGCTGGTGGTCACCCTCAACTCGCTGGCCGCGCTGACCACCCGTGCCGGAGCCGCCGCCGGGCTCGACTGGGCCGTCGTCGCGCCCTTCACGGGTGCTGCGATCCTGGGCGCGTGGGACGGAAAACGGCTCGCCGGGAGAGTGCGGAGCGCCACCCTGCGGCGGATCTTCGCGTATCTGCTGCTGGGGGTCGCCGCGCTGATGGTGCTGGACGGTGCGCTGTGACCGCGGCGGCAGGGGGTGTGGGGTGCGCGCCCCGCCCGGTGTCCGGGGCAGTGCTCGGGCCGGGACTCGGCCCAGCCCTCGGGTCAGTGCTCGGCCCCGGGCTCGGGCTCGGCCCCTGCCCCGGGCTCGGGCCGGGGCTCAGGCCAGGGAGAGGAACAGCTTCTCCAGCCGGGCCCGCATGCGCTCCGGGTCCTCGCCGCCCCGCCTGCTCCCGGACTCGATGTCGGTCAGGCACTGCTGAAGGCCGCTCGCGATGATCGCGAACCCGGCCCGGTCCAGCGCCCGTGAGGCGGCGGCCAGCTGCATGACGACCTCCTCGCAGTCCCGGCCCTCCTCCAGCATCCGGATCACCCCGGAGATCTGACCCTGCGCGCGGCGCAGCCGGTTCAGTACCGACTTCAGCTCGGCGGCTGCGAGATCCAGCTCCACAACGACTCCTTCATCCATACCCCCAGGGGTAATTTTACCGCCCTGGGGCGACTTCACGAGTACAGCCGGACACCAAGGATGGCATCAGCATGAATTCCGCCCCCGCTCTCGACTCCGACCATGCCGGACACCGCCTCGGCGAGCTCACGGTCATCGATGTGCGCACCCCCGGGGAGTACGCCTCCGGCCATCTCCCCGGCGCCCTCAACCTCCCCCTCGACCGGCTCGGCGCCGCCCTCCCGGAGCTGCGCGAGGCAGCCGCCCGGGGCGAGCTGCTGATGGTCTGCGCCTCCGGCGCGCGGTCCGCGAGCGCCTGCGGCCTGCTGGCCGGGCACGGGGTGGCCGCGCTCACCCTCACCGGCGGTACGCGTGCCTGGGCCGATGGCGGCCGGGAACTGCACCGTCCCGGCGGACCGGCCCGCGCCTCCTGGGCGATGGAACGCCAGGTCCGCTTCACCGCGGGTCTTCTCGTGCTCACCGGCGCCGCGCTGAGCCTGCTCCACCCGGCCTGGCTGCTGCTCTCCGCGGGAGTGGCGGGCGGACTGGTCCTCTCCGCCCTCACCGACACCTGCGGCATGGCCGCCGTCCTCGCCCGGCTGCCGCACAACCGGCCCCGCGCCGCCGACCTCGGCGCCACGCTGGAACGCCTCCGGCGGGGGTGAGCCGGTACGGGATCACGGAGCGGCCCGTACCCCCGGCATTCGCCGTTCGGGAGTACGGGCCGGATCCGGCACTATGCGGCGGAGTCGTCGAAACAGTCGTCCAGTACCGCGTCCAACTGCTCGGACCAGGAGGCGAGCTCGGTCTTGGACGCCGCTTCCACATCGTTCTGGAACCAGCGCCGGTCCGAGGTGTAGACGGTGACGCTGAACCGGCGGGTGAATCTGGGAGTGTCGATCTCCACCGCCTTGATCTCGTCCCAGCCGAACTCGGCCTCCTCGGTGTCGAGCCGGAAGACGATGCCGGCCGGACCGGCGGCGATGGAGCCGCGCCGGTCGGAGACCTCGAAGACCGGCTCGGCGTCGGGAGCCGGCTGCCCGGAACCGGAATCGGATTCCGCCTCCGGTTCCGGTACGGATTCCGCTTCCGCCGGGGCGGCGGAGTCCTCGGCGGCCGGCTCCGGATCCGGGGCGGCCGGGGGAGCGTCCTCCGGCGGCACGGCGTCCGTGATCCGGTCCGGCTCCGTCCCGGCGGGACGTGCGGGCATGAGCCCGGGGATGTACGCCGGGTCCACCCCGGCTGCGGGCGTGGGCGGGGTGCTGTGACCTATGCGCTGCTGTTCCACGGCGAAAGTATGGCCGACAAACCTGTGCCGACACCCCCGGGGTGGCCGGAGTCCGGCCGCCGTCGCACCGTTCGGCCGCCCGGGGCGCCGGGTTTCCGCCGGGCCGGAGCGGGTGAACGGACCGCCGCTCCGGCCGGTGCCCGCCGGCGCGCGGCGCCGGTCAGGCGCCGGTCAGGCGCCCGGCAGCGCCATCACCATCAGCGGATCCGTGGTCGGCCGCGAGGAGCCGCCCGCCGGTTCCAGGGTCAGACCGACGGCGGAGGCGTCGCCCACGGATCCGCTCATCAGAATCGCCCCGTCGCGCCCGACCAGTCCGGCCGGACGCATCGCGTCTCCCTTGGCGTACCAGAGCTGATACGTCTTCCCCGCGCCGGCGGCGGGCAGATCCTCGGCCACGAACACCGCGCGGTCACGCGACTTGGCCACGATCACCGTCGCCTTCGTACCGCCCGGGGTGCGGCCGGTCACCGTACGGGCGTCCGGCGCGGTCATCACCGAGGTGAGATCCGACAGCCGCTGAGCCGTCTGACGGGTGTCCCGGCGGGCGTCCTCGGCGCGCTGGTACTGCCACAGGGCCGTTCCGCCCAGCAGGGCGGTCACCGTCAGGCTCGCCGCCACCATGAAGGCGCGCCGCCTGAGCACGGCGGTCAGCGGGATCGCCGCCCGCTGGGCCGGAACCCTCGGCGGCAGCTGCCGCACGGTGTCGATCCGGGCCAGCACGGCGGCCTTGACCCGGTCCGGCGGGGGGCGCGAGACGGCACCCGCGAGCCGGGCCGCGGTCGCCGCGAACTCCCGGACCTCACGCGCGCAGTCGGCGCACTCCGCCAGATGCGCGGTGACGGCCTCGTGCTCCTCGCCGCTGAGCGCGTCGAGGGCGTAGGCGCCGGTGAGGGTGTGTGTTCCCTCGGTCTTCATGCGGTCACCCCCATGCAGTCGCGCAGCCGGATCAGTCCATCGCGCATTCGGGTCTTGACGGTGGGCAGCGGTGTGCCGAGGGTCTCGGCCACCTCGCGGTAGGACAGGCCCTGGTAGTACGCGAGAGTCACGGCCTGGCGCTGGATCTCGGTCAGCCCGCGCAGACAGCGCCGCACCTGCTCGCTCTCCAGCCGCGTCTCCACCTGCTCGCTCACCTCGTCGAAGGGCGGGGTCTGCGCGCGCACCGCGTCATTGTGCTCACGGACGGCGGCGGCCTGCGCCGAGCGGACCCGGTCCACCGCCCGCCGGTGGGCGAGGGTGGCGACCCAGGTCATGACGGAGCCCTGGGCGGGCCGGTAACGGGCGGCCTGGCGCCAGATCTCGATCATCACCTCCTGGGTCACCTCCTCGGACTGGGCCCGGTCGCGCAGCACCTTGAGGACGATGCCGAAGGCCGGTCCGGAGATCGCGTCGTACAGCTCGGAGAAGGCGTCCCGGTCACCGGTGGCCGCGCCGGCGACCAGGGCCGCGAGATCGGGCCGGGCCTCGCCCGGCCCGACGAGCCGCGCGATCGGCACCGCGGTGCCGTGTTCCGGCGCGGAATCCTCCCGGGCGGCTGCGGCCGAGTCCCCCTGGGGCCTGCTGTGACGCGTCCATCGCATGTAAACGGTCCTTCATGCGCCGCCGGGCGGTCCGGCCCGGCGGGGCCGACCGTCCGGACGCGCTTCGTCGGAAGTCTCTCACCGCATGGTTCGTAGCGGCGGGGCTGATGGATTGCTCCCTGTCCGCACTTCGGCACGGTATGCGGAGTTGGTCATTCCGAATCTTCGCCGGCCCGTGCATCCCGGGGCGCGGGACGCGTGTGGCGCGCGGGGCGCGATGCGTGCGGATGCGTGCGGATGCGCGGCGCGCGGGCGGCGCCGGCGGGTGCGGGCCCGCGTGCCGGCTCCGCACCGCCGCGTCAACCCTTTCCCCGCCCGTCACTTGATCGGATGAGCCACCCATCCATCCGCCCGGTGGTTCCGAATGGGCAGTGTGAGCACCTCTCGGAAGGCCCTGACCCGCGGCGCCCCGGCAGCCGTGAGCGGAGTGCTGTCCGGATACACCGCACTCGCCGTCGCCGAACTGGCCGCCTCCCTCCTCAGCCCGCGAACGGGGCCGGTGACCGCGGTGGGCGGGGCGGCGATCGACGCCACCCCGGCGGCGGTCAAGGACTGGGCGATCCGCAACTTCGGCACCAACGACAAGCTCGTCCTCCAGCTCGGCATCCTCGCCACCCTCGCCGTCCTCGCGGTTCTGCTCGGCTGTGCGGCCCTGCGGTGGCGCCGGGCGGGGGCGGCCGGAGTGCTCGGCTTCGGCGCGCTCGGCGCCGCGGCGGCGCTCACCAGGCCCGACTCCGCGGGCGCCCTGGACGCCCTGCCCTCGCTGGCGGGTGCGGTCGCGGGTGCCGTGGTGCTCTTTCTGCTGATCGGCCCGCTGCGGCAGGTGTCCCCGCCGGCCCCGCGAACCGGCGCCCCTCCCGTCCCGGGCGCCGCGCACCCGGCTCCCGGCGCAGCGGCTGTGCCGGGAGCCCGGGAAGCGCCGGACGCACCGGCGGTACGGGACCGGGCGGGCGCGCCGAGTCCGGCGAGCGCGGCGGACGTACCCGGTGCGCCCCGTCCGCGCCGCGCCCCGGAGCCGTCCCCGGCGAACGTCCCCGCCGCCACCCTGGACCCCGACAACGACCGGAACCGCGACGGTGACCTGAACCGCGCCCACGACGGTGACAGCGACGGCGCCCACGACCGCGCCCGCGACGACGACCGCGCCCGCGACGACGACCGTGACCGCGACGACGACCGCGACCCCGGCCGTGACAACGACCGCGCCCGCGACCGCGACGGGGAAGCCCCCGGCGACGGCGGCGGCCGGGCCGCCGAGCCCGCGCTGGTGCCCGTGGTCTCCGCCGCCTCCGCTCCCCGCCTCGGTCTCCGGGCCGCCATCCGTACGGGCCTCCGCCCCGACCTCCGCACCGGCGCACCCGGACCGCAGTGGAACCGGCGCGGCTTCGTCGCCGGCGCCGGAGCGGTGGCGCTGCTCTCGACCGGCGCGGGTGTGCTCGGCCGCGCGCTGACCGGCCGGCGCGGCCGGCGGGCCGCCGAATCGCGCGCGGCCGTACGGCTGCCCGCCCCCGCCTCCCCCGCTCCTGCCATTCCGCCCCGGGCCCGCCTCCGGGTCGCCGGTGTCACCGCCTTCACCACGCCCAACAACGACTTCTACCGGGTCGACACGGCCCTGGTGGTCCCCGAGATCGACGCGGACGGCTGGCGGCTGCGCCTGCACGGCAAGGGCGTCACCCGCCCCCGCACCTACACCTTCCGGGAGCTCCTGAACCGTCCGCTGATCGAGCGGGACATCACTCTCACCTGTGTCTCCAACGAGGTCGGCGGCCCCTACGCCGGCAGCGCCCGCTGGCTGGGGGTGCCGCTCGCCGAACTGCTCCGCGAGGCCGGGGTGGTCCCGCCCTCCCGGGGCGGCTCCGCCGACCAGCTGGTCGCCCGGTCGGTGGACGGCATGACGCTGGGCTCGCCGGTCGAGGAGGTCATGGACGGCCGGGACGCGATGCTCGCCATCGGGATGAACGGCGAACCCCTCCCCTTCGACCACGGCTTCCCGGTCCGGATGGTCGTCCCCGGCCTCTACGGCTATGTGTCGGCCTGCAAGTGGCTCAAGGAGCTCGAACTCACCACCTTCGACGCCTACGACCCCTACTGGGTCCGGCGGAAGTGGGCGCGCCGGGCTCCCATCAAGACCCAGGCCCGGATCGACACCCCCAAACCCTTCGCCCGCCCGGCGGCCGGTCCGGTGATGGTCGCCGGGGTCGCCTGGGCACAGCACCGGGGCATCCGGCGGGTGGAGCTCCGGGTCGACGACGGGCCCTGGCAGGAGGCCACGCTCGCCGAGGAGCACACCCCCGACACCTGGCGCCTCTGGTCCTTCGCCTGGGACGCCACCCCCGGCGGACACACCCTCACCGTCCGCGCCACGGACGCCACGGGCCGAGTCCAGACCGCGAGACGGGCCCGGACCGTGCCCGACGGCGCGAGCGGCCGGCACAGCGTCTTCGTGACCCCCGGCTGAGCCCGGGCCGGTCCCGCCGGCCCCCGGCTGAGCCAACGGCCCCCGCCGCCCGGCCCCGCCACCCCCATCCGCACCTTCTCTCCCTCAGACCTCCTTTCCCCTTGCCACAACAACCCTTACTGGAGAATCACCATGAACAACCTTCGCTTCCGCCGCACCGCCATCGCCGCCGTCGCGGCCGCCGTCCTGCCGTTCGCGCTGACCGCCTGCTCCGACTCCGGCTCCGAGGACTCCTCGAAGAAGTCGGACACGGCGGCCGAGTCGAGCGAGAGCGACAAGCAGCAGGACCCCGCCCCGGAGGCCGACGACACCACGGACATGGCCAAGCCCTTCGGCGGCGCCTGTGCCTCTGTCCCGGCGGACGGGGCCGGCAGCTTCGACGGCATGGCCAAGGACCCGGTCGCCACCGCGGCCTCCAACAACCCGGCCCTGTCGACCCTGGTCACGGCCGTCAAGAAGGCCGGACTGGTGGACACCCTCAACAACGCCGAGGGCATCACCGTCTTCGCCCCGACCAACGACGCCTTCGCCAAGATCCCGAAGGCCGACCTGGACAAGGTGCTGGCGGACAAGGCCACCCTCACCAAGATCCTGACCTACCACGTGGTCGGCGGGCAGCTCACCCCGCAGCAGCTGGAGAACGGCACCTTCGACACCCTCCAGAAGGGCAAGGTCACCACCACCGGCTCCGGTGAGGCGTACCAGGTGAACGGCGTCTCCAAGGTGGTCTGCGGCAATGTGCAGACCGCCAACGCCACGGTCTACATCGTCGACACCGTCCTGATGCCCAAGTAGTCCCGCACGGCGGGGAGCCGAGCGCGCCGGCCGGTCCGGTCACCCGAGGGGTGACCGGACCGCTGCCGTCCGGCATCACGGCGGCGGGCGCCGGCGTCGGATCAGCCGGCGTCAGATCAGCCTGCGTATCTCCCCGCGCACCCGGTAGAAGCCCCTCGGCGACGGGTGCAGGGTGTCCACCACATAGCGGGCCCCCACCTCCCGGATCCCGCGCGGGAACTGAACATTCCATCCCCGGTCGTATCCCTCGGAGACCACGTGCACCCGCACCCGGCCGCCGTCCTGCACACACTGGACGACCACGCCGCCGTCGGGAGCCGTCACCACCGTGGCGATCTCGGTCGCCGACACGGCGGGGGTGTAGGTGGGCAGCGCGGCGGCCGACTTGATGTCCCGGGCGACCGGCACGGTGCCCTGCTGTGCCGCCGCGATCGCCGCGTCGCTCGCGTCGACACAGACCAGCGAGCCGTCCGTGGTGACCATGTACAGCCGCTCGTTCAGATACTGCATGGAGAGCGCGGAGCCATTGCCGGTGCTCAGCTTCCACAGCCGGTTGCCGTCCGCGTCGAAGCAGTAGACGGACGACGAGGAGTCACCGGCGAAGACATAGGCACCGCCCGGCGCGGTCGCGCAGGAGTACACCGCGGTGTCACAGCGGAAGGTCGCCTCGACCACCCCGGTGCTCTTGGCCAGCCGCTGCACCACATGGCGGCCGGTGCCCGCGTACACCGAATCCTCCTCCTGCCAGCCGAACAGCACCGCGCCGGCCGTCGGGGTGTGCCACAGCTCCCCGCCCCCGTCGGGGGAGTACGCCGTCACACCCTTCTGGTGGCCGTGGTAGATGCCCCGCTCATCGGCGCGCACCATCCACGCCTGGCCGCCCGCCGACTTGCGGGCCCACTGGTACTCGTCCTCGTGGTCGATGACGGTCAGGCCGCCCTGCGCGTCGGCCACATTGAGGACGCCCTCATGGATGTCGAGCCAGTAGATGTCCACGTCATCGGCGATGCCGTACGCCCCGAAGGGCAGCTTCGACGAGAGGTCGTAGACGGTGCCGTCGTCGCAGCCCGCGTAGATCCAGAAATCGTCCGCGACCAGGCACTTCACACCCGCGGGCAGTGAGTAGCGGGCGAGCACCTCGCCGCCGTGGCTGACGGTGTGGACATCGCCCGCCTGATTCCCCACCCAGCAGCGGTCCTCGTCGATGTGGATCCCGAAAGCCGCCGAGCCCGTACGGAACCGCCACAGCACCGGCGCCACCGACCGGGCGGTCGACGGGGCGGAGGTGACCTGCCGCCGGGTCACCGCGCGTGCCGCCCGCTGCCCCCGCACCGCCGGCGCGTACCCCTTCCGCACCTTCTCCCCGACCTTCTTCGCGGCGGCGGCCTGTGCCTTCTCGACCGTGGGGAAGGACGACACCTGGGTCTGTCCGGCCGCGCCTATGCGGCCGTAGCGCACCGAGACGACCGTGCCCGAGACGGTCACCTCATAGAACTTGTGCGCTCCCTCGCCGTCCTGCGACAGCTCCAGATATGTCGTCGCGCCTGACATGGCAGTCCCCTCCCCAGGACGGAACCGGCGGCCGTTCACCGCCCGTCTCCCGCTGTGAAAAACAGTAGATCCCCCCACTGACAATCGGCCCCCGGGGCAGCTCACCGGCCCGGCGCGCACCGGTGGCCCGTACCCGTGCCGGGGTGCCGGCATCGAGGGGTACGGGCCACCGGGGGACATCCGGTCCGCCGACCCGCGCGGGGTGGGCGCGTTCGCGGACCGGCCGCCGCCGCCGCTACTCCGCGCCGTTCACCGTCGCGTTCGCCGCCGCGCGGATCTGCTTGGTGACGACATCGGGGTGGGACATCATCGCCACATGCGAGGAGTTGATCTCGATGGTGTGCGAATGGGCGCGCTTGGCCTCGAATCGCTCCAGGTCGGGGGCGATGGCCTTGTCGTTCTTGGAGACGATGAACCAGGACGGGATCGTCTTCCACGCCGCCGCTGTCGCGTTCTGCCCGAACCCGGCCTGGGCGACGGGCCGCTGCTCGACCGCCATCACCTTCGTCTGCGCCTCCGGCAGATCGGCGGCGAAGACCGAGTGGAACTTCGCGTTCTGGATGTAGAGATCCGTGCCGCTGGTGGTTCCGTCGGTGTACGGGACCGGCCGGAGCGCCGTTCCGAGGTCGCTGCCCTCGAACTTGGTGGAGAGCGTGGCGGGGTTCTCACCCACGTCCGGCATGAAGGCCGACACGTACACCAGCGCCTTCACATTCTCGTTCCCGGCCGCCGCCTGGCTGATGACCGCACCGCCGTAGGAGTGGCCGGCCAGCACGATCGGGCCCTCGATCGACTCCAGGATCGAGGCGACATAGGCGGAGTCGCTGAGCACACCGCGCAGCGGGTTCGGCGGGGCGACCACCGGATAGCCCTGGTGCTGGAGACGTTCGACCACGGCATTCCAGCCGGATGCGTCGGCGAAGGCGCCGTGCACCAGGACCACGGTCGGCTTCACACCCTGGGATCCCGGGGTGGAGCCGTCTCCGCCCGCCGGGTCACCGCCCGCGAAGGCCGATCCGGTGGCGATCACCGCCGAAAGGGCCAGCGACAGGGCGCCCGCCCGGACTATGCGGCGGCGCAGCGGGCGGGACGGGGAAGGGGGCGACACAGCCATGAGGTTCTCTCCTCTTGTCGGGGTGGGCTGTCGCCGTCAGCTTTCGCGCTGTACGGGCCCGGCGCGCGCCGGAGTCGGCGGCGGAGTGAATGCCTCCGGCCGTCCGGGTGACGGGCCGCCCTCCCGGCCCGGACGGACCCCCTCGCGCCCGCCCCCGAGTGCGCTCGGGGCGTACGGGACCGGGCCGGTCCCGTACACCCGGTCCCGTACACCCGGGCGGCTGCGAGCGGCTACGGGCGGATGCCGAACGGCCCGAGCACGCCGTGGTCCAGCCGGAGCGAGGTGACCACCGCATAGGCGTTGTCCGGGGTGAAGACGTCGACACCGCCGAGCTTCCCCAGATACTTGGTGATCACCGGATCCGCCGCCTCCTTCGCCACCGCCTCCAGATAGTGCTTGAAGATGGCCCAGTTGTTCCCGGTCCCGGCGTACCGCTGAAGGAACGGCGTGGGGTCGAAGGTCTCCAGGACATACCGTCCGGACGCCTCCAGATCGGCGATGTACCGCTGCTGGAGCCGGACGTCCGCCCGGGTGCCCAGACGTCCGACATGGCCGCTGACCAGGGTGTCCCACGAGTAGCGCAGGGCCGTGTCATGGGCCGCGATCGAGCCGGGGAGATCCTGGGAGAAGGAGACACCCCGGAAGGGCACCCAGCCCGGGAAGACCACGTCCACCACCATCAGCGTCCGGTACGCGGGCGCGTGGACGAAGATGTTGTCGGGGGTGTGATTGGCCCCGTGGTGCGCCAGCTCCAGCCGCTCGCCGCCCACCTTCAGGGTGTAGCGGTCGTCGAACGTCACGTCGGGCAGCGGCCGGTCGGGATCCTTGAGGGCCCGCAGCAGCCGCTTGGTCTCGGTGTGCGCGATCCGGGTGACGTTCTTCCCGAAGATCGAGGAGGCGCCTATGTGGTCGTAGTGGGAGTGGGTGTGGACGAGATGGGTGACCTTGCCCGGACGGCCGTTGGCCCGGGTGACCTCGGCGATGGCGCGCGGCAGATTGTGGCCGATGGCGGGCGGGGCGTCGATCAGCACCACGCCCTCGGTGGTGGAGAGGAACATCGCCTGGTAATTCGAGTCGGTGACCCAGTACAGGTTGCCCTTGATCTTTCCGACGTAGTAGCCCTGGGAATTCACCGCCGGTCCGTGTGAGGACGCCGGCACGGGCGCGTAGTCGGGCAGCGCGGTCGCCGGGCGGGCCGGTGAGTGCGCCGGGACCGCGGCGGGAGCGGGGCCGGCGGCCGGGAGAGGAGCGGCGGCGGCCGGGCCGGTGAGGGCGGTGCCGCCCGCCAGTGCGCCGGCGGTCAGGACACCGGCGGCGCCGGTACGCCGGAGGAATGCCCTCCGGTCGGCGGCACTCCCCGCGCCTCCGGCGGTGTGCGCGGCGGCTGCGGCGGGCGCCGAGGGGCCAGTGGCTTCGGTGGTGCCGGTCGGGTCGGTGGCGTCGGTGGCGTCGGTGGCGTCGGTGGTCATGCGGTGGTCCTCTCCTGATGTACGTGCGGTGGAACGGTTGTGCGGTCCGCGCGGCTCGTCGGCGCCGCCCCGGCCGGAGACGGAATCCGCGCCGGAATCGGTGTCGGGCCCCGGAAGCGGAATCCGCGCGGGACACCGGCCGGAGACGGAAACCGCGCCGGAGCGGAAGCCGGACATGAGCGGCCCACCCGCCCCCGGCCGTTCGTCCCCGCCACGCCCCCGCCACGGCCACCGCGCACCGCACCGCGTGTCCGTCCGCGGCGACCGGTGCCGCCGCTTCCCGGTGCATGGTCGGTGAGGCCGCTTGCGCGTGACTGGGGCGCGGCGGACGTCCCTGGTCCGGGGCACGGGGCCGGACACAGCGGGCGATTTCCGGCCGGGCGCGGGACCGCCCCGTGACCGGTCCCACGTGTCACCACGGCCCGCCCCCGCGGGCGGCTCCTCCCCGGAGGAGACCATCGGGGGTGCCGCCGGAGTCCGGTTCGACGTCCGCTCGACAGCGGCTCGACCCGGGGGCTAACGGAACCGGGCCCGTACCCCAGGAGCAGGGCACGGACCCGGTCTTCTCACATCAGCGCGCCGGTCAGCTCTTGTCCGGGCGCTCCGTCACCCGCAGCGTGTTGACGATCGGCTTGCCGTACCCGTTGTGCGCGACGAAGCGGACGTTCAGCGTCCCGTCCGTCACCGTGACCGTGTAGGTGCGCTGCACCGCCGCGTACGACCCCGCCTCCAGGGCGATGTCCAGCGAGGGCAGTACCTCGGTCCCCTCGGCGAGGACATCGAAGACGCGGCGGTTGGGCCGGGCCGACGACACCTCGGCGAAGCCCAGCTCCACCGTGTAGACACCGTTGGGAACCTGGTCGAAGCGGTACTCGTACAGCCCCTCGCGGGCGGTCCGGAAGAGCGCCGGGTCATCCGTGCCGGCAATCGCCCGGCTGGTCGACTTGGTGGCGCCGTTGCCCTGGTAGCCGTGGGAGCCGGCGGTCCAGCGGCGGTCCGGTGTCCAGGTGTCGCCGAGGGTGTCCACCGCGGACGCGGTCGCGCCGCTGTCCACGGCGGTCTGGTACCTCGGGATGATGATCTTGACCGGGATGGTCACCACCGGCGCCCGTCCGCTCTGCGAGGCCACCCGGACATCGGTGGTGAGCACCGTGCCCGGGGTCAGCCCCGCCGTGTCCACCGAGAGGGTCAGGGACTGCTTCTGCCCGGTCGCCAGCTCCCCGGCGGCCGGGGAGACGGACAGCCACGGCGCGTCCTCGGTCACGGTGTACGGAGTCGCGGTACCGGTGTTGGAGAGCTCCAGCGCACGGGTGCGCCGCTGGTCACCGGGGGCGACCACGTCCAGCGAGCTCCGGGAGCTCGCCACCTTGCCGGTCCGCAGCGACTGGTCGAACGTCATCACGGTGTCCGCCGCGAGCCGGATGAGGCTGTCGCCCCGCTGATACGCGGTGGACGTCACCGCGATCGGGTGAACGCCCGACGGCGCCTGGAGGGCGTAGCCGCCGTCCGCTCCGGTGGTGGCGGTCACCGCCGCCGCCCCGGTGCCCACGGTGACCGTGGCACCCCCGACGCCGTTGCCGTCATTGGCGTCGAGCACCCGTCCGCGCACCACACCGCTCTTGGTGGTGCGGAAGGAGACCGTGAGGTCCTCGCTGAGGACCGCGGTGTTGTAGGAGTAGGAGAAGGCGTCCGTACCGGTCGCGTTCTCCACCCCGATGGTGGCGCTCGAACCGGCCTTCAGACCGGTCCCGGTCGTCCCCTTGTAGTGGTAGGAGACGCGGCCGTTCTCGCCGATCTTCACGGCGAACGAGAAGGTCTCGCCCTGGGCCGCCCAGTGCACGACATTCCGCCACTCCACCACGTACGACCGGTTCGGGGCGGTGCCCACCACTCCGGTGTGCACCCCGCCGCGCGTGTCGATCAGCAGATCGTCCCAGAAGGGATAGAGCGTGGCGTTGGGGGTGACGGTGCTGGGGATGGTGCCGTTGACATCGCCGGCGCCCGTTCCACCGAAGCTCACCGTGCCGTTGGTGCTCAGATGGGCGGCGGTGTAGGTCTTCCCGTACAGCGGTACGGGGAAGGGGATTTCCACCCGCTCGGTGGCGTCGTCGCCGGTCAGGGCGATCTTCTGGTCCACGGAGGGGTAGCCGCCGGTGCTCGTGGCGCAGGCGTTGCCGAAGGTGTCGGTGCGCTCCGGGAGGGAGACGGCGACCGTGGTGTCGGCGGTGACCGCGAGCCGGCTGGTGCCCGCCGTGACACAGCGGGACGGGTGGGTGGCGCGGATGTCGTACTCGCCGTGCGGCACGCTCAGCTCGAACCGGCCCTCGGCGTCCGCGGTCGCGGTCAGCGGGGTTCCGGTGACGGTGACCGTCGCCCCGGCCGCGGGCCCGGCCGATCCGGCGGCGAAGGTGACCGTGCCGTTGACCTTGGCCGAGGGGGCCTGGGTGAGGGCGAAGTCCTGGGTGGCGGTGCCGCCTTCGGTCACCGCGGCGGTGCCGGTGCCGTTGCCGTAACCGAACTTGGACACGGTCAGGACGTAGTCACCGGTGGAGAGGGCGGGGAAACGGTATCCGCCGTCGGCCGCGGTGACGGTGGTCCGGTCGATGGGGCCGTCGGCGACGACCCTGGCCCCGGCCACCGGCGCACCGCCGGAGGTGACGGTGCCGCCCAGCGCGCCGACGGGTCCGCGCGGCGCGGCCAGTACGGCGGCCAGCGCGTCGAGCCTGCCCTCGCCGAAGACATTGTTGTCGGCGGGCGTGCCGCCGCAGGCGGTGCTGTCCACATCGGTCGCGGTCTGGTCGAGCAGGGCCTCGGTCTGGGCGATGTCACCCCGGAGGGACGCGGAGGCGGACCAGATCAGCGCGACCGTGGCCGCGGTGTGCGGCGAGGCCATGGAGGTGCCGGAGAAGGACCCGTATCCGCCGTTGCGGATGGAGGAGCGCACATTGGCGCCGGGGGCCGCGATATTGGGCTTGATGCCGCCCTCGTCGCCGCTGCCCCGGGAGGAGAAGGAGGCGATGGCGTTGTTGATGTCGAAGGCCCCGGAGCTGTAGGAGGCCACATAGTCGCCGGGGGAGCCGCTGGTGTTGCAGGACGGTCCGCCGTTGCCGTTGGAGAAGGCCGGGAAGATCCCGGCGGCCCGCCAGCTGTTGACGATCGCCTTGTACCAGGGGTTGTGGGCCGCGCTGCCCCAGGAGTTGTTCACGATGTCGGGGGCGAGATCGGGCCGCGGGTTCTGGCCGTTGATGTCGGTGGGGGCCACGATCCACTGGCCGGAGGCGAGCAGCGACGCCTGCGAGCAGGAGCTGCTCTCGCAGCCCTTCGCGGCGATCCACCGGGCGCCGGGCGCGACCCCGATCCTGTTCGCCCCGCCGTCGTCGCCGACCATGGTGCCCATGGTGTGGGTGCCGTGGTCATTGTTGTCGCAGGGGGCCTTGGCGGGGCAGACATTGGCGGGGTCGAACCAGTTGTAGTCATGGCTGACCGTGCCGTCCGGGGCCAGTCCGCGGTACTGTCCGTCGACCGCCGGGTGCTGGAAGTCGACCCCGCTGTCGATGTTCGCCACGACGACGCCCTCGCCGCGGTTGCCGAGCTGGTCCCACACCTGGGGGGCCTTGATCCGGTCGATGTTCCACTCGACGGCGTTGACGGTGGTCTCGCGCTCGCCCTTGGCGGGCTCGGGGATGGAGACCTTGTCGTCGGCGTCGATGTGCGCGACCTCGGGCCGCTCCGCGAGGCTGTCGGCGAGTTTGGCGCCGCCCACCACGCGTACCGCGTTGACGATCCAGTACGAGGTGTACTCGGCGCGCGCGTTGTCCAGTGCCGTCAGCAGACCGTCCTGGGTCCGCTTCGCGTGGTCGCGCTGGGCGTCGTGGACGGCCTTCGCCTTCGCCGTCCTGGTCCGCGCCCGCTCCGCCCCGCTCAGATCGGCGGCGCTGTCGAGATAGACCCAGAAGGCGGTTTTGCCCTTGTTCAGCTCCGCCCGGAGGGCGGGTTCGATCTTCTGCTCGGCCACGGAACGGGCGGCTTCGCCGTCGCCGCGGTCGGGGGCGGGGGCGGCGAGCGCGGTGCCCCCGCCGAGGGGTAAGAGCACGAGTGCGACCAGGGCCGCCAATGCCGTGCGCGCCGGTCTGATCCGGCTGGTCCATCCGGTGTGTGGTGCCACGGTGTCTCCTTCTGCGCCGGCGGCGGGCCGGGCCCGCCGAGGGAAGTGCAGGAAACGTGCGTGGTTCGAGGCGGCTCACCCAGTTATCGCCATGGACGGGTCAAGAACCGTCCGCCATCGTGAGCCAGTGGACGCCCGGGGAGCAAGAGGGCAAGGGGGACACGATCGTCTTCTGACCGGAATGCCCCGCATACCGGGCATGAGGTGAGGAGGAGGGCGTGATTCCGCCGCGCCGCGCATATCGGGCGGGGTGTGATCTTCCGGCCTCCCCCAAAGGGTGGCGGAGCCTCAGAATGCCTGCCCGGCCTGCTGGTTCGAGCAAAATCACCTGATACGGAGCTTTGCTGGCCCTTCGGGTGGATCAGGAGTGCCGCTGGAGAGCGCGGCCCCGGTGGGAGTGTTTCGGCCATCAGTGGGGTGCCCGTGTCGGGTGTGACGTACGAGGTCGGCGGTGCGGCCGATGCGGTGGCCGGGTGGCGCGTAATCGGCGCCGGGATTGGCCTGTTGCTACGTGGCACGTACTACGCGATGCGTAGCAGTGTGTCGGTATGCGCACCAACGACGCCCAGATACTCGTCCTCTGCACCCTCGCCGACGGCCCGCTGCACGGATACGCCATCAACACCGCCATCGAGCGGCTGTCGGGCAGATCGCTCGGTGCCGGCAGTCTCTACGGAGCGCTCTCCCGGCTGGAGGCCAAGGGATTCGTGGAACCGCTGGAGGGCCCGGGCCGCCGGCGGCCGGTCCGGCTGACGGAGGAGGGGCGCGCGGTGCTCGAACGCGAGGCACACGCGATGGCACGGGTCACCGAGCGGGTCTTCGAGACCGCGGCCCCCGATCCGGTCGCCTATCTCGACCGGGTGGCCGGCAGCGGGACGGGCCGTCACTACAAGAGCGTGATGCTCGAACTCCTCGGCCTCGCATCGGGCCTGAGCGTGCTCGACCTCGGCTGCGGCCCGGGGACCGACCTCGCCGCCCTCGCGGAGGGCGTGGCGGTGACGGGCCCCGGTTCCGGTTCGGGCCCCGGTCCCGGTTCGGGTCCCGGTCTCGTTTCCGGTCCCGTTTCCGGTACGCGGACGGCCCCGGGTCCGGTTTCCGGTACGGAGGCGGGTGCGCGGGAGACCATCGCCCCCGGCACGGTGCTCGGGATCGACGCCGACGAGGAGATGGTGACCCGGGCCCGGGAGCGCACGGCCGGCCTCGGCACCGTCGAGGTGCTGCACGGCGACGCCGGGATGCTCCCCCTCGGCGACGCCACCGCCGACCGGGCGCGCACGGACCGCGTCCTCCAGCACGTCGAGGACCCCGGCACGGTCCTCGCCGAGGCACGGCGCGTACTGCGGCCCGGCGGACGGCTCGTCATGGGCGAGCCCGACTGGGACTCACTCGCCATCGACCACCCGGATCTGGAGATCTCCCGCGCCTACACCCGCCACATCACTGACCGGATCGTCCGCAACGGGGTCGTGGGCCGGCAACTCGCCCGGCTCGCCGCCGACGCCGGATTCCTGGTGCCCGACGTCGTCCCCGTCACCTCGCTCTTCCGCGATGTGCGGGCGGCCGATGAGATCCTCGGCCTCCACCGCGGCACGGAACGGGCGGTCGCGGCCGGATATCTGACCGAGGGTGCCGCCCGTTCCTGGCTGGACCATCTGGAGAACGGCGACTTTCTCGCCGCCGTGACGCTGTACGTGGTCGTGGCGGAGGTCCCGCGGTGACGGAGCGCCTCGCGCGGGGCGCCCCGCCGGCCGGTGCTCCCGCCTACGGCGCGGGTTCGTACGTCACGGTGGTGCCGCCGCAGCCCGCCGCGATCAGATAGAGCCGGTCCTGCTCGTTCTCGTCGATGGCGAGTCCCCAGCGGAGCTTGGTGGCGGTCCATTCGGAGGCGTAGCGGCAGAGCGCGTTCGCGGCCGGCGGCAGCCATTCGGCCGGGTCCTGGTCGGACTTCTGCCGGTTGGAGCGGGCGGTGACCGCGACCAGCGAGGCCGCCTGGCCCTGGTCGTTGGCGTACGCCTCACGGCGGGCCGCCGTCCAGCCGGAGGCGCCGGAGTCCCATGCCTCGGCGAGCCTGCTCGTCGTAGTACGACCACCACGAACCGCCGGTCAGCGCGCACCGCGCGCCCACCGCGGGCGCCTCGGCCGCCTCCGCGATCAGCACCTCGGCCCGGGTGTTGCAGCCGTCCGCCGGGTCCAGACCGGTGTTCCAGTGCCGGAAGGACTCGCGCTGGTATCCGGTCCGGTCCTCGGTCGCCAGCGGCAGCCGGCTGACCGCCGCGCCGATCGACAGTGTCTCCGCCCGGGCGGCGGCGGGCGGCGCGAGCCGGGCGGCCCTGGCCGGGTCGGCCCCGACAGGGGCAGGCCGGCCGGGGGCGGCCTGGGCGGGGGTGGTGAAAACGGTCGACAGCAGGGTGAGGGCAACGGCGGCGCCGGTGGCGCGCATGAGGTTCTTGATCACGAGCATGGGGATACGCGGCCGTCACCCCCACGGGGGTCAGCGAATCGAACGACTGCGCCGGATGGGCGCGAGAGTTCACCGGAGGAACGATTCGGCGGCCCGGGTTCGCGGCGGTTCGCGGCGGTTCGCCGCCGCCGCTCGGCGTAATCCCGGACGCCGGGCCGCCGGTTTCCCGCCCCCGGCGCCCGGGTACCGGTCCCGGACCCCCGGCCGGGAACCGCCCCGGCCCTCCCGCCCGCACCCGCCGCCCCGCGCACCACCCCGGTCCCTCGATCACCCCCGGTCCCTCACCTCACCCCGCCCGGATCCCCGCCCCGGAGCACCCCGGATCCCCGCCCGGAACCGCTCGGCGATTGCGCGTGACCTGACCTCGCCCCGCGCCGTTGATCCGGCATGACCAAGACACAGCGCATCCTCGCCGCCCTCGCCCTCGCGGCCGGCGCCTCCGCCATGAGCGTCACCGGGGCGAGCGCCACCGGCCACGGCCAGGGAGCGGGTGCCGGCGCCGGCACCGGCCCCACCGCCACCGCCGGGGACCTCCAGCAGACCGCGGACGAGGCCACCTCCCTCAACCGGCTCAATGAGCTCGGCCAGATCCAGCAGGTCATGGCCGTTCCCTACGCGATCACCCCGCTGACCGACCCCGCCACCCAGCTCGTCGGCGCCCTCCAGTAGCCGGCCGCCCCGGCCCCGTAAAACCGACCCCGACCCCGACCCCGCCGCCGGCGCTCCGGCGGCCTCCGGTGGCCCGCCCGGCGGAAACTCCGGCAGAATTTCTCCGCGAACCCGTCGAGAATCCGTCATCGGCTCCGACGTCTCCTGTGAGAGTCGCCCATGAGGGACGACGGAGAACCGGAGGAGCGAAGCCATGAAGTATCTGGTGATGGTCCAGGGCGCCCAGGTCGACTACGACGCCATGGGCGGCAAGGCGTCCGAGCACAGCCCCGCCTGGAGCGAGGACGAGCTGCGGTCGATGTTCGAATACATGGGTGCCATCGACAACGATCTCGCCGAATCCGGTGAGCTGGTCGACGCCCAGGGACTCACCGCACCCGACCGGGCCCGTACCGTCGGGCTGGGCCCGGACGGCCGGCCCGTGATCACCGACGGGCCCTACGGCGAGACCAAGGAACTCCTGGCCGGGTACTGGCTCCTGGAGTGCGAGAGCCTGGAGCGGGTCACCGAGATCGCGGCCCGGGTCGCGAAGTGCCCGCAGCCCGCCGGGGCCCCCGAGTACGCCGTCGTCATCCGGCCCGTGGGAAACCCCGACGGAGGCGAGGTCTGACCCCCGCGGCGGGCACCCGATGAGCACCGTGAACACCACCGAGGACCTGCTGCGCCTCCACGCGCCGCAGGTCCTCGGTGCCCTGGTGCGCCGGTACGGCCACTTCGACCTCGCCGAGGACGCCGTCCAGGAGGCCCTGCTCGCCGCCGCCGGACAGTGGCCCGCCCAGGGCGTGCCCGACAATCCGCGCGGCTGGCTGATCAAGGTCGCCGCGCGGCGGCTCACCGATCTACTCCGTGCCGAGGAGGCCCGCCGCCGCCGCGAGGAGACCGCCGCCGCCCGCACCCCGCGCGACGCCTTCACCGCCCCCGCGCCCGGGGAGAGCCGCGCCCCCAGCGACGACGACACCCTCACCCTTCTCTTCCTCTGCTGCCACCCCGCCCTCGGACCGGCCGCCCGGGTCGCGCTCACCCTGCGCGCCGTCGGCGGTCTGACCACCGCCGAGATCGCCCGCGCCCATCTCGTGCCGGAGGCGACGATGGCGCAGCGGATCAGCCGGGCCAAGCGGAGGATCGGCGGCGAGTCATTCCGCCGGCCCGGCCCCGAGGACCGCGACCAGCGGCTCCGGGCCGTGCTCCAGGTGCTGTACCTGATCTTCAACGAGGGGCACACGGCGACCTCGGGCCGGGCCCTGCACCGGGCCGACCTCGCCGGTGAGGCGATCCGGCTCACCCGGCGGGTCCGCCGGCTGCTGCCCGGGGAGGGCGCGGTCACCGGGCTGCTCGCGCTGATGCTGCTCACCGACGCGCGCAGCGCCGCCCGCACCGACTCCGCCGGCGAGCTGATCCCGCTCGACGAACAGGACCGCACCCGCTGGGACCGGGCGGCCATCCGCGAGGGTTCCGCGCTGGTGGAGGAGGCCCTGTCCCAGGGGCCGGCCGGGCCGTACCAGCTCCAGGCCGCCGTCGCGGCCCTCCACGACGAGGCCGCGACCGCCGCCGCCACCGACTGGCCGCAGATCCTCGCCCTCTACGACCTGCTCGTACGGATGGCTCCGGACGACCCGATGGCGGAGCTGAGCCGGGCGGTGGCCGTGGCGATGGTGCACGGGCCCGAGGCGGCGCTCGCCGAGACCGACCGGCTCGCGGAGCGGCTGGCCGGGCACCACCGGCTGGACGCGGTCCGGGCCCATCTGCTGGAGCGGGCCGGCGACCGGGCGGGCGCGCGATCCGCGTACCAGCTGGCGGCCGAGCGCACGCTCAGCATCCCCGAGGCCCGCTATCTGCGCCGGAAGGCGGCCCGTCTGCTGCCCTGACGGCCGGTGCGCGCCCGTCCTTGACCTTGACGCAGCGTCAAGATCTACCGTTCGGGACATGGAGTGGTCGATCCAGGAAATCGCGCGCCGGGCCGGTACGACGAGCCGCACCCTGCGTCACTACGGCGAGCTGGGTCTGCTGCGGCCCAGCCGGGTGGGGGCCAACGGCTATCGCTACTACGGCCCCCGTGAGCTGATACGGCTCCAGCGGATTCTGCTGCTGCGCGAGCTCGGGCTCGGACTGCCCGCCATCGCCGAGGTGCTGGCCGGCCAGCGGGACACCGCTGCCGCGCTCCGCGTCCATCTGAAGCTGCTCGAACAGGAGCGCGAAAGAGTGGGCCGGCAGATCGCCTCGGTGCGGACCACTCTCCGGAAGACCGAGCGAGGGGAAGAACTCATGGCCGAGGAAGTGTTCGACGGCTTCGACCACACACCGTACGAACAGGAGGTGACCGAGCGCTGGGGGCGGGACGCGTATCGGCGCGGTGACCAGTGGTGGCGTGCGCTCGGCGAGCGGGAGCGGCGGGAGTATCTGGAGGAGCAGACCGCCATCGCCCGGGACTTCGCCCGGCTGCTGCGGGAGGGCGGGGCGCCGGACGGCGCGCCGGCCCAGGAACTCGCCCGGCGGCAGTACGTCTGGCTCTCCGCGGTGGAGGCGCCGGGCCGGTGCCGGTTCATCGGCATCGGCGAGATGTACGTGGCCGACGAGCGGTTCACCGAGGTCTACGACCGGCACGGCGAGGGGACGGCGGTGTTCATCCGCGATGCGATGCGGGTGTACGGGGAGACGCAGCTCTCGGACGAGTGAGCCGCGGCGGACGCGGGCCGCCCTCGGTGACGGGCCCGCGTCCGCCCTCGCCCACCGCTCGCCCGTTCCCCGCGCGGCCGGATTTCCGGCGATTCCGCGGCCCCCGCGGAAAGTGGCGTGGATCTTGCTTCGGATGGCGTAAGGTTGTGTTCAACGGCGCGGGGTGGAGCAGCTCGGTAGCTCGCTGGGCTCATAACCCAGAGGTCGCAGGTTCAAATCCTGTCCCCGCTACTGAAGATCACGGCCCGGTACTCATCACCTGAGTACCGGGCCGTGGTCATTTTGCGCTGCCCGTTCGCCTCCGTTCGCCCGGTTGGACGGCGGTGGCTCGCCACTCCGCCCCGTTCCCGCCAGCCTGGAGGGGGCGCGGGAACCGTGTCCGCAGCCGTGGGCGGACCGGTCAGGAGAGCAGCCTTGGGGAGCGAGGAGCAGCCGGGGGGAGTCGGCGCCCGCCGATTCGTCCGTATGCTGCCCGCGCTGATGATCATCGGCGCTGTCTGTTTCGACGCCCTGACCCCGCCGATGTTCACCGCGGCGCCCATGTTCACGGCGGCCCCGCTGATCGCCGCCCCCTTCTTCTCCTGGCGCACCACCCTCTTCACCGGTATCGCCTCGACCCTGGGCGTGGTCGGCCTGCACGGGCTCAAGGACTCGGTCGCCGAGCCGACGACCTATACCGAGCTGGTGACCGTGATCACCGTCTCGGGTCTCGCGCTGCTGATCAACCGGGTCATCCGGCGCAGCAGCGAACGGCTCGCCTCCGCCCGGGTCATCGCCGAGGCCGCCCAGCGCGCCGTACTGCCCACCCCCGCCGAGCGGATCGGGGGCCTGCGGATCGCCGCACGGTACGAGGCCGCCGTCGCCGACGCCTTCATCGGCGGGGACCTCTTCGCCGTACAGGACACACCCCATGGCGTACGGCTGGTCGTCGGGGATGTGCGCGGCAAGGGACTCGGCGCGGTCGAGGCGGTGGCCATCGCGATCGGCGCCTTCCGGGAGGCGGCCGAACAGGAGAGATCGCTGGAGGGGGTCACCGAGCGGCTGGAACGCGCGCTCAACCGGGAGGCGCGCCGCCGGGACACCCTGGACGCCTTCGAGGCGTTCACCACCGCCGTGCTCGCCGAGATCCCGCGCGGTGCCGGGATCGTCCGGATGGTCAACCGGGGCCATCCGGCACCGCTGATGCTGTACGAGGACGGCGTACTCGGCTCTCTGGAACCGGCCGAGTACGCGCTCCCGCTCTCCATGGGGGAGCTGGGGAACCGGCCCGACCGGGCGCAGGAGTATCCGCTGCCGCCCGGGGCCACCCTGCTCATCTACACCGATGGGCTCTCCGAGGCGCGGGATGCCCGGGGGGTGTTCTACGAGCCCGGCGAATGGCTCGCCGGCCGTGTCTTCCCGGGGCCGGGCGAGTTGCTGGACGCCCTGGTCGACGATGTCCGCAGGCATTCGGGCGGCGGGACCACCGACGACATGGCACTGCTCGCGGTGGCCCGTCCCGGCGAGGGGCGGGCGGATGCGGAGCCGCCCCCCGGCCCGCCGTGACGACCGGTCGGCCGTGAAGCCCCGGCCCGCCGCGACGCCGCGCCGGCCGGAACCACCGCGAATACGTTGCGTAGCCGGAGTGCACCCCTCTGATAACAATTGATATGCCGTCAGATCTGATGGGTTTACGGGCGGCCGTTCAAGTCGCCCGACTCCGGACGCTTGTGTCCCGTTAAGTCCATGGCAAAGAGATTAAAGATCACTCGGAAAAACTTGGAATACGACTGGAGTCTCTATTAACGTTCGATAACGCAGCGCGGTCGTCACAGTCGTCGTCAGGGCGGCGCCGCGCGCACGCGCCGAATCCCGCAAGGGAACCGGGGACCCACCAATTGGGGTGAATCGGGCTTCATTTGCCGCGCAGTTCGCGGTGTGTGAGGCCGGTAGGAGACCTTCCTGCTCCGAACCCGTCAGCTAACCCGGTAGGCGAGAAGGAAGGAAAGGAGCACGCCTCAGTGGCGTCCAACACCCCTGCCCCGGAAGCGCCGTTCAAATCCGGTGTCTTCAGCCAAGACGGGGCCGAACGGTCCGTCGGCGAGTGGAACCCCACGGCGGAGACCGTCCGTCCGGTGCGCGGCCGTCACCGGCACCGCGTGCTCAAGCAGCGCGGCGGATTCGCCCGCAGCTCCACGGTGCTCGGCGTCGGCGTGATCGCGGCGGTCGGCGCGGGCGGCATCGCCACCGCGCAGAGCAAGCCCGCCGTGTCGATATCGCTCCCCGACTCGATCGCCGACTCCCTTCCCGACGTCGGTTCCCTCATGGACGACGGCGGCTCGGCCGACGAGACCTCCGCTCTCACCGCCATGGGTGCCACCGAGGAGATCGGCGCGGCCACCCAGCCCGGCACGGGTGAGGCGCTCCGCTCCCGGATCCTCCAGCAGGCCGAGCAGCAGCAGGCCGAGGCGGAGGCGGTCGCCAGGGCCGCCGCCGAGAACGCCGCAGCCGCGAAGGCCGCCGCCGCCGCGAAGAAGGCCGAGGCCAAGGCGGAGGCGGAAGCGAAGGCCAAGAAGAAGGCCGAAGCCGAGGCGAAGGCCAAGAAGAAGGCCGAGGCGGAGGCCAAGGCCAAGGAGAAGGAGAAGGCCAAGCTCGCGAAGGGCTTCGTCCTCCCCACCTCCTCGTACACGATCACCGCCACCTTCGGCCAGAGCGGCCCGATGTGGTCCTCCGGCTACCACACCGGCCTGGACATGGCGGCTCCGACCGGTACCCCGGCGAAGGCCGTCACCAGCGGCACCATCAAGTCGGCCGGCTGGCACAGCTCGTACGGCTACAACATCGTGCTCAAGCTGTCGAACGGCACCGAGGTGATGTACGCACACCTCTCCTCGATGTCGGTGAGCGCGGGCCAGAAGGTCGGCGCGGGCGAGACCATCGGACGCGTCGGCTCGACCGGCAATTCGTCCGGCTCGCACCTCCACCTGGAGGTCAAGACCGGTGGCGGCTCGGCCGTCGACCCGCTGTCCTGGATGCGGAGCAACGGCCTCAACCCCTGACCGTCCCGCGCACCACCGCCCGTCCCCGCGGGACCGGCCGGCCGGCCGGTCCTCACGGCACCGCCCGGTGCCGGAATCGCGATCGGCCGGCGGGTGTCCGCGGCAGCCCCGCGCTCGCCGTGGTCACGGCGGTGCGGGCCCTTTCACCCCGGCAGTCCTGGCGAGCACCCCCCGCCGTCAGGGCTGCCGGTCTTTTCGCGCCCGCACCGCCGGCACTTCCCCCGCTCCCGCCCTGCCGGGCCCGCCGCCCTCAGACGCGGTAGGGGTTGGGTATCTCGTAATCCCGGTGCGGCGGCGGCACCCGCACCCGGCCGGTGACGCGCGCCGCGTAGGTCAGTGCCGGGGAGGCCACCGCCTTCCGCTGCCACATGTGGTGCAGCAGCTCCTGCTCCCGCGCCGTGAAGTCCGGACCGGCCGCTTCCCTGGCCGCGCGGTGACGGAGAAACGCCAGCGCGGTGGCGAACCGCTGGTACTCGGCGACCGGATGGACCGCCGCCGGGCCGTGCATCCGCCGGGCGAAGTCCTTGGCCGTGTTCCGCGCCCTCATCGAGGACAGCGCCTGCGGCTCGGACGGGGCGAGCCAGCCCGCCGCCGCATAGGCGGGCAGGGTGACGGCCAGGGTGTGCAGCTCGCGCTGCCGGGCCCAGATGGCGAGCCAGGTCAGCAGTACGAAGGCGGGGATCATGACGAACGCGTACACCAGCAGGAAGCCCCACGGCCCGAGGTAGGACGCCGAGCCGTTCCACAGGGCGTGCATCACCATGGAGAGCAGCAGACCCAGCACCGGCAGCGCGATCCGGCGGATCCGCTGCCGCCGGCGGGCGGCGAGCGCGGCGAGCCCGAATCCGATGCCGGTGAGCACGGTGAAGACCGGGTGGGCGAACGGCGACATGACGATGCGTACGAAGAAGGTCGCGGCCGTCGTCGAGGAGAGACCCGAGTACCCGAGTGTCTGGTCCTCGTCGAAGGCCGTGCCCAGATAGAGGATGTTCTCGGTGAAGGCGAAGCCGATCGCGGTGAATCCCGCGATCACCACTCCGTCCACGATGCCGGTGAAGTCCCTCCGGCGGAAGAGGAAGATCAGCAGTACGGCGGCGGCCTTGGCGGTCTCCTCCACCACGGGCGCGATGACCGTGGCGCCGAGACTGTGCGCGTTCGACGCGTCGGCCGTGTTGGTGGCTATCCACTGGGTGGCGAAGGTGTTCGCCAGGATCGCCACGAGAGCGGCGGCGAACGCACCCCAGCAGAACGAGAAGATCAGATTCCGCCAGGGGCCGGGATCGACCAGGTCCAGCCAGCGGAAGGCGGCGACCAGCAGCGGCACGGGCAGTACGGCGAGCCCGAGCCCGACGAGGAAGCCCGTGGTGCCGGTCTCCTCCCGCACCAGGGCGAGGATCACCAGCGCGCAGAGCGCGAGCAGGGTGATCAGCACTCCGGCCCGGATCACCTTGCTGTGCCAGAGCCGCGAGGCCCGCCGGGGCTTGTAACGCCAGCGCGCCCGATCGGGCACCGCGTCGAAGAGCGGCTGCTGCGCGCATGCGGGTACGGCGGGGCCCGTCGCCCCGGGGCCCGGGGTTCCGGGGTCCGGGATTCCGGGGTCCGGGATTCCGGGTCCGTGGGCTCCGGGTTCCCGGGGCGGGGGTTCCTGGGTCCTGAGGCCCGGGGTTCTGGGGTCCGGGGTGGCGGCGAGATCCGGAGCGGCGGGCTCCGGCGGTGGACGGACCGGCTCCCGGGCGGACACCGGTCGCGGCGGCGGCCCCGGAGCTGCGGGCTGAGGGTGCTGATGGTGCGGGGACGGCTCTGACACCCGACGACCCTAACGACGCGCACTGACAACTGGCGATGGTGTTTCCGGAGCCAGGCGTGCCGCCGACCCCTACTCGCCGTCGACTACCCGCTGAAAGAGCAGATCACGCACGATGTGACCCTTGTCCAGGCCCTGCCCCTCGAAGCGGGTACGTGGCCGGAAAGCAGGGCGCGGCGCAAAGCCGCCGTCCGCGGTGGTGTTCTCGAACGCCGGATGCGCCGTGAGCACCTCCAGCATCTGCTCGGCGTAGGGCTCCCAGTCGGTGGCGCAGTGCAGGATCGCGCCGGGCTTCATCCGCCGTGCGACCAGGTCGAGGAACTCGGGCTGTATCAGCCGGCGCTTGTGGTGCCGCTTCTTGTGCCAGGGGTCGGGGAAGTAGACCCGCACCCCGTCGAGCGAGTGCTCCGGCAGCATCTCGCGGAGCAGGATGATCGCGTCACCATTGGCCACCCGGACATTGGTGAGGCCGTTCCGCTCCGCCAGACCGAGCAGATTGCCCTGCCCCGGGGTGTGCACATCGACCGCGAGGATTCCGGTGCCGGGGTCGTCGCCGGCCATCCGCGCGGTGGCCTCGCCCATGCCGAACCCGATCTCCAGGACGACGGGCAGCCCCTCGAACATCGCGGCCGGATCGAGCACCCGCCGCCCGTCGATCTCGATGCCCCACACCGGCCACAGCCGCTGGAGGGCGTCCCCCTGCCCGGTGGTCACCCGGCTGCGCCGGGGCTGGAAGCTGCGGATTCGCCGCTCGTGATGCGATCCGGCGGGGTCGGCGACGGGCCCGCCCGGGAAGCGCGGCTCGCTGCGGTCACGGATGGGTCCGGCGGCGGCCCCATCGGCGGATTCGACCGGGGGAGCGGCGGCGGGACCGTTCGGGGTGTGGTTTCGGAGCTTGGACACAGTGCTCCGATTCTACGGGCGCATGCCGCCCGGCCCGTCCGGCTCCCGTCCCGCCCGGGACCCCGCGGTGAGCCGGCCGGCGCCCCGGCCCCGGAGAGCGGGAGCCCGCCGCCCGGACCCCGCCGGGAATCCATGGCCCCATGGGCCACCGGAGTGCCCCCGCCGAAGGGGATCCACCCGGGGATACCCCCCGGCCCCGGGCCGGCCCCGGCCGCCGGAGGCCGTGCCGCCGGGAGCGGCCCTCTGATGAGACCCGCCGATGAGACCTGCCGCAGCGTGTCCCTCCCCGGCGGCCCTCCCCGGCGACGGCCCCTCCGGCGCTATCCGTCTTCACCCTCCGGCGGAAGGTCCCGGCCAGACGGCCCCGGGGAACGGCCCCGGCGGAAGGTCCCGGCGAAAGCCCTGCTCAGGATGCTCGCGGGTACTGTCTTCGCCGCCAGGTGCCCGGCCGGCCGGGAGTGGCCGCCGAGGACGACGGCCGGGACGGGGCCGCGCGCAGCTGTGCCAGCGCCCGCTCGGCCACCTCCCTGCCGATGGGCAGTGCCGCCGTCGCCGCCGGCGAGGGGGCGTTCAGCACATGCACCGCGCGGGGGGACTCCTGGATCAGGAAGTCGTCCACGAGCGTGCCGTCCCGCAGCACCGCCTGCGCCCGCACCCCGGAGGAGGCGGGCCGCAGCCAGTCCTCGGTCACCTCGGGAAGGAGTCTGCGCACCTCCGCCGTGAAGGCCCGCTTCGACAGCGAGCGGCGCATCTCGCCCGCTCCGTACCGCCAGTGCTCGCGGGCCATCCGCCAGGCACCCGGCCAGCTCAGGGTGGTGGCGAGCTCCCGGGGACGTATCGCCGACCAGCTGTAGCCCTCGCGGGCCAGAGCGGGAACGGCGTTCGGCCCCACATGGACCTGGCCGTCGATGCCCCGGGTCAGATGGACCCCCAGGAAGGGGAAGGCCGGATCCGGCACCGGATAGACCAGGCCCCGCACCAGAGAGGGGTCCGCCAGCTCGTAGTACTCACCCCGGAAGGGCACGATCCGGACCGCCGGGTCGTCGCCCGTCAGCGCGGCCACCCGGTCCGAGTACAGCCCCGCGCAATTCACCAGGGTCCGGGCACGGATCACGGTGCCGGAGACGGTGCGCACGGCGACGCCCCACTCGCGCCGGTCCACCGCCGCGACCTCCTCGCCGCAGCGGATCTCCGCCCCGCCCGCCTCCGCGTCCGCCGCCAGCCGGCCCGCCACCGCCCCGTAGTCGCAGATCCCGGTGGTGTCCACCCGGATCGCCGCGAGGCCCCGCACTCCGGGTTCGTACTCCGCGATCTGCGGCGGGCCCATCTCCCGCACCGGGATGCCGTTCTCCCGGCCGCGCTGGACCAGGGCATGCAGCCGGGGCAGCTCCTCCCGGCGGGTGGCGACGATCAGCTTTCCGGTGACCTGGTGATCCAGGCCGTGCTCCGCGCAGAACGCGGTCATCTCGGCCGCGCCGCGCACCGCGAACCGGGCCTTCAGCGATCCCGGGCGGTAGTAGATCCCGCTGTGGATCACCCCGCTGTTCCGCCCGGTCTGATGGCGGGCCGTCCCCGCCTCCTTCTCCAGCACCACCACCCGGGTCCCGGGAGCGGCACGGGTGAGGGCATACGCCGTCGACAGGCCGACGATTCCGCCGCCGATCACCAGCACGTCACAGTCGAAGCCGATTCCGATCACCGCCATGGCGTCACCTCCCAATCCCGATAGTGCACCCCGCCACTGACAACGCCACCGAGCCGGCCGCGCCGGCCCGGGGGAGGCCGGGACCGCGCGGCAGCCGGGAGGAGCGCGTCATCACCGCGTGGTGCCCACCAGCGCCGTGTCCAAACGCGGGACGGCCGAACACGGCCGGTCACTTCCGCTACGCGGGAGCCATCAGCAGCGGACGGGCCCGCTCCCGCAGCTCGGCCACGCGCGGCTCGTGCCCGTACGGCTCCAGCCGGTGCAGCAGATCGCGGACGTACTCCGTGGTCCGGGCCGAGGAGATCCGGCCCGCGACCTCCACCGCCATCGTGCCGGCCGCGCAGGCGGCGTCCAGATTCCCGGACTCCAGCTCGGCGACGGCGCTGACCACCAGCCGCAGGCCGTGGGAGCGGACGAACTCCTCGGTGGGCCGGGAGAGCGCCTGCTCGGTGAAGCGCCGCACCTGCCGGGGCGCCTTCAGATCGCGGTAGCACTCGGCGGCGTCGGCGCAGAACCGGTCGTACGTATAGAAACCGAGCCAGGTCGGATCCGGATCGCCGTCCCGGGCCCGCTCCAGCCAGCCCTCCGCCGCCTTCAGCGCCGCCGCGGCCGCGATGGCGTCACCCGCCTTGGCGTGGGCGCGCGCCTCCACCAGCCGGAAGAAGCTCATGGTGCGGGCGGTGGCGAGGCCGCGGTTGCGCTCCAGGGCGGCCTGGGCGAGGTCCACCCCCTCGTCGGCGAAGCCCCGGTAGATCGACTGGAGCGACATGGAGGCCAGCACATATCCGCCGAGCGGCACATCGGCCGCCGCCCGGGCCAGCCGCAGTGCCTGGATGTAGTACCGCTGCGCCGCCTCCTGCTGGCCGGTGTCGAAGGCCATCCACCCGGCGAGCCTGGTCAGCTCCGCGGTGGCGCCGAAGAGGGCCCGGCCCACCTCGTCCGAGTACGAACCGAGCAGCAGCGGGGCCGCGTCCACCCGCAGGCACTCCGGGACCATGGAGGATCGCCAGTCGCCGCCGCCGTACTTGGAATCCCAGCGGCGGGCGTCCTCCGCGGCCTCCCGCAGCTTGGCGACATCGCTGTGACCCACCCGGGCGGGGGTGTCGTCAGCCGAGTCCGGGCCGCCGTCGGGCATCCGGGCGACGGTGGAGTCGGCGGGTGTTATCAGCCAGCGGGAGGCGGGGGTCGCATAGGCGCTGACGGCGAAGGAACCGGCCAGTGACTGCCAGATGCCGCCGCTGCCGGCCCGCCGGCCCGCGAGATCCAGCCGGTAGAGCTCGGTCGCCGACTTCACCGCCGCGCCCACATCCCGCGGGAAGGCGAGCCCGACCTCGGGCGCCGGGTCGGCGTCCGCCAGCCCGATCTCGTGCAGCGGCACGGGGCGGCCGAGCTTGGCGCCGATCGCCGCCGCGATGAGATGGGGGGCGGCGCCCTGCGGCACCATGCCCTTCGACACCCAGCGGGCCACGGAGGTCTTGTCGTAGCGCAGGGTCAGACCGCGCTGTGCCCCGAGGTCGTTGACCCGCCGGGCGAGTCCGGCGTTGCTGATTCCCGCGAGGGCGAGAACGGTGCCGAGCTTTTCGTTCGGCCCGCGTTGCTCCCTGGACATGGCCCACCCCTCGACACGCAGACGGCCGCCGCGTCGCTGTCCGGCGCACGGCATTCGTACTGAGTCCTCGGCGCGGGAACGGCGGTCCGGCACCGGCCGGGATCTTGGTCGTGATCCCTCCCGGCGCCCCGCGGGCGATCCCGGTTGCAAAAGCGCCTGGCCGAGCCCCGCGGAATATGCCCCGTGCTTCAGAACATCAGTAAACACAGCGTAGTTCGCCGCATCCCGACCGTTAAGGGGCAGTGTTCCGGATGGCGGGATTGCTCTGTGCGGAAGAGGACGGGAAGGCTCCGCCGCGAGTGCCGGCGGGGGCGCGTGTGCCCTCGCTGAGCCCCGGGCGTGTGGCCGTGCGCCCGTGTGTGCGCTCTGCCTCCCGGGTGGGGGGAGCGCTTCCATGAGTGCTGCGTGGGTCGGCCCGCTGCGTACTGGAACCAGCGGGCCGGGGGACACCGCCGCCTTCAATCCCCGCGGGCGGCGGATCGGTCCGGGAGGTGGACTGTGCCTCCCGGACTGTCGAATTCCCCTTTCTGTGCGCCGGGTTCGGCGTTTTCCGGGGATGCTGAAGGGTCTTCCGTGCTGCCCTGGATCACCCGGAGATTGGCCGAATGTCGACTGTCGGTCTTTTCTCAATTGTCGCGTATGCGACTGGCGTGATCGCTCCGCCCGCCCGGCGTTCGCCGTGAATCACCGTCATATTCGAGGTGAAGCGGGCGTATTCACTTTTTGCTCGCGCTACCCGGGTACGTTCCTGCGCGCCTCCTTCGTGGCAGCATGTTCCCGAACGGCCGGACCCCCGAACCGGGGTCGGGTGCTCACGCCCGTCCCGCGCGGCCGGGCGTGGCGCTCCCGCACGGCGCCCCCGCAGAGCGCTTCCGCGCGGCCCGGGTCCGGCGGGCCGGACTTTGTCCACAGCCTGTGGAGGCGGCGATGCGGTGGTTGGTGGGGTGGAGCAGTGTCGCCGCCCACTTCGGCACGGCCGGAGCCGTCGGCGCCGACGAAGAGGGCCGCACCGTCCATCCCGTCGGCTCCCAGCTCCTGTGGGGCGACCCCGACCCGCTCTGGGCCGTCGGCGACTGGCGCCCCGACGAAGTACGCGTCGTCTCCCTCGAACCCACCCCCGGCACCGCCGGCACCGTCAACATCACCCGGCTCGCCGTCCTCGGCTACTGCGCCGCGAGCGACGACGAACTCCGCGCCGGACTCATCTCCGCCCGCGGCGGCGCCCTGCGCCATCTGACCGCCTGGCCCGGCAGCTACACCGTCGTCGTCCAGGCCGGCCGGCGCATCACCGTCATCGGCGACCTCGCCGGGGCCAGACCCGTCTTCCACACCCCCTGGGCCAAGGGCACCGCCTACGCCACCGCCGCGCTGCCGCTCGCCGACCTCATCGAGGCCCAGCTCGACATCGGCCACCTCGCCGCCCTCCTCGCCTGCCCCGAGACCCCCGAGGCGCTGCGCGACTCCACCCCCTACGAGGGCGTCAAACGCATCCCGCCCGGCCACGCCCTCATCCTCCGCGAGGGCTCCCGGGAGATCACCGGCTACGAACCCGTCGCCTCCCTCGCCGTCGCCGGACCCCAGATGGACGCCGACCGCGCGGTCGAAGGGGTGCGGGACGCGCTCATCGACGCGGTACGGGCCAGGCTCACCGCGCCCCGGCACGCGCCGGAGACCCTGCCGCCCGACCCCGGGCCCGTACCCGGCATGGGACCGGCCGACCGGCGCGCCCGGCGCGGCGCGCCCACCCCCGGCATTGGCGCCGACCTCTCCGGAGGCAGCGCCTCCGGAACGCTCGCCCTGCTCGCCGCGGGACTGCCCGGCAGACCCGGCACCCTCCTCGGCCACGGCACCGGCGCGGGCGAACGCCTTCTCGCCGTCACCTACAACGACCTCACCGACGACAGCCGCGAACCCGAACTGGAACGGGCCCGCGCACTCGCCGACGACCCCCGGCTGCACCACCTCGTCGTCGCCGCCGGCGACGAGGGCCTGCCGTACGCCGCCCTGGAGCACGGGCCCCTCACCGACGAACCCGCCCCCTCCCTCGTCACCGCCGAACGCCACCGCGCCCGGCTCGCCTCCGGCAGCGCGGACCACTTCACCGGCGCCGGCGCCCGCCAAGTCCTCGACGCGCACCCCGCCCGGCTCGCCGACCTCCTCCTCGACCGGCGCCGGCGCCATCTGCTCCGCCCCGTCGCCGCGCTGGCCCGGGCCGAGGGCGCCGCGCCGAACTCCCTCCTCGTCCCCTTCACCGTCTACCGGGCCGCCCGGCGGCTGGCCCGCACGCCCTACCGGACCGGCCTCGAAACCGCCGCGAGCCGCCTTCTGGAGGCCAACCGCGCCGGTGCCCGGCCCGGCGCCGGGCCGGGCACCGGGCCGCTCGACGCCTCACTCGCCGCGCTCGCCTGGTCCAGGCCCGGGCCCGCCGCCCGCTGGCTCACCGGCGAGGCACTCGCCGAAGTATCGGTTCGCCTCACCGAGGCGGCGACCCGGCCCGTCACCGTCCAGCGCCCCGGTGAGGCCCGCGCCCGCGCGGCCCTCACCCGGCACGCCTCCGACCAGCGCATCCTCGAACAGGCCGCGGAGGTACGTAGCCAGCGCCTCCATGCGCCCTTCCTCGACAACCAGGTCGTCCGGGCCTGCCGCGACCTCCCCGAATTCCTCCGGGTACGCCCCGGCGCCCGTGCCGAAATCCTCCGCACCGTCCTCGCGGGCGCGGGCATCCACGACCTGCCCCCCGGCTGGGGCGCCCCCGCCGCCTCCTCCCCCGCCGAGTCGGCCCGCAAGGGCCTGCGGGCCGCCCTCCCCCAGCTCCTCGCCCTCTTCGACGCGCCCCTCCTCGCGGACGCGGGCCTGATCGAGGCCCGCGTCATCCGCAAGGCGCTCCGCGCGGCGACCGAGGGCGAGCCCGTCCCGCTGGACGGGCTCGCCGACCTGGTCTCCACCGAGCTCTGGCTCCGCCGCCTGCTCTCCCGCCGGGGCACCTGCTGGACCGGCTCGGCGGCCCCCCGCCAGCGAGCCGTGGCGGGCGGCGTCCCCTCCGTCATCCCCCGCCCCCACCCGGGCCTCCGCCCGGGTCCCGGCGCGGCGATCTCTCCCTGAGCTTGTGCGGGCGCGTTTCCGGGGCTCGGCCCCGGGCCCGGCGCGGCTGCCTCCGGCTGGGTTCTTGGGTGTGCGGGTTGCCTGTTTCCCCGGGTGGGGTGCTTGTTGGTGCGGGTTGGGTGCCGCTCCGGTTCGGTACTGGGGCTGCATGATTTACGGCGCGGTCACCCGGTCTTGTTTTGTTCGCCCGGGTTTGCGCCACAAATCACGCTTGATGCCCCAGTACCGCTCCTGCGCGTCCCCCCTTCCGCGAGTAAGCCCAGTGCATGATGACAGTGCTCTGACCGTCCGCGCGTTCCGAGACGGTTTCACAAGGCCGGGAACCCCAGTCCGGAAGGTCACCCGGGGGTCGGATCGTGATGGGCGTCAGAGTGGGCGGGTGCTTCTGGGCGGGCGCTCCCGTACGAGAACAACCCGGGGGTGGTGTCCCGCCCCGTACCCGTGCCCCGGAGGGGAGTGAACAGAACAAGACCCCGAGGCACCGCAAGGCGCCGAAGGCGTCTGAAGGCCCGCACCCCGGGACCCCGAACAACACAGGCGACAACGCGACACCGCCCCCACACCCGCCCGCACCCGCGAACAAGAGCAACAAAACCAAGCCTCGCCGGCGATTGAGGCGCCGGGCCCGGGGCGGAGCCCCGGAAAAGCACCCGCACCCCGGGCGGCCCGAACGACGCGGGCGAGGACGCGACACCGCCCCCACACCCGCCCGCACCCGCGAACAACAGCAACAAAACCAAGCCCCGCCGGCGATTGAGGCGCCGGGCTCGGGGCGGAGCCCCGGGAAAGGGCCCGCACCCAGGGCAAGGGCGCACAAGACTCCGCCCCGCCGGAGGCAGCCGCCTCGGACAAGGACCCGCACCCCGAAGGGCACCCGCACCCCGAAGGGCATCCGCACCCGCGCCACGGGTAAGACATGGCGAGGGCCCCCACCTCACCCGCAGGCGATCCGCGACTCCGCCCAATCCGCCAGCGCCGCCGACCCGTAGGGCGACACCGGCTCCACCACCAGCCGGATCGTCTCGCGCCCGGTGAGCGGTACATGGACCGGCACCGCCGGCTCGTCCGCGCGGACGACCGGGGAGCGCCAGAGCCGTACCCCGTCCCCGTACACGGAGAACCGCACCGAACCGATGCCCCGCGTCAGATCGTCGACGCCGACCTTCGCGTCATAGCCGGAGCAGGCGCGGTTCAGGTCGATGACGATGGAGGAGACGGCATGCACGGTCACCCCGTGCGCGTACCGCTCACCCGCGATGGAGAGGTTCTCGCGCTGCCAGAGCCAGGTGCTGGCGGAGAGCCGGACCTCGGGGCCGGTGTGGTCGCCGAAGACGTTGTACTTCAACCGGTTGAGCTGGTAGATCTCCGGCGCGGGCGGCGGAGAGGGCGTCGGTGTCGGCCGCGCGGACGTCGGCGCGGGCGCGGGCGGGGACGTGGGCGCCGGCGAGGAGGGCGGTGGTGTCGGCTTCGGCGCGGGCGGCGAGGGTTTCGGGGAGGGCGCGGCGGACGGCGGCGCGGGCTTCTCCGGAGGCTTGGGCACCGGCTTCGGCGCGGGCGGGGCCGGCTTCGGGGGCGGCTCGGGCGCCGGCGGGGACGGCGGCGGGTCGATGGACCGCACGGCGGGCGGCTTCGCGTCCGGCTCGGGTTCGGGCTCGCCGGTGCCGGTGAAGGCCCACACCAGCCCGGCCGCCGCCGCCACGGTGAACAGCGCGGCGACACCGGCTTTCGCCGGGGCGCCGAGCCCTTCCGACGCCGCCCCGGCCCCGGCGGAACCGGCGGAACCCGCCCCGCCGGTGGCGGCGGCGGCCGCCCCCGCGCCCGCCGCGCCCACGGCACCTCCCGCCACGACCCCGGCGGCCTTGAGGGAGTACCCCGCGGCGAACCAGCCGATCACCGCGATCGGCAGCAGCGCCGGAATGCCCGCGTTGACATGCGCCAGCTCACCCGCGGCGAGGCGGCACTTGGCACACCCCTCCAGGTGCTTGCGCAGCCCGAGCTCGGCCCGCATCCGCAGCCCGCCGCGGGCATACGCGCCGAGCCGGTCGGCATAGCGGGCGCAGTCGCCGCCGGAGGTGAGCGCGGCGTTCACATGGGCCTGGAGGTAGGCCTGCTTGAGTCCTTCGCGCGCCCTTCCGGCGAGGACCGCCGTGGCATTGGCGGTCAGCCCGAAGAGGGGCGCGACCTCGCTGGGGGACTCTTCCTCGACGGTGGTGTGCCAGAGCACGGCCTGCCACCGCTCCGGAAGCGACCGGAACGCCTGCATCGCCAGCGACTGTTCGGCCTCGTGCATGGCGCGGACATCCGCCCCGAGGTCAAGCGTTTCTCCGGTTGCCGCGTTGGGCACCCTGGCCGCCTCCGCGGCGAACACCGCGAAGTCGTCGACGAGTTGCTCGGTCTTCTGCGTCCTGGTCCAGGACGCGGCCACCCGCCGCACGGTGGTGAGCAGATACGCCCGGACCGCGTGTTCGGGCCCGGCGCCCCCGCGCACGGCCTGGAGTGTGCGGGCGAACACCTCGGCGGTGAGGTCGTCGGCGGTGTGCGTGTCGCGGCAGCAGGTCCGCGCATAGCTGCGCACGGCCCCGGAGTGGCGGCGGAAGAGCTCCCCGTACGCGCTGTCGTCGCCGCCGCGCATGCGCTGGATCAGCTCGGCGTCGGAGGTGGGCAGCTCGCGCGGGGGCGGCAGGAGTGAGGCGGATCCGCTGCCCTCGCGCTGGAGCGGCACCGCGTGGTTCTCCGGAGCGCCGGCCGCCTGGTATCCGGGGGGCGGCACCGGAAGGCCGGCACCGAACCCCGGCGAGTCGTCGGCCAGGGTTCCCCCGGTCCCCTGGCTGGGCACCAGGTGTTCGGGTGCGTCCGCTCCGTCGCCGCTGTCGGCATGCGAGCCGGAAGGTCGCGAACCGCGGCCGCCCTGCCCGGGAACCTGGTGCGAGACCGTCTCGCCGGGATCCGTACCGCCGGCGCCATCCGTACCGCCCGGGCCGCCGTGCGGCTCGTCCCGTGCGTCCCGTCCCTCACCACTCATCGCGGAAGCCCTCATTCATCGTGGAAGCTCCCGTCAGCACCCCAGAGCCGAACACCGGGCAAGCGTGCCACACGGCGGCAGCACACCGGGCCGTCGGCGGCGGCAACCACTCATCCGGGGACACCTGATCGAATCAGCGCGCGACCCGGCCCAATTGGTGGTGCAATCAACCACTTTCCGATGAGCGGGTGACACCGGCCGGCGTGACCGGGCCGGGGCTCCCGCCGGGCTCCGCGGAGCCCGAATCCGCATGGGCCCGCGCGAATCAATTCGCACGGACCCATGCGGATCACATCTGACGCGGCCGCCTCACGACGGGCACCCGGGCCCGAACTATCCGGACCTCGGACGAAGACCTTCCAGCAGGATGTCCAGCAGCCTGGCCGAGGCCGCCGCCTGCTGCACCGCGTCCGGCAGCGAGGGTGCCGCGGTGGCTATCACCAACAGCACATCCGCCACCGACACATCGCCGCGCAGCTCACCGGCAGCCCGTGCCCGGTCGACCAACTGCCCGACGACATCGAGCAGTTCCGCGGCGCCCGGGTCGTTCTGTTCGTCCACGCCGGCCGAACGCGAGCCGACGACCCGCAGATCGGGCAGCCCGCCGAGATCGTCCCGCCCGGCCGGCGCACCGGACCGCTGGTGCGGTACCCGTGCCGCCTCCCGGGCGGACTCCTCCGGCTCCACGCCGACCCGCAGTACATGCGGGGGCAGCAGCCGGCCTGCGCCGGAAGCCACCGACGTACGGAGGAATCTGGCCAGGGCCGACCAGGGCTCCTCCTCCTGTCCCAGTGCGGTGCGCGCCTGCTCGGTCAGCCGGGAGGTCTCCTCCTCGGCTATTCGGCGCACCAGTACGTCCTTGCTCGGGAAGCGGCGGTACACCGTCCCGACACCCACTCGGGCCCGGCGCGCCACGTCCTCCATCGGCGCTCCGTAACCCAGCTCGCCGAAGACCTCGCGAGCCGCCCGGAGCACATGCTCCAGATTGCGCTGTGCGTCGACCCTGAGCGGTGCCGAGCGGCTGGCCCCGCCCGATCCCACTCGTCCGTTTCCGCTTCCGCCGATACCGTCGCCACCCGAATGGCCGCCGTGCACATGCGCGTCCGTGGTCGGCGGTACCGCAGCCTGCCAATGCGAATCCTGAATGGTCATACGTGTTCCCCCGGTCACTCTGTCTCCCCCCGGAGACCTCCCCACATGGTCTGCCGGGGCGCCTTGACCGAGTACCCCGACGAGGTACGAACATAGTTGAGCGGGGGTCAATTCAGAAGGGGGTAGTTCCGCGAGGGGCACCCCCCGAACGGAGCAGGAACCTGAAGAAACCTGTTCGCGACCCCCGGGATCGTCTGCTCCGCACTGCCTGACCTGCGCACCTTCATCGTCACCCGGTGTAACCCGGCGTGCGGCGGGGCAAGACGTCCGGTCACACAATTTGGCGGGGCTGTGGACAAACGCCGGGGACCGTTGCCTCATGGGATGGTGAAGGCAGCTGACTCCCGGCCCCCGGCCCCCGGTAATCCGCCGACCGCGCGCACCAACGGCACGCGCATTCTTGTTGTCGGTGGTGGCTATGTCGGGATGTATACCGCTCTCCACCTCCAGCGGAGGCTCAAGCACGAGCTGGCCCGCGGCGAGGCGGAGATCCTGGTGATCACCCCCGATCCCTATATGACGTACCAGCCCTTCCTCCCCGAAGCCGCGGCCGGATCCATCTCCCCGCGCCATGTCGTGGTCCCGCTGAGGCGTGTTCTCAACAAATGCAAAATCGTCATCGGCGAGGTCACGGCCGTCACCCATGCGAAACGCACCGCGACGGTGACCACACTCGCGACCGACGAAGAGGGGACGGGAGGAGTGGAAGTGGCGTACGACGAACTGGTCATCGCGCCGGGTTCGATCTCCCGCACCCTGCCGATCCCCGGTCTCGCCGACTACGCCATCGGCTTCAAGACCGTCGAGGAGGCCATCGGGCTCCGCAACCACGTCATCGAGCAGATGGACATCGCCTCCTCCACCCGCGATCCCGACCTCCGCGACGCCGCTCTCACCTTCGTCTTCGTCGGCGGCGGGTACGCCGGCGTCGAGGCCCTCGGCGAGCTGGAGGACATGGCCCGCTATGCCTCCCGCTACTACCACAACATCAAGCCGGAAGACCTGAAATGGATCCTGGTGGAGGCCAGCGACCGGATCCTTCCCGAGGTGGGGGAGGAGATGGGCGGGTACGCGATCAGGGAGCTGCGGTCCCGCAACATCGACGTACGCCTGGAGACCCGGCTCGACTCCTGTGAGAACCGGGTCGCCGTCCTCAGCGACGGCAGCCGCTTCCGCACCCGTACGGTCGTCTGGACCGCGGGCGTCAAACCCTCGCCCCTCCTGGCCGCCACGGACCTCCCCCTCACCGAACGCGGCCGGCTCCGCTGCACCGCCCAGCTGGCCCTCGCCGGAACCGAACACGCCTGGGCGGCCGGCGACGCCGCCGCCGTGCCCGACATCAGCTCCGACACCCCCGGCGCCGAATGCGCCCCCAACGCCCAGCACGCGGTCCGCCAGACAAAAGTGCTTGCCGGGAACATCGTGGCGTCGCTGCACGGCCGGCCGCTCAGCGAGTACGAGCACGCCTATGTCGGCTCCGTCGCCTCCCTCGGCCTCCACCGCGGCGTCGCCCATGTCTACGGCCGGAAGCTCAAGGGCTACCCGGCCTGGCTGATGCACCGGGTCTACCACCTCAGCAGGATGCCCACGCTCAACCGCAAGGCGCGCGTACTGGCCGAGTGGACCCTGGCCGGCCTCTTCAAGAGGGAGATCGTGTCGCTGGGGTCGCTGGAGCACCCCAGGGCGGAGTTCGCGAGCGCGGCGGGCGGCGGCGGTACGGGCACGGCACCCGGTTCGCCGAAACCGCCGGGCACACCCGGGAGAACGGACACACCGAACGGGCGGAGTGATCCGAACGGGTCGGAACGCCGCCGCGGCGATGACGGCCCGGGCGACGCCGGCCCCGGTGCGCCGGGCGGCCCCACCACTCCCGGGGCGGGCTGAGCCCCACCGCGCACGGCCCCCGCCGATCCGCCGGAACGGTCCCGTCCGGCATCCGGTGGACACCGACTGTCAGTACGCTCCGTCACACTGTACGTGTGACCATAGGTGGGCTCACATTTGCACAGAGTGACCCTTGTGACCCTTGGCGACAACCATTGAGGCTAGAAAGTCAGTGAACTTCACGCGTTGGAGCGCAAGGCTCCCCGGTACGCAGCGCCGCGCGGCGGCGCGGAGGACCGACCGCGGGATCTCCACCGCACCACCGCGACCGGACCGGCGCGGCGACGGCCGGCCGGAGAGCCGCGGCCGCGGCGAGGGAGCGGTCCCGGCGGCCCGCGGCGAGATCGAGCAACCTCCCGACCCGCTCCCGCACGCGCCGGCCCTGGAGGACTTCCCCGTACCGGAGATCCTCGGCCGGCTCCCCGCCCTGGTCGCCCTGGTGTACGGATCCGACCACCGGATCGCCTATGTCAATGACGCGTACACCACCGCCTTCGGCCCCCGCCCGATCGGCGCCCCCGCCGCCGTCGCCTGCCCCGAGCTGGTCGAGCTCGGACTGCCCCCGCTCATGGACCAGGTGCTGCGCAGCGACCGTCCGCGCACCGTGAAGTCCCGCAAGGTCACCACCGGCGGCTGGTACACCGTCACCTGCCTGCCCGTCGACATCCCCGGTGCCGGTGCCCGCCCGGATGCCGCCCCGGACGGCGCGGCGCGGTCGGAGACCGACCCGGACGCCGGCCGGGGTGTGCTCGTCTTCGCCGCCGATGTCACCGACCACGCCGAGGCCGCCGAGCGGCTGCGGGCCAGCGAGCGCCGCCAGCGCGAGATGGCCGTCACCCTCCAGCGCTCGCTCCTCCCCCAGGAGCTGGAGCAGCCCGACGACCTGCGGATCGCCGCCACCTACCAGCCCGGCGGCGAGGACGCCGCGGTCGGCGGCGACTGGTACGACGTGATCACCCTCGGCGCCGGCCGTACCGCCCTCGTCATCGGCGATGTGATGGGCCGCGGGGTGCGCGCCGCCGCGGTGATGGGCCAGCTCCGCACCGCCGTACGCGCCTATGCCCGGCTCGACCTCCCGCCGCACGAGGTCCTTCAGCTGCTGGACGGACTCGCCGCCGAGATCGACGCCAGCCAGATCGCCACCTGTGTCTACGCCGTCCACGACCCCAATGAGGGACGCCTGGACTACGCCTCCGCCGGCCACCTCCCCATCCTCATCCGCGACGAGGACGGCACGGTCCGGCGCGCCGCCGACCCCACCGGACCGCCCCTCGGCACCGGCGGCTGGCTGCACTCCTCGGGCACCATCGCCCTGCCGCCCGGATCCAGCGCCGTCCTCTACACGGACGGCCTGGTGGAGCGGCGCGGCGAGGACATCGACGAGGGGGTCGCCTCGCTGGAGCGCGCCCTGTCCGGGGCGACCGGCACCCCGCAGGTGGTCTGTGACCGGCTGATCCGCTCCCAGGGAGTGACCGCGGACCATGACGACGATGTCGCCGTGATGGTCGTCCAGCACCCCGCCCGCAGCGGAGCCTCCGCCGAGCTCTTCCACAACGCCGCGCTGGAACTCCTCGGCGGCACCGAGGCGGCGCCCCGCGCCCGCGCCTTCGCCTCGGGGGTGCTGGCGTCCTGGCGGTTCTCCACCGAGCTCCACGATCTGGGGGTGCTGGCCACCAGCGAGCTGGTCGCCAATTCGCTCCAGCACGGCACCCCGCCCATGCGGCTGCGCCTGCGCCGCACCGATCGCCGCCTGATCATCGAGGTGACGGACGGCGACGACCACCTGCCGCGCCGCCGCCGGGCGGAATCGGAGGACGAAGCGGGCCGCGGCATCTCGATCCTCGCCACCATCGCCTCCTCCTGGGGCTGCCGCCGCACCCCCGGCGGCGGCAAGGCGGTCTGGTGCGAATTCGCCCTCCCGGCGAAGCGCGACCGCGATCGGGAACACCCCGGGCAGCACTGATCCCCGCCCCCCCCGTCGGGAGGGCGGGGATCAGAGGTGATCACCGGAGAGGCCGGAGCAGCGGCTGTACGGAGCGGGCGGCTATGCGGCCGTCTCCACCTTCCTGGCCCTCTCGGCCGGGTTGTGCTGCGCCACCACCCGCGACACCGCCCCCAGCGAGGGCTGATTCTGTACGGGGGTGAGCTGCCGGCCGAGCTTCACCGCCAGCGCGGTGATGGCCAGCGAGAAGAGGACGAAGGTCACGATGTAGGGGGCATGGAGCTTGGCCCCCATGACACCGCCGACCGCCGGACCGAGTGCCAGCGCCAACTGCTTGACCAGCGCGAAGGCCGAGTTGTACTGCCCGACCATCGACTTCGGCGCCAGATCGACCACCAGGGGTGCGACGGTCGGCGCCAGCAGTGCCTCGCCGAGCCCGAAGAGGGCGTACGTGGTGATGAACGCGGCCGTCGCCATGGCCTGGCTGCTCGCGCCGAGACCCGCGTACCCCGCGAACATCCAGGCGACGGCCCAGATCAGACCGACGGCGCCGATGACCCGGGTGCGCTTGCGGTGCTCCACGAACCTCAGCACCAGGAACTGCGCGAGCACGATCACCGCGGTGTTCGCGGCCAGCGCGGTACCGAAGGTGGAAGGCTCGATTCCGGCAGCCTCGGTGCCATAGGCGGAGAGCCCGGACTCGAACTGTCCGTAGCAGGCGAAGAACAGAATGAACCCGAGGACGCAGAGCGAGACCATCGCCTTGTGCCCGAGCAGTGCCCGCATACCGAGCTTCTGGTTCCCGGGCGCGGAAGCGCCGGGCGTCCCGGGGACGGCCTCCGGCTCGGGCAGCCGCACGCTCAGCGCGATGGCGGCCAGCACCAGGAACATCACCGCTTCGATGCTGAAGAGGAGAGTGAACGTTTCTCCTCTCTTACTGTCGACGATCTGCGCGCCGATCAGACCACCGAGCCCGAGCCCCATGTTCTGGAGGAAGAACTGGAGAGCGAAGACCCGGGTGCGCTCCGACGGCTCCGAGGCGCGGACCAGCATGGTGGCCAGCGCGGGCTGGATCACGGCGGTGCCGGCCCCCAGCACGGCGGCCGAGACCACCACGGTCACCCAGTTCGTCGACACTCCCAGGGCGACGGCGCCCACCGAGGCCACGAGCGACGCGGCCACCACGACGGGGCGCGGCCCGCGCCGGTCGATGGCCCGCCCGGTGATGGGCAGCGCGACGAGTGCGGCCATCGCGAAGACCGCGAGGACGGCTCCCGCCGTCGTCGCGCCCAGGTCCCGTGTCTTCGCCACATAGATGTAGAGAAACGGAACCGTGAAACCGAGTCCGAACGCGCTCAGCGCGCTTCCCGCCTGGATTCGGCGCATCGCTGCACCCTGCACCCTGGTCACACTCACCTGCCTCAAGGGTTCGAAGTAGTGAAGTATCAAGACTTCAATAGTAAAGTTCGATAGTGAAGAGTACACGTCGAAGGACTTCAATGCCAATGGGTGCCGTGCGATACTGCGGCGTATGCCTAACGTGAGCCCCGAGGGCCCAGCAGCGCCGGCCCCGGCCATCCAGGAGCCGAGCCTCGACGAGCAGATCGCCGCCTATCAGCGCGAGTACGGAGACCTGGACCCCCAGGTCGAGAAGGTCGTCTCGGCGCTGGGCCGGCTCAACCGCCGGATGAACGTCGCATACGGCCGCCAGGTGGCGGCCCTGGGCATCAGCAACGCCGAGTGGGAGGTCCTGAAGACCCTGGTCCTGGCGGGCAGCCCCTACCGGATGGGCCCGGGCGAGCTGGCGAAGCGCCTCGGCCTCACCCCGGCCGCGATGACCCACCGCATCGACCGGATGGCGAACGAGGGCCTGGTCACCAGGGACCGCGACGAGAACAACCGGGTCCGCGTGATCGTGGAGCTCACCGACGAGGGCCGTACGAAGTGGCTGGAGGCGATGCGGATGGCCTCGGCCTTCGAGGACGACCTTCTCCAGGACCTCTCCGCCGACGAGCGCGGCGTCCTCGGTGAACTGCTCATCCGCGTACTGCGCCGGGTGGAGCACGCCCAGCCCGACGCCGGCGGCCGGCTCACCGACCTCGACTAGGAGCGGTCGCCCCCGCGCGTGACCGGCGGGCCGGAACCGGCCTCACCCCGCTCAGCTGGGAGAGTTGACACAGGGTTCATCGATCCGTAAGGTTCTTCGAGTTGTCACGGGGCCGGAACGGTTCTTCGACGACCACTCCCGCCGCGCACGCGGCAACCAATCTCCAGCACGATCTCCCGGCCGGGAGCGATTTCGGCTTGCCGAAATCCATTCGGAAGACTCGATTATGAGTCGCCCGGGGAATCCGCTAGAGTTCTGGACGTCGGAACGGCCCAACAGCCGGAAAGACAACCCGATTTCGACCGGGAATCAGGCCCGAAAGGATCTGATAAAGTCGGAGCAGCCGAAAGGCGAAAGGCCGGTCCAACTGGCCGCCGAGATGAAAATACGGTCCGGAAACGGGCCGGAAAACATCTGGTAGAGTTGGAAACGCAAGACCGAAGGGAAAGCCCGGAGAGACCCGGAAGGGAATCAAAGGAAGCGTCCGTTCCTTGAGAACTCAACAGCGTGCCAAAAGTCAACGCCAAATATGTTGATACCCCGTCTCCTTCGGAGACGAGG